>CBDDBH010000033.1:0-484348 GCA_965225625.1 Gammaproteobacteria bacterium
AGTAGCGTAGCTCGCTATACTGTCATGATGCGCGTGATCGCTTACCACGGATACCATTGCCGTACTGGCCGACACCATAAAGGTTCTACGGTCGGGCACTCATCGCCGCAGCCGTCCATATACGTCCTGAGGATTTCATGCTGACTGCGCTGCTCGAACAGATTTTTGCCTATCGGTTTGAACTGATCGGCGTCGTGGTCGTCGTCCTGCTAGGTTATTTGGTCGTTCTGGCTCATGCGACTTATTTGAAATTGTTCGAGCCGTCCATACTGATTTGGCACCATCAAACAGACTGTGATTTGGAAAAATCCGAAAAAAAGGTAGGTGAGGTAACTATTAAGTTAGACATCACCGCCCCGCGAATGCGGCCCATTACGCTCACGTTCATCATCTTCAACCTCAAGGAAAAACACCGTCAGAAGGGCACACTCGCTGGGATTGTCGATAAGGAGTCGGCGCTCCTAGGTTCAGATGACCCGGAACGTAGGCACAATGATGGGTTTTTAGCGGTGTGGCGCTATTTGAACGCTGGGGAAACGCACTCGATTCTTCTCACTATCCGTACGAGCAGAACCGGCAACAAGCTAAGGCCCTGGTACTACGTTATGAAGGGCGACCTGCGTCTCCAGTATATCGTGGGGGATGTAACCACCTCTGCTAGCGTATCGGTTGGTCGGGGGATAGAGGCTAATTGGGGCCTTCCAGTGCTCGGGGGGAACGGGCGATACCTTTGTAAGGGCGGGGTAGCCATTCCGGGCTTTGATGTTTCCCGCCAAATTGAGATTGTTGACGAGATTGAGTCCCGTGAGTTGTACCACCCTGCGCAGAATTGGCCTAACCGAACACCCGATCTAAAAATGGATTGGGAGGAGTTCTACGAGGATTGGTTATCTGAATTGTCGGTACGTACCGACAAACTTCAGCGGCCATCGGGCTAATACGGCGTGCGAACCACATGGCGTCCCAATGCACCAAGCAGCGCCGCCAATGATGAGCACAATAATTTTACTCTCGGTCATGGAGAAAAGTCGTGAACGCGTCATTCCCCTGCGGATAGGTGTGTTATGACGACCCTCAAAAAGATAGACGACCGCCTTTACCACGAAGTTGTTAATGATGGGGAGCCGGTAAAATGGATAAAACGATTACATCCTTTTACGATGGCGCTTTTTGACCTAACGGTGCATCGTGTTCTTTCCAATCCAATGCCGACGGCGAACGAATCCCCGTGGCCCGGGATACTCGACAAACTCCCTATCCCGACCGAAACGCCCCCAAAGGTAACGATAAGCGGGCAAGCCGATATGGGGTTTGACCCATTAGAATTGATAATCGACGGCGGAAAATCCAGCAAGTTGTCTAGCAAATCAGGAATTAATCGAGTTGCAGTATTTTTGTTGTCGAATTCCGACCGTGACGTAAATGGGAATTTAATATACGTCGATAGGGAAACGGCGAAACGTTATGACGTCCATCCACCGTCCCATTACTTGCAGCTGACATTGCCGATAGGCGAAACGTATCTAGATGCACTCGCGATCAGGTTGCAGTCTGCACGAGATTATGAATTGAAGATCGAAGTCGCGGTCGACACATTCGAGGCGACCGACACAGTTCAATATGCAATCGCAATAGATGAGTTTCGTATTTCTTATAATTCCGCTTCTCTGATGTCAATTACTGATTCGCAGCGCATTGGCTATCATGAAACTGGGCGGGAAACTAAGCCGGACACACGTTTCAACACGAGAGTCATACAACAATTGTGAATGACGTGCTACAGCGACTGCGGCAATACATACACCACAATGCCCGCAAAGCGTTGCAGCGTCACATTCCCCTGCGAATAACTCACGCCCCTAACAGTCCCCGCACCGTGCACTTCCAACTTATTCGACAGGGAATTCGTCCCTCATTTTTTTCCAACCTCGCATGAGCCTGTACAGTCCCTCAACCTGCTCGTGAGTTCGTTGTCCAATCGCAAGCTGAGCATCCTCATTCAGTGTCCAGCTTGTTTGCTCAAAAAGACTAGGAAATATCTGAGCCATATCAGCAAGGCAATATTCCGCAGCATCCGAAATGGTTCTGTCTGAGCTTAGTGACATGTCGGACATGCACCATTTCAGTAAAGCTACCTTTTGCGAAAGCGCAACTTCGGGTTCCTGAAACAGACGCTCAACTTGTTTCCCAGCGGCGGTAATGCGAGGCATATTCCCGGCATGCTTCCAGTCACATAGATCATCTACCTGAGTTTGGAGTCGTACCGCATCTCGTGGGCTGCCACAGTCGATGGAGGCGAACAAATCCAGATGGGCTAGATCGCGGGGAGCGCCAAGCAACAGTGCTAAGTGTGCCTCCATTTGTTCAATTTCATTGCACGAGCCATCGAATATACACTCCGGGATCTCCAGAATTATCTGTCTGGTAGGGATCGTCTCCTCCGCCGATAGTGCGCTTCCAACCGTGATAAGCACGAGCACGAAAAGGTAACCGATGAATCGCGTAAGCATGACAGTCACTCCTCGTCGCCAACCGGGAAACGTATCAGGTAGTGGCTATTCTAGAAAGGAACACGATTATCGGTAAGCGCAACGTGAACCGCACCCTATCGGTTGAACTGTGTTGAGTGTAAAGGATCTCCGTTTGCTCAATAACGGAGGACCAGAGGATGAGGCGACGCACAAAATCGGACTGGGAAGCGGTGTTTCAGGCGCAAGCTGAAAGCGGCATGACCGCAGCGACGTTCTGCCGCGAACAAGGCATCAATGCGAAGTACTTTAGTCTGCGCCGCCGTCAGTTAAGCGCGGCGCCGGAGAAGCAGGTGTCGCGTTTCGTGCCGGTATCGGTGGAACGAAGCGGTCACGGCGAGACGATAATCGTGCGGTACGCAGGCAGCGCGACGCTCGAGCTGCCAGTGGGTGTAGAGCCGCGCTGGTTGGCGCAGTTGCTGCAAGCGCTGCGAGATTGAGCGATGGAGATGTTTCGAGAGGTCTCGGCGGTGTACCTGCATCGTGAGCCGGTGGATTTCCGCAAATCGATAAATGGCTTGTCGGTGATCGTGGAAAGCGAGATGAGCTTGTCCCCGTTTTCCGGTGCAGTGTTTGTATTTTGTAATCGTCATCGCAATAAATTGAAAGTGCTTTACTGGGACCAAAGTGGCTTTGCACTTTGGTACAAGCGCCTTGAGAAAGAGAAATTCCATTGGCCGCGACGATGGCCCGAGGCGGTGGTGACGTTAACGCAAACGCAACTGCATTGGCTATTGGATGGCTATGATATTACGCAGATGCAAGCGCATCATTCATTGCACTATTCGAGTATTTTATAAAGACTGAGATCGACGCATCGGGTATACTGTAAGGCATGTCGAGTGTGCTGGGTCAGCTGCCCGATGACGTTGAAGCGCTGAAGACATTCATCGCTAATCAAGCGACAACACTGGCTGGTATAACTGCTCGCAACGAGCAGTTGCAGCAAGAGAACCAGCACTACAAATCGCAAGTCATTGTCCTGCAAGAGCAGTTAAACATTGCATTGGCGAAGCGTTTTGCCTCGCGTAGCGAGCAGTTATCACCGGATCAAATCCGCTTGTTCGATGAAGCGGAATCGACAGCGTGCGCAGAGGCTGAGGTTGTCCCTGAAGAAAGCGTCGCGGTATCAGCGCATCGTCGGAAGAAGGGTGCTCGCAAACCGTTACCCCAGCGGCTACCGCGCATCGAGGTGGTTCATGAACTGCCCGAGCACGAGCGTCGTTGCGAGCACGATGGTCGGTTACTCGCGGAGATAGGCGAGGTCGTTTCTGAGCAGCTGGATATTGTGCCGGCGAAGATCCAGGTGCTCCGTCATATCCGCAAACAATACGCGTGCGATTGCGGGCAGTGCATCAAGACGGCACCGCTCCCTGCGCAACCGATCCCCAAGAGTATGGCCTCGCCGGGCTTGCTGGCGCACATTACAGTGTGCAAGTACGCCGATGCGTTACCGCTGTACCGTCAGGAGAGGATATCACAGCGCATCGGTGTGGATATCCCCCGAGCGACGCTGGCGAATTGGATGATACGGGCGGGTCAGTTAGTGCAGCCGCTGATTAATCTCATGCGGGATCGTTTGCTCGACTATGACATTGTGCAGATGGATGAAACGCCGGTACAGGTTTTGAGGGAAGCGGGTCGTCGGGCGCAATCGAAATCCTACTTGTGGGTGCAGCGCGGTGGTCCGCCGGATGGGCGGGTGATTTTGTATGACTACGACCCCTCGAGAAGCGGCGCTGTTCCCCAACGCTTGCTGGCAGGCTACTCGGGCTATTTACAGACGGATGGGTATGAGGGCTACAACGCGGTGGTGGCGGGGAATGGACTTAAGCAGCTGGGTTGTATGGCCCATGCGCGTCGTCGCTTTGACGAGGCAGTGAAGGCGCAGGGTAAGCGCAAGCGACGCGGTAAGGCGTGGCGTGGGCTGTCGTTCATCCAGGCGTTGTACCGCGTTGAGAAACAGGCCCGGTCGATGACGCCACAACAACGCTATGCGTATAGGAACGTGCAGGCCAAGCCTATCCTGGACAAGCTGCGCAGCTGGCTAGATGACACACTACCCCAAGTGCCGCCGAAGGGTGCGGTGGGGAACGCGTTGCGTTATTTGCACGAACAATGGGACAAGCTCACGTGTTATCTGGATGACGGGCGCTTGGAGATCGACAACAATTTGTGCGAGAACGCGGTTCGTCCCTTTGTGATGGGTCGCAAGGCCTGGTTATTCAGCGACTCGGTGGCTGGGGTCAGCGCATCGGCGAATCTTTATTCCTTGATCGAGACCGCGAAGGCACACGGTTTAGAGCCCTATGCGTACTTGCGTGAGGTGTTTACGAAACTACCTGGCGCGACAACGGTAGAGGACATCGAGGCGCTGTCGCCGGGCACCATCAACATCGAGCACATCAATCCCCGCTGAGCAAGAGCGTTGTTCGCTTTGCGCTTACGATTATCGGGCTAATCAGAGTGTAATTGACACGATTATCGGGCCACGGATGTTAATTTTCTCGGCTTGAGCGGGGGGCCGGGTCGTTGAGCTTCCAAGTTCCCTTGGGGCTGTGTGTGGGTGATACGTCGAGCTTCCCCTTGCATTCATCAATAGCGAAAAAGGTGAAAGCATATAGCGAGCATTTGTGCTTACCGCCCTGCCGGGTCACCGCCCGGCATCCCGCCCGCACTGACGGAATGGCTGTTTACCGTTGGCGCTATTTTCCCAGAAATATCTCCTATGCTTATTGAGTAAGGGGCGAAAAGTAGGGCTGAGCATACGGTGCACTGGTTTGATGGAACCGTCACACGACTTACGATACCTATCGCCTGGCGACATTATCAAGATGCGGCACAAGCACACGGGCCGTATCGTCTACGCGCAGGTCACTAGCATCTCCAACGAGTCGGGCGGACGCGCTAACCGGATCACACTGAAGGGCAACGAAGCCTACCTCGGACAGTCTATGCGAATAGATGCCGCAGACGGCTGGTCAAAGGTGCGGCGGGAAGTGTTTCCTGACCTGAAAGTGCGGAAGCGAGAGCAGAAATGACGCAACTCGCCCACGTTGTCAACCTTGCTATGCGGACCACCAAGAAATGCTGGGGATGTCTTAAATCCATGCCTGTCTCCGATCCACATGCCCGCTGTGCGCAGTGTCGGGATCAGAGAGGACGGAGGAAGCGCTGAGGGTGGCCGGTAGGGAATGATCAGGGACACCTCTCGCTGCTAGGCGGGAGGCTCAACAAACGATCGCTTGAGGAAGCACATGAAGCGCAGTGAGCTTATTGATATTGGTGCTGGATTTAAAGTGCGGTTTTCTGCGTCATCCAGCAGCCACGCACGTCAACTGTCGGTGGAGTGGTTGCCTGGCCTGTACGATTTCGCACAGTTACCCCAAGAAACCAAGAAGCGGTTCTGGGCGGCACGTGATAAGTTCGTGCAAGAGGCGTGGCCGGTGAAATGAGGGACTCGCTATCGTCCGCTTAAAGCACGCGATCAACCGACGCTACCAGTAAGTCTTGCAGTCCGCTTCTCACCACCACCACCGCCAGCAGTAACCGTTTCATGGCGTTCTCCCGTTATCAAGTAATGATAGCTGTCCATTCTCGAAATATAGCGCCCGCCAGCATGGTCGAGCATTCCCGTCGCGGGCGCAATTTATTAGCTGGTGCCAGATATATGAACACGGGCCGGGCTCAGTTTCGAATAGGAAAATCTGCCGCCGAGTTTCAGTCGCCAGCCAGTACCACACCCGACCAGCTAGGTTTACAGCAACCCCATGTGCTGCGACTGCTACAAGGAACGTACGGGAGTGCTTTTAGCTGTGCGGTGCGGCAGTAGCGTATTTGGGCTGTGCCTGGAATGTCATCAGGCGTATTTGACGGTAATCGCGTATTTTGAGAAGCGGCGGTTACTGACGTTGGAGGGGGATTGCAATTTTCAGTGGGTTAGCTGAATTGGGGATGTGTAAAGTTTTTCGACACGGTGTTATTTGGCTTTGAAAGCCCCGTATTCCGGTCGTTTCAACTCTCTTACTGTACGAATACCCAGTGAAAAGGTGTCTGAGGCTGCGTAGGAGCGTGCTGGAGCGGCTTTCGCTGGTTTGGGAGGGGTTGGGCTAGGGTGGCGGGAACTGCCGCTGACAATGCCCTGCGTCGCTCGCTCCTTTCAACGGGGATAGCCGGGGGGGGGGGGGGGGGGGGGGGGGGGGGGGGGGGGGGGCTCCGGCGTTTCAGGTCACGGTTCCCTATGTCGTCATTCAGTCGTGCCGTTGCGAAATAGGCTTGGAATGATCCAATTCATGGGTCGCGAGAACACGGAAGACTACAACACTGACTTTCTTACAATGTTGGAGACGTGGGAAGCGGCAGCAAAGTATGAGCGCGCGCACGCGCGCCCCTTTGCCGTTCGTCCTCTTGAGATTGCTAAGACGTTGGGTTGGGTGCGTCCTGATAAATGCGGATGGAGTTGTCCGATTTTAGGTGTGCGTTGCCATGCTGGAGACGTGGAAGGCGGCAAGTTATCTCGTGGTCACTGCTCGTAGTGAAGCATTCCCCTGCGAATAACAGAAAGTTCTCCTACCCAAGATTGAGCCGACGGCCAATGCTGTACTGGCCTTATGTAGCTACAGTCCCGGCATGGACGATCCCTGGATTTGTAGCTGCTGCAAAGAACGGGTAACGGCTATCCTGGCACCGCACCCAGAGTTGCCACTGTACCTGAAGTGTCATCGGGCATATCTGAATGTCCAGCGATTCCTTGCCGTTTTACTCGCTCAAGCAGACTGCGATGGGCAGGTTCATTGAGAACGAATTATCAGAGGAGTAGCATTTGGTTTTATGATCCGCGCCTAGCCTGATCAGCGAAAAGCGATTCCCTCATCGCCCGGCGTGGTTCTCCTAGAGGGGTATACGTGGAGGGACGGGATGACATCACAATCTGGGAAATCGGCTTCGGAGGTGTCAGCGGCACCAGCACCGGTCCCTTCCAAGACCAAGAAATCAATTAGCCCGGCTCCTTACTTTGGCAACGGCGCAAATTCATCATCCAGTACGGATGACGAGACGAAAGCTGGCAACTTACGGACAGAAGACTTTGTTAATTCCCTAGCTGACGTTGAACGTTTACGCGAAAAGTTTCCACCAACAGATACCCCTGGCGTACTTGTTAACGACCGCCTCGATAGTTTGGAGCGTCTGCTTCAGGAGCCTTGGGTATTCCAGCGATGTCCGGTTGGATGGGAAATCGGGCATGAATCGTCACCGTCGATTATTCGTACCAGTCAAATCAAAGGGTTTAACTACCTTCAGTTCATTATTCGGCGCTCGCCGAAATCGTATTCGCCTCTTGAGGTCGCGAACGAGTTTGGGGTATCTGGCACGGATATAGAGGAGTTTGAATCCTCTGGTTTGACCGGGAGGACGAGCATCGACGGTCAGTTAAACCTTCCGCGTGGTGATCAAATGGTTGGTTGGGTTAAGGAAAACCTAGAGGAAAATCTACAAGCCCAGCAGGAAGCACAATCAGTAGAAGACCTAGAAGAGCTAAAGGAGAGGCAAGAGAAACTGCGGGAATCCGCACGCGAAATAACTGGCGGACGGGATATTTCACGGGTTTTCCGGGACGGATTCGTTCCTTCGAGGGCCAAAGAGCAGGCTGACTCCCGTATAAACAAAGGCATTCGCCGTGCTCTAAAGACCATCCTGGAACAGGCACCCGAGGTTGGGACTTTCCTAACTCAACGCACCAAGACTGGTCTCAAAATCGTGTATCAGCCGAATGACGACGATCCTGAATGGAAGTTTGCGTAGTTTTCACGCCTAACCCCGCCACACTGACAACAAGTCTGTAACCTTCTGCCGCTTGATAAGCGGTTGTCCTTTCTTTGTCCCCCTTTTCTTAAATATACGTCGTGAGGCGCGTTGATTAGCCGTGTGCCCCAGTTACGACCATAGATTGGGAGAGTTTTGATGCGAGCAATCCGCCGGAAAGCAGTTTCTGAAAAGACGGGTCTGTCATCGCCGAGCATCGACCGGCTTGAGCGCGATGGAAAATTCCCTCCGCGCATTCAACTGACTGACCACGGAGTGGCCTGGATCGACGAAGAAGTCGATGAGTGGATAGCGTCTCGGCAACGCGGTCCACTGAAACAGAGGAAAGAGCTAACCACTGAATCGCAGCACGAGATTATGAGGAGCTGAGCATGACAAAAGAAAACCCCGCTGGGCAGGCGGGGCTTCCGAATTGCGGATTAACTTCAACGGATCCGAGTATAGCATCACCGAAGCCTCTAATTACCCCCCAACACGAGAGTACCGGGCGACAAATTCGTTACTGGCGATACCGGATGCTCCGCTCATTCGAGCTTGGGGATCGGGTTGGCGCTCGCTTCGCTGGTCACCAATTTATGAACCTGCTCCGAAATCACGCATTAGTTTGCGATTCACTCACAGGGATTGGCGGATGATGAGTGAACCCGAACCAAAACAATCGGGCAAATTGATTAACCTCGTCCACCAAAACGCGGAGCTATTCCACGACCCGGAAGGCAAGGGGTACGCCCTTCTGAACCTCAACGGCCACAGGGAATGCTGGCCGATCCGCTCGAAAGGATTCAGAGACTGGTTAGCGCGTGAATACTACCGCGCCGAAAAGCGCGTCTCCAGCAGTCAGACAATGCAAGATGCCCTGAACACCGTCGAGGGCGAGGCTGCCTTCGACGGCAATGAACATCCCGTGTTTACCCGCATCGGCTTTCACGATGGATCTATTTTCATTGATCTGGGTAACCATCACTGGGACGCCGTTGAAGTCACGCCTGACGCACATTGGTTGCAGCCGAAGCCAGAGTTGCGGTTCCGTCGGTTCAGCGGAATGCGCCCACTTCCCTGTCCTGATATTCACAAACCGGATCTCGGTGCTCTCTGGGAGTACATAAACGTATCGAGCCGAGCGGATCGAGTCCTCATTGCGTCATGGTTGGTGGCCGCGTACCGACCTACCGGACCGTATCCCATTCTGGTACTCCAGGGTGAACAGGGCACTGGCAAGACCATCGCTTGCCGCGTTCTGCGTGGTTTGATCGATCCTTCCGTCGCGATGGTGAGGGCCATGCCGCGCACCGAACGCGATCTGATGATCGCCGCAAATAATGGCCATGTGATCGCGTTCGACAACATCTCCCGAATGCCCCGTGGCTATCCGATGCCTTGTGCCGTGTCTCTACCGGCGGCGGATTCTCGACTCGTGAACTCTATAGCGATACTGACGAGATTCTGATCGACGTTCAGCGTCCGATCATTCTGAACGGCATCGACGACATCGCCACTCGGCAAGACCTTCTGGATCGATCCATCGTGATCAATCTGGAACCGATCCCCGATAGCCGACGAATCGCGGAAGCAACGTTCTGGGAAGGCTTCAACCGAGCCTCGCCCTTCATATTGTCCGGGGTCTACAAGGGAGTATCGCGAGCGTTGAAGCTGGAGAAGTTCGTAGACGTGGACCAGCTACCTCGGATGGCGGATTTCGCCCGCTGGGCTGTCGCCGCTGAGGAAGCACTCGGATTCGAGCAGGGCGAGTTCCTGAACGTCTACGGACGCAACAGACGCCATTCTATCGAGGTTTCTCTTGAAGGCTCATTGGTAGCAGAAGCCGTTAAGCAGATGGTTGAACAGCACGGTCTCTGGACGGGGACGGCGTCCCAGACCAAAAAACAGCTTGAGTCCTTTATCGACGACACCGACCTACTGAAGAGCAAACGGTGGCCGCAGTCCCCGAACTGGTTCTCGACGGAACTACGACGCATCGCGACCAACCTACGGGCTATCGGTATTGACGTGCGGTTCAACGACGACCCAGGGAAACGTCGCAGCATCACAATAGAAAAGGTGGGGGAAATTGCGTCCGTTGCGTCCGTACTGTCTGAATTGGACGCGATGGACGCTACGGACGCCAATTTGCAAGCAACTTCTTCTGTATTTGGAGGCGAGGAATGAGTAAGCCTGTAACAATCGACCAATCGACCGGTTTGATCTCGACCGTGGATCACTACGTCACCAAGATCCGCGAGCGTTGGCAAGAATCCGTGGCGGCTATTATCGATGTGGGTCGCTATTTTCTCGAAGCAAAAGAAGTGTTGCCTCACGGCGAGTTCGGGAAATTGTGCATAGAGTTGCAGATTACGCCGCGCACGGCGCAGAGGTTAATGGCAATTGCCAACGATTCCAGAGTTACAAATCCGACCCACGGGTCGCTTTTGCCATCGTCGTGGACAACGCTTTACCAACTCACAAAGTTGAACGACGCCAGTTGGGGCCGGGCCGTCGAGCAGGGCGCAATCAATCCAGAAATGTCGCGTGAAGACGTTATAAAACTACGCCCCGACAACGCGCAACTAATTCACCAGAGTAATTCACCAGAGTGGTATACGCCTTCTCCATACATCGAAGCGACCAGAGCCGTAATGGGAGAAATCGATCTTGATCCGGCGTCGAACGAGCTGGCCAATCAAATAGTAAAAGCCTCTCACATATTCACCTCCGCCGAGAGCGGTTTGGAGCATACTTGGTCGGGAAAAGTATTTTTAAATCCACCGTACTGTGGACAGGCTGGGCACTTTGTAAAGAAGGCGACCGATAGTTATGAATACGGTGATGTTTCCGAGGCAATCCTGCTTGTCAGTGCAAACTCCACAAGCTCTAGTTGGTTTCAACGGCTCTTCGATTACCCACTGTGCTTTACTAATCACCGCATCCAATTCTACAACGCTGACGGGCCGCAGAACGGTGCTACTTTCGGTAGTTGCTTTGCCTACCTGGGTCCGTCGGTGTCTAAATTTGTCCAGGTATTTTCTTCATTCGGTTATGTATTGAAGAAGCTGGAGGTAGACGACGATGCGTGAAGTACGTCGTCGGTCAATAACATGCCTTTAGTCCGACTCTCAGAATTCCGGTTGATGGAGTACGAGGGAAAGCCTCCAGACATTCGCACGCTAAAGCGCGATGTAAACGACGGCATACTTATTGGAGGGTTCAGAGACGCTCGTGGCCGCTACTGGGTGGACATGGACATTTACCGGAAATCGCGAAAACTAGGCAATAAACTGGATGAAATCTTGATAGATGCCGAAGTTGCTGCTTTGATTGAATGAGCATGCCCGCTCGGAAATACGATATTCCTACGAACCTCTTATACGACAAGGCATCTGGGCGATATCGTTACCGCAATCCCATTACCCACAAATACAAGTGGATCGGACGGGACCGGGCGAGGGCCGTCGAATTAGCCGAGAAGGCGAACGCAGCACATCGTCTTATTGTGGCCCAGAAACGCCTTGCTAAAGCTCGGCCTCCGACTGTTGGTGACATCGTGTCGCTATACGAAGTCAATGTCATGCCGAAGCGGGCGTGGGACAGCAGTACGCGCAAGAACATCCAGTTCAAGCTCAACGCCATCCGCAGAGAATTTGGAGATAAGCCTTTCGAGACTGTCGACCGCCTATTCCTCGGTGATTGGTTGGATGTCCGGTGTACCCGTGCCGATTCGTATATGAAATGGCGCGCTCTCCTTATTGAGATATGGGATTACGCTATCGCCAGAAAGATCGCCGATTACAACGAGGCGGCGGCAACGATGCGCCGCAGTGTCAGCGAGAAAATCTCCGCTAACCGCAAAATTCGCAAACGGCTCGATATTGCCGGGTTCAGGGCCATCCATGACTCCGCGCCGCCGTTTCTACAAACGGCAATGAGGCTGTCCCTAGTGACCCTGCAAGGCCGCGCCGAGATAGTTAATTTCCTGCTGGCTGATCGGTATGACGGTTGGTTGCATTTCATCCGTGATAAAACCGCTGGCGACACGGAAAAGGCCTTTATCCGCATCGAGGAAACGCCTCAGATAGCTGAGATCATCGCTCATGCTATGTCAGATGGCACGCACTCTCCGTTTGTGGTGCATTACAAACCGAAGTCTAGACAGCGCAAGCACATGGACGCCAAGCCCCATTGGACCTACGTAACGCCGGATCACCTGACAAAGACATTCAAGGATGTGCGGGACGAATGCGGTTTATACGATTCGCTAAAACCTCGCCAGCGCCCGACGTTTCACGAGATCAGATCGCTGGGCGCGAGGATTTACGAAAAGCTCGGCTATCCGAAAGGGTATATCAACGCCCTCCTCGGCCATGCTGACGAAAAGACAACTGATATCTATTTACGCATGGGCAAAGACGCCATCACCCACGACCACTACAAACCGGCAAAAGCCGAGATGAATTTAAGCCGGTTACCGGAACTGTAGCGGGTGGGATATGGAACCTGAAATCCTGTATCCCAAACGTATCCCACACTTACGTGCAGGTATGTATAAACCAATGAATCAACGAGGAAATTTGGAGCGGGAAACGAGACTCGAACTCGCGACCCCAACCTTGGCAAGGTTGTGCTCTACCAACTGAGCTATTCCCGCAACGTTGTTAGATAAATCCTACACGACTTCCCTGTCGTCACACCGCACTTCTTTTGACACCTGCCCGGGCGTTTGCAGCTTAATCAAATGTGCGCCAATTGTAGCGTCCGCTTCTAGCTGGTCAAGCGCCTTTGTTCAGCATTGGTAACGCTGCACGCAAATATAACGACATCGACCAAATTGTCAGGATAGCTGCGACATACAAGAGTACAAAGCCGATGTGGTAGATGGGCAGGCCGAACAGCGGCGCGTGGTAGACCATCATAATCAACGCAACCATTTGTGCGATGGTTTTGAATTTTCCCAAACCGGAGACTGCGACGCGTTTACGCTCGCCGAGCTCCGCCATCCATTCCCGCAATGCGGAAATCGTAATCTCGCGGCCGATTATTACGGCTGCAGGCAGCGCCAGCCAGGGTGTCGGGTGCGCTTGGATGAGTAACACCAACACCACAGCAACCATTAGCTTATCTGCCACGGGATCCAGAAACGCGCCCAGCAAGGACGTCTGCGCGAGACGCCGCGCCAAATAGCCATCCAGCCAGTCTGTTATGGCCGCGAGCGTGAACACACCGGCGGCGCCTACTCGGGCCCACTCCACCGGCAGATAAAAAACTGCAACGAACACCGGCAACAGGCCGATACGCAGCAGGGTGACGCTATTCGGGACGTTAAGTAGCGGCCGTGTCATTCGTGCAGCATCTCATAAATTTTGGTCGCCATGTCGGCGCTGATACCCGGCACCTTGCGCAGGTCGTCAACGCCTGCGCGTTGGACTCCCTGCAAACCGCCAAAATGTTGCATCAGCGCGCGTCGTCGTTTTGGCCCCAGACCGGAGATTTGCTCCAGTGGCGATGTCGAGCGAGCCTTATCGCGACGCTGGCGATGACCGGTGATAGCGAAGCGATGCGCTTCATCGCGCACCTGTTGAATGAGATGCAACGCGGGCGAGTCCGCGGCGAGGTGTCGCAGCCGCTGCGTATCTTCCAGGACCAGGGTTTCCGCGCCCGCGCGCCGACTTGGGCCTTTGGCAACGCCGACGACATTTAATTCGTCGAGTTGTAGCTCCAACAAGACTTCCCGCACGATGCCAACCTGCCCCTTGCCGCCATCAATGAGGATCAGGTCGGGTAGCTTACTCTCCTCGCGCTTTATACGCGTGTAGCGGCGTTCAACCGCCTGGCGCATCGCGGCGTAATCGTCGCCGGGCTCTACGTCGCGAATGTTAAAGCGTCGATAATCGGACTTGATCGCGCCATCAGGGCCGAACACGACGCAGGACGCAACAGTCGCCTCACCGCCAGTGTGGCTGATATCAAAACATTCGATCCGCTCCATCGGCTCATCGAATCCAAGTGCATCTTGCAGCGACTCCAGACGTTGGTGCTGTCCCGAACGCGCGACGATCCGCTGTTGTAGTGCCAACTCGGCATTTTCGATGGCCATCTTCAACCAGCGCGCACGCTCCAAACGGACGCGCGAACGGATCGCGACCTTCTTCTCCGCATGCGAACTCAACGCTGTTGTAATCAGATCTTTATCGACAGGTTCGTGGCTCGTAATGATTTCGCTCGGCGTCGTCCGATCGGCGCGTTTGGCCAAATAATACTGGGGCAAAAACGCACCAAGTATTTCGTCGGGCGCCGCGTCTATCGTATTTGCGGGGAAAAAAGTCTTGTTACCCAGATTGTGGCCCGCGCGAATGTAAAACACCTGAATGCAGCCAACGCCTTGCGCCGCGACGCAAGCCACGACGTCGATATTGCCGGAACCGGAGCTGATGTACTGGCGCTGCTGCACCCGCTGCAAGCTGTGGATCTGATCACGGTAACGTGCGGCCCGCTCGTAACTTTGTTCCTCGGATGCCTGCTCCATACGTTTGGCCAGCGCGTCGATCGCCGTTTGACTGCGCCCTTCCAAAAACAGCACCGCATGTTCAACGTCCTCGCGATAGCTGTCCGGATCGATAAGGGACACACACGGTGCGGTGCATCGGCGGATCTGATGCTGCAAACAAGGCCGCGATCGGTTTTTGAAGTAACTGTCCTCGCAAGAGCGCAACTGAAACAGTTTCTGCAGCAGATTGAGGCTCGCACGCACCGCACCAGCGCTTGGGTAGGGACCAAAATAACGCCCGGGACCGCTGCGCGTACCGCGATGAAAACTCAACTGCGGATAACGCTGATCGCTAGACAGGTAAATGTACGGATAGCTCTTGTCATCGCGAAGCACGATGTTGTAGCGCGGTTTCAGTTCCTTGATGAGGTTGCTTTCGAGAATGAGGGCCTCGCCCTCGGTGTGCGTGACAGTAACTTCGATCTGCGTTATCTGAGCAACCATGGACCGCGTCTTAGCGTCCAAACGGTCAGCACTCTGGAAGTAGCTGGTGACGCGCTTTTTCAGGTTGCGTGCCTTACCGACATAAAGCACACGTGCCCGCTCGTCGAGCATGCGGTAAACACCGGGCCGACCGGTTAATGTCTTGGAGAACCCTTTACCGTCAAATATTTCGGACGCATGCGGCGCGGTCGTCATCGTCGATATTCTACCGTAGCAATTAGGCCTGCTCGCAAACAAATAGCGGGTTTATCCAGCTAGTACGCATCACCGCGCTGACCCGATTGCCTAGCTTTTGTTGATCAGCTCGCGCGCACGGGCCATAACCGCCATAAACATGCCTTCCGTCAGTCGCCGAGTTTGGGTGTTGTAGCGGCTACAGTGGTAGGAATCGAGCAGCCGACACGCGTGTTTCTCCAGCGCATATTCGTTAGCGTGGCCAAACGGATGGTTCGCCGGCCGCAGGTCGAACGCGCGTAGCACCGCACGATGTGCGATCGCACCGAGGGCCAATATGACTGCTCCGCGGGGGGCGCGGGCGAGTTCCGCGCGCAGATAACTGTTACATGTCACCACCTCGGAACCAATCGGCTTGTTTTGCGGCGGTAAGCATTTAACCGCGTTGGTGATGCGGCAATCCACCAGTTTCAGTCCGTCGGTGGCGCTAACAGCAGTGGCCTGATTGGCGAACCCTTCCGTGTGCAACGCTTTATACAGAAGGATCCCGGCGAAATCGCCCGTGAACGGCCGCCCGGTCGCGTTTGCTCCATGTAGTCCGGGCGCCAATCCGACGATAATCAGGCGCGCCCGTTTCGGCCCAAAGGCTGGCACCGGCGCCGCGTGATAATCGGGATACAGCCGCTTGACGTCATCGAGATGCGCGGCCAAACGCGGACATCGACGACAGGTAGAATCGAATGCCGTGTCAGCTGGCTGCTTCACGCCCTTTGATGTCTTGCCGATCTACAAAAAATGCCTCGACCTCCGCGATATCTTCCGTGCGACGCATTGGCGGCAAGCCATCGATAAACCGCTTACCATAGCTCCGGGTCTTGATGCGCGGATCGCATAGCACCAAAACTCCGTGGTCGTTTTCATCGCGGATCAATCGGCCAACACCCTGTTTCAATGCCAGCACGGCCTCCGGCAATTGGTAGTCCATAAACGGATTCATGTTCTGCTCACGCAGCAACGCCGAGCGCGCTTTCAACATCGGATCATCGGGACTGGCGAATGGAAGTTTGTCGATTGCTACCACCGATAAGGCATCGCCGCGCACATCCACTCCCTCCCAGAAACTGTTAGTGCCCAACAGCACCGCACGCGCGGTACTGCGAAAGCGATCGAGTAACTCCGTCTTTGGTGCTTGTCCCTGTACAAGTAACTCAAAACCGCTCTCACGCAGCAGACCTTCGGCCAGGCGTAACGCCCGATGGCTGGTAAACAGCACAAACGCGCGACCGTTGCTGGCTTCGAGCACAGGCACAATTTGTTCGATCACCGCCTGCGTGTAGTCGGCATGACGCGGTTCGAGCGAGATGGCCGGCTGATATAACAGCGCCTGCTGCTCGAATCGAAATGGACTGCCCCAACAATGGGAGGTGACCTCTCCGAGTCCCAAACGATGCACGAAGTAGTCGAATGAGTCGCCCACGGCAAGAGTCGCCGACGTGAACACCCGCGCGCACGGATGCTGATCAAGACGCGCACGAAACACTTCGGCAATATCAACAGGCGTACGGTGTAGTGCGTAGCCACGCCGTTGCACTTCAATCCAACGAACTGCCGTCTCGCTTTGATGTTCTTCAAATTGACTCAATCGCGACTGCAGCACCGCTGCGCGTCGCCAACACGTTTGCAGTTCCGTGCCGCGTTCCGCGGCCACTTCCAGAGCATCGACCAGGCCGTCCAGTTGCTTACATAGTTCCGCAAACGGCGGATCCGCGCCATTATTTGATTCCTCGCTGTGCCATTCTTCCCGTCGTTCCCGAGCGCCAAACGCTTGCCGCAAGCTGTCACTCGCCTTGCTCACATCGTCCGCGAATTCGGTCAACTGCGGCATGTCGCCTGCCTCGACTCGTTGCGCGGTTTGTACATCACGGCTGAGGTCCGACAGTTGCCGACTTGAGACCGTGACGCCGAAAAACTGCGTGGCGAGTTCCGGAAGCTGATGTGCCTCGTCAAACACGACGGCATCCGCGCCGGGAATAACCTCCGCAAAGCCTTCCTCGCGCAATACCATATCGGCCAGGAACAAATGATGATTAACCACAACGATATCGGCCGCCGCCGCTGCCCGCCGCGCTTTGACGACATGGCAGTCCTGGTAATAACCACATTCCTGACCGAGACAGTTCTCCGCGGTCGAGGTAACGGCCGGCCACAAATGAGAGGTTTCCGAAACGCCGCCAACCTCCGCAATGTCACCGGTGCGGGTAGCCGCTGCCCACGTACGGATCTGCTGCAGATCACTGCCGCTTTCGGGAAACAGGCTGTGCGTGGCACCACCGGTTTGCTCCAATCGGTGCAGGCACAGATAATTCGCGCGGCCTTTAAGCAACGCTGCCTGGGCACCGACGCGCAAGGCGTTGCGTACCAGCGGCAGATCGCGATGAAACAATTGGTCCTGCAAATTGCGGGTGCCGGTCGATATGATTACCCGGCGCCCCGATAACAGGGCTGGAACCAGGTAGGCAAACGTCTTACCGGTCCCCGTACCAGCCTCGCAAACAAGCAGGTCCTGCTGTTCTATAGCCACGGCTACTGCTGCTGCCATCTCCTGCTGTTGTGCGCGGGGGCTAAATCCATCGACCAGCTGTGGGAACGGGCCGTCGGGCCCGAAGATTTCGCTAAGGGATTGCATCGGCTACGGCTTAGCTGTGATCAGGCCTGGTGGGCAAAAGCCAAGCGACCGCGATCTCGTGTCCAGATCAATTCGCCGATGATTTTAAAACGCGCCACCGAAATGGCGCCGCGCTGTCCGCGTTTGCTGCCCCGGGTTTCATTCACTGTGTCTATGATGACCTCCTTGTCTACCGAATAGATTTCGTTGGCTTCGTAATGCTCGTCCATGAGCACTAGCATGAGTTCGTCCCAATCCTGATCGATGCGTAGCTGTCCCACCCTTTGCCTGCTTCTGCTTTCGCCAAAAATCGCTCGGCCCTTGATTTGGATCCGGCGTGCGCTGTCAGCTACGCCGGAAACGGCATCGTAGCCAGACGCACCTTCGGGCGCAGGCGTCATACCGAGCAACGTAATCGCATCGTGCACCGCCAATTCGCCGGTTACCGGCAAGGCCTTACCCGTCGCCCGCCGGTACTCGGCGGCGAGGCGACGCGCTTCCGTCATCAGCTTGTCGACTGAATAAACGCTCACGATTAGCTCAACGTCGCGGTGAAGTCCCGGGCCATTATAGCGGAAACAAGACCTGTCCCACCGGACTGGTTTCTGACTGCAAAGCGTCGTACATTCGTTCTCCCGTAGCAAGACACCGCTTGGGATAAACCCCACACTCACCCGATCAGGAATTTACAAATGCTTTCATCCTCACACGCGGAGATCCCCTACGGCGCCTATTGGAGCACGCCGTTCTGCAAGTGGCAGGGAGATTTCGCCCACCTGCACAGTATCGAGTTCGCAGCTCATATCGCCAAGCAAGAACTGGCGGCACGCGAAATTGCGCCGACCGAGTTCGATTTTGGCGTGCTCGGTATCACAATTCCCCAAAAGGGGACGTTCTGGGGCGCGCCATGGCTGATGGGCTTGATTGGTGCCGGTGATGTCGCCGGGCCGACAATTTCCCAGGCCTGCGCAACCGGCATTCGCAGTCTTCTCACTGCCGAGCGAGAGGTCACAAGCGGAATGGCTAACGTCGCGTTAGTGACCGGCGCGGAACGATTGTCCAACGGGCCGCAACTCTATCACCCGGCGCCCGATTCTATGGGTGGCTCGGGTCACAGCGAAAACTGGATTCTCGATGCGATGTTCGGCGGCGATCCCGAGACGGGTCAGGATATGGTGCAAACCGCAGAAAATGTCGCCAGTCGCTTCGACATTTCGACTGAAGCACAGCATGAGTTGGTACTGCGTCGCTTCGAACAATACGGCGACGCACTCGCCGACGATAACGCATTCCACAAGCGTTTTATGACCCTGCCCTTCGACGTGCCAACTCGAAATTTCAAAAAGATCATGGGAACTATCGACCGCGACCAGGGAGTCTACCTGACCGATCCGGAAAAACTTACAAAACTGAAACCGGTAAAGGAAGGCGGCACCGTGACCATGGCGGCACAGACTCATCCCGCCGATGGCAACGCCGCTATCGTCGTCACCACCAAAGACAAAGCCCGAGAATTGAGCAAAGATCCTGCGATCAGCGTGCGCATTTTGGGCTTCGGCCTGGCTCGAGCAGAAAAAGCGTTCATGCCCTATGCACCAGTTCCCGCAGCACGACGCGCCCTTGAAATTGCGGACCTGTCGATCGCCGATATTGATGCGATTAATACGCACAACCCGTTCGCGGTTAACGACATCGTTTTCGCGAAGGAGACCGGCGCAAATCTAATGACGATGAATAACTACGGGTGTTCCTTGATCTTCGGTCATCCGCACGCCGCGACTACCTTGAGGCAGGTAATCGCGTTGATTGAAGAGTTGGTAATCCGTGGCGGGGGGCGCGGATTGTTTGTCGGCTGCGCCGCTGGGGATTCGGCGATGGCGGTTGTGATCGAGGTGACGGGTAGTTAGTTTTATTACCCCTCAGCCCAATCCCACCGTCAACAATTCTCAAACGGAAACGCAATAACGTCAGCAATGCAATCGTAGCCACCAATTTGCATCAGCAGACGATCAATGCCGAGCGCAACGCCCGACATCGTCGGCAAGCCGTGATCGAGCGCCGCGAGCAGCCGTTCATCCAGCGACGCTTCGGGCAATCCCGCTTCGCGGCGCAGGCGATTATCGTTTTCGAAACGGCGCCGTTGTTCGGCTGCATCAGTCAACTCTTGAAAACCATTGGCGATTTCCAGGCCATCAATGAACAACTCGAAGCGCTCGGCTACGGGCGGCTGATCTTCGCGCACGGCCGCTAAAGCGGCCTGGCTTGCGGGGTAGTCGTAGATGAATACGAGTCCCTGCAGACGGGGCGCAATACACTGGCTGAGAATGAGATCCAGCAACCCGTCCCATGTTAGACGCTGCGCATTCACCACGAGTTCGCGCTGCTGTACAAAATCTCGCAATGCCGACTCGCTGCTAGCGTGCGGATCGATCGCTAGAATCTCACGAAATGCTTGCCCATAGCTGATACGTGCAGCGTCAGTCCAAGTCCCCAACGTCATCACGAGTTCAGCAACTTCGTCCATGAGTTGGTGATAATCAAAGCCCGGCCGATACCATTCCAGCAATGTGAACTCAGGATTGTGTACGCGCCCCAGTTCCTCGTCGCGAAATGCACGGCCGACCTGGTAAATGGGCTCTGACATCGCTGCCAACAACCGCTTCATCGCATACTCAGGGGAGGTTTGCAGGTAAAGCGTCGTGCTGTCCTGTAATGTCGGAGGCGCGGCTTGGGTCGTTAGGTTATGTATCTGCGGCTCGGTAACGCCGGCGCGCGAGAGTAACGGAGTCTCGACTTCCAACACTGACCGCTGCGCAAAAAACTGACGGATCTGTTCGAGCATTCTTGCTCTTTGGCGGATTGCTTCGGGTTGCGCGCGGGGTTGCCAGTTGTCGCTCATGTGTTGTCAGCCGTGATTCACCGGCGGACGTGGGCCACCGTCAGATAGCGGTAGTAGTCTTCCAGATCCTGCTTTTCGGTCAATGCGCGAGCAAGTAGCCGCTCCAGCTCGTGGGCCACGGCGCGCCGATGATGGAGCACGTCCCAGTAGTTGGTATCTTCCGTCGTGATTGCAGAGGGCATCATGAAATCGATCACGTGAGTGTGCGGGTATTGTGCGGCAATCTCGACTAAGCGTCCCTTGCACTCCGAGTATAAAGGCGCCGTCCTGCTCAACATGTAGTGATGATACGGAACGAACAACAATACTTTTTCCGCCGCCTCCGGTGCTCCCGCAAGTACCTTGTGCATAAGTGCATGCGTGGCAAAATGCCATGACGGATATTGTGCTGTTGGGTACATATCCGGAACCCGATAATCAGCGACAGGCGTGTAATCGTCGACTGAGTATATTTCCCGGCGCACTTTCACCAGATCATATTCCTGCGGCGTTGGAAGGAAATCACGATAACCGTTACGTTGATATTTCGGCTCACGCGCACCGAGCAGGAGTTCCGACATGCGAACCGCATTTTCCAGCGCTTTGTCATTGAACAAATACGCCAGATCGTTCCACCGGTTGTCGTCGTACATCCACTGCGGAAATGTCCGAAAAGTGTAACGCGGCACGACATCTTTCACCTCGCACCAGCTCACATCGATGCCGAAGATAATGTAACGCGCCCCTGGGTGGTTGCGATTGAACAGCTTGAAGATCTGCGCTTGTTCATAAGCCGTGGAACCATTCATCGACAAATTCGCAAACTTAGCGCCCAACAATGCATCCAGATGATCCGGGTCCACCAATCGGATTGTCGACGTGCCGAATATTGCGCTGTCGAAACGGATATCACGCGCCAGCGCCGGATATGAAAAACGTTGATTGGTATCTATGGGCGCGCGCTGGAGAGACGGCGAAAAGGGCACGTTCTGATAGGGGTCCAGAATCAGGATGAACCCGTAGATCAGCCCGCCGAGCAGCACGCTGCTCAGCAGAAATGTATGGAAAAACCTTCTCCAGGCTGACGCGGTCATGTCAAAATTGAAAGTAAATGAATTCCAGACTGCGGCCGTAACCAACACGCAATACCACCGCTACCAACGCCACGGCAGCGGCGATGGCAACGCCGCGTTGCGCGAGCCAGTGACGCTGTGAAATCTCCACATTCGTCAACCCCACCAGGGCGACAACGCTGCCGATTAACACATACAGCACGTCGTCAGCATCAAGTGGCGCCTCGCTCCAGCCGTGCAGACCCGCCATGGACGCCAGCATCTCGGCCGCGACAGTAAAATTCTCGGCGCGAAACAACACCCAACCCGCCACCACAAACAATAACGTCAACAACCACCCGAGCATCGCCGGTAGCTTACCGCCCATGGCCGACCAACTTCGGCTCACGATGATCGCTATCCCGTGCGCTGCGCCCCAGACGACAAACGTCCAGCCCGCGCCGTGCCACAACCCACACAGCAACATTGTCGTCAGCACCGTAGCGGCCACAGCGATCGCTCCCTGGCGACTGCCGCCAAGCGGTATGTAGACATAGTCGCGCAAAAAACTCGATAGCGTGATGTGCCAACGCCGCCAGAATTCCCGAATATTAACGGCCCGGTACGGGTTGTCGAAATTTATCGGCAACACGAAACCGAACATCAGGGCTAAACCAATAGCCATATCGGAGTAGCTCGAAAAATCAAAGTACAACTGCAAGGTGTAGGCCAACGATGCGACCCATGCTCCGGCCGCGCTCAGCGTTTCACCGCCCAGCACTGCGTCGAATCCGGCATTCGCGACGGGTGCCAGTTCATCGGCAAAATACACTTTCTTGACCAGGCCCAAGGTGCACAGCACCGCGCCACGCGACAAACGCTCATGCAGATCAGAACGCATCGGCGATTCCTCGAACTGAGGGATCAGCTGATTATGGCGGACGATGGGACCGGCTATGAGTTGCGGAAAGAATGTGACGTACGCTGCATACTCTTGCAATTGGTACACAGGCGCGCTGCCGCGCCGTAAATCAACTAGATAGGAGATCTGCTGAAACGTGAAAAAGCTGATGCCCAGCGGCAGAATGAATGCCCACGGTTCATGCGTCTGACCAACTACCGCAAGTGCCGCCGACGCGAAAAAATCCGCGTATTTGACGACGCCCAGCAGCGCCAGGTTCACGCCGATACCCAGTGCAATCGACACACCCAGCCCTCGCTGCTTGAACCATGCAGCGAGTAACCAATTCGCACCGAGCGAGCCGAGCAGTAGGGGTACAAACCGCAGGTCCCAGTACCCGTAGAACAGCAGCGAGGCGATCAGTAACACGCGCAGACGCCACACCTTGGAACGGCCAACGCAGTAATAGCAACACAGGGTTACCGGTAGGAACAGCAGGATGAACAACTGCGAACTGAATAACATGCGGGCCGGCCCGCCGGGCTCACCCTTTCGCGCGGCTGACGTACTCGCCGGTACGCGTGTCGATCTTTAGCATCTCTCCCTGTTCGATAAACAGTGGAACCTTAACCACAGCTCCGGTTTCCAGGGTGGCGGGCTTAGTGCCGCCGGACGCCGTATCACCGCGCACGCCAGGGTCGGTGTCGGAAATTTGCAGAATTACAAAATTGGGCGCTGCCACGGAGATCGATTCACCGTTCCACAGCGTGAGCTGGCATGATTCCTCGCCTTTGAGCCACTTCGCCGCGTCGCCCATGGCGGCCGCGCCGGTTTCGATCTGCTCATAATTTTCCTGATTCATAAAATGCCAATTCTCGCCATCGCTATAGAGGTATTGCATGCTCACCTCCACGACGTCGGCGGCTTCCACTGATTCTCCGGATTTGTAGGTACGCTCGATTACGCGCCCGGATTTGAGATTGCGGACCTTAATGCGGTTAAATGCCTGTCCTTTACCCGGTTTGACGAATTCATTTTCGATAATGGCGTACGGATCGCCATCCAATATGATCTTTAATCCAAGCTTGAACTGGTTGGTGCCATACGTTGCCATCGCAGATCCTAAATCATAAAGCCAAATGGCTTATGATATCGCAAGCGCGCCGCCCAATGCAGCGCCGCTGGCAGCGCTCGCTGCAGCAGCTTATTACAGAGCCCTCGGAGTTGCTCCAGCAACTGGGCTTGAGCGACCCAAAACTTACCCTCGCCGGCGACGATATAACCGGATTTCCACTGCGCGTAACTCGCAGCTTCGCAAGTCGTATGCGAAACGGTGACCCCAATGATCCGCTGCTCCGGCAGGTTCTGCCTACCCGAGCAGAATTAGCTTCTCATCCTGGTTATTACACTGATCCCGTGGGTGATCTGGACGCCCAATCGGTACGCGGTTTGTTGCACAAGTATGAAGGCCGCGCCTTGCTGGTATTGACCGGTGCATGCGCAATCCATTGCCGATACTGTTTCCGGCGCCATTTTCCGTACTCCGAAATGGCGACCGGACAGCGCCACCTTCGCCAGGCATTGGAGCACATTGCCGCAGATACTTCGATAACCGAAGTGATCCTCAGTGGCGGCGATCCGATGATGTTGGATGACGATTATCTGGCGGGCTGTGTCCGTCGCCTTGACTCCATTGCGCATCTACAGCGGCTGCGTATTCACACCCGACTGCCGATAGTTCTGCCGGAACGAATTGATGAGCCGTTGTCACAGTGGTTACGGGCGACTCGGCTGCGCTGCATCGTCGTTGTGCACGTCAATCACGCTAACGAGATCGATTCGGAAGTTACCGAGGCACTCGAGCGCCTTCGCGCCGCCGGCGCTACGTTACTAAACCAGGCCGTGTTGCTGCGCGGGGTTAACGATAGCGTTGAGGCGCAGGTGGCACTGAGCACCGCTCTGATGGATGTGGGTGTATTACCTTATTATCTTCATATGCTGGACCCGGTGCAGGGCGCGGCGCATTTCGACGTGGAGAAATTGGAAGCCATCGCAATAGTCGCTGAATTGCGCAACCGGTTACCCGGCTATCTGGTGCCGCGGCTGGTGCGCGAAGAAGCTGGAATGCCAGCTAAGACGCCGATAGGTTGAATCCAGTATCAGGAGATTGCGGTTATTTTTGGCTAATTCGTAAATTACGCCTCACCCGACCGCCATGGATGGCGGAAGTGCAGGTAATGCACGACTACAGGATGTAGGAGGTACGAGTCCAGGGATGGACGAGGTAGAGCGAAGCAGGAAGCCAGAGCCGAGGGCGAAGCACGCCTACAGGACGTAGGCGTTAGAACGACGCAGGAGCCAAAGTCGAGGAGCCAGAGCCGACGAGTCCACGGATGGACGAGGTAGAACGAAGCAGGAGGCCAAAGTCGACGAGTCCACGGATGGACGAGGTAGAACGACGCAGGAGGCCAAAGTCGAGGAGCATTTACCTGCCTGTCCTTCTCCCGCAAGGGGACAATGGTCCCACGGTTTAGCCCCTCGCCCCTTGCGGGAGCGGGGTTAGTCATTAAGTCCGGCTCGGTGACAAACTCGTGTGCCGCCTCGACTTGATGCGTCGCCTAAAGTCGCGCTGCCAGCTGCCGATAACCAACTTACCGGAGCGTCTCCCCCTCCCCCGTTAAACAACGTTCTGGTATTCGAGCCGGCTCACGCCAGCTCCTCTTTATGCATAAATAAATATATTATTTAGATTAGATATATTATGTAATATATTGTTATATAGATAATTCTAAACTTCATAAATTTGTTCAACTCGTTGATACCCGCGCGGCAGCTTGAGACCGCGTCTACCGCGCTCCGCAATGTAATGTTTCAGATCCGCGGGTTTCAACGTGAGGTGGCGTTGTCCGGCAACGAACCGCAATGAGGCACCCTTTTCGATAACCGCCACACCGATCACCCATTCCTCGTGTTTCGCTACACGAGCAGCTGGAATGTTGATTATCTTCTGCCCTTTGCCGCGAGCGAGGCGTGGCAACAACGACAATTCAAACACGAGTAGCCGCCCTTCGGTTGTGACTGCGGCGATCAAATCAGAGTCAAAATCGTGCACGGAAACCGGTGTCAGCGCAGCGGCCCCTTTTGGCACCGACAGCACCGCCTTGCCGGCTTTGTTCTTAACGTGCAGATCACCCAGCGTGGCAACAAAGCCGTAACCGGCCTGCGAGGCCAGCAGCACTTCGGTCTCGGGCGCACCTAAAAAAGCCCCGCGGAAGCTGGCGCCGTCAGGCGGCGTCAGACGACCCGACAATGGCTCTCCCAATCCGCGCGCGGACGGCAGGGTGTGGGCAGGCAGCGAGTAACAGCGCCCCGTAGAATCGATAAAAACTGCAAGCTGATTACTGCGCCCAACCGCCACAGCCAGAAAACCATCGCCGGTTCGATAATTTAATCCGCTGGCATCGACCTCATGTCCTTTAGCCGCACGTACCCAACCCTTCTCCGAGAGAATGACACTGATCGGATCCGACGGGATCAACGCCGTCTCATCCATGGCCCGGGCCTGCTCGCGCTCCACCAGCGGTGAGCGCCGCTCGTCACCGTGCGTCTCCATATCCGCCTGCAGTTCTTTGCGGATCAGTGTTTTCAACCGCTGGCGGGAACCCAGGGTTTGTTGCAGCGATTTTCGCTCCGAAGCAAGCTCCTTCTGCTCGGTGCGGATCTTGATCTCTTCCAATCGCGCCAGCTGGCGCAACCGCAACTCAAGAATCGCTTCGGCCTGCACGTCACTCAGCTTGAAGCGCTTCATCAACACAGGTTTGGGCTGCTCCTCTTTGCGGATAATCGCGATAACCTCGTCGATCTTAAGGAATGCAATGAGCAGACCGTCGAGAATATGCAGACGTTTGGTGACTTTATCGAGCCTGAATTCCAAGCGCCTGCGCACGGTGGTGGTTCGAAATTCAAGCCACTCCTTGAGCAATTCACGCAGATTCTTTACCCGCGGCCGGCCATCCAAGCCAATCACGTTCATATTGACCCGGTAGCTGCGCTCCAGATCCGTGGTCGCGAACAGATGACTCATCACCTGATCAACGTCGACCCGATTCGACTGAAGCGTAAGTACCAGGCGAGTCGGAGTCTCATGATCTGATTCGTCGCGCAGATCCTCCACCATTGGCAGTTTCTTGGCGTTCATCTGCTGCGCGATCTGCTCGAGCACTTTCGTCCCCGAGGCCTGAAACGGCAGCGCAGTGATGATGATGTTTCCCCCTTCACGCTCGTAGCGCCCGCGCGCCCTGATCGAGCCAACGCCGGTCTCGTAGATCTGTCTCAACTCCGCCTTCGGCGTAATGATCTCGGCCGCGGTGGGAAAGTCCGGTCCGCGCACGTCAGCGAGCAATTGCAATACGGTCGAGCGCGGCTCCTGCAGCAGCCTGATGCAAGCTCGCGTCACCTCGCGGAGATTGTGTGGTGGAATATCGGTTGCCATGCCGACCGCAATACCGGTCGTACCGTTTAGTAACAGGTTAGGCAGGCGCGCGGGCAGCAGCTTAGGCTCATCGAGGGTCGAGTCGAAATTTGGCACCCAATCGACGGTGCCCTGCCCCAGTTCGCCGAGCAGGACATCGGCGTACGCGGTTAATTTTGATTCCGTATAGCGCATCGCTGCGAACGATTTGGGATCGTCCAGCGAACCCCAATTGCCCTGGCCGTCGACCAGCGGGTAGCGGTAGGAAAAAGGTTGGGCCATCAGTACCATAGCTTCGTAGCAAGCCGAGTCACCATGTGGATGGAATTTTCCGATCACATCGCCGACAGTGCGTGCAGATTTTTTATATTTGTTGCCGGCCTTCAGTCCCAATTCGGACATCGCGTAGACGATACGCCGTTGTACGGGTTTCAAACCATCACCGATATACGGTAATGCACGATCCAGGATCACGTACATGGAGTAATCCAGATACGCCTGTTCGGTAAAAACGTGCAGCGGCCGGCGCTCCACGTTGTTGAAATTGAAACTCAATGACTCAGCCATGCGTTTGTCCTTGCACAGGATCAGCTCAAATCGGCCGCCAGATTACCTTTGGACTCCAGCCATGCCTTGCGATCCGCGGCGCGTTTGCGCCCGAGCAGCATGTCCATGATTTGATCCGTTTTTTTACCACTGTCAATCGTCAGTTGCAGCAGTCGACGGGTGTCGGGCGCCATGCTCGTTTCGCGTAATTGCAGCGGGTTCATCTCGCCCAGGCCCTTGAAACGCTGCACGTTGACCTGGCCTTTGATCTTCTCCGCGGCAATGCGGTCCAATACACCTTCTCTCTCCGCTTCGTCTAATGCGTAATAAATCTCTTTGCCCACATCAACACGAAACAGCGGTGGCAGGGCCACATAGACATGGCCTTCCTCTACTACCTGACGGAAATGTTTCAGAAACAACGCGCATAGCAGAGTTGCTATGTGGGCGCCGTCCGAATCGGCGTCGGCCAGTACACAGATCTTGCCATAGCGTAGTTCGCTCAGATCCGTTGCCCCGGGGTCCACACCCATGGCGACCGAAATGTCATGCACTTCCTGCGAACCCAACACTTCACCAGGATCTACTTCCCAGGTGTTCAGGATTTTCCCCCGCAGCGGCATCACGGCTTGAAATTCTCGATCGCGAGCCTGCTTGGCGGAACCTCCTGCAGAGTCGCCCTCCACCAGGAACAATTCGGTCAAGGAAGGATCCTGAGAGGTGCAGTCAGCAAGCTTGCCGGGCAATGCCGGGCCGCCAGTGATTTTCTTGCGCACGACGCGTTTGTTGTCGCGCATCCGAATTTGCGCGCGTTCAATAGCGACGGCGGCGATACGTTCTCCCATCTCGACGTGCTGGTGCAACCAGATACTGAACGCATCGCGTATTACCCCGGATACGAAAGTCGAGGACTCGCGCGAGGACAGCCGCTCTTTGGTTTGCCCTGAAAACTGCGGCTCCTCGAGCTTTACCGAGAGTAAAAAACAACAACGCTCCCAAACGTCGTCGGCGGCCAGCTTGATGCCTCGCGGCAACAAATTCCGCAGTTCGCAAAACTCCCGGATCGCCTCCAGCAGGCCCTGACGCATCCCGCTCACGTGAGTTCCACCCTGAACCGTGGGTACCAGATTCACATAACTCTCGGTCACCAGATCACCGTCATCGGCCCGCCAGTGAACAGCCCAATCGACGGCCTCATGATTTCCTTCCAGACTGCCGCTAAAGGGTTCAGGCGGTAGCAACTCCGCACCGTGCAGACTGTCGCTCAGATAAGTACGCAGCCCATCGTCGTATTGCCACGTTTCCTTGTCTTTTGCGGCCTCATCGTGAAAAACGACGGTCAGCCCCGGGCACAAAACCGCTTTTGCCCGCAATGCATGCTTGAGCTTGGGAATTGCATATTTAGTAGTGTCGAAATATTTGGGATCCGGCCAAAAGCGGATCGTCGTGCCGGTGTTAGCGCGTCCCACCTTGCCGACAGTCTTCAGACCTTGCTTTTTGTGACCGCCGCGGAAATTCATGCTGTATTCCTTGCCCGCGCGGCGCACCCAAACCTGCAACTGCTTTGACAATGCGTTGACGACCGATACGCCAACACCGTGCAGGCCACCGGAATACTTATAGTGCTTGTGCGAGAATTTTCCGCCCGAATGCAGTCGCGTCATGATGACTTCGACCCCAGGCACTTTCTCTTCCGGATGTTTGTCCACCGGCATACCGCGGCCGTCGTCACTGACTGTCGCCGATCCGTCCTTGTGCAGGGTAACTCCGATCTTGCCGGCAAACCCGGCGATGGCCTCGTCAACGCTGTTGTCCACGACTTCCTGAACGAGGTGATTGGGACGCGAGGTATCGGTATACATACCGGGGCGTTTGCGTACTGGATCGAGTCCTGTGAGAACCTCGATATCTGCAGCATCGTAGCGACCAGCCAAATGTAGCTCCCCGTTGTAATTAGCGTCAGCGCGTCGCAATCGGCAGGCGGCTGTCAATGACGCCCGTCGTTCGGTACTTTAGTAGTTGATTACCCTCGCGCCGCTTTTTCTATCGTAGGCGCAGCGTGTGGTCAAGCGAATTGGAGTCGACTTAATACGGCGAGGTCAATCGAGATCGGCAACAAGCGCGTCTCGCACGAGTGCCGGGATCGGTTCCAGCGCCAGGGAATAAGCCACGTGATCGATACCAGCACCGATCTGTGCGCCCGACTTGGCTGCCGCGGCCATTTCCGCTAGTAACTCAAACCGCAGAAAATGAACCGCCGAGGTTTTCTCCTCGGTCGAACGCTCAAGGTCCTCGTCCGCCACTGCCCGAACCCGATCAAAATCCGCCACTCGCATCCACACCCGGTGTTCCACTCCAACCAGTTCTGCAAGGCGAAGCTCGCGCTCCGCCACATCCTCGTACTCGAGCATAAATGTGGCTTTCCAATCGTTGTCGCCGGGAATGAGCGGATTGTAAACATCCAGCTCTTGTGCAATGCCCTCGGCTTCAAAGATCCGCTCGGCCCGCAACATTTCCTGGATTTGATACTGGACAGTCAGCCGATCCTCGAAGTACAGCGCGGTATGCTCGCCCACGCGCAGTTGGCGCGCCATAACTTGCGCACGAAATTCGGGGCGGCGCTGTGCGTATTCTTCCAATGAAAAGAGATCGGTACGGGTTAACGCTTTCACAGTTACTAGATTCCGTAGGCGTGCTTGATCAACGAAAACGGACTCTCAGCTGCGCGCGCTTCGCTAAGTCCGTTGCCGATCTGTTGAGCTGCCATTGGGCAGTCGCTGGTGTAATGGCCTGCATGAGATTCCTCGACTTTGCGCACCACCGGCCGGCAAATCTTCATGGAAAAGTCGTGGCACTCTTTTGTTACCGCGTAGGTGCCATCGTGACCCGAGCAGCGTTCGATGACTTCGACGGTGGTGTCGGGCACGAGTTGTAACACGTCGCGGGTTTTCAGGCCGATGTTCTGCACCCGTTGATGGTACGGCGCATGGTAGGAGACTGTGCCGAGCGAGTGCTTGAACTGGGTGTTCAGCTTGCCGCCTTTGTGTCGCAGCATCAGGTATTCGAAGGGATCAAATATAGCCGCCTTGACCTTGGCGACCTCCCCGTCTTGCGGGAACATCAGCGGCAATTCCTGCCGAAACATCAAGGCGCAGGAGGGTACCGACGCCATTATGTCCCAACCCTGATCCACCAGCGCAAGCCAACACTGGAGTGTTGGCTTGCTTGGCCGCCACCACAGACCCCAGGTCGCCCAAATCGAGTTTAGGCATTCCGCAACACTGCTCGCGTGGCACTAAGGTCACTTCGATCTCGTTGTATTCCAGAATCGCGATTAAGTCCTGCACCTGCTGCGGAGCGTTGCGATTGCCATAACACGTTACAAACAACGCGACGCGGCCACGGGTACGGTCCGTAGGGGTGGCATTAACCGCTTGTTTGCTGCGTCGCGATTCTCGTTTGCGCAGATTGTCGCTGTGATATTGCGGCAGAACCGCATTGGCATGCACGCCGAGCGTCTTCTCCAGCAATTGTCGGGCGGGTTTAAGCTTGTTGGCGGCATTCACAGCCTGGGCGACGACTGGGATCCCGGCCAGTTTGCCCACGGCGTCGGTGGAAGTCAGGATTTTGTCGCGTAAGCTGGTTTTCCCCGCACGAAAGTTCGCCGCCTTGGCGCGCAGCATTAGATGCGGGAAATCGACATTCCATTCGTGCGGCGGCACATACGGACACTTGGTCATAAAACACAAATCGCACAGATAGCAGTGCTCAACTACTTTGTCGAAATCCGCCTTATCGACACCGTCTACCTCCAGCGTCTCAGATTCATCGACCAGATCGAACAACGTCGGAAAGGCGTTGCATAGACTCACACAGCGCCGGCAACCATGGCAGATATCGAATACGCGCTCGAGTTCCTGGTCGAGCGATTCGCGATTATAAAAATCGGCGCTCTGCCAATCGATGGGGTGCCGCGTCAGGGCTTGCAGGCTGCCCTCTCGTGTTTCTTCGCTCATGTTAGTTTTAGCCCGCATATTTCATGACGGATCCTGGATGCTCCCGCAGGACGTGTCCGGCTGGGCGCCGCGCTGGAGCGCCAAGCATAGCCGTCGCTATCGTTGGCGTGAAGCGCAAGCTCAGGCGTGCGCGGACCCGCGAGCGCCAGGATAGCCGCGCGATGCGGTACAACGTGTGTTTGGTAAGCGCAACGTAAACCGCACCCTATCGGTTGAACTGTGTTGAGTGTAAAGGATCTCCGTTTGCTCAATAACGGAGGACCAGAGGATGAGGCGACGCACAAAATCGGACTGGGAAGCGCTGATCCAGGCGCAAGCTGAAAGCGGCATGACAGCAGCGACGTTCTGCCGCGAACAAGGCATCAATGCGAAGTACTTTAGTCTGCGCCGCCGTCAGTTAAGCGCGGCGCCGGAGAAGCAGGTGTCGCGTTTCGTGCCGGTATCGGTGGAACGAAGCGGTCACGGCGAGAAGATAATCGTGCGGTACGCAGGCAGCGCGACGCTGGAGCTGCCAGTGGGTGTAGAGCCGCGCTGGTTGGCGCAGTTGCTGCAAGCGCTGCGAGATTGAGCGATGGAGATGTTTCGAGAGGTCTCGGCGGTGTACCTGCATCGTGAGCCGGTGGATTTTCGCAAATCGATAAATGGCTTGTCGGTGATCGTGGAAAGCGAGATGAGCTTGTCCCCGTTTTCCGGTGCAGTGTTTGTATTTTGTAATCGTCATCGCAATAAATTGAAAGTGCTTTACTGGGACCAAAGTGGCTTTGCACTTTGGTACAAGCGCCTTGAGAAAGAGAAATTCCATTGGCCGCGACGCTGGCCGGAGGCGGTGGTCGCGATAACGCAAACGCAACTGCATTGGCTATTGGATGGCTATGATATTACGCAGATGCAAGCGCATCATTCATTGCATTATTCGAGTATTTTATAAAGACTGAGATCGACGCATCGGGTATACTGTTGTGCATGCCGAGTGTGCTTGATCGGTTACCCAATAATGTTGAAGCGCTGAAGAGTTTGGTCGTTGATCACGCTGCTCGCAATGAGCAGTTAGCGGCAGAAAACCGGCAGTACAAATCGCAAGTCGTTCTCCTGCAAGAGCAGTTAAACATCGCGTTGGCGAAGCGTTTTGCCTCGCGTAGCGAGCAGTTATCACCGGATCAAATCCGCTTGTTCGATGAAGCGGAATCGACAGCGTGCGCGGAGACTGAGGTTGTCCCTGAAGAAAGCGTCGCGGTATCAGCGCATCGTCGGAAGAAGGGTGCTCGCAAACCGTTGCCCGAGCGGCTACCGCGCATCGAGGTGGTTCATGAACTGCCCGAGCACGAGCGTCGTTGCGAGCACGATGGTCGGTTACTCGCGGAGATAGGCGAGGTCGTTTCTGAGCAGCTGGATATTGTGCCGGCGAAGATCCAGGTGCTGCGTCATATCCGCAAACAATACGCGTGCGATTGCGGGCAGTGCATCAAGACGGCGCCGTTACCGGCGCAACCGATCCCCAAGAGTATGGCCTCGCCGGGCTTGCTGGCGCACATTACAGTGTGCAAGTATGCCGATGCGTTACCGCTGTACCGTCAGGAGAGGATATTACAGCGCATCGGTGTGGATATCCCCCGAGCGACGCTGGCGAATTGGATGATACGGGCGGGTCAGTTAGTGCAACCGCTGATTAATCTCATGCGGGATCGTTTGCTCGACTATGACATTGTGCAGATGGACGAAACGCCGGTACAGGTTTTGAGGGAAGCGGGTCGTCGGGCGCAATCGAAATCCTACTTGTGGGTGCAGCGCGGTGGTCCGCCGGATGGGCGGGTGATTTTGTATGACTACGACCCCTCGAGAAGCGGCGCTGTTCCCCAACGCTTGCTGGCAGGCTACTCGGGCTATTTACAGACGGATGGGTATGAGGGCTACAACGCGGTGGTGGCGGGGAATGGACTTAAGCAGCTGGGTTGTATGGCCCATGCGCGTCGTCGCTTTGACGAGGCAGTGAAGGCGCAGGGTAAGCGCAAGCGACGCGGTAAGGCGTGGCGTGGGCTGTCGTTCATCCAGGCGTTGTACCGCGTTGAGAAACAGGCCCGGTCGATGACGCCACAACAACGCTATGCGTATAGGAACGTGCAGGCCAAGCCTATCCTGGACAAGCTGCGCAGCTGGCTAGATGACACACTACCCCAAGTGCCGCCGAAGGGTGCGGTGGGGAACGCGTTGCGTTATTTGCACGAACAATGGGACAAGCTCACGTGTTATCTGGATGACGGGCGCTTGGAGATCGACAACAATTTGTGCGAGAACGCGGTTCGTCCCTTTGTGATGGGTCGCAAGGCCTGGTTATTCAGCGACTCGGTGGCTGGGGTCAGTGCATCGGCGAATCTTTATTCCCTGATCGAGACCGCGAAGGCACACGGTTTAGAACCCTACGCGTACTTGCGCGAGGTGTTTACGAAACTACCTGGCGCGACAACGGTAGAGGACATCGAGGCGCTGTCGCCGGGCACCATCAACATCGAGCACATCAATCCCCGCTGAGCAAGAGCGTTGTTCGCTTTGCGCTTACTGTGTTTGTCCTCCGTTGACACCGAATCCTTACAACATCTGGGTTTAACCCGCATCGCGTGACGTGACCGCCAGGGATGGCGGAAATGCAGACCATGCACGACTGCACGGATGCAGGAGGTAGGGCGAAGCACGCCTGCAGGGATGCAGGCGATAGAACGACGCAGGAGGCCAAAGTCGAGGAGCGTTTGTCTGCCCTTCATGCAATATGCGGGTTAGGCCCTTAAATACGAAGCCGGGACTCAGTCCCGGCTTCGTCAGGGGCTGCAGATTACCTGTTTAACTATCGAGTTCGTCCAGCGCTTTCTGGAATCGATTGGCGTGCGAACGCTCGGCTTTAGCCAAAGTCTCGAACCAATCAGCAATCTCATCGAAGCCTTCGTCGCGCGCCGACTTCGCCATTCCGGGATACATATCCGTGTACTCATGCGTCTCACCGGCGACCGAAGCCTTGAGATTGTCGGCGGTACCGCCGATGGGGAGTCCCGTTGCCGGATCACCTATGATTTCCAGATATTTGAGGAGACCATGCGCGTGGCCGGTCTCGCCTTCGGCGGTTGAGCGAAACAGCGATGACACGTCGTTGTAACCTTCGACGTCAGCCTTTTGTGCGAAATACAGGTAACGGTGGTTGGCTTGCGACTCACCGGCAAATGCTGCTTTTAAGTTTTCCTCGGTCTTGGAGCCTTGTAGATCTGCCATCGAATGTTCTCCTTCTTAGCGTGGGATTTATTATTGTTACTGCATGTTTAGACTCGGTCTAAATGGGAATTTACGCCCTCCCTTCGCGCATTGTCAACCGCAATTGATGCGGCGACTGGCGCGTTGACCGGCGTGCTACGGGTACGTAATCTTACGACGCAATCGGTGCGCAAAAAATGAACTAGGAGTGTTCACTTGGCAAGGAAACGCGAAACATTCGACTTTGAAAAGTCGCTCGCTGAACTCGAAACACTGGTTGAGCGCATGGAAAATAGCGATTTAACACTGGAAGATTCACTCAAGCATTTCGAGCGTGGCATAACCTTGACCAAGGCGTGCCAGAAGGCGTTAGCCGCCGCAGAGCAGAAAGTCAAGATCCTGATGGACAAGGACGGCGATCTACAGGATTTCGACCCAGAGACATGAATGGGGAGATACCGCCACTGTTGCAGGAGTTCCAGTCCTGCACCGAGAACGCGCTCGAACGCTGGCTCCCCGAATCGAGCATTCAACCTGACACGCTGCACGAAGCGATGCGCTATGCGGTGCTGGGCGGCGGCAAGCGGGTTCGCCCACTGCTGGTTTATGCTACCGGAGCGTGCCTGGGCATGCCCCGTGCAACACTGGACGCCCCGGCGGTTGCAGTAGAGCTGATCCATGCTTATTCGTTGATCCATGATGACTTGCCGGCCATGGACGACGACGATTTGCGACGCGGCCGTCCCACCTGCCACAAGGCTTTCGACGAAGCAACCGCAATTCTTGCCGGCGATGCGTTACAGGCCCTCGCCTTTCATGTACTGGCGCACGATGAACGCATCGAAGCGGGCCCCGCCCAACGAGTGCAAATGATCGATACCCTTGCCCAAGCCAGCGGTTCACGCGGGATGGCAGGTGGACAGGCCATCGACCTCGCCGCAGTTGGCCAGTCACTGAGCGTGGCGGAGCTGGAGAACATGCACACGCACAAGACCGGCGCCTTGATCCGCGCCTGCGTGCAGCTCGGCGTGCTGTCCAAACCAGCCGTGGACAAGACCATTATGGAGCGACTCGGACACTTCGCCCGCTGTATCGGGCTGGCCTTTCAGATCCGGGACGATATTCTGGATGTCGAGGGCACCACCGAAACCATCGGCAAACCACAAGGTTCGGACATCGCGCGCAACAAACCGACTTACCCGAACCTGCTTGGATTGGACGGTGCCAAAAGCGCGGCTGAGGCGTTGTATCAGGAAGCCATCGGCAATCTGGAAATACTCGCGGATGCGGCCGAACCGCTGCGCTGGATTGCGGACTACATCGTCAGGCGCGACAAATAAGCGGCTCTGTTCTACACTGCTCCAGTCTTTATCGCCTACGCGCGAACCTAAGGAACCCTCAATGAATCATCCTGCTGATCCGCCCGAAATACCCGTTGAAATCCCGGACATTCAGTCCAGTGAGGACACGCGGCAAATTGCCATCGATCGGGTTGGCATCAAGGCCATTAGACATCCCGTCGTGGTCAAAGATCGTGCCGGTAAAGAGCAGCATACGGTCGCGTTATTCAACATGTATGTCGGGCTGCCGCAAAATTTCAAAGGCACCCATATGTCACGCTTTGTAGAGATCCTGGAAAACCACGAATACGAGATCTCGGTCACCTCCTTCAGGCATATGCTTAGCGAAACGATCGAAATGCTCGACGCGGAAAACGGCCGCATCGAAATGTCATTTCCGTATTTCGTCAACAAAGCAGCGCCCGTATCACGCGTGAAGAGTCTAATGGACTACGAGGTAACCTTCATCGGCGAGAGCCACGGCGGCCAATCAGAACCACGTATCGAACTGCAGGTATTGGTGCCGGTAACCACCTTGTGCCCATGCTCCAAAAATATTTCAGAATACGGGGCGCATAACCAGCGCTCGCATGTGACCGTTCGTGTGGGCCTCCAGAGTTTTGTCTGGATTGAAGAGATTATCGACATCGTTGAGCAGGTGGCATCGTGCGAATTGTACGGACTATTAAAACGCCCCGACGAGAAATATGTCACCGAACGCGCTTACGACAATCCGAAATTCGTTGAAGATATCGTCCGCGATATTGCAGTCAAACTGAACGCCGACGAACGCGTTTTGACGTATACGGTTGAATCGGAAAATTTCGAATCAATCCACAACCATTCCGCGTACGCGATGGTTTCTTGCGATAAGCTGGAAGATAAAACTGCTTAAGAGCGGCGTCCGAGCGGCGGTTTCAACCTGGTAATCGCCGCAAGACTACTGATCTATAGGTTCTTTCAAACTTACCCCTCATCCGACCGCCATGGATGGCGGAAGTGCAGACATTGCACGACTACAGGATGTAGGAGGTAGGGCGAAGCAGGAGCCAGAGCCAACGAGTCCATGGATGGACGAGGTAGAACGACGCAGGAGGCCAAAGTCGAGGAGCATTTACCTGCCTGTCCTGTTCTAGAACTCGGCTACGCCTCGTTAAGAACCCTCAGCGCCGCACCTAAAACAACCATAAAACGATCGCCGCCCCAATCAGAGCGGCGATCACATGCGTTCCGCTCAGATAAAACTTAGGATTCGTCAGAACACCACTACGCGCCTGGCGTCGCTCCGCGCCGATCCCCTGGTAGCGGGCCGGCCAGCTCACGCCGAAGTACTCGGTGAGAAAATTGCCCGTGCGTTTAGGCTCCAGACCCATGTCTTGTACGAGATCGTCCAGGTAGTGGACGTTGATCGGTCCCAGGAAAAAGCCGGCGGTGCGTGTGGTGTACTCCTGCACCCAGGACAGTACCCGGTCGATTTCACGCTGCATATCTGCAACGGGCGGCAGTGCTCTATCACCATGGAATCGTTGGGCGAGCCAGTGAGTGGCGACCTCCGCAGTTAGGGTGTTGGCGAAGGTCGAGGCATAGCCAATAAACGCGAGTCTGGGTTCCTCCGGCGTGAGAATTTGACGGAAGAGACGAAAACGACCGTCCTTGATCACCAAATCACGCAACTGCTCGTCCAGGAATGCTATGTCCTGCTGCCACCCAGTGCCAAACACCACGATATCAGCCTCGATGTGCTCGCCGTTATCGAGCGTGACCCCATCGGCTGTATAGGCGGTAATGGCACCGCGCTGTGCAGTTATCCGTCCGGAGTTCAATTGCGAAAAGAACTCGTCTGCGAGTCCCGCACTTTCCAAACCGCGCGGCAGCGCGTGCTCAGGCACCAATGCTGCGGGCATTTTGAGCTTGGTTCGCATCATTCGCATCTGCATTCGCCAGAACAGCCGAACAAGCGCCTTGCCGTAACGGTGGAGCAAGGTCTCTACCACATTCAGACGGTGATATCGCAGGAACGCCTCGGAGAACCGGGATTGCAATAGCCAGTCCGTGGGTATGCCGAGTACATAGCGAGGTATCATCCAATGCGCCCGCCGAAACACCAGAGTGCAAGAACTGGCATTGGTTGCCGCCCAGGCAGCGCAATCCAGAGCCGACTTTCCGGAACCCACCACGATGACACGTTTACCTTCGGACAAAACCGGATCAGTAAAGTCGCTTGAATGTCGGATTGCACCACGAAATTCATCCTGTCCGGCGATCTTTGGTAACACAGGCGTAGAAAACACTCCATTGCAAACGACGACGAAGTCGAAGTCTGATGAAACCGTCGGACTACTCGGATCTGTGGCGTCTCGAACCGTTACCCGGAAGCCTGGCGCACCATCCTCGCCCAGTCGCTCCACGCGCACGACTTCCCGCTGAAACTGGATCCGCTCAAATGCCCCAAACCGCCGCAAGTACGACTCGAGATAGGTGCGCATTTCCGCTGCATGTGGATAGTCGGGTACGGTTTTCTCGTACGCATGATCCGAAAAACAATAAACCTGTTTGGCGGTGTTGGTGCGCAACCCTGGGTAGGCCCGTGTCTCAGCCCAGACGCCACCGAGCCCCTGCTCTTTTTCGAATACGGTAACGTCAAAACTGTCTTCGCTGAGAACTTTGGCGGCGGCAATACCCGCTATTCCCGCGCCAATCACGCAAACTTTCGGTTGTGGCGATGTCATTTGCATTCCCCAGCAAAGAGAAACTTAGAAAAAAAGACTCAACACGCCCGTGTACGCGTACAAACGGTCCCGTGATATTTCACCGTTGCCAAAGAACCCCACCAAAGGGATGTCGCCCAACAGCTCCTGAATGACCCCGAGTTCTTTAGATCCGGGCCCAAACTGTGCTTCACCCCGCGCTACGCACGAGTAGTACAAAGCGCCACGCGGTTCGCGCCCATCTGTTGGCTTAATCTCGGTAACCATACGCCGTAAATCCTCATACGCACTTGCGCTGTCACGCCGGCAGAACAGTAAGCGATCACCCTTGTTGACGGGCGCCGCAATCGCAACCAGGCGTTGCGTCGGATCGATACCCGCCAGATTTCGAACCAGGTAGTCGCCAGTATCCGAACCCAGGATTGGCAGTCCGGCGAAAATATATTGCCCGACACGTTCCAGATTTCTGGCCAGCACCTCGCCGATCTCTTCCAGCATGACGTCCAACGCCGGTTTATCGTCCAACGCCGCAATGATATTGCCTTGGCACTCGGTGATCTCGTGCACGCGACCCAAAGGTGAGCAACCCTGCGTAAGGCGGGTACTGACCTGTACCGCATCACCAAAAATTACCCCGGACACCAGCTTATCGGTCTGTGCGCCCGCAAATTGGATCATTTGATCCCGGGAACTGGCGACTCCACCCACCAGAAACCCGTCGCGCGTGGCAACCGATAAATTCCGCAACACTCTGGTCAAGTCCTGGGTGCGCGGGTCACAGTGGACCACGGAGAACGTCGCGGCCTGCCGTGCCAACCATTCGTCATTCGCCGCCAACGAGGATTCAACGGAATCGTGGTCAAGTTGAAAAGTCCTAAAACTGTCCTCGGGGAATCGGCATAGCATGACGGTTAGGGCGGGCTGATTGTAGTACTCGATTCCGGACGCGCAGATCCCCACCCCGACCGTACCTATCCACTGTTGGCAGCCAGTTGCCTTGGTCAATAGATCAACGACTTCGTTGCCCTGCGATACGAGAGTGTCACTCAGATAAAGAAAGCCCAAATCCGCTGGGTTGCCTAGGTCTTCTAAGCTTGCCAAGCATTCCTGGACCAGCTCGCGCCAATCCTCCCCGGCAGCGTGGCCGACAGTAAACGGTTTCACAGCGTCTGCACGGCACGAAAATTGGTGCCGGCGTGGCAAATTATTGACGCTAAGCGCCTGTCTTTGTCCGTCATCGTATACCTACCAAGACCTGATATTCTTTAACTTATTGATTTTATTAGCAGTTAAACACTGGCATGAGAAATGCACATAGGAAGGTAGCAAACAGTCGAATTGGATTGTTGTGCTCCTCCCTTTGGTCTTGAGGGTGCCATCTGGCACCCTTTTTTTTGTCTGATGACCTCTCACCACAGGGGGTTGCTTAGCTGCCGGGCATAATCATCAAACATAAGGTTGAAACTCACGCTGACGCGCTCCGTCACGCCCGAGTTTTCCGATACGGAATGACGCAGCCACGCGGGAAATAGCAAAAGGGAGCCGGCCTCAACCCGAACAACGACTTGATCGGTGTTGTCCGCGGTTAACCCTCGCACAGGCGCTCGCATGACCGACGCCTGCTCGCGCGGATCATGGAGGTTGGCCGCGCCGGCGTAGACCGCGTCCAGTAGTGGTGTTATTTGGGCTTCGTCATGCAGGGCGCGCTCGGATTGCCAACTGCAACCGGCTGAGAGCGCGGCGGACGGACGCAGCGACTTAAGCATACGTGCGATGACGGCACTCAACTCATCGCGTGTGTTCGCCGACAACCACCATTTCGACAACACGCTGGGAAACATGCGGACCACCTCGGCGTCCGCCAACGGTTCAAATGGGGCGCTCAGTGGGTCAAGCCGTAGTCGCGGGCAAGATTGGCAAGTTGTACATCGTTCTTAGCCTGCAGCTTCTTCATCAATCGCCGACGGTAATAACTCACCGTTTTCGGACTGCGGTGTAGCAATTTGGCGATTTCGCTAAGCCCGATGCCATCGGACAGCAGTTTCCAAACCTGAATTTCGCGCCAACTGAAGCGTTCACGCCAGTCACCCAGATCCGTTGCGACGATGTCCTGTGCGACATCGGCGCTTATAAATATTTCGCCAACATTCGCCCGCTTAACCGCCTCAATCATATTTTCGGCGGACTCCGCCTTGCTGACATAACCTGCACCGCCCATTTCCAGAAATTTTTGAGGGAACGGCCCCTGCACATACATGGACAACGCAATGACTTTGAGATTGGGATCGATTACCTGCAACACCTTGGACGCTTCCAGACCACCCATGCCGGGCATGTTTAAATCCATCAGCACGACGTCGATTTCGCCGTCGCGCGCGCGCAAACGGGCCTGCTCACCGGATTCGGCGTGTGCCACGACCTCGATACCAGGATCGCTATGGAGCTGCGCTTCAATGCATTCGCGGACTAACTTCTGGTCGTCAACCAACATCACTTACGATTCTCCTTGCTTTACACTTATCGTAGTTTCCATTTTACTTCAGACACTTATCTACGATACGGTATAGATCGCCTTCCGCTTCACCATATGCAGTGCGGGAGATTTGCGGGAGCTGCGGCTGCAAACCCGATTAGAAGCTTCATAAAGCTCTCCGAGTTCCGCCACACTGTAATGATCCGTCACATCCCCTGTTGGCTTGTGCCCCAGGAGCACCCGTCTCGTCTCCTTCGGCACGCCTGCGGCCCTTAGGCGGCGTCCGTATGTGTGTTTGAGGCAATGTGCCCCCTGCAAGTACTCGCCGTCAACAGGTAATCGTGCTGCCTTCCACGCCCGCTTCCATGCTGTTGCTGTGATTATTTTCAAAGGGCGTCCTGCATAGCTGAAAACGTGAGTGGGATGCTGTCCGCGCAGCCTGTCAACTACGCGAGCTGCAACATCGTTACAAACAACTACCCGATCTCGCCGATTCTTCACCTGTGTTTTCCGTCCCTCAATCAACGGCACGTCTCCTGGAATGAGAAAAACCACCGGATCGAAACCCGGTATATCCAGCTCCCACTCCCAGCGTAGACCGCACACCTCTGCCTGACGGCAGCCAGTGTTCACCTTAAACATGGCGGCATTCGCTAGGTGGCCCGGCAACTCTCTAAACAGACTGTCCTGCTCTTCCCAATCCAGCGGGTACGGTTTCCGCGCATCGTTTACGAGAAGCATTTGGATTAATGGGGCTGTCCCCAACCACGTTAACCCGTGCTCATCCCGCCAAACACGCGAAGCCAAAATTACAATCCGCCTTACCACCTCCAGTGCAAGGTTGATGGACTTCGTTTTTCTCCTTTGCCGCTGACGGTGTTTGATGAACGGGGCCAATGTTTCCATATGGACTCGCTCAATCGGCATTAGACCGATGTACTGGTCAAGTTGCTCGAGGTGGGTCGCATCGTTTCGGATCGTCGCCTTATGCTGGTTTCCATCGAGGTACTTCGCAGCCGCCTCCCGCCATATCCTCACGGGTCGAACACCGTAACGAGTTGCCTGTCGGATTTCCTCAAGCCGAACAGCTAAGTAATGCTCGGCTTCTTCGAGGTCGTCCGTTCCAGTGCTTTCACAAAGCCGTCCGTGGCCTTTAACAACCTTGTCGATGTGCCAGACCTCACCACGTCTCCAGAGTCCTGCTGTTCGTCTGCGTCCCATATTTTTCCTCCTTTCCTCGCGCTGGGACGCCCGAAACAGCTCTTATACTGGTCCAGCACAACGTCCAGTTCAAGGCGGTCAAAGGCGATACCCTGCACTCCAACGGTGATTTCAGTGAGTTGCGGGCGGATTTTGGCGTTAAACACCGCCCGGCACATGCCGCAATAGTCCGGCGCATCTCGAAAGCGGATGAAGCGGGGTTGCAGATTCATACGACCGTCAACCACAGGGCGCTCGTTGAGAATTGCTCGGCAAAATGTCGTCCTTGCCGTCCGTCGCGTCCGATTCAGACGGCACGGACGCAATGGACGCTGTTTTCTCCACCTTTTCTATTGAGATACTCCGGCGTTTCCCTGGTTCGTCGTTGAACCGTATATCGATCCCTGTCGCCCGAAGATCGGTAGCCAAGCGGCGAAGCAGCGTCGAGCACCAATTCGGCGACTGTGGCCAGCGTTTGGACTTGCGTTCATCCTCTGTGACGAGTTTGCTCAGCTCTTCCCAGGTTGCTGTGGGTGATCCTGTCCATGGTCCACGCTCAGCCAGTGTTTTCACTGCTCTTGCTACCAAGCTCCCCTCTAGAGAAACCTCGATAGAATGGCGTCTGTTGCGTCCGTAGACGCTCAAGAACTCCCCATCCTCGAACCCCAAGGCTGCCTCGGCAGCCGTCGCCCACCGAGCAAAATCGGCCATGCGTGGTAGCTCGCTCACATCCACGAACTTCTCTAACTTCAACGCACGGGAAACGCCGTTGTAGATCCCAGACAGGATATGAGGGACGTCACGGCTGAACCCTTCCCAGAACACCGCCTCGGCGATCCGACGCCCGTCGGGGATTGGCTCCAGGTTTATCACGATGGAACGATCCAGCAGATCCTGGCGGGTCGCGATGTCGTCGATACCGTTCAGAATAATCGGGCATTGAACGTCGATCAGGATCTCATCAGAGTCGCTGTAGAGTTCACGAGTCGAGAACCCGCCGCCGGTCGAGAGACGGCACAAGGCATCAGATAGCCAGGGGTGCATTCGGGATATGTTGTCGAACGCGATCACATGGCCGTTATTTGCGGCGATCATCAGATCCCGTTCATTGCGGGGCATAGCCCGCACCATTGCGGCAGAGGGATCGACCAGGCTGCGCAGCACCCGACAGGCGACTGTCTTACCCGTACCCTGTTCACCTTGTAATACCAGAATGGGATACGGTCCTGTAGGTCGGTACGCGGCCACCAACCACGACGCGATGAGGACTCGATCCGCCCGGCTCGATACGTTTATGTACTGCCAGAGAGCATCGAGATCCGGCCTGTGAATATCGGGGGAAGGAAGTGGGCGCATTCCGCTGAACCGACGGAACCGCAACTCCGGCTTCGGCTGCAACCAATGCGCGTCCGGTGTAACTTCAACGGCGTCCCAGTGATGGCTACCCAGATCAATGAAAATAGATCCATCGTAAAAACCGATGCGGGTAAATACGGGATGTTCATTACCGTCAAAAGCAGCCTCGCCCTCGACGGTGTTCAGGGCGTCTTGCATTGCCTGACTGCCGCAGACGCGCTTTTCGGTGCGGTAGAACTCACGCGCTAACCAGTCTCTGAATCCTTTCGAGCGGATCGGCCAGCATTCCCTGTGGCCGTTGAGGTTCAAAAGGGCGTACCCCTTGCCCTCAGGGTCGTGGAAAAGCTCCGCGTTTTGGTGGACGAGTTCGACCAATCTGGCGGCATGGGTCGTACCCTTATCCTCGCTCATCGGTCACGCCTCTGTTGATGCTCAAAATAGTGGCGTTTCGCCGATTACTTCTCGACCAAATAATCGTATCGATCAGGCGCTGTGCGATTTGGTTACCGTCTAACGGTATGCTGTGTTCAGCTGACTGCTCCAACAGCCTTGCCTCAATGATGATGCGTTGCTCGAGCAGATCGCAGGAATTAGCGCGAAGTGTGGAATCGGTGCTCCGATGAGTTGTATACTGCACACAACCAAGCCTGCAGCACCCCACGAAGCCCGGCTCCTGCCGGGTTTTGTTCATTAGGTTTCCTCGGTTCGTTTATCACCTCCTCACGTTGAATCGGCGCAAAATGCGAAGCAAGGCACCTGCCGACTTTGCGGAATCGGCAGGGCCATTAATGATTACAACGGGTTATCGCTAGGCGGGAAAAGCGTAAAAAGCGAAATTTAAAATGGCCTTCGGGGATTTGTGTCCACAGGCAGATTAAATAGTTTAAGAATCCGCTCAACTGACATCTTGCGGAATCTTTCTTTCTTTTTTAGTTCGGCCGCAACGTCATCTTTCGTGTAAGTCTTTCCCGCCTTCTCAAATTGCTTTGCAATGTCGTTTGCCTCTGTTTGCAGGTCTTTGTCCCGTGCGGCCGTTTCGGCTTTCTTTTCTTCGCGGTGCGATAGCGCGACTACGTCGGAGGTGCTAGTTTCCGCGCCGCTTGTTTGCCCATTGCTGGGTTGCGCAGCATGGCCAAAAAAAGTGCGGACGTCGGGGTGGATGTGTAGTTCAGATCGGTGTGCCCAAGCAATCCAGTTTTCGGGTGTATCGTGAAAGCTACCAGGGGCAAGCTCCTTGGCAACAGCCCCGGTCGCTAGGGCAGGTTCGAGAAGAACATTTGCCTGGAAGAAGTAGAGATGAAGCTCGTCTCGCCAATTTTCGGAATGCGGTCGCGGCTTCTTTCCATGAAGAACGCAAATTGCCTGAGAAGCCGTCCAGCTTGAATGCTTGCACCAACCTCGGATTTCGTCCGTTGTAAGATCATCGGGCGAAATTTTCCCACTGCGTCTTTCGATACCGCTGAACTGGTTCGTCATGACGGCGCTCCCTCTTGCGCCCTTCACAAGGAAAGACCTGAGCCAGGCCGGTGAAGGTTTCCAGCTTTTCGGGGGCGACCCTAGGCTCAGCGCCTACATACTAGCCCACCGGGTGTGCGGAAAACCCCCTCGAAAGTGACCATCGCGCCCCGTTGTGAAACAAGGGCTTATGGATGCAATAAAAGTGTGTGGAAATCGGACGTTTTACACACACACGGGAGGGCGTAAAATAATGAACTGAAAGCGCACCCCCAGCCTGCGGGAACAGGCCGGGAGTGCTAACCATTCACCACAACAGGAGTGTGGCTATGGCTACGCACAAGTCTATCAAGCGGGCGGCGATCTACGCCCGTGTTTCTACCGATGAACAAACCAGCGTTAATCAGCTCATGGAGCTGCGCGCCGTTGCCGAGCATTGCGGCTGGGTGCTCGTTGCCGAGTACACCGATAATGGCGTCAGCGGTGCAAAGGGCCGTGACAAGCGTCCTGGCTTTGACGCGCTCTGTAAGGCCGCTGTGAGGCGAGAGTTCGATGTGGTCCTAGCATGGTCCGTCGACCGACTGGGACGCTCCCTGCAGCACCTAGTCGCATTCCTTGGGGAAATCCACGCGAAGGGGGTAGACCTCTACCTCCACCAGCAAGGTGTTGACACCACCACCCCCGCAGGCAAAGCGCTGTTTCAGATGATGGGCGTATTTGCCGAGTTTGAGCGAGCCATGATCCAAGAACGCGTAAAGGCGGGTCTGGCGAGAGCGAGAGCGCAGGGGAAAACGCTAGGCAGGCCCAGGGTACACGTGTCCATGGAGACCGCCATCCGCGAAGCTAGATGCGCGGGGAAGGGTATCCGGCAGATCTCCCGAGACCTGCAGGTAAGCACCTATGTCGTGCGGAGAGTGGTGCAAGCCCAATAACGAAAGCCCGACACATGGCCGTCTCACATCGCTTGCCATTGGTCGTATTGCGCCCCATATTTCAGGTGTCAACCGGTATTAAGGACTGCCTGAAAACGTCAACACCAAGTCCTGAATACCAAGGTCCCCTGAGCCGCTGAATAGGTAGTCATCGCCGTCCTGGCTCACCAATACCGCACCGATTGAAAAGTAGCCGCCAGCGGCTGCGCTAATATCGGCCAAGGCGGACGCGTTGAGTTTGAAACTGAGTATAACGTCGGGGTTAGGGTCGCCACCTGGCACGTCAAACGAGCCGTAGCTAGTACCCGTCCCGAGGTCCGAATGTATAGCGGGGTTAGGACCGACGTTGTTGTTCAGCACCGCTGCATCCGTCGAGACATCAAAAAATTCCAGAGTTTCTACGGCTTCGTTTGTTTGACCCGACTGATAGCGCCGCAGGTCGAGGCGGGCATTGATAAGCTGCCCCAAACCACCGGGCAACTGCGACGTGTCGAAGGTGAAAAAGCATCTGAGGTTATTATTGATGCCGCCCGTGATGTAGTTGTCATTGTGGTCACTGTTGGGTGAAGTCGCGCTCCACCATCCCTGGTTATCGGTGCCGCTGTCGAACTGGCTTTGCGAGGTCGATAGGGTAACGATTGTGACCGTTGGTGGCTCGGGTTTAGGATCATCCGTATCCAACAACAACGATAGCCACGGCATCGAAACGTTGGGTTTGGAGTTCGGGTCTCGCGGATTCGTGCCTCCTCGAAATTCACGGAGATTTGTGAACCCATCGCCGTCGGCGTCTTCACTCGCGTCCGCTGGATTCAGTGCATCAAAGTTGTTCTCAGTTTCATACGTATCCGTCATCCCGTCGTTATCATCGTCATCGTCGGCGTTATTGCCGACGCCGTCACCATCAGTATCCACAGACTCATTTGGATTAAGCGGGAAAGCATCTTGAGCATCCGGTACATTGTCATTGTCGTCATCGATATCCGCGTTGTTGCCTATCCCGTCACCATCGGAATCAATTTGTTCGGTCGGGTCTAACGGAAGGTCATCAGCGTTATCCCCGGTGCCATCTCCATCGCTGTCTACGGATTCGTTCGGGTCAAAGGGAAACGCATCCTGCGTGTCCAGCACCCCGTCGTTGTCATCATCAGTGTCGGCGTTATCCCCCGTTCCGTCGCCGTCGCTATCCGCCGATTCGCTCGGATCAAAGGGAAACGCATCCTGCGTGTCCAGCACCCCGTCGTTGTCATCATCAGTGTCGGCGTTATCCCCCGTTCCGTCGCCGTCGCTATCCGCCGATTCGCTCGGATCAAAGGGAAACGCATCCTGCGCGTCTAACACACCGTCGTTGTCGTCATCGGTGTCACAGGCATCGCCGAATGGGTCACTGTCGGCATTTGCCTGCCCAGCGTTGGGGACGAGCGGGCAATTATCCATCGTGTCGGCAACACCATCGCTGTCATCATCGTTGTCGCAGTCGTCACCAGCGCCGTCGTTGTCAGTGTCGCTTTGAGAGGGATTCGACACTGTCGGGCAGTTGTCATTCGGTACGCTAGTTTGAAACGGCCAATCAAAGGTGAAAACCCAGCTCCCGTCTGTAATACCTGCATTGGTAAAGTATCCTCTTCCTCCACTGTATGCATTACTAGAAGCACTTTGCCTAATTGAACAGAATCCGGTCGATTTCAATACGATTGCAAAGCGTTCGCCCAAAGCGAATGAGATGGGATTAGAAAACCATAAACTTCGGAAGATTTGCGGATACGGTAGGGAACTGGCACTAAAAGTCTCAGATGCGAGCGCAATACCATCAGGCTCATCATTTTGCACACCCTGAATGTCTATAGTCAGATCACCGTCTCGGCAAGCGATAGGCACACGAATTTGGGTTAGGAAACCTGCGCGACCTACCGTAACGACCTGTGCAATGAGTTGAGGAGTGTTTTCTGGCGATACGTCACCAATTCCCGAATTTTTGTCATCAGGGTCGAGTTCTGTCTGCTCTTGATCCGTTATTGGCGTATCCAGTACGCCGTCACCATCCTGATCGTCGTTATCTTGGTTATCGGGTATACCGTCGCCATCATCATCGTCGTCACAAGCATCACCCAGGCCATCTCCGTCAAGGTCATTCTGCCCTGGGTTCGCAATATCACGGCAATTGTCCACATTGTTTCTAATCACGTCGCCATCGGCATCGCCATAAATGAACACTGCGCCATCAATATCATCTTGTTGGGGGATTTCATCGTCATCTGCGAACGGAGACATGATTGCGGGATTGTTTTCTTCATGGCCCATACCTATTGAGTGGCCCAACTCATGTATTGCGACCCGTCGAAAATCAGCTGTGCCGAATATCCATGGTCCTGAGTAGACGTCCCAAGTCTTGGTGCCGTTGAAAATAATCCCAGATTGCCGGAAGACTGTGCCCCCGTTTTTAGTTCGGGACTTTTCGATAGCGAGCACCGTAGAACCGAAGGCAGTTCCGCAATTCGTATCGCTGAAATCAACGCCATTTTTTGGCTCGGACGTATTCGGATCATTGCACGGATCTGCGGGACTATCCCGCACACTGAGATAAGTGAACGGAGTCACTGCATTCCATTTTGCCATGGCGCTTTCAAACGTAGTGTTCCAATTCGGATCTCCGGGCGCCGTAGTGATGCCGACATAAAAGGTCGCGGTTGCGTCGGGCCAACTGTGATCTTGGATTTCGAAGGCATACACAACAGGAACACTGAATCCCCACAACAGTAGAAACTTTAAACAGTTTGCTGGCCTCTCGCCGCTGCTCATCGCTTGGTATCTACGTGGTTCAAGATCACATGAATTTTTAATTAGTCGAACACATCGTCGGGTGACCTGGAAAGCCTCGAATTATTATTAGCGTGGTTGTAGGTTGTGGCTTATAGATTCTATGAATTCGTTGGCGGTAATGGCTCGCGCACCTGCGCTACCGACCCCTAATCCAAGGGGAGTCCCGCGCGATAATCCGGCCTGTGAACTTTGTGGTTTTGGTTCAATAGCGCGAACAGGTCGGCGTGCATGCGTAAATACCCGCTTTGTCCCAAATTCATCGGGTTCGACTAAATAATGGCCTTGGGTCCACCCCAGCAGTGGATTCACTTGTCGCCGCGCCAAGGACTCAACAAAGTAAATGCCCGTCTCAGCTAACTTGGGGAATTGCATTGATGCGACTTGCAGTCCTACATCACCGATCGTGCCACCCATAAACGCAAGCTCAATCTCGTCACCAACGGATGGTCCTTTAATAACGTCAATCACGTCGAAGGTCACATATGTCCAGATGTCTGGGGAGCGGTCATTTTTTCGTGCGTCGACGGCGATAACCCGGCCCTCAAATATCAACCCGGCTTGCTGACAGAGCTCTTCGAAAGTGATTTGCAAGACGCTAGTGGCTGAACAGAGGATGGCAAATAACGCAAGATACGAGTAACAAATTAGACGCTTCATAGCCTTTACTCGAATAAGGACAGTCTTGTAAGTGTAGCCAAAAGTCGTGACCAATTATGCCTGACGAAATTCAACGGAAGATTAGGAAGCTGGCGGCGTAGCGGAGTTTCGGTATCCGGCAAACGTCTGGAGGTTTCCAGTGTGATCTCAAAGGTCCCGGTCTTCCAGCAACAAGTTCACGGTTAGCACTTGGACATCCCACCTGGAATGCTCGCGTTCTTGCTTGTCGCGTCACTTGTCCGGTTGGCGATTCTTCAACCAGAAAATACATGCGGCTGTATCGGGCGGGTGATGCTTGGGCGCAAGCTCGACCGTCACAATGCCCTGCCCGTTGCAGAATATGTTGTCCTCGGGATGCTCGTAACCAATCGCGTGCAGGTACAGCGCGTGCGCCACCTTGGAATCGGCCTCGGCTTTCGCTGGTAGGATGGCCGCGAGAAACTCGGGGTGTTTGATCTTCCAGTGGTTGATTGTCGATTCCGACACACAGAAGAATTGCGCCAACTCTTGGTCTGCTGCACCGAACGGTTCACAGAGCTTTGCTGCCTGCTCGGCGTACATCGCTTTATAGGTTGTTGACCGCCCCATCGTGTGTGCAGTCAGTACAGCCTCACAGGCGCACGTCCTCGGGCAGGAACACTACTGGGATAGGTTGCCCGTCCGATGCCCCGGCAACTTCGCGCGTTAGGAGGCGGGCATAAAGTCTGTAGAACTCGGTTTGGTTCTGCTTTGCCCATTCCATCATCGTGGCAATGCCGCCGATACCCTCAAACACTTCGATCACGTTGTCCTTGACCGTGCCCGAAACCTTGTTCGGGGTGCCTTTGGTTCGACCGCCGGTCTTCCTGCCCATTGCCATCTACTTTGTCCAGTTTAGAAGATCGACTGCCAATCATTACTAGAATTGATATGTAATAACATAACATGTTGTGCGCAGATCACACCACGTTGCGCTTAGCCGCGCCATCCGCGAGCAGGAGTTGCAGACGCCGTAGAGGTGGTGGTCGGTGGGGTTTGGAGGGAGAGCATTGGAGCAGTATCCCGTGCGCGGTGTTTGCATGCTGGTAACATTGCGTGGCGGCCCATAACCAACAATCTTAATGGCCAAGGTCCACCGCAACAGCCTGCAACCCGGGCAGAAGATCCAATGGTTCGAGATCAAGAAGATCCTCGGCCAAGGTGGCTTTGGCATTACCTACCTCGCGGTTGATACCAACCTCGATCAGAAGGTTGCCATCAAGGAGTAGCGCACCAAACCCCATAAACCGGAGAGGTAGGCAACTCCGGCGACGAAATATGGCAGGTGATAGTTACCCCACCATCGCCCGCTTAGTATCGCCTCCGTTTTTACTTCACGTAGTATTTCACGGGCTTCGTGCAAGTCTGCACCGTCCAACTCGAGAATTTGTTCCTGCAGGTCACCCTGCTTGTTGGTCTCCCAACCGTCGCTCTCAACGCGATGTCTGAACACCCGGTGGAAATTAATTTGGATCCCACCGGAACTGGTGTCCGCAAGCTGGGGCTTGTATAGCTCCTTCCACCGAGTGTTGGGCTTCATGATGTCGCGCTCGTCCAGCAACATGCGCCAGAACACGTCGAAGCGGTTCGACACGTACAAAAAATGGTGCAGCTCCGCTTCATACTGAGCGAGCGCCGGTCCGCGATGCAGCCAATAACGCCACAGCGAATACGTCAATCCGAACCACGCGAACGCGGTGATGACGACGGGGTGTTTGAACGTGATCCCGACGCCACCGAGCGAAATGCCCGTCAAGTCACCGCCGGCCCATTCGTACAGGATCAAGCCGAGCGAAAAGATGAACAGATTGCGCCGCTGGCGCAGCAGGCCTGGTTCGATATCCTTTGACGTGAGTTCGTGATTGTGGAGCACGACGCGCATTCTTCGAATTTTAGACGATTTGGGCGCCGCCTCGGAATCGGGCAGTTCGCACGCACTAATCGCGAGCCTAAACGCGCTCGAGGCCGGACTGCGGGACTTGTTGGTCGCGTCGGTGGAGCGGGTGGTCAGTTCCTCGGGTAAATGTCAGTCGTTTCGCTTGCGAGTAGGACGAGGAATACGACGAGCGTAATCCAGGGGCCGGCTGCGGCAAAAAGCCACACCAGCAGCGCTAGAGATAACGTCCAGCGAGTGAGGACGACAATCATTGCACCACAGGTTGCCGTATGTTTGATCGTTTTTCCATTTAATGCCCAGGCTATTAGTCGATACCTGTCTGCTTACCCTACCCGCACCTAATGGGCAAGAGAACGGGCGGTAGACCGTCAGAACGACCGGCTTACCGTTGCGGGAGATTTGCGGGGATTGGTTGAGCACCGTTGAGCACGGTGCTGCAAGAACGGCTTCGGACGTCGGCGCGAAAAATTAATTAAAACAAATGGTTAGAGTAAATTTCTGTGGTCGTCAACCAACATCACTCTTATCATTTATCAGGTCCCTGGGCATGTGGGCTGAGTGATGTAGTAAACTTAGCACCGCTGTGTGTAACGGGTCAACGCAACGAGGAGCGGTACAAATTGCCGAACAGGCTAGGCTACGTCGGCAATTGCGCTGGTCCCATTAGCTGCCGTGATACCCAATTCGCTCGGATCGAAATCGTCTACATCAATTGCCCGACGCACCGCCCGGTCAGCCGCAGTTAGCAGCGTCACTTCGTCGCTATTGATGATTTCCGCCTGCTCAGCCTGCGCGATGAGTTCAACGCGTGTGGCGGCCGTTAGGCGTCCGTCGCGCAGTGCATTACCTAATCGCTTGTCGATCGCATCGGCTTCAATGACCAGTGACAGCGCGTGCTCCAGACAACCCGTCACGTCGTCCGGCTCGCTGTTTACATAAATACCCGCCGTCAGACGGTCACGCGCTTCGGATGGCGCCAGCAGCATTTTTGCGATCTGGTGACCGAGTTTGTCGGAAGCCGGACGGCGTTGCATCCCGAACGGAAACAGGACGAAGCGCATTTTCAGGGCAAGCAGTTTCGATGGGAAGTTGGCCAGGATCTCGCTGAACGTCTGTTGAATGTTGTACAGTGAACTCGTACAGACCCAGTCGAGTAACGGCCGATCCTCTCGCAGGCGACCGTCATCCTCAAAGCGTTTTAGCGCGCAACTCATCAAATACATCTCGCCAAATACATCAGCAAACCGCCCCGACAAGCTCTCGCGACGTTTTAATTCGCCGCCCAGCAACAGCAGTGCGAGATCGGCGAGCAGCGCAAACGATGCGCTAGAACGCTCCAACTGCGCATACCAGGCAGTGGCATACCCCGCATCCGGGAGCCTTCGATTGAGTCGCCCGCCCGTGAGGTTGTGCCAAAATGCGCGCCAACCGTTGGCCATGACAAAACTGATATGGCCACACAATGCTTCATCAAACAGATCGAGCGCTCGGTTGTCGTCTTTTTCCTGCGCCGCCTGGATTTCTTTATATAGCCAGGGATGGCAGCGAATGGCGCCCTGCCCGAATACAATCAACGTGCGCGTGAGTATATTCGCGCCTTCAACGGTGATGGCGATGGGGACCGCCTGGTAAGCCGCAAACAAATAGTTATTCGGTCCATCACAGATGGCACGACCGCCGTGGATGTCCATGGCATCGTTAATTGCGCTGCGTACTCGTTCGGTTGCCTGGTATTTCAACAACGCGGACAGTACCGAAGGCTCCTCGCCCTGATCGAGGGTTCCCGCGGTCACCTGGCGGGCAGCGTCAACCGCATACGTATTGCCGGCAATTCGCGCCAGGGGCTCTTCAATGCCTTCCATTTTGCCGATTGGTACATTGAACTGCTTGCGCACACGCGCATACGCTCCGGTCGTACGTGCGCAAAATTTCAGCCCGCCAGTGCTGGATGCCGGCAAGGAAATTGAGCGTCCGGCGGCCAGGCAGTTCATCAGCATCCGCCATCCCTGGCCGCTGCGCGGCTGTCCGCCTATCACCCAGTCCATGGGGATAAAGACATCCTCGCCAGAGTTCGGACCATTCTGAAAAGCTTGTTGTCCCGGATAATGGCGGCGACCAATTTCCACGCCCGGATGATCGGTCGGGATCAATGCGAGGGTGATCCCGGCTGCTCCTTGTTCGCCCAATAGCTTGTCCGGATCATGAAGCTGAAACGCTAGTCCCAACAGGGTTGAGACCGGGCCAAGTGTGATGTAACGCTTTTCCCAGGTCACACGCATGCCCAACACCTGTTCGCCACCGTGTTCGCCGTAACACACGATGCCCCGATCCGGGATCGCTGCTGCGTCGGATCCCGCATATGGATTAGTTAGCGCGAAACATGGGATCTCCGCACCCTTGGCCAAGCGTGGCAGATAGTGATCGCGTTGTGCATCGGTACCGTAGCGCAGCAACAGCTCGGCCGGTCCGAGTGAATTGGGCACCATGACGCTGACCGCAGCCGTACCGCAGCGGCTCGACAATTTCATGATTACGGCTGAATGGCCCAATGCGGAGAATCCCAAGCCGCCATAGCGCTTTGGGATAATCATGCCCAGAAACCCCTGTTCCTTTATGAATTGCCATACCTGTTCTGGCAAATCAACGAGCTCGCGCTCAATCTCCCAATTATCGACCATACGACACAGTTCCTCGGTCGGACCGTCAACGAAGGCCTGCTCCTCAGCCGATAAGGTCGGCTTGGGTAGAGACAGCAGCCGCTGCCAATCGGGTTTTCCGGAAAACAACTCGGCATCCCACCACACAGTGCCGGCATCCAGAGCTTCCTGTTCGGTTGTCGAAACGCTGGGCATACGACTGCGAAACATCTCTAAGGCGGGTTTGCTCAAAAGTCCGCGCCGTAACTCGGGAAAATTCGCAGCAAACAGACCGATCCAGACCGTCCAACCGATCAGCAACAAAAGGTTTGCGAAAAAACCGTATACCGGCGTGATCGACGCCAACAAAACGCCGCAGGTCACAGTCCATAGCCACAGAGGCGCCCGGTGGTAAGCAAGCGCGCCGATGCCGGCAACGATAAGCATTAAGGCAACAAACAGGTTCATTCAATTTCTCCTTGAGCGAGCGGCGTCAGATCTGACCGACGACCCGCGGATAAGTAAATTCGTTCAGCTGCGGCGAAGGCGACTGCAAACCTTCGCTTACGAAATTCACGAAATACCGCACTACGGAACTACATCGTGTTTGCTCCCACAGATCAACCTCGGAGACCAGACGCATCATGGCATGCCCGGCCATCGTGTAAGCCAGAGCACCGACTATGAAATTCAGCCGCCAGCACAACTCTTGGGCCGATAATCCCGGCAACTGCAAAGCGCAGGCACCACGAAAGCGTTCAATGACATCGCGATATAGCTCGTGCACAAATTCCGGAAGATACTCCGTGGGATCCGTGTAAACACGCCCCAGCACACGGATAAAGCGCTGCCCCCCCCCCCGCCGACCGTGTCTTGTGAGAGTTCCAACGCCGGGGCTACGAACGCTTCGATGATTGCCGCTATTTCTCCAGCCGATTGCATAGCCTCGTCCAAACGACGTATGCGCTCTTCATTTAGTGACTGCAGCCGATTGCGTACGACTGCCTTGATCAGGCCTTCTTTGTCGCCGAAATGATATTTGACCGCTGACAGATTAACGCCGGCTCGGGTGGTGATGTTGCGCATTGAACAGCGCGCGAAGCCACCTTCGGCGATCAGCTCCTCAGCGGCTTGCAGCAATCGGTCTTTAGTATCGGTCGATATGGGCACAAAGAGCAGGCAAATTCAAACGATCGTTTGAATTCTAGTTTTGCGACAAATCGATTGCAAGTAGCTCAGACTGACGTGAACATCAATGTTAATCTGCGGCCGCGAATATCGCAAAGCCGCATCACGACCTATCTGAGGGACGAAACCATGGCGATTCCAGATCTATCCAGCTACGAAAAATTCGAGACCCTCACGCAGGGCAAGGTTCGCTATTACGAAGCCGGTAATGGCGCGCCGTTGTTGCTGTTGCATGGCATGGGCGTCTACACCTCAGCGGACACTTTTCAGTTCATGTTCGAAGAACTTGCTCAACAGTACCATGTAATCGCGATCGACTTTCTCGGTTTTGGCAAGGGCGACCGGATGCTCGGTAACGGCCCGACCTTTGACGTCATCGTCGATGGTTTACGCGAGTTTCTGGACAATGTCGGGCTTGATCGGGTTAACGTCGTTGGCCATAGCGCAGGTTGCTGGATGGGTGGAATCCTCGGCTACGAGAGTCGCGAGAGAGTCGATAAGCTGGTGTTCATCAGTGCCGCAGGCATGAATGTCACGCCCATTGCCGGCGTTGCAAGCTATCAGGAGCCGACCCTGGAAAGCCTGACCGAGGGCAACATGACCAGCGTCTATGACGGCTCGAGCTTTACCCAGGAGATGGCTGCGGAGGTTGCGGCGCAAATGCTGCACTACGTAAAAATGCCGGGCGCCTTCGATGGTCTTAAACCACTGGTAGCCCAGATGCAGAATCCCGACTCGCGCAAATCTTACCTATTACAGCGGCGCATGCCCTACATAAAGAGCCCCACACTGATTATCTGGGGCGAAAGCGAATTCATGGAGCCCCATCCGACCTGGACGCAAGAGTGGGAGGCGAGTGGCCATAATCCCGGCAACAGTTCCAAACCCTGGGTGACACCAGATTCGAAATACGCGCTCATCCCGAAGGCAACCCACAACCTGCATTGGGAACAACCAGCACAGATTGTCGGCATGATTAAAGACTTCGTCGGATGATGTGGGTTTACCGCGTTTACCCCTCACCTGACCGCCATGGATGGCGGTCGGATGAGGGGTAATTAAAGAAGGCTCGACCAGAAAGTGCGGCAATATCGCAGAGCCAGCTCTGACTACCACATCAAGGAATAGGATCCCGCGGGTAATCGCGCATAGGGCGGGCAAAATTGCGGGCGGCGCGGGTTTGCACCGGCTCGGCGTGGCGCGCGACTAATTTACGCCACTCGATGATGGCGTAGTCGGGTTCGTAGAGCTGTTCGCGATTCCAGAAATCCTCGTATTGATATACATGCTGGAACACCTCGCGGCCAAAGGCGTCGACGTTGTTGAATCCGTCTGCTTTATCCGGTTGAGCGGGGTCCGGATCAACCCAGGTATCGCGGGCCAGCGTCGCTGCGTGCTCTTGGTAAAATGCTTCCTTGTCGGCGTCGGTGCGCGCCTGTGTCCCATGCATAATCGTGTACATGTGGTGCTCTTCGTCGATCGGTACATACCACTCCCAGTGAAACAACTCCGGCCTGGGAAAACGCGGTACGTCCAGACCGCACGGCAGAAAGGGCCCAAATCCGTCCGGATAAATTGAGTGGTCGCTGGGAGGTGGGGACTGAGGATGGAGAACGTGAGAATGAACATGCACACCATCGATAGAGTTCTGCCAGGTGGTGATACTACTTTTCACCAATAACCCAACCGGTTTGCCGGGCGCCTCGCATGGCTCAATCTCACCACTGTGTTTGTGCACCGAGCCGATTGGAATCAACGCGCCATAGCGCTTAGCGGCTGCCCAGTTTCAGTGGCCATAGAGATGGCCATTGCCAAAACCATTCTCAATGGCGATCCGCCAGTTTGCGCGGACCCGGGTACGCGCAGTGGGCCGCATAATCAGATCAGGTGTATTCCACAGCGATGGCAACACATCTTCGCGCAACGGCCGTGGTTCGCCGTCGCCGATGTAAATCCAGACAATGGAGAGTCGCTCCTCGACGGGATACGAAGGCAGCGTCACTCGGCCAATCAGCGGACTGTCGTCTATTGACAGGATCTTGACCAGTTTGCCGTCACGCACGTCGTAGGTGAAACCGTGTACGGGACAGGTGATGGTTTCATCCGTATAACATTTCACGCGCGAAGAGAATGGCGCGCCGCGGTGCACGCAGCGATTTTCTACGGCGTATACCTGACCTGCTACGCGTTTAAAATATATGCGTTCGCCCAAAAGGGACTTATGGCGAGTCTGGCCGTCGGCGAGGTCGCCACTGAAGAATGCAGGGTACCAATGATTTCGTAGCCCCAACTCTGCGTCGAGGTAGCGCTGCCAGGCGGCGTTTCCCGGGCCGGATTGTGCGGCGTGCTCGTCGATTTTTTCCTCGCGATGCTCGCTCATTTACATCCGCTCCACCTTAGCTGCACCCAGACAGTGGCTCGTCCCTAACATCGTGCCAAGCGCATTTACTGTAGCACTAAACCTGCCGAAATCGCAGATTTCCAAGGCAAGGCGAGGACACTTGCCCGTGTTAGCATCGAACCGCTACGCCCATTGCGGCATGAGGACGAGACCATGAGCATTTCACCGGAAACTTTGCGCGCCATACTGCGTGACTACGACGGCATTTCGATGAGCGACGAAGAGTTAGAAAAGGTCGCCCCCGCTGTCTCCGCTTTCGTCGCGGAGTTCTCTCGCTTATCAGAGTTGGATCTGGCCACCGAGTTTTCCGCATTGCAGATGCGTGCCGACGACGGAGGATTTTCGAGTGGCCGATAGCTCATTGATCGGTCAGTCAATCACCGACCTCGCGCCGCTAATCGAAGCACGTAAGTTGTCGCCGGTCGAACTTGTGGACGCAAGTGCTGCGCAAATAGAACGACTGCAGCCCGAACTCAAGGGATTTATCACATTAATGCTTGACCAGGCCCGGGAAACCGCCAACCAAAGAGAACAAGCGATCATGGATGGCGATTACCGTGGCCCTCTGGATGGGATCCCCGTCGGTATTAAAGACGGCATCGCTGTTGCCGGGGTGAAAGCGACCGTGGGCGCATTGGCCATGGATGATCATGTGCCCAGCGAGGATGCCGAAGCTGTGCGCCGCCTGCGCGCGGCAGGCGCCATCATCATGGGCAAAGAGAATATGCACGAATTCGCCGCTGGCGGTCGCTCCAACAATCCCCATTACGGCGTGGTTCAAAATCCGTGGGCGCTCGATCGCATTCCAGGCGGCTCCAGTGGCGGCAGCGGTGCTAACGTCGCCGCCGGACTGACGTACGCCTCGCTTGGGACCGACGTTGGCGGTTCGGTGCGTTATCCCGGTCATTGCTGCGGCATTGTCGGTATGAAGCAGACGTTCGGGCGCGCCAGCCAGCGCGGATCTCTGATGACCTGGCAGCACGGCGACAGCATCGGACCCATGACACGCACGGTCAGAGACAGCGCCTTGGTTTTGCAGGCGTATGCCGGACATGATCCGCGCGATCCGTCGACGGTCAAAATGCCGGTGCCGGATTTTTGCGCAGAGCTGGACACAGACTTAAAAGGTGTAAAAGTTGGGATACCCAAAGACTTCTTTTTCGACATCATTTCCGATGATGTCGAAGACGCAATTAATGTCGCGGTTACCGCACTGCAACAACTCGGCGCAGAGATTGTTGAGGTCACACTTCCCTACCTCGACTACGCACGCAGTGCCTGGCTGCTTATGGCCGTTGAGTCGGCCGTCACCCACGAGCGTCTGTTGCGCAAGCGACGTGACGACATCACCGACGACCTGGTTATCGGCATGCTGGCAGGACAATTCATTCTGGCCCGCGATTACATCAAAGCGCGCAAGCTTCAGCGCTTAATCAAGGAGGGATTCGCCGCGGCCCTGCAGCAGGCTGATGTGATCATTTCGCCAACCTCACCTACGGTTGCGCCGCGATCCGATGCGGACGTTATCCGCATCAAGGACGTTGACTACGAACTCAAGCTTACCCGCGACGAGGTGCTTGGACGCGATACCTACCTGGCCAATATCGTCGGCATTCCCGCGATCAGCGTGCCCTGTGGATTTGGTGAAGGCGGCATGCCGATTGGCCTGCAAATCATGGCTCGTCCGTTCGAGGAAGTATTGTTGTACGGTGTAGCGGCTGCGTACGAGAATATGTCACCGGCGCGTGACGCGCGACCACCCATCATGTGACAAACAGGCAACGCCGCAAGCGGTGCGGCTAGCGGTTAGTGTTACAACTGATGAGTCGGTGTGTGCGGCTTATTGGCCGAGGACGAAATACGCGGCGACTCCAATGAGCCCCAGTATCACCAATATCGGGATCAGATTTGATCGTTTTGCGGGTTGTGGTGGTGGGATAACGGGCGGTTTCGGTCGCGCGGGCATCGCCGGGGCCCCGAGCCCCTGCCCACGAGCACGGTCTTGTCGAGATCGCCACGTTCGTGGGAGTCTTGATCGGGAACCTCAAACGTCACCAACTCGTAGCGAAAAGGTATTGCACCAATGTCAACGCGATCACCTGGATTCAACCAGGCCTTTTCGATCCTCTCCTTGTTGATCCGCACGCCATTGGTGCTACCGAGATCTTCAATACCCCAGCGGCCCGCGCCGGGTACTATTCGCGCGTGGTAGCGAGATAACTTCGTCGAGTTGATTTGGATCGCATTGTCCGCTTCGCGACCGATCGTCAGCGCCCGATTTAGCAGGCTGATCTCCAGACCTTGCTGCGCTTCAGATAAGTAGGTGGTATCGAGACAGACGAATTTTCCTTTCGGAGGGGGATCCTGCGCGGCGCCAGAGGCGGCGTCGTCAAAGCCAGGGTCCGCAGGGCGCTCGCTCATGGAGTCATATTTTACCGCATTCTTTGGGTTTTCGGGTAGCACCTGATCGCTGCTACCTATACGGGATCTTGGCTCGTGAGGTCTTTTGGGCGGATATTCCCGTGACACGTATAATTGGGCAGCACGTAGCCACGTGTAGATTCGGAGAATAGTGAAGATGGCAGCGGGCAAATCAGCTGACAACGCTGCTGGATGAGGGCCTCGCGCTGCGCGCCATCTTGGAGGGTACGGCGCAGGAAACAGGCGAGCGTTTCTTCCATGCCCTGGTCAAAAACCTGTCAATCGCGACCGGTTGGCGCGACGCCTGGATCACCGAGTATCTGCCAGAAAGCGTGTCGTTGCGCACCCTTGCGTATTGGTCGAACGACGAGATCTTAGCAAACGAGGAATACGCGCTGGACGGAACGCCTTGCGAACCCGTCATTCTGGAACAGCGTTTGCTACATATCCCCACCGGCGTACAGGCCGCCTTTCCCCGCGACACCGATCTTGGCGCTATCTTCGCGGACAGCTATCTTGGTCTACCGATGGTTGACAGAGACGGCGAGGTTCTCGGTCACCTTGCCATGACACACGACAGTGCTAAGCCCGAGGAGCCGCGCGGGCTCGCGATTTTCAAGATTTTTGCTGCGCGAGCTGCGGCGGAGCTTAGGCGAATGCGTTCTGATTCCAAACGCCGCGATAGCGAGCAACAATTATCAGCCGTGTTCAATTGCGCCTTAGACGCCATTGTTACGGTTGATAACAATCTCAACATCGTGCTGGTGAACGCCGCCGCCTCACGCATGTTCAAATGTTCGCAAGGCGAGCTTAACGAGCACGGTTTGAGCGAGCATCTATTCGGTGATGACGCGCAGCGTCTGAAGCGCCTGATTGTCGAGATGCAATCGGACGCGCACGACGACGCTTATCTCTATGTACCGGGCACGTTGACCGCCCGCTGCTCCGAGGGTAATACCTTTCCCACGGAGGTAACCGTGTCGGCCTGCCAGTTGGGCGGCACAACTTTCTTCACAGTCATTCTGCGCGACGTGAATGCCCGCCTTGAAGCTGAAAAGCAGATAAAAGTACTCGCGAATCACCGCCAGTATCTCGAAGATGAGCTTAAGGCATTACACAATTTCGACGAAATTGTCGGCAGCAGCCCGGTGCTGCTAAGCGCACTCGACGATGTGCGTCAGGTAGCCGGGACCGACACGACAGTACTCATCTACGGCGAAACCGGTACCGGCAAAGAGCTCTTTGCGCGGGCAATACATAATGCCAGTGGGCCCGCGCGGGCAAGCCTCTGGTTAAGGTTAACTGTGCGGCAATTCCCGAGTCGCTGATTGAGAGTGAGTTCTTCGGGCACGAGAAGGGAGCATTCACTGGCGCTACCGCGCGGCGTAGTGGTCGCTTCGCGCTTGCTGACGGCGGCACCATGTTTCTAGACGAAGTCGGCGAAATTGCACTGGACCTGCAGTCGAAGCTGCTGCGGGTTCTGCAGGAAGGCGAATTTGAACCTGTCGGCAGTTCGAACACACACAAGGTCGATGTGCGCATTGTGGCTGCGACGAATCGCGATTTAACAAAGGCGGTCGAGCGCGGCGAGTTTCGCGAAGATCTGTATTACCGGCTTAACGTTTTCCCCCATCCGGGTTCCGCCCTTGCGAGAACGTGCCGAGGATATCCCCTCGCTTGCGCAGTCTTTCCTCAACAACTTTGCCAGCCAGCTCACGCGTGAACTCGCGCAACTGTCGGCTAATGATTGCCGTCGTTTGCAACATTACCCCTGGCCCGGCAACGTGCGTGAGCTCCAAAATGTCATGGAGCGTGCGGTGATCACGGCAAACGATGGACGCGTGAATCTGGACCGTGCGCTACCTGAAACCGACATGCCTGAAGCTGGCAACGATGTTTCAGTTGCCCCTGCCAACGAGGACGCCGTTCTCACTCATGCGGACATGCTAGCTTTAGCGCGCACCAATCTACAACGCGCACTGCAGCAAACCGATGGGCGGATCTCCGGTAAAGGCGGCGCGGCTGAACTACTGGGCGTTAAACCCTCGACTCTGAGTTCGCGGGTAAAAGCGCTGGGCCTACAGCGCCCCTGAATTCTCGCGCTTGAGCGGTTCAGCACGTACCTGCCTTTTAGTGGGATGAACACGCACTACCTCTTTTTGCGGAATGAGTTTCAAGCCAAAGCGGGCGTTCCGCCTTCAAGCTTCGCTGTCCCCGAGCTCAACTTCATTTTGATTAGCAGGTGATCGACGGAAAGCTTACCCGGACCGTAGACGACGATTATCAAGAGCATCAAACCCCACAAATAATGTTGGCCAAGTGCGGCTTCGAAGCCCTCGCCGAGTAATACATGAGCGTACGCATACACAGCCATGACATTAACGGCAGACAGACCCACAGCACTCATGCGACCAAACAACTCCAGTATCAACAGGACTGAGAAAACGAGTTCCCCGGCCGTAGCACCCACCGCGGCAAGCTCAGGCGAAACCAGCGGTACACGGTATTCTTCCTGGAAAAGAAACAGCGTTGTATCCCACGAGGTTGCCTTCAGCCAACCGGATTTAAGAAACTGCCAAGCCACCCAGCCGCGGGCAGCAAGCGCCAGTGGCGAATGCAGCCGACCCAAGATTTGCGCCGGCATGTTGATAAGCCAATTGACAGAGTTTGTTAGCAGCATCATCATTCTCCCAAGTAGGTTTAGTCGATTGCTATGGGCTTGGCGATTCGGGCGCCAGCGTGTAATCACTGAACAGCCCGAGGCCGAAGGCGTGAATTAAAGTACGTTCAAGATCGAACCGAGGATCGGCACTAAGCGCCTGTTCCAGCGCTGTGCCAAAGGGCAACGCCTGGTCCAACGCCGACAGCAACGCAAACTCGCCCACATCCACGGTGCGGAATTCAATATGTTCCTCCGTGCGGTGCAACACCACACGCTCGCCGCCACGCTCGAGGTCGACAGCAGTTTTGGTTTGCGGATCTTCACGATTCGAATTCCACACTGTCAGCACCGGATAATCAGAGGACAGCAAGCGTACGGCGGGGTGCAGACACAGGCAGAGCCTGTCCCAGGATTCGGCGTGCATATCGGCCAACGATTCGACGCGCAAACTGCTAGCGTCAGCGGCACACATCGCTTCCTGGTAGGCCCACTCAAGCGAAGCGACATCAGTTAGATAGCCGAAAACCGTGTGCTCGTAACGGCCGGTCAGAAAACGCGGGAAATGCCGGCCAAATTCAGTCAGGTCGCCCCTGCACGAAGGATGTAACTGGACATAATCCAACGCCAGACCTCGAAAGCACCCTTGTCCAAGCAAACGTTCGACCACCGGATAGGTCGCAGACAAACTCTTGCGAAAACCCTCGTATGCGTTGTTGCGATATATCCTCAGGCGTTGAGCAGGCGTGAGCCGGCCGCCCACAATAGCCTCGCTTATCGCCTTATCGTGTCCGAAGGCGATCGCGCGGTAGAAGTCACGTTGAACTAGTTCGAGGTCAGTCATGGACATACCGCCAGATAGTGCTCAGCTTTTTGCGCTTCGAGCATTAGCACGTCGAGCTCGGGGATATGGTTGTCCCACTCGATGAGCGTCGGCCGCGCACCGATCCGCGCAAGCGTAGATTCGTACAGACTCCACACTGCCGCGCTAACGTGGTCATCATGCGTGTCGATCAGTATGGAATGGTCGTTTTGGATCCGGTTTATCTTGTGACCGGCGAGGTGAATTTCTGCAACGCGCGCTGCGGGGATTGCCTCGATGTATTGCAGCGCATCAAATTCGTGATTACAGGCATTGACATAGATATTGTTAACGTCGAGCAGGATCCCACAGTCCGCGCCTTCCGCCACCGCCGACAAAAACTCCCACTCCGGCATCTGCGATACATTGAATTGAAGATAACTGGAAATATTCTCGATAAGGATTTGCCGACCAAGCCGCTCTTGGCACTGTGATATGTGCTTGATGACGTGGTCCAACGCCTCTTGAGTGTGTGGTAGCGGCAGCAAATCATTTAGATGTCGTCCGTCGATCGATCCCCAACTCAAATGTTCAGAGACGAATTCAGGCTCGAAGCGATCAATGAGTTGCTTGACCTTTGTGAGTGCGTCTTCGTCCAACCGATCGCTGGAGCCAAGCGACAGACCGACGCCATGAAAACTTAATGGGTAGTCCTCTCGGATCCGGCCTAAGGCTTGGAGCTGTGCACCACCGGCGGCGAAATAGTTCTCCGTATGCGCCTCCAGCCAATTGATCGCGGGCCGGCGCTCGATGATCTCGTCCTGATGAACGGCGCGAAGACCGATCCCGGCAGCCGCCGGAATCGATCCCCGAGCCTGCCAGGCCATGCTGGCCATGTCGCTCATCAGCCTTTAGTCGTGCTGCCGCCGACCAAACGCTCGCATGTGCCCTCGGGCACATACAGCCATTCCGCGGCATCACCGTCGGTTTTTGCTTGGGCGGCGCAAGCGTGGCCACTGGCGGCACAATCGTTTTTCGCGGCTTTGGCCACGCCATAGCATTTCTCTTTCTCGGCAGCCATCGCCTGGGAAGTCAGGCCCGCTGTACCAAGTGCAAGTAAACCTGCCATTGTCGTCATGATTAATTTATTTCGTGCAGTCATTGATGCTCTCCTGTGCGATTAAAGGGAAAATCTAACTGCGGTACGTTCCTGGTGCTGAACAATTTTCTGCACTTCGACGAATGTCCGCATAACCGTGCTAGTGCAAGTGACGTGCCATAGCTTTGGACCGCCGCTTTCTTTTTCCCAATACCGACCTTGGTTCAACAACTTGGCGCTGATACTCGCCACTTGTCCGATATTTCGAACCGGTGAATCTCCACGAGATGTCGTAAGCAGGTCTTACGAAAAACCGTGATTCGCGAAATATCCCGACGCTGTGGGCTGCCGTCCTTGAGCATTAAACGACCAGGGCTTGCGGGATTGATTGCGTAATCACTTGAATGGCACGGCGGTTGCAGAGAAAGACACGTACGCACTTAACAGGGGACAAAACATGGAACTCGCGCAACTGACAACATTCCTCGAAATTATGTCAGCAAGCTTTATCTTTTTAGTGGGCGTCGGCGCGCTCGCGCTGATCGTTCTCTATGTCATTGACGTAACGCAGACACAGCACGCCGTTCGTCGCAACTTTCCCGTGATCGGCCGATCACGTTACTTATTCGAACACATGGGTGAATTTTTTCGCCAATACTTCTTTGCCATGGATCGCGAGGAGATGCCGTTCAACCGGGCGGAACGCAGTTATGTCTATCGTGCTGCTAAAGGAGTGGAGACGACGGTGGCGTTTGGTTCGACGCGGGACCTGCGCCCGACTGGCACGGCGTTGTTCGTAAACTGTCCTTATCCGACGCTCGACGAAGATGCGACACCCACTGCCGCGGTCGAGCTTGGCCCATATGCGCGCGTGCCATACACAAGCACGTCTCTATTCAATATATCGGGCATGAGCTATGGCGCCATATCGCGACCTGCCGTACTGGCGCTGTCAAACGGCGCGCGCATGGCCGGCGTGTGGATGAATACCGGCGAGGGCGGCCTTTCGCCCTATCACCTGGAGGGCGGTGCTGACATCGTCTTTCAAATTGGCACGGCGAAATACGGCGTGCGTGACGCCGAAGGGCAACTCTCGGATGAGAAGCTCGCTGAAGTCGCCGCTCACGAGCAGGTACGTATGTTCGAGATAAAACTTTCACAAGGCGCCAAACCGGGCAAAGGCGGGATACTGCCCGGTGGCAAGGTGACTGCCGATATCGCCCAGATCAGGGCTATCCCGATCGGCGCAGACTCGATCAGCCCCAACCGTCAACCCGAGATCGACAACGAACGCGATCTGCTCGATCTGATCGCCCGTGTGCGCGAAGTGACCGGCAAGCCGGTCGGTATGAAGACTGTGATCGGCGCCTACGGCTGGCTGGAACGATTGTTCGAGGAAGTGCAAAGGCGCGGTATCGAAAGCGCACCCGATTTCATCACCATTGACAGCGCGGATGGGGGCACTGGCGCGGCACCTATGGGACTGATCGATTATGTTGGTCTGCCGCTCAAGGAAAGCCTGCCGCTGGTAGTGGACAAAATTGCCGCCTATGGGCTTAGCGATCGCATCAAGGTGATCGCCAGCGGGAAACTGATCACCCCGGCCGAAGTGGCTTGGGCAATCTGCGCGGGCGCGGATTTCGTGGTGTCGGCCCGCGGTTTCATGTTCGCGTTGGGCTGCATTCAAGCCCTACAATGCAATAAGAATACGTGCCCGACCGGCATTACCACTCACGATAAACGCCTGCAGCGCGGCCTTGATCCACAGGACAAGGCTGAACGAGTGCGACACTACGCCGAGCAAATGCAGCACGAAATTGGTGTTATCGCGCATTCCTGCGGCGTGCGCGAGCCGCGTCTGCTGAAGCGCTACCATTGTCGGCTGGTTACAGAAACCGGCCGCTCACAGCCGCTGGATGAGATCTACCCACCGGTAAAACCCTCACAGGACGTTACCGCCCTGGCCCACGGATAATCGAAAAGGACTGTCTAATGAAAGCATCGGATCTGTTTGTGAAGTGCCTTGAAGCAGAAGGCGTTGAATATATCTTCGGCGTACCGGGAGAGGAAAATGCTGACTTCATGTTGTCGCTCGAGGACTCGGACCAGATCCGGTTCGTGCTCACCCGTCACGAGCAGGGCGCGGCTTTCATGGCGGAGATCTACGGACGCTTGACCGGGCATGTTGCTGCATGCCTGGGTACGCTAGGTCCAGGCGCAACCAATCTGATTACGGGTGTCGCCGACTCGAACATGGACCGCGCGCCGATGCTGGTGCTCACGGGGCAAGGCTCTACCGCTCGCCTGCACAAGGAATCGCATCAAATTATGGACGTAATCGGCATGTTCGAACCGGTCACCAAGTGGGCGACCACCATTTATAACAGCAAAACCATTCCTGAGATCGTCCGCAAAGGCGTGCGCATCGCTCGCAGCGAGAAACCCGGCGCCGTGCATATCGAGTTGCCGGAAGACATCGCCAAACATGACGTTGATGCGCAACCCATGTTGCCATTACGCTTTCGACGTCCCGTGGCGGACGACAAGATTGTTAATCTTGCGTTCGAGCGATTACGTCAGGCGCGCCATCCGGTCATCATCGCCGGCAACGGTACGATCCGCAGGCGCGCCGCCAAACAATTGCGCGCTTTCTGCGAACAGACGGGTATCGGCGTGCTCAGTACCTTCATGGCCAAAGGTGCGGTCGACATGGATGCTGATCATTGTCTGTACACCATCGGCCTGGGCTCCAAAGATATTCCGACGCTCGCCATTGACGAGGCAGATGTGGTGATCACGCTCGGTTTTGACATGGTGGAATATGATCCACGCCTGTGGAACCCGAACGCCGACAAATCAATTATCCATGCGGATTTTCTGCCAGCCGAGATCGACGAGTATTACCATCCGGAGATCGAAGTGGTCGGCGATCTGGCTCATACCCTGTGGATGCTGAACGAGCGTTTACGCGAACACGGGGTGCCGAAGTTCGACACCACGGTCCGCGACGATATTCGCTCACGGATGAAAACCGAGCTGGCAATCTACGCCAACGATAAGACCGAAGGGTCCATCCGTCCGCAAAAAATGCTCTATGACGCACGCCAGGTAATGGGCCCACACGACATCCTGCTGTCGGACGTCGGTGCACATAAGATGTGGATCGCGCGCCACTATCATTGCCATGAGCCCAATACCTGCTTGATCCCCAACGGCTTCTGCTCCATGGGCTTCGCATTGCCCGGAGCCATCGCAGCATGCCTGGTGCACCCGATCGCAAGGTGCTGGGCATCGCTGGTGACGCGGGATTCATGATGAACGTGCAAGAGATGGAGACTGCCAAGCGGTTTGAAAAGCAAACTCGTCATGCTGGTCTGGGAAGATCACGAATACGGACTGATCGCCTGGAAACAGGAAGCGCAGTTCGGGCGTCACACAAATCTTTCATTCGATAACCCGGACTGGTTGCAGCTCGCAAGTGCCTTCGGCTGGCACGGTCAAGTAGTCGATCGCAGCGTGGATTTTGCCAAGGCCCTGGAAATCGCATTCGAGCAGGATGGCCCGAGTCTGGTCGTCGCTCCCGTCGATTACCGCGAGAACATGCTGCTGAACGAGCGCCTCGGCGAACTGACGCAACCCTGCCCGACGGCCGGTTAGACAGGTAATGGCAATGCTGGAAGTAACCGCACCCTATGATGGAAACGTAATCGGCGAGCTCGAACAGGCCGACGCTATAGCAATCGACGATGCCCTGCGTTTGGCCTACTCGCTGTTCCGCGATCGCGCTGCCTGGCTGCCAACCCATGAGCGCGTCGCGGTGTTGGAACGAACCGCAGATCTGCTCGCCGGCCAGCACGAGGCGCTGGCACTACAGGCAGCTAACGAAGGCGGAAAACCCATTATCGATTCACGCGTTGAGGTCACCCGAGCTGTCGACGGCCTGCGTCTAGCGGCCGAGACGATCCGTACGCAATCCGGCGAAGTGGTTCCTATAGACGGTACGGCGGCCGGCGCGGACCGCACGGCATTTACCCAACCTGAACCCCATCGGCGTCGTCGTCGCCGTTAGCGCCTTCAATCATCCGCTAAATCTTATCGTGCATCAGGTGGCAGCAGCCGTCGCCGCGGGGTGCCCCGTGATCGTTAAACCCGCCGAGGACACACCTTTATCCTGTCGTTCGTTTGTGCAGCTTTTGCATCAAGCAGGATTGCCGGCCTCGTGGTGTCAGCTGATCTTGCCCGCTGATTCGGGGACTGGCTGAACAATTAGTAACGGATCCTCGAGTTGGTTTTTTCAGCTTCATCGGCAGTGCCCGCGTAGGCTGGATGCTGCGCTCAAAACTTGCCCCCGGCACACGCTGTGCACTCGAACACGGGGGTGCCGCGCCGGTGGTGCTGGCTGAGGACGCCGATCTCGATATCGCCGTATCATCCATTAGCAAAGGTGGTTTTTACCATGCTGGCCAGGTCTGTGTTTCAGTACAACGAGTCTTTGCGCATCAGTCGATTGTTGGCCAATTCGCGACTGCGCTCGCCGATGCGGCTGCACAACTCAAGGTTGGTGATCCCACTTACAACGACACGCAGGTCGGGCCGCTGATTCGTTCGGCTGAGGTCGAACGAGTAGATCAATGGATACACGCGGGTGTTTCAGCCGGCGCCGAACAGCTCACTGGCGGCGAGCGCATCGGCCATCAGTGCTACGCACCCACGGTGCTGCTCGAGCCACCCGCTGATGCGCGCGTATCGCAGGAAGAGGTCTTCGGACCGCTGGTTTGTGTTTACAGTTACGCCGCGCTGGATGAAGCACTGCGGCGCGCGAACGCGCTGCCTGTTGCTTTCCAGGCGGCTGTATTTACACGTTCAATCGAAACGGCAACCCGCGTCTACCAGGGCATCGATGCGTCGGCGGTTATGGTTAATGACCACACCGCATTTCGCACGGATGGCATGCCCTTCGCCGGGCTACGCCAGTCCGGCCTGGGCGTGGGTGGCATTCCTCACACCATCGCGACATGCGCATCCAAAAAATGTTGGTGATGCGTCTGTAGCGCTGTACTCTGAGGATCTGCACAGCTTGAGCGCAGTTACCCTCATGATGCACTCGTCGGAATACCGTGGAAGCTGATGGAGATTCCGCGGCGCAGCAACGAGGACTGGTTGGCTCAATTGAGCGGTACGCATTCCGTCCAACAAACCGCTATCTCAGATTTAAGGGCTATATTGCTGCGCGCCTTGCGTTTCGCGGTACCGGTTGAGGGTGAGGGATCCTATCTGGAAGATTCTGTGCAGGATTCAGTCGTGCTCATACTCGACAGACTGCAACAATTCGAGGGCCGCAGCCGGTTTCTCACCTGGGCAACTTCGATTGCCATTCGTGTTGCAATGACCATGCGTCGCAGACATCGGTGGCAGGACGTGTCATTCGAGGAAGTAATCGACGACGCTGGCTTTACGCCTGACGCGAGCATGGATAGTGATTTGGGACCGGAAATCCAATCCGCGCGAACGGCTATTCTTAGTAAAATGCACGACGTGATCCAAAGCGATTTGACGAACAAGCAACGAGACGCGCTGTTAGCAGAGTTGAAGGGGATGCCTCAGGACGAGATCGCACGGCACCTCAAAAGCAATCGTAACGCGGTTTACAAACTAACCCACGACGCTCGCAAGCGGCTAAAACAAGGCCTTGAAGCTGCGGGCTATCACGGCGAAGACGTGCAAGCTGCGTTTGCCATGTAAGTAACACAAAATGACTTTGTCGAAGAAAGAGATTGGGCGGCTTACTCGCGATGGTCACCCTCACAACAGAGGATGAGATCAATTGCGATCAGTGTCTTTCGCATATTGCACAGTTCGCCGAGCGGGAACTTGCAGGCAAGTCGAGCAGCGAAGCACTAACGGCAGTCGAACACCACCTGTCAATTTGCGTGGAATGTCGCGAAGAGTACGAGGTACTTCGACAAGCGTTAAGCGACATGGCTGATAACATCTAAAGCCATCTTTCTAGGCAATCTTTCTAAGTACTCCCACCAAGCCAGATCCGCGCGTCGGCGATCGATATTAATTGCGAGGACGGCAAGACAAGCGTGCGGAGATCCCCGTATAGAGGGGACCTCCTCTCTTCGGGCTGCAGCCGCCGGAGCCAAAGTCGGCAAAAGAATATTCTGTAAGTATCTAAATTAATTATATTTTATTCTATCCCATGAAGCCGACGCGGCACGAACAACTTGCCGCATCGACCCGCCGAAAATATTTTTCTCTGCAGGGGTAAGAAACCAGGCCGTCGTTGCGTCAAACCCCTGCCGACGATAAAAACGATTACGCCGGCACTGTGCAAACCCAGTATCGAGTGTGTGTTATTGGGATCACCAAACTAAGGAGAACAGCATGAAGATCATCAAGAGTTTGTTACTTTCGGTATTGTTCTGCACGGGTATGGCAAGCACTGCGATTGCGGCAAGTGCTAACAACTCAAGCACTCCGGGTGTTCAAGGCTATGATCTGGTTTCCTACCACGCCAGTAAACGCCCAGTGCGCGGTAACGGCCACTTTGTTGCAGTTCACGATGGGGTGACCTACGTGTTTGCCAACGAGGAGAACAAAGCGGAATTTGATCGCCATCCGGACAACTACGTCCCGGCTTACGGTGGTTATTGCGCATTTGGCGCCTCGGTAGGCAAAAAATTCGTCGGCGACCCCGAAGTCTGGCGCATCGCTGACGGAAAGCTCTACTTGAATCTGGATACAGCAATTCAGGACGAGTGGTTCAAAGACGTCCCCGGTCGGATCAAAACTGCTGACCAGAATTGGAAAAAGATTAAGGACATTCCAGCGGCCGACTTATAATCCCGCGTTGATAGGGCAGCCCTCCGTTATGCTGGGGGTCGCCTTTTTTTATGGTCTGTCGGTAAAGTCATCGCACTTTAAGGTTGCACATAACACAGCCACTTCATCACTTCTATCCTGCTCCATCTCTGCCTCAATGACGCCATCAAATCAGTATCCGGAGTTTGCCCCAGCTTTTCGCTAATTTAATTACGAACTTTCGTAACTCACCAGATTGGGCGCTCTCGTAAATAATTAACCCATTGAAATAACAACGTTTTCTTACTTGGCACGATAGGTGCTGACAACTACTTAGCTTCGATGCGAATTCACAAAAACAGGATTCACCGAAGACAACGACAACCGTCTGGCGCCAAGACGTCAGTGAAACGCAAGACACCAGGAGAACAGACATGAAAAGCAATTACGAACACGAAACCTTCGGCGAAGTTGCAACAAACGACATGGTGACGTTCGAAGCATTCGACAATGGCTACCTTTCCGAGACCCCGGAAGCGTTGCGCGTGTACCTAGAGGCCAACCGCTTTATGGACGCGTCGTACCGCGATCGGTACCAACTGGTGTGAAAATGATTCGCATTTTTTCCGATGACAAACCTGCCAACGCATTCATTTCGGCTATATCTGTATTGACATTTACGCCGTAGGATATTCACACGCGCGAAAAGGAGACGAAATGGCTATTTGCACACTGTGTGAAAAACAAACTGATACGCTGCACCAGGTCGCAGAACAATACTTGTTGGACCTGATTCAAACAGAACATCCCGAATGGGTAAAACAGGATGGCTCATGTGAAGCGTGTATCGCTTACTATAAGGGCCTCGACGACGCCGTTAAGGTTGAATAAAACCGTGTTGAGCGAGGAACTGGACTTTGAATGCAACCCCTATGAGCCTGCGCCTTTCCCTGGTGCGAAACGATTAAATTGGTTCGAGGCGTGATGCCATGGAGCAGCTCAGCGGAACCATAGCAAACGATACCGGAGGTGACGGCTATCGCGTTGTTCTCAAGGCCAGCGATCAGCGGATCCGGGCCATGCTTCACGGCCAAACCATAGCCGACAGCTCACGGGTGCTGATGATGGGCGAGACCCGATTGCCCACCGTTTTTTACTTCCCACGTAGTGACATCAGCACGGAGTTTCTTACCAGAACCCCGCTGCGTACCCATTGTCCCTTTAAAGGTGATGCGTCCTACTGGACGCTCAAAGTCGGAGAAGCATCGGTCGAAAACGCCGCATGGAGCTATGAAGACCCGTATGACGAGGCACGAGACGTCAAGGAGTATATCGCCTTCAGCTGGGATGCCATTGACACGTGGCTGGTAGACAATCAACAGATCGCCATGCAACCCTGTGATGAAGCACGGGCGCAGAAAAATCCTTTCGTCGATTGGCTGATACAGAAAGCCTGGCAAGCCAAATCTTTGACGGAATGCGTTCAAAATCTGGCTGACACACTGATTGAAAACGGGTTTCCATTGTGGCGATTGCGGCTTTTAATCCGCACGTTGAACCCACAGCTATTCGGGTTGGCATTCACCTGGCAGCGTGGCGTTGAGGAAATCACGGAATTCCAGATTTCGCACGAAGAACTACAAAGTCCGGGCTACCTCAACAGCCCCTTTGCGTTGATCATCGATGGTGAGGGCGGCGTTCGACGGCACCTTGAAGGCCCTGATCCTCGGTTGGATTTCCCTGTACTACAGGACCTTGTCAAAGAAGGTGCAACGGATTATGTAGCCATGCCGCTACGTTTCTCCGATGAACTCACAAACATCATCACACTCGTCTCAGACACGCCAGGCGGGTTTACCACGCAGGACCTCGGCCGCCTATACGAAGTTCTCCCCAGTCTGGCGCGCCAGTTTGAAGCGCACGCGCTACGCGTGTCCTCGCTGACACTGTTGAAGACCTATCTTGGCAAAAATGCCGGAGAGCGGGTCATGAGCGGACTGGTCAAACGCGGTGACGGCGAAGATCTCCACGCGGTCGTTTGGTTTTCCGATCTGCGCAACTCCACCACACTTGCCGATACTCTCCCGCGTGACGTTTATCTGGCAACGCTCAATCAATACTTCGATTGCGTCGCCGGCGCCGTAGTCGATCATGGCGGTGAGGTTTTGAAATTCATCGGTGACGCCGTTCTAGCGATCTTCACGATAGATGAGCCCGACAGTGCGCATCCCGAGGCCTGTAGCCGCGCGATTTTAGCAATCCGTGATGCGCAACAGAGAATTAGCTCAGTCAATCGCGAGCGTGAAGCACAAAACGAGGCGCCATTGGCGTTCGGTACCGGACTGCACCGTGGCAACATCACCTATGGCAATATTGGAACGACCAAGCGCCTGGATTTTACCGTTATTGGCCCTGCCGTCAACGAAGCGGCGCGCATTGAGGATTTATGTAAATCATTGTCCGAGCCGGTTCTCACTTCTTCAGCATTTGCACAGAGTGTTGTTCCCGGCGAAACCAGATCAGTAAGCCACCATTCGCTGCGTGGGGTACGTGTCAACGAAGAAATTTTCGCACTTTCAAACTGAACCGCCTGCGCGTGTTCGTAGCCGCCTCGTTATTTTCCTGTTAGAAAGTAAATAGTTCATTTGCTCAACGAACCAGCCAAGCCCGTCACGACAATGATAAATACGAAACTCAGCGAAAATGACCAAAGCCTTATTGAGTTGGTGGCGCTGGAGGTGCCCTGGTTCATCGTCTGTAGTGAGTTCCATCACGAATATGGTTCAGCCGAGGCTTTAGTTTTGCGTTTGTTTGAGTTACGACATCTAGAACTACTCGAGATCAATCCGAGCGAGCCAACAGGCGACGTCACACCGGAAGCGCTTGTTTCCGACGCTCTTGCAAATGATTGCTATGAGGATTGTCAGTTTCCAGCACTATCCAGCTGGGTGATTGTGGCGACGGCATTAGGTTTCGAACAGGTAAGGGACCGGTTAAAGCCCGCGTGAGCGCTAAAACCTATTGGGCAATTTTACTACGCGACCTACGTGCCCTGTGGTTTGTGATTTCGACACTACTGGTTTGGTTCTTCATCGGCGGCAGGGTTCGCAGCGCCTACGCCAAAGCACTGAAGGAGAGGCGGCTCTATCATGTCGACCACCAACCCGGCGGCGAGCGCGAACCGTGAAAGCCAAAGATCCGCCGCCGGCAGAATATCAGTTCGTCTACGCGACGCCTCCGCGTTCGGGAAACGAGATAAATGGGCTGAACCTGCAGCAACGGCGCAGGCCTGAAAAAATTGCGCCGGACGACTTCACGGTCGAGGATTACCCGTGGAAATCGCTCTGGGATTTTTTCTTCATGACCTTGCCTTGGGTCGTGATTAAGCAATTCATTATGGGGATGTTTGAAAGCCGCAAAGCAACCGGCCCGGTCGCGCCGGAACGTGTTGCTGTCGATGACGCCGGCGCAATGACGGAACAAATCAAGAAATACGCGAAACAGCTCGGCGCCGGTATTGTCGGCATTACCCAGGTCTCTGACGATTTGTTGTTGTACGAAGACGATACGCCGCATCCATACACGTATGCGATAAGCATGGGTGTGCCTATGGATCGCGAGAAAATGGAGCAGGTGCCGAAGGTAACTGCAGGCGTGGAAGTCGTGCGCGTGTACCGGGAAAGTTCAAAGGTAGCGAACCAATTGGCCAAGTACATTCGCGCAATGGGCTGGCCCGCAGAAGCATTTGCCTTGGGACGCGACATTCTGCAGATCCCGACCGCAATTCAAGCAGGCCTCGGCGAGCTGGGCAAGCATGGCTCATTGATCAGTAAAGAATTCGGATCGAATTTTCGCCTGGTTCTGGTATTGACCGATCTACCCATGCATATCGATGCACCCATCGACATCGGCGTTCAGGGCGTCTGCCGCACCTGCCGCGCCTACACCATAAACTGTCCGCCGGACGCTATCTCCGATACCAAACAGCTCGTTCGCGGCGTAGAAAAATGGTATGTAGACTATGACAAATGCGCCTACTATTTCGCCAAGACCGTTGGCTGTTCGATTTGTGTTGAAGTATGTCCCTGGTCGGAACCGGGCCGCGGTCCGAAGCTCTCTGAACTTGTCTTAAAAAAGCGTACCTAAACAGGCCGAGACTACTTCGCGATACAAGAGCCCGCGAGCCCTCCGCTATTGCAATGGGCGTCACCCTGCCTTCGTGCGGTTCCGCTTGACCCTGGCCTTATTTATCCCGTCGACTCTCGGCCCGCACCCCTTGGCCCGCGACCACGCCAATGAGAGACTGCTCGGATGGATGACGCCCCCAAAAATCCAGCGGCGACAACCAAGCCGGCAAGTCCGTCAGCGCCGCCGCGATATGGGCAGGTATCGCCGTTAGCGCGTGTATCGCCGGCACCGTCCAAATTGCAAATGACGTGCCGGGCGCCGGCTCGCGTTGGGCGCTTGTACTGTTGCTGGCCAGCCCAATGGCCGTGCACCAGCTCGTACGTGCGCTATACACCAAACTGTCACACAAGGCTTTATCGCGCGGGCGCTCGGCACTGTTAGCGATCATCAGCGTACCGAGCGGAGTACTTATGACGGTGCAGCTGAGTAACCTGGGCGAGCAACTTGCACTGGATCGCTTCGCTGCAAGCAAATCTGCTCTGGTCAACAAAATCAGTCGGACCCCCGACTCTGATAAATGCGCACAACTGAACGTGGCACATCGAGCAGCACGCCTGGGAGACTTGAAGGGTGTAGCGTATGGGACCGGACAATTCGTTTTGCGCTTTGCAGGCGGCTCGATCGACATCGACGGCAGCACCATCCACTACGACTCAACTTCCAACGCGTGGTCCGTGAAGCACAATAATCTTGAGCAGGAACCTACTACGGACAGCGCCGGGTGGACCGCATGCCTGCCGGAACCGGCTAAGGAACTTCGATGAAATGCCTTATTAGTGACCGCCTGTGATTAAATATTAGCGGCGCCGAAAAACGTGTCGGCGAGGATGCGAAGGTCCGGGCGCTCAAACACGAGAATCGGACGTACGACCTTCAACTTTGCCGTCTGGACTTGAGAAAAAAATGAGCAAACCGGTCGAGGTCATAGGAATAGGTTGCGCCACCATTGTCGGTGCGATACTAATCGCTTTAGTGGTCATTGGATCAATTGGGCCTGACACGGCGGTCTATCCGGGCCGCCAGATCCCGAAAAGATTCATGAGCACAATTCGCTCGCTGGATCTACTCGAGGACAACGAGCAAATCAGATACTTCTATTCTGATGCGCTGTTTGATATCAAGACCGGCCTGTATTTTGTCACCGACAAGAATCTCGTTCTGTACTCCAGTAGCTGGGAAGAGCCGGCGGCGATCATCCCGTTTTACGAGATCGCGTCGTTAGATACTGTGTACGACGATTCCTTTTTAGAAGATACCAGCGTTTTAGTAAGCACATTTTCAGAGATGGAAGTTTCTTTTCCTGTTTCCAGTGAGAAAGGATTGGATAAGAAATTCGTCGAGGCTATCCAGGAGAAATTGAACGTCGAATCAGGCACGCCGGCGGACGCGCAGACACCCGGCGGCTGAGTTTGCGCGAAAATGCCGGATATCTCCCGGATCATTTACCGCTGAGCTGCAAGGCTTGATGAGCGGAGTCAGCAATTTTTGATCGCTTCTGATGCCGTTAGCTAATTAGTTAGGCGCAACGCATACCTCACCCTGCCGGGGGCTTTTACAGTTAACATAGCGGCAGACATCATTACTACCCGACTGGGCCGGCTGGAGGAAAACCATGGCAATGACAGGCTTACTGAGACTGGGAGAAGTTGGGATCCGCGTGTTGGATATTGAACAAGCGCGCCAACATTACGATGACCATCTGGGTTTGCACCAGGCCATGAAGGACGACACTGGTCGGCTCTACTTCAAGGCCTGGGATGAACACGACCATCACTGTCTGGTTGTACGCGAAGCCGATCGGCCGGGAATCGACTACTTCGCGTTCAAGGTCGCCGATGACGCTACACTCACAGATCTGGAGCCAAAAATAAAAGCATTCGGTCTGGAGGTAGAGCAGATCGATGCGGGTGTTTATCCCAAAAGCGGACGCCGCCTCCAGTTCGAATTGACGAGCGGACACACCATGCAGTTGTACGCCGAGAAAGAGCAGCTGGGTAACACCATGCCTACGCGTAATCCCGGCACCATACCCGATGACGGCGTGATACGCGGTTTACGCATTATCCGCCTCGATCATGTGCTGTTGGGCGGGGTCGACGTAGAGGAACCCGCCCGGCTGTTCCGCGAGGTGTTTGGATTTACCGAAAGCGAGAAATTGATCGACGCGGATTCGGAAGAATCGCTGGTCGTCTTCTTGAGCGGCTCAACCAAGCCGCACGACGTCGCGTTCGTCAAACAGCCCGATCAGGGCAAGCTGCATCACATCTCTTTTCTGATCGAATCGGTCAACGATGTCTACCATGCCGCCGACGTGATAGGTAAACTCCGGATCCCGGTGGATGTCGGTCCTACACGTCACGGATTGACGCGCGGCGCGACCACCTATTTCTTCGACCCTTCGGGTAACCGCAACGAGGTTTTCTGCGGGGGCTACGTGTACTACCCGGATAACCCCACCCTGATCTGGGATACCTCTGAAGTCGGCCCGGCGACCTTCGCCCACGATAATCTGCCGCGTGAAAGCTTCATGAATGTGCTCACTTGAGGAAATGGATAAGTCAGCCGTGATAGCCAGCAGCGACGGTGTCGATTTGTCCCCGGAAGCGTTACGCGATAAAGTCACAGAACTTGAGCAGCAGTAACGGAGTTGACTATGTTTTTGCGCAATACCTGGTACGTTGCCGCATGGAGCAACGAAATTACGCAAGAGTTGTTCGCACGCACTTTAGTCGGAGAATCCATCCTGTTTTATCGCAAGCAAGATGGAACCGCCGTTGCCATCGGCAACCGTTGTGCCCATCGCTTCGCGCCGCTCAATCGCGGGAAACTCGTCGACGATATCGTCCAATGCCCGTATCACGGCCTGCATTACGACAGCTCCGGCATGTGTGTGCACAACCCGCACGGCGACGGCAAAATTCCTAAAAAGGCGCGCGTTCCACAATATCCCGTGTGCGAACGGCATGATCTGATATGGCTGTGGTTCGGTGAACCGGCACTCGCCGACGAATCAAAAATTCCCGATTTCAGCTGCCTGGCCGACACACACGGCTTCCGCACCGTCGGCGGCATTATCGAAATGCACGCCAACTACATGCTGGTTATAGACAACCTGATGGACTTGACCCACGTCGAATACGTGCACGAAGGGACCGTGGGCAACGAGGGCATAGCGGACGGGGAGCACGTCGTCGAACAACACGGGACCACGGTGTATTCGAAGCTCTGGTGTACTGACACCCCCATAGCACCAGCCTGGAAGCCCGCGCTCGGCGATTACCAGGGGGCCGTGGATACCTGGCTGTACATGCGCTGGGACGCACCGACACAGATGCTGCTCGACGTCGGCGTGACGCCGGTCGGCCGGCCGCGCTCGGAAGGCGTTTGGGCTTACGGCACGGACATATTGACGCCGAAAGACGAGAACACGACCTATTATTTCTGGGGGATCTCCCAGAACTACGCGTTGGACGATCCCACACAAGACGATGCCTGGCGAATGTCTATCGAGGCCGCGTTCGCCGGACAAGACAAACCCATGCTCGAAGCGCAGGCTGCCATGATGGGCGATAAGAGCTTCGAGGAGCTCGAGCCCGTGTTGTTGCCTTCCGATCAAGGACCGACCCGCTGTCGGCGCATCCTAGGCGAACTCATCGAGCAGCAACGCCAACCGGAACCAGCGATGACGTCACTGGCAGAGCTTCGTGCGCGGGCGACCGACGGTGAGCGGGTGGAGCCGGTTGTTTAGGCGCGTTTAGTCTTCAGCGGCATGACCCCTTTCGCGGTTAAGGCTACACTTAGGCGGCCCGAGTAAGGTATCGACACGTATCTGCCTACGCTCGGCGATGAAGCAGGCGCTGGGGGTATATCTCGGTCGCATGGGGCCTCCCTGCTTGGATCTGTCACTTTCCACCTCGACCGAGACGGAGTAAGGAGGAGAATTCATGTTTTCCAAGCCATCCACGTTGACCGGCGCGATTGCCGTGGCGGTTCTCTACTTCCTCGGATCGACGACGGCATGGACTGAGGACCCAGGCCAAGGCGTTCAGATCGCAACTGCCACATCGGAATGCCCATGTGATTTTTTGGGTTCCCTAAATGCTCCTTTTTCTTGGGCAGGTTATGATTTTCTCTCTTGTGATAAAGCGAACATTTATGAAGGCGTTCCCGGCGGCGAGTTTTCCTTGGTCGGGGGTTATCGGAACGTAGCGGCCGCGTTGGTTATTTTTCAGGATGAGGATCCTCCCCATGGTTTTGGGTGTGAGAGGGTTGCGGACGCTGACGAGGGGGTGTTGGAGCGGGTTGAACCTACCGGCGGAGAGGGGTTCGCGTTGGATCAGTGCATCGCGGACGTTATTACCGTCTCCAAAGCATTGGAGGTGAGTTGTCCTGAGCCGCCAATTTGGATTCTCCCTTGACGAGCTGGCTGGCGGGATCTAGGTAGCTTAGAGTTCCAAGTGAAGTGCAATACGGGTTGTCCTTCCTGAATATCCGTACTGCTTGATCTCCTTGACGAATTTCCGGGGTGACATCAATCTGGGGTCGACGCGTCTTTTCCCGGTCGCAGGCCAGAACAATGAAGTCTATCGTTTGTGCGCTGTTAGCATTCCTGTCGGGCTTTTTTCGCTCTCGCCTCTCGCTGCAAATTGAGATCGTCGCGTTGAGACATCAGAACAATGTGTATCGGCGGTCAGCACCACGTCCGCGAATTAATCGCGGCGACCGGGTTCTCTGGTCTTGGATCGCACGAGGTTGGTCGGGGTGGCGGGATGCGCTGGTCATTGTGCAGCCCGCGACAGTCATTGCGTGGCAACGAAAACGGTTTCGCGATCATTGGGCTAAGTTGAGTACGCATGGCAAGCCCGCAAGACCGCCGGTATCAAAAGAAATCAGGGCCATGATCCGTAAGATGTCTGAAGCGAACGTCGGCTGGGGCTCACTGCGGATTGTCGGAGAGCTGCGTAAACTGGGTATCGACGTTGCTAAATCCACCGTCGAGAAGTACCGAGTTCGGCCGAAGAAGCCGGCGTCACCGACGTGGAAAGCGTTTCTGAACAATCACGCGAAGGACATGGTTTCCATCGATTTCTTCGTAGTGCCAACGGTGAGATTTAAGATTTTGTGCGTTTTGGTGATCCTCGCGCATCATCGGCGCAAGGTTGTCCATTTCAATGTAACAGAGCACCCAACCGCCCATTGGACTGGCCAACAGGTCATTGAAGCATTGCCTTGGGAGTCGGCACCGAAATATCTAATCCGGGATCGAGACGGTATCTATGGCAGACAGTTTCAACGGCGCGTCCAAAGCATGGGTATAGAAGAAATGCTTACTGCACCCCGAAGCCCTTGGCAGAACGCGTTCGTGGAACGCATGATTGGAAGCATCCGTGGAGATTGTCTGGATCATGTTGTCGTAATGAACGAGCGGCATTTGAAACGGATCCTGTCGAGCTATTTCAATTACTACCATCGCTGGCGTACGCATCTGTCGCTGGAGATGGATAGTCCAGGATTTCGACCGGTGCAACTTCCGGCATTCGGAAACGTTTTGGAATTTCCTGAGGTCGGTGGTTTACATCACCATTACGAACGGATAGCGGCTTGATACTGTGCGATATGAGTTTTCGGGAAGTACAGTGTGCGGCACGATCGTCGCAAACGTTTGTTGCTAGGTAAATAGGGGACAGAACACGGTTTTCTAGTCGTGCCGCCGCGACCTGCCCGAGCGGCCGGGGACCGTTCTTTGCCCGAGCACAACACGGATTTCCTCAGCAAACCGGGCATTGCCTAGCACGTAGAAACCAACTCCATTGTACTTCGTGAACTTTTATCTCGAAAACCGTGGTCTGGCCCCTATTTTCTCCTTTTCTGGGATCGAGTTGTTCGGAGTTGGCGCTTACCTGACCGTCATCCAACGACCAGCTTGATCTCAGACTTCATGATGTGTTTCCACTGGGCGTAGTAGGTTCGCATATGCAGATCGGAGGTTGCCGGCTGACGAAGATATCCGTTTTCGTCGGCTTTATCGTCCTTGTCCATATGCCGGCTGATGTTGACCCACTCCACCTCGGGTATGTACATTCCCTTCTGACAGGATTCGAAGTTGGCCGAATCATCCGGTTCGCCGAACATCGGGAAGTCCTCCTGCGTGCGCATGCGCATCGTATTGATCTCGTCGGGCACGTCCTTGAGAAGGGTGCCGTACCAGGACGTCTGGCTGCTATTCACAGTCAACGGCTCGAGCACTTGGATTTGATTACCCACGAGCAGCAGGTTAGGAAAGATCGTCAGGTTGAGACCGGCGCCCATGCTGGAATCGAGCATTTTGGTCGCGTCCTCATTCCCGAACCGCTCCTCCAGCTTGTCGAAATAAGCCTCGCGGCCGGGCTGTGGGCGCTGGCTTTCCCAGGCCGACCGTCCTTGCGCGTACATTTCCGGGCGTTGGTCAAACATGGTGTGGCCATTACCCAGAGTCCGGATGTAGAGCGGGCCGTCATCGGTATCGCCGGCTAGGTAGTTCATGTCCAGGTTCGGGCCGTAACGCAGGGTGGTCATGGACAACATGGACTCATGCGAATATGCGGGGTGATAACCGTCACCGGCGTTGTCGTAGATGCATTTCCAGTTGCAATGGTTGATGTAGCGTTGACAACTGGCGCGCACGATCAGCTTTTTGTTGTGATCGCGATCTATCCAATAGTCCAGATATTCAACCGCGCCGGCTAGCCATTCGAGCAGGGGCGGCATTTCCGGATTCAGAGTCCCGAATATGAAGCCGCGGTAAGTATCGATACGCGGCACGGCCGCCAGCCGTTTGTCGGAAAGCGTGAAGCCGGGGCCATAGGCTTTGGTTTGCGGTATACCCACGCACTCGCCGGCGCCGTCGTAAGTCCAACAGTGATAACCGCAGGTGAAATACTTCTTGTTGCCGGCATCCTCCCGGCACACCTGTGCGCCGCGATGGGTACATCGATTGATGAGTCCGTGGACCTCGCCGTTCTTGTCGCGCGTCAGAATGATGGGACGCAGCCCCATTCGCCGGGTCACGAAATCGTGGGGTTCGGGGATCTCGGTGTCATGACCCAGATACATCCAGGTACCACCAAATACCTTGCGCATTTCGAGATCGAAGATTTCCGGATCGGTATACAGCGTCCGGTGAACACGGCCTGGTTGGACCAGATAGTCCCAACGATCCTCAACAGTCCGATGCAACGCGTCTGCTTGCCGAACGGCCATACGAACACTCCGTCAACGCTTCAGTGCCAGACAGTCTAACGCTCGGTCATGGGTCAAAGCCAGCAAGCAGGTCCGGCAGGAAATTTTCGGCGAGGTGTTGCAGAACCCCGGTTTGGGTCAAGAGGTTCCTGGTCGCTCGGGCAGACCGCGGAACGACTCGGGGAAAAGGTGGTCTGTCCCCCTTTTTCTACCCCTTTTTCTACGTAATGTTTCCCTCCTACTGCGCCCGACCCACATGGCGCTGGTGGTCTGGGGTGAATGGATAAAGGTGTCTTTGTAACAGCAGCCGATCTCTTAGCCTTGCAGCGAATAACTGGCTAGACAGTTGTCGACGAGACCAGTGCTGCCGTCCCAGTCGAACGAGCGGTAACAACGGTCACGCGCGACGAATGGCGGTCCGGCGTAAAACACCTCGTACAAACTATGTCGCGAGGCGAATTCGCTGCCCAGCGCATCCCAGGCGAGCTTCATGAGTTTCACACGACCGACGCTGTCAGTCACCGACGAGCGCTGCGTCTGTTCGATAATCGAATTGACGAAGGGCTCGTCGAAGTCCGCGGCGGACGAAGGCAACATGATCAAGCCACCACCCGCCAATTCGCGGATATCCTGCGTGAAATTGGCGTACAGGTCCTGCGTATAAGACATCAAGGCGTAGGTGGTGTCTTTTCGCGGCGTCACGCAGCCGTCCGCTTCGACCGGATCGTACAGCAGTGAACGATAAACACCGTCTACCATCATCACCTTCATAGCGAGCGTGCCCAACGCTTGCTGGACGGGTGGAAAATTGATCGTGCCGATGGTTTCGGTGAGCCGGCGGGTCAGTCCTATCAAGAACCGCAATTTGACGAGCAGTCGCGCCAGTGACTGCAGTGTATGCAGCACCTCGCCATAAGTTTGGTGAAACTCCCCTTGTACAAGATCCGGCCGCCGGTAAATGAAAATGCGTTCCCACGGTACTTTCACCTCATCGAAGTAAATGACGGCATCTGTTTCGTCGAAATTGCTCGACAGCGGGTAGTCGAATTCGCTAGTCGCCGCCGCCGCATAGGAACGGCGGGACAATATCTTGACGCGCTCGTTGGCCAGGGGCATCGCGAACGACAGCGCATAATCCTCATCCCCCTCGCGCAACGGGTTCTGCACGCCGGTAAAGATTTCGTTTGCAACGACAGCGGAAGTTCCGAGCATCTTGGCACCAGACACGGTGACCCCCTCGGCGTCCTCATCGACGACGCAACAGGTGTGATAACGGCTTCCCTGCTCGGCGACACCTTTGGAGCGGTCGCCCTGCGGATTGACGATGGTGAATGCAAGAAACAGATCGTTGTCGCGTATATATTCAAAGTAGCCCTGCACCGCATCTGCACGAGCTTTGCAGTCTTGAGCGAAAAAATCAGCCTTAGCGGCCAGTCCGGTCAACATCGAGCCCACTGCATCGGGTGAACGGCCAAAGAACCCAAAGCTCTGCTCCGCCCAAGCCGTGTGAGCGGCACCTCGGCGTATCAGCGCTTCGCGGCTATCAGGAATTTCCCAGTGCCTCCCGACTTGCGTACCGCTGGTGGGTGACGCAATTGTCATCAAATCCGCGTTTGCGGCTTGGAAGTCGTACAGGCTCGCAGCGGACGCGAAGATGGATTTGAACGCTGGATGCGAAGTTGGATGGTCAACGCGTTGACCATCCAAATAGATCTGACGGTTGTCAGTCACTGATGCGAGATAGTCAGAACCTGTTTTGGACATCAAAATCCCCTTTTAGATTGCGTTAATACCGTTAGACCATACTTCGCAAAACAGTCAAGAAATACCACTAGTGTCCGGTTAACTATCGAATAGAGTCAGTTGGTTATCGAACATGGCCTGATTTTGGTCGAAAGCCGAGTCCGTAACTGCCTGCGTTAATTCGATTTTCTCGAAAACGGTGACTGATAGGATCTGTAGAAGCGTATGCAGCGAAACATCCAAGTTGAGCCGCTTTTTGATGATGGCGATAAGCACGTAGACCGAGGCGGCGATCCAGATCTGGCTCTTGACTGCGTTCTCGGAGGTGCCGAAGAAACGCTTGATGCGAAGATGCTGTTTGATCCACTTGAAGAACAGCTCGACCTGCCAGCGGCTCTTGTAAAGCGCGCACACTGTCAGGGCCGGGAGCTGGAAATGGTTGGTTAGAAACAACAGGGTCTTGGCTGTTTGTGGATCCTTGAATCGGATGCGGCGCAGGTGTTGCGGATAATGCTGGCTGGAATAGAAACCATTGAGCACAATCGTCTGGTCACAGATCAGACCGGTGCTGCGGTCGGTCGGTGCGGAGTACAGGCGCCGGGCGTCCATGTTCGATTTTACCCGAGTAACGAAGAAGGCACCTGTCTGGTCGAGCGTATACAACCGCTGGAAATCGACATAGGCGCGATCCATGACGTAGAAGGCGCCTGCCTCGGGAAGCAGCAGATCGAGGACGTTGACATCGTGCAGTTTGCCGTCGGAGATGTGGATAAAGCTCGGGATCGCCCCACGCAAGTCGAGCAGCGTATGCAGCTTGATCGCCGCCTTGGTGGAGCGAAACGGTGCCCAGGGAAACACGGACAGGCACAGATCGATGGTCGTGGCATCGAGGGCATAGACTGTGTTCGACAGCTCCACGCCAAAGGAGTCCGCCGCATAGAGTTTTCGCGCCTGGGTAATCAGTCGCTGGGCAAACTCGGCGTAGAGGCGCCAGTCGCGCCGTTCGTTGGCATCGGCCAGCGTGGCGTGGCTCACCGGTTTGCGGAAACCCATAGGGTAAAGCTTCGCTGCCTGCGCCGAGAGACAAGCCTCGATGTCGCGCAGGCTCTCCCGGTAGGTGAGCTGGGCAAAGGCCATGCAACGAAACTGCTCGGCGCAACTCAGGGTTCGCACGCGATGATCGCCGCGGTAACGAGTAACGATCCGACTGAAGGTGGTCCAGGGCAGGAAGTCCATCACTTGAGCAAACAGCGTCTTGCCGGTGTGCATCGGTCTCTCCGGGGAATAGGTCCTCGGAAGCGTGACCGAAACGGCATTCGCCGTTCAAATCGGCACCACCCTTTTTCGCGTCTAACTTCATGCAGATCATAGAATTTTTGGAAATTCCAACTCAGTTAACCGGACACTAGTGGGGCGGTCTAACGATTCACTCAAGCTGATTGGCGGAGCAGGTAATCTGTATCCAATCGTCAACGACCGCTTTTCTGCGGCAACCTGCCGGTCGTAGAAAAATGCTCAACGCCCGGTGTTGGTTAGGGTTATTGGACGCCCGCCACGGAACGACGCTGAGGATCGGCGAGCGAGTTGAAGCGGGTGTCCGATAACGCCCAGTTTGGCCGCGAAGTGACCGTGAGGTATCCGGTGCGGATTCCGACGAAGCAGGCCGTATTCTCGGTCGTGTTCTAGACCGGGCGATGGCTATTGCGCAAGTGGATGCCATCTCGGAGGCCAGGGATCTGGCGCAGCTTATCTGCCCCGGATTACTCTAAATTGACCTAATCTCGTTTGTGGGTAAAAACGTGGGTAGACTAACGGATTTTAATTAATATTAATTATTAAACAAATAGTTACATAAGTTATTGGCGGAGAGGGAGGGATTCGAACCCTCGAAGGGCTTACACCCTTGCCGGTTTTCAAGACCGGTGCATTCGACCACTCTGCCACCTCTCCGATGTTAGAATCTCTTGGTAAACTTAGGCGGTTCGCAGGATAACTGATTGTAGTTATTACTCAAAGACTTAGGTGTCGTTGAAGTTTCTCGTTCTAAGTGTATGATTAGTTTAGAACCTGTCTTGAAATAAGTGGTCTAAACCCCATATAGACTACATCGGAAACTATAGTTAGGAGGTAACAACACCAATGGCTTCCACTCGTTTTGCTGTTGCAAGTCCGCAAGGCTCGGCACTAGCGACCAACAAACTCATTCGCAATACCTACACGTTGTTGTCCATGACGTTAATCTTTAGCGCGCTCATGGCTGGCGTGTCCATGTCGCTGGGTATGGGTCCAAGTTCATCCATGTTCGCCTTTTTCGGCGCCTTTGGCTTGATCTGGCTGGTGCTGCCGCGCACCGCGAACTCGGCCGCCGGCCTCGGTGTAGTGTTCGCGATTACTGGCTTATTGGGATTCAGCCTGGGCCCGATGTTAAGCATGTATCTCAGCCTACCCAATGGTGGGCAGACTGTGATGACCGCCCTGGGCGGTACCGGCGTTATCTTCCTTGGATTATCCGGCTATGCACTTACCACGCGCAAAGACTTCAGCTTTATGGGCGGGTTTTTAATGGTCGGCATGCTGGTGGTGCTAATGGCGATTGTGGGAAATATTTTCTTCGCAATCCCAGCATTGTCACTGGCCATCTCGGCTGTCGTGATCATGCTTATGAGCGGTTTCATACTGTATGACACGGGCCGCATGGTGAACGGTGGAGAAACGAATTACATACACGCTACCGTCGGTTTGTATCTGAGTATTTTCAACATATTTATTCATCTGTTGAATCTGCTGACGGCGTTTGGCGACGACTGACGGGACGCGGTTTTCGATAACCAGGACCGGGTCGGCTCGCGCTGACCCGGTCTTTTTTTTGCCGGGCAAATGCTATGAGTACTTGGATGAAAATCGCGTGGGCCATTCCGTTCATCATTATGATTGTGCTGATCTGGCCTCGCGCGAAAATAATGTTGGAGGAAAGCCGCGAGGCGGAGTCCGACTGGAAATCGGTTATCGTGCCTATCGGGGTGGTTGTGGCGTTTGTTGCTTTGCTGATCTGGGCGGCGTGAACAACCCGTAAAGCGGCACGGTCCTAGCCGCCGGGTCGCATCACATCCGCATTATTCAGATACGGTCGCAGAACCTCAGGGATGCGAATACTGCCATCGGCTTGCTGGTAGTTCTCCATGACGGCGATCATCGCCCGCCCAACCGCCACTCCGGATCCGTTCAAGGTATGTATGAGTTCCGGTTTGCCCGTTTCCGGGTTGCGCCAGCGAGCTTTGATTCGTCGAGCTTGAAATGCTTCAAAATTGCTGCATGAAGAGATCTCGCGAAATCGCTGCTGACTAGGTAACCACACTTCCAGGTCATAGGTCTTGGCCGCGGAAAATCCCAAATCACCGGTACATAGCGCGACGACCCGATAGGGCAATTTCAGACGTTGCAGAATTGATTCGGCATGACCCGTCAGCGCTTCCAACGCGTCATATGACATCTCGGGCCGCACCATTTGCACGAGTTCGACTTTCTCGAATTGGTGTTGGCGGATCATCCCGCGGGTGTCCTTACCGTAGGAGCCGGCTTCGCTGCGGAAACACGGGCTATGGCAGACATAACGCCGCGGCAGCGTTTCGGCTTCCAGGATGCGATCGCGTGCCAGGTTGGTAACCGGCACCTCGGCCGTTGGGATGAGATAAAGCCCCTGCTCCGGCACTGAAAATAAATCTTCGGCAAATTTGGGCAACTGCCCGGTTCCCTGGAGGCTGTCGGCGTTTACGAGCAATGGAACATATACTTCGGTGTAGCCGTGCTCTGCGGTATGCACATCCAACATAAACTGAGTCAGCGCTCGCTGCAGGCGTGCGAGCGGGCCGGATAACACCACGAAGCGCGAACCGGCAATACTGACCGCGCGTTCGAAATCCATGGCGTCTAGTCCCGCGCCGAGGTCCACGTGGTCTTGCGGTTCGAATGCGAACTGCGGCAACTCACCCCAACGCCGTAGCTCTTCGTTGGCCGCCTCATCCGGTCCATCCGGAACGGATTCATGCGGTATGTTCGGTAAATCTAGCGAGAACTCTGCGATGCGGCTTTGTAATTCCTCGAGTTGTTGCTCACAGCTTTTTAGCTGCACGCCAAGCTCGGCAACTTCCGCTCGTAGCGGTTCAATGTCGCCGCCATCGGCCTTGGTTCGGCCAATCGCTTTGGACTGGGCGTTGCGCCGCTGTTGCAGCTCCTGAGTCTGCACCTGGATGCGCTTGCGATCGGTTTCAATAGCACGAAAGGTCTGTGTGTCGAGATTGGCGCCGCGCCGGGCGAGTGTGCGTTGCACTTCCTCGATCTGGCTGCGCAACAATGCGGGATCCAGCATTGGGTACTTCCTTTTAAACTGTAACCTGCGCCGCCCAACTGACTATGTGGCCGGGTTCGACGCGCGCGTTGAGCGCAGTGATTATGCCGGTGACTTTTTCAGGCACATCGAAAAATTCGATGGTTACCGCCAACTCAAATGCAGTATCGATAAGTTTCGATGAATGCATGTGTCCCGACTTGCCAAAACCGGTAATGCCGCGGAATACCGTAACACCTCGCACTTTGCTTTCGTCATGCAGGAATTTAACTAATTCATCCAACAGCCGCCCCTCCGTGAGGTAGACGCGAAGCATGGTCACTGCCTGCATGCTCATAACTGGCGCCCGAGTATAAGCCCGATCCAACACACCAGCACGCACAGCGAGACGCTGAGCACAATATTCAACCCCGCCTTCGCCCCCTGCCCGGCCTCGATAAGCTGCAAGGTTTCAATCGAGAACGTCGAGAATGTCGTAAAAGCGCCCAGAACGCCGATCAATAAGACGCCGCGAAGCTCAGGTGAGACATCCATGCGCTCAACGAGCAGCACGTATCCAAAGCCCATGAACAACGATCCCAGTACGTTTACGCTGAGGGTGCCGTATGGAAAATCCTGGCCAAGCTAGCGATGCATGGCGCTCGAAAGCCAGAAACGCAAAACGGCTCCGACAGCACCGCCACAAGCAACCGATAAAGTGCGAATTAGCAACCCAGGCTACTCCGGTTCAGAATCGTTTTCGGGACCGTTGGCATCCAACGCCCGCAATTCTGCAAGCCGTTCCGCAACCTTTATCTCCAGCCCTCTGTTCACCGGATGATAGTAGCGCGGTTGTCCCATAGACTTCGGGAAGTACTGGACGCCGGCCGCGTAGCCGTCCTCCTCGTCGTGCGCATAGCGGTAGCCATCACCAAAGCCAAGATCCTTTGCCAGTCGGGTTGGCGCGTTTCGCAGATGCGCTGGCACCTCTAAAGATCCGTATCGTTCGACGTCTGCGCGCGCTGCGCCGAATGCTTTGTATACGGCATTACTCTTCGCCGCACAGGCGAGAAATACGACCGCTTGCGCGATCGCGAGTTCACCCTCCGGAGTGCCCAGGCGTTGGAACGCATCCCACGCATCGAGCGTGGTGCGCAAGGCCCGCGGATCGGCGTTGCCGATGTCTTCGGATGCTATCCTGACAAGCCGGCGGGCGATATATAAGGGATCGCAACCGCCGTCTAGCATGCGGGTGAACCAATACAATGCTGCATCCGGTGCCGAGCCGCGTATAGCTTTGTGTAATGCTGATATTTGATCGTAGAAAATGTCCCCGCCTTTATCGAAACGGCGCACGCCGCCGCCGGCCAGAACCCGATCAATCACCTGCACATCGATATGACCATTTTCCGCAAGCTCGGCAGCCAGCTCGAACAAATTGATCGCCCGGCGCGCATCTCCATCTCCGGCGCGCGCCAGGGTGTCGCGCGAAGCGTCGTCGAGTTTCAATTGCCTGCCGGCTTCCGCCGCCAAAAAGCTCAGCGCTTTATCCAGGATCTGCTCTATCTGGTGATGCTCCAATGCCTTCAAAGGATAGACACGCACGCGAGACAACAATGCGTTGTTGAGTTCAAACGCTGGATTCTCGGTGGTCGCGCCAACGAATACTATCGTGCCGTTTTCGATGTGCGGCAGGAATGAATCCTGCTGTGCTTTGTTGAAGCGATGCACCTCGTCAACGAATAAGATGGTGCCGGTGCCGCGTTCGCCCTGCAGGCGTTGCGCGTTCGCAACCGCCTCGCGGACGTCTTTAACGCCGCTCAGCACTGCTGACAATGTTACGAATGCATAGTCGGATTGCTCGGCCAGCAACCGCGCCAATGTTGTTTTGCCGGTTCCCGGGGATCCCCAGAACACCATCGAATGCGGTACGCCGGTTTGAAATGCCCGCCGCAGCGGCTTGCCTTCTCCCAGTACGTGATCCTGACCGACGATGTCGGCGACCGTAGTCGGCCGCATGCGATCGGCGAGCGGCCGCCAAGCTCCCCTAGTATCGCTAAATAGATCCGATTCGGTGCCAGTCCGCATCGCGCGCTATAACCTGAACGAGCTTGTCCGATCTGCGGGTCAATCCGCCGGTGCTTCGACGATATCAACCCCCGGAGGCACCGTGAATTTAAACAAGTCGGTCGGCAGCTCGCCATCGCGCTTCTCGGCAGCGAACCTGAGCTGCGTAATTTGACCGAGGTTATCGCTCAGCTCCATTACCCGCAGCCCTTCTTCATCAAAGCCAAGACGCATACCCGCGTACTGCTCGTCCACGTCCCGCGGGGTCAATCCCAACCATAGCAGTCCGTCACTCTCCCCCAGCTCCGCTACAACGAAATGCTCGTCGGGATCCATGTCGCTGCTCAACAGTAACATGGGGGTATTCTGCGGCCCATCGCCAATGGGTCTACGCGTGACCTGTTCCAGATCTTCGTCGTAAATCCAGATCGTACTACCGTCGGCAATAATGGACTGCACATAGGGTGAGTGGTAATCCCAGCGAAAGAGATCGGGCCGACGCAGATATACCAGGCCTTGCGACACGTCCAGACTTGTGCCCTCTTCACTGAACACTGTTTGCACGAAGTTTGCCTGTAATGTCGCGAAACCCTGCAGATAGCGATCGAAGGCCGCGCGGCCGGTGTCACCGAACGCGTTACAGCTCAACGAACTCAGCAGCAAACCGATAATTGCCACTGCGGTGAGGCCGCTACCCGTTGGATGAGAAGTTTGCACAGTTTCGTTAGTCATCTTTCGGCGGTGGTGGCGCCAATACCTCACGCGAGCCATTGGATTGAAGTTCACCGACCACGCCCGAACGTTCCATTTCCTCGATCATCCGCGCAGCACGGTTGTAGCCGATCTTGAGCCGCCGTTGTATGCCCGACACCGACGCTCTGCGGGTCTCGGTTACGATGCGCACCGCGGAATCATACAATTCGTCCGCCTCTTCATCCTCTGGGCCCAAGCCGGCGATAGCGCTGGCCTCCGCTTCAGAGGGTCCGTTCAAAACATCATCTATGTAGCTGGGTTCTCCCCTTTTCTTGAGGTTGTCCACCACCTTATGGACCTCTTGATCGGACACGAACGCTCCGTGTACACGGTTTGGAATCGCCGTGCCCGGTGGCAAATACAGCATGTCGCCGTGGCCAAGCAGGTTCTCTGCACCGATTTGATCCAGGATGGTGCGCGAATCCACGCGGGAGGAAACCTGGAACGCAATGCGGCTGGGAATATTAGCCTTGATAAGGCCGGTGATGACATCCACTGACGGCCGTTGCGTTGCGAGGATCAAGTGGATCCCCGACGCGCGCGCTTTTTGCGCGAGTCTCGCGATCAGCTCCTCCACCTTTTTGCCGGTGGTCATCATCATATCGGCAAATTCATCGACGATAACGACGATGTAGGGCAACGAGCTCAAGGTAGGTGCTTCATCATCGTCGCCATCGGGGGGCGGCTGATAGCCAGGTTCCAGTAACGGTTCGCCGCTTGCTTCAGCGTCCAGAACCTTGCGATTGTAGCCGGTGATATTGCGTACGCCCAACGTAGACATGAGTTGATAGCGCCGCTCCATTTCCGCAACACACCAGCGCAAAGCGTTCGCCGCTTCTTTCATGTCCGTCACGACAGGCGCCAGCAACGGTGGGATCCCTTCATACACTGAAAGTTCCAACATTTTGGGATCAATCATGATCAAGCGCACGTCCTGCGCGGTGGCCTTGTACAGCAAACTCAAGATCATTGCGTTAAGCGCTACGGATTTGCCTGCCCCGGTGGTACCCGCTACCAGCAGGTGCGGCATTCGCGCAAGATCCACAACCACCGGATTGCCGGCGATATCTTTACCCAGTGCCAAGGTCATTGGCGAGGAACTCATTTCATATTCACGTGAATTCAGAATTTCGCTAAGGTTTACGATTTCGCGCCGCTCGTTGGGGATCTCCAGCCCAATCACGGACTTACCCGGGATCACTTCAACAACACGCACACTGATCGTGGACAGTGAACGGGCGAGGTCTTTTGACAAATTGGTGATACGGCTCGCTTTCAGTCCCGGCGCTGGTTTCAACTCAAATCGCGTGATAACCGGTCCCGGATGTACGGCTACTACCTCCACCTCGACGCCAAAGTCTTTGAGCTTGAACTCAACCTGTCGTGAAATTGCTTCCAGCACTTCCGGGGAATAACCACCCACGGCGGCAACTGGCTGATCGAGTAGACTCAGCGGCGGCAATACGGAATTAGGTGGATCGTCGAATAAAGGCTTTTGTCGTTCTTTCTCGGCCCGCTCGCTCACCTCCATCACCGGCGCAACGGGTTCGATAACCGGTTTCGGTCGCGCTTCTACGCGAAGTTTTTCATCGCGCACCAACACTTCACGTTCGCGACGCGCCTGTCTACCTTTGGCGTAGTCCACCAACACGTGGCTGCTGCGTCGCGTTACCTCGACAAACGCCAGCGTGAGCCGCCCGGTATTGTCCATGAGCCACAACCACGACAGTCCTGTGCATAGCGTGATACCGGTAAGCAGCAGTGCCAGCATGATCAGCGTGCCGCCGACACCTCCAAACACCGATACCAGCAGCTTGCCAACGACATCGCCTATGATGCCGCCTGCATCTTGCGGTAAATACGCATTACCCCGCAGCTGCACCCACAACAGACCGCAGCCCACCAGCAGCGTTAACACAAAACCGACGCCCCGCGTGGTCAAGTAAAAATAATCGAATTGCGCCTCGCCCTTGCCGCCGCGATAAAGCACCCATCCCAAAGTGCCGAGCATGAGTGGAAAAATATAACCCAGATAGCCAAAAAGATGTAGCAGTACATCGGCCAACCATGCGCCGACGATACCGCCGTTGTTATGAATGCTCGCGGCGGCACCCGCGCGGGTCCAACCGGGATCGGCCGGATGATGGGTAAACAGAGCGATGAAAAGAAACAGCGCCAACGCACCCAGAATGATCAGAGCTACTTCCCGAAATCGTCGCACAATTTGCGTGCCAAGCGCGGGAGTATCGATGTTTTTTCTGACCGCCTGCGCCATCTTTTTAAACTGAATTGTTTAAAGTTCCGATAAGATGCTGTATTTTATAGGGAATGATAACAGGATTCTGGCCAGTAATCGACGCCCGGTCTGCAGCGTTGAAACGGCTATTATATCCGCCTGAACACACCGGAAGTGCTGTCGTTGGGGACCCGCTTAAAGCAATGCGCCGTTTGATGATTTCGCTCGCTACGATACTTGCTGCAACCTACGTTCTGTTGGGAGCCTCGTTGTATGTCTTCCAACCACGGTTCATTTACTTCCCCAGTAAACAGCTAGACGCAACGCCTGCGACACGCAATCTGCCTTTTGAAAATGTGCGATTCACGGCCGCCGACGGCGTTAGCCTGCACGGTTGGTTTGTCGCCCATCCTGAGGCGCGTGGCGTGGTGCTGTTTTTCCACGGTAACGCGGGGAATATATCGCACCGGCTGGAGACGCTGGAACTCATCTACAGCCTTGGTATGTCGACCCTGATCATCGATTACCGCGGCTATGGTGAAAGCGATGGCCGGCCGTCAGAATCTGGTACCTACGCCGACGCCGCCGGCGCATACGATTATCTGGTGCGAGCGCGCGGTGTCAGCGCCGACAAGATTGTTGTATTCGGTCGCTCATTGGGGGCTGCCATTGCAACCTGGCTTGCAGCGGAACGCGAAATCGGTGGCTTGGTTCTGGAAGCGGGATTCAGCTCCATCCGCGCAATGGCGAAGCACTATTATCCTTATTTCCCGAGTTCTTTGCTGGTTCGGATCCGCTATCCCAATATCGAACGCATCGCCGCGATAAGATGTCCAGTATTGATTGCGCACAGTCCTGACGATGAGATCGTGCCATTCGCACACGGCCGGGCGTTGTATGATCGGGCGGCCACGCCGAAAACATTCGTCGAACTGCGTGGCGGTCACAACGATGCCTTTATCGTGACCGGCGCAGCATACGCGATCGCCCTGAACTCGTTTTTCACCGAGGTGTTGAGCTGATCGTCAAACAGACATTATGAAGCTTCAATTTTTTTCAGACATACATCTCGAATTCGGGCCGTTTGAAATTCCGGAAACAGATGCCGATGTCATTATTGCGGCGGGCGATGTCGGCCTTGGCGTCGACGGCGTGAAATGGCTGCAGACAACGACGAAACCGGTCATCTATATCGCCGGAAATCACGAGTTCTATTCCCACGAGATGGTTGCCACAATGAGCGACCTTGCCGCCGCGGCCAAAAACACCAACGTTCATTTCCTCGATAACGAATCGATAGAAATTGACGGCGTGCGGTTTCTCGGCAGTACATTGTGGACGGACTTCGGCGGCGGCAGCGAGGAGTTCATGACAGCCGCCGAACAAAATATGAATGACTATGTGCAGATCGGCCACACCAACGGCAACTTGACTGCGGAAATCGTTTTCAATATCAATGAACAATCCAGACAATGGCTGTCGGCAACCTTACGTGAGCCATTCGACGGCAGGACTGTTGTCGTCACCCATCATGCTCCCACATTCGAGAGCTGGACAGATACCGAACGACCAATTTTTAAATTCGCCTACTGCAATAATTTAAATGAATTGCTCGACGACTCTCAGATTGCACTGTGGATCCACGGCCACATCCATCGTGTGGCCGATTACAACGCCAACGGCGTGCGTGTCGTATGCAACCCACGCGGCTACGATGGATACCAACGAATTCTTGGCTTCCGATGCCGCCAAGACTATTGAAATTTAGATTGGCGGGCTGATTTTTATTACCCCTCACCCGACCGCCATGGATGGCGGAAGTGTAGGTCATGTACGACTACAGGGATGTAGTAGGTAGAGCGAAGCACGCCTACAGGACGTAGGCGTTAGAACGACGCAGGAGCCAAAGTCGAGGAGCTAGAGCCGACGAGTCCACGGATGGACGAGGTAGAACGACGCAGGAGGCCAAAGTCGAGGAACATTGACCTGCCTGTCCTTCTCCCGCAAGGGGGAGAAGGCACCTCGTGGTTTAACTCCCTCTCCCCTTGTGGGAGAGGGTTGGGGTGAGGGGTAGATTAAACCGGTTTACCGTAGGTGTAAGTACAGACCTCACATCGGCGTAACAACCAGCAGCACCGAAGTCAGCACATAAACAAGCACAAACGGCAGCACGAGATAGCCCATTACATCGCGCGCCTGTACGCGCACGCCCGCGCCCATGATGGGTAGCACTACCAGTAGAAAAAATGGCTGTAACGCGTTGGTCGACGTTTCTCCATATGCGACTGCCATGGCGACGCGGGCAATAAGGGGCGCGCAACTGCTCTGGGGACAAGTCGGCACCCAGGTTCTGCGCCGCCTCCACGAATGTCGGTCCGACGACCGCCCACTCGCCGCCGGCGGAGGGAATTGCCATGTTGACTATGCCGCCGGCGGCTTGCGCGATAAGCGGCAGGGTTGTCAGCGTTGCACTGCCGGCCATCCAGTCAGCCAGCATGCCACCCAGTCCGGTGTACAACATAATGCCCATGATCCCTGCATAAAAGGGATACTGAAATACAATCCCGGAGATGTTGCTACACGCACGTTTTACGGCGATCACATAACGCATAGGCGTACGGTGAGCGATCAGACCAAGCATGATAAAAACAAATATCATGATATTCAGATCCAGATCGAAACCACGCGTCGCAAAATGCCAAATTAAGTAAGCGAAGCCCCGGCAATGCGATGGACAGTGACAATAACACGCTATGGTTGAGACGGTCGGATAGTGTCCAAGTATCGTCTTTCGTCGCATCTGCTTCGTCCTCCACCGATAGAGACTTCGCGGCCGCATCGCTGACCAGCCGCTCGAGGCCGTTCGAATTGTCAGCGCGCGGACTCAACAACACCATCAGTGCCGGAAACACCATGAACATCATCGCCAGATAGTAAACATTGAGCGTGCTGTTCAGGGTGTACGACGTCGACAGCGTTGGCATCGAGAACGCCCTGCTCGATAAGAAAGTTTCCAGGCGTGTTCAATACCAGTGGGATAGAGCTCGACAAACCGCCGACCCACGGTTGACCAGCAAAAATAAACACAGGCGATAAGGAACGCGTAGTCGAGACCCCGGCACGCGCTGCGCAAGCTCGCGCGCGAGCACCGCCGTAAGGACGCCCCAGCCCCAACTGACCAGCGAGAAAAGACCGCCGACAACCATGACGATGAAATACACCCGGGCCGGCGTGTTGACCCGATGGGCGACGGCATCGACAAAACGCGCTACCACGGGTGACAGCGCGATCGCGTATCCCGTCGCCAGTATTAAGACCATTTGCATACCGAATTCGAGTAGGTTCCAAAACCCTCGATACCAGCTTTCCAGGATCAAAAGCGGCCTCGAGGGCGTCAGCATCAGCGCCAGCATTGCGACCCCGATGGTCAAAAGTATGGCAAAGACGAACGGATCGGGCATCCATCGGCGAAATCGTTCGGACATCAACGTGCCGATGGCTCTCAGCATGGCGGGCGGCGTGCGAATGACTGTGTGCCGTAGTTGGTGCACCCCGTTATTTTTCGACAGCGGGATCACGCCGCTGCCCACAAACGCTGCGGTGCGAGCTGGTCCGCGCTTATCCCAAAATCCGCGACTATGGGCGGCAATGGCACGCCGGTTACCAGCGCCGCGGCGCACATCCCCATTGCGTAGGACGTTTCAATGCCATAACCACCCTGCCCGGCTAACCAAAAAAATCCGTCGGTATCCGGTGCGAATCCCATGACTGGACGGCCATCCGCTACGAAACTCCGCAGCCCTGCCCACGAGCGGTTAATACGTTTTACCTCCAGCGTCGTCGCCCTTTCCAATCGATTCACCAGCACGGCAATATCGAATTCCTCCGGCTGCACGTCTTGCGGCGCTACCGGCGTCTCGTCTGCTGGGGATGCCACTAACTGGCCGGCATCGGGTTTGTAATACCATTGTTCCTGGCAATCGGCCACTGCACACCAGTCGGCCAGCGTCGCCGAAGTTGGTGCATCGACGACAATCGCGGTTCGACGCTTGGGTACCAAACCAATGGTGCGCGTACCGGCCATCTCGGCGATCACGTCCGCCCACGCACCCGCCGCGTTAATTACCGTTGGGCGCTGCAAACTCACCGGCCGGGGTCGATAACCGCCATAGGCCGCCGCTGTGTCTGGCGCTCTGTACCGCTGCGTTGGCGATCAATTGCAGCCCATCGGCGCGCGCGCGACCGCAAATAACCCATGTGCATGGCATTGACATCCATGTCCATAGCGGTGGCATCGTAGGCAGCGGCTGCGACGTAGTCTTCACGCAAGATCGGCGCAAGTTGCAAGGTCTGGGCAACATCCAGGCGTTCCATGGCGCCCGATAGATCCTGCATTTCTGTCAGGTACGCGTCCAGCGCGGCTACCTGATCGGCGTTGGCAACGAACAACGCACCGAGTTTCTTAAGCAGCGGCACGTCGGAAAATCCTGCCGGAGGCGCATGAAAGAACGCGCCGCTGGCCCTCGTCATCACCCGTATTAGCCGCGGCCCATGGTTTTCAAGATACAGTGCGGCCGAGCGGCCGGTGGAGTGGTAACCGGGAAACTCTTCACGTTCCAGCACAATGGTCTTGCCCTCACGGGCCAGGTGATACGCCAGCGACGCACCTGCTATGCCGGCGCCGATAATCAAATAATCACATGTCTTCAAGCCAGGCGTCTCCCAACTATTCGATAGCCATAATTACCTGCGTCACGATACACCGAAATCTGCCCACTTTGCCGCGCCTGCGAAGTACCGATCCTGATCGGAGAACTCGAAAACACACTACCACTGACCACGCAGCAATGTGCGACCATACCTGCCAGCGGTTGCCCGCTGTCATACAGTTTGCGATTCTTAACTGCACGGACACGCACCTGGATCCGACAAGCAAAGCGGGCTAACGAGACTCAAATGCCAACCACGCAAAATCGTCAAAGCTTATTGGACCGCGTCGAGCGACTCGGTAATCGGCTACCCGATCCGGCCACGCTGTTTTGCATTGGTGCCTTGGTCGTAGTCGTTATCGCCGAAGTTGCGGTTCGCTGGCACTGGTCGGCGGATAAAACACTGTTGCAGGCCGTCGGCTCCGGCCCCGGCACCGAGACGGTGGTCGCGCGCAGTTTATTGGACGGCAATGGGATCTGGTGGGCCATGAGCAATCTCGTGGGCAACTTCATCCGTTTCCCGCCACTGGGTATTGTGCTGGTCGGCATGCTCGGCATCGGCCTGGCCGAACGTACCGGGCTGGTCAGTGCGATGTTGCGTGGCGCCATGCGCGTGGTGTCCGGGCCGTGGTTAACGCCGGCGGTGATTTTCCTCGGCATTATGTCGTCGCTGGGACTGGATGCGGGATATGTGGTGTTGCCGCCGCTGGCGGCAGTCGTCTATAAGGCTGTAGGACGTTCACCGTTGGCCGGCATTGCCGCGGTTTTCGCGGGTGTCTCCGCCGGTTTCAGCGCTAACCTGGTCATTACAGCCGTGGACCCGTTGCTTGCCGGTTTTACCCAAACCGCGGCCGCATTTATTCAGCCCGATTACAGCGTTGCCGTCACCGCAAACTGGTGGTTGATGATTGTGTCGGCGGTGCTACTGACGTTAACGGGCTGGTGCGTCTCGGCCTGGTGGGTAGAACCACGGATCGCCAAAAGGTCCCCCAGTACTGCGGCCGAGGCGTCGCCCACGGCCGCCCTCAACAAGCAGGAACGTCGCAGTTTATGGATCGCCGCGTTTGTGACGCTGGCAGTGCTGCTCGCAGTTACATTGTTCACCGTGGTGCCGAACGCACCGCTGCACGGCCTCGGTAACCGCTTTCCAAGGATCGTTGAAGTGACCGTGCCGCTGCTGTTCATTTTTTTCTTCGTTCCCGCATTGGCCTACGGCATCAGCGCCGGTTCCATTCGCAGTGACCGGGATGCCGCACGCATGCTTGGCGAAAACAATGGCAAGCATGGGCCCCTACCTGGTGCTGGCATTTTTTGCTGCGCAATTTATCGAGTTCTTCAAATACACAGGGCTCGGCGAAATGCTTGCGGTGGGCGGCGCTAACGCACTTGCGCAGCTAGCTCTGGAACCGGTCGTGTTAGTGCTGGCGTTTGTAATGGTCGTCATGTTCGGTAATCTACTGATTGGCTCCGCTTCCGCCAAATACGCTGTGTTCGCGCCGGTATTCGTGCCGATGTTTATGCAGTTGGGGATCAGCCCTGAGTTGACGCAGGCCGCTTATCGCGTCGGCGACTCAGTCACCAATGTGATCACACCTTTCAACCCCTACATGGTGATAATCGTGGCACACATCCAGCGTTACGCGCCGCAAGCGGGTCTGGGCAGCGTTGTGGCGCTGATGCTGCCCTATGCTGTTGGATTCGGAGTTGTGTGGATGACGTTGTTAGCCGTGTGGGTTATGTCGGGCCTGCCATTGGGACCGGGCGGCGGTCTAACCTACCCGTAGCTGTGCTAACATTCGCGCTCGTAAACGAGCGGCAGCGCTACACTCCATGGCCAGCAAAACGGACCTACAAAGTTATATTTCACAACCAGGGCAAGATCTTTGAGGTCTTCGCGCGTAACGTACATCAAAGCGGCATGCTGGGTTTCATCGAAATTGAGCAGCTGCTTTTCGACCAGAAAACAACGGTCGTAGTTGATCCTTCCGAAGAGAGTCTGAAAGCCGAATTCGATGGTGTGAAACGCGTTTACATCCCGGTTCACTCCATCATTCGAATCGATGAAGTCGAAAAACAAGGTCATGCCAAAATTACCAAAAGGTCCGGCAGTGGCGACAACGTGACCGCCTTTCCCGTTTACACTCCCACTGACATCAAGGGCACCTCCGACTGACAGCGCAATAACGGCGACTTGCCGTGCGCACCCAAATCCGTCGTATGGCCAAGGCACCGGACGTGGCTGCCCTGCTGCTGCACACCGCTTGGCCCCGATACCTGCGGCGCTTGGCTGCAATCGGCTGTTTAGTCGGGCTGTCATTGCTTTCAACACAAATCAGCGCCGACGCAATCGCGGAGGCATATCGCGATATTCGCGAGCAATTGAACGGGTGTGCACTGTGCCACGGACAACGCGGCGCATCGCTGTTGGCGCAATATCCGATCCTCGCCGGCCAGCGCCAGTATTATCTTTATGTGCAACTAAAGGACTACAAATCCGGACTGCGTGCCGACCCTGTGATGGGGCCGCTTGCTGCTGCGCTCAGCAAGGATGAAATGTTGACCATCGCAAAATATTATTCGCAACAACAGTGGCCAACACCGAAGAACTGCGACGCGGCACCGACCCGCATAGCCGACGCGACGCTGGTCGAGGCAGGCCAATGCAAAAGTTGCCATCTGGGTTCTCTGCAGGGAAATAGTCGAGTACCCCGGCTGCGTGGCCAACATCCCGATTACCTGCTCAAGACGATGCTCGATTTTCGCACCCGAGCCCGCGCAAATGCCCCGGATAAACCGCCGTTGATGCGCGCATTCGAGCCGGCGCAACTCGAGGCGCTCGCCCGACTTGCCGCAAACCTGTGCGAGTAGCCGGCAACGCTGTTGCACTTGTCAACCAGCCTGCATTGAGATCCCTCAACGCGTGGATGTGCCCGCCATATGCTACTATCCTTGGGCGACCTAGCTCTATAAATTAAATTAGATATTATTTTTAATTTATTGATATTTATAATCTTATAAGACTCATCCTCTTTCTCATCATGGCATTTTGGCGAAACTGCCGTAACCCAATCCAGGTTTAAAGCTTTGGAAATACGCACCGTCACATCGCTGCAGGAAGTCAAACCCGAAGACTGGAATCGGCTTATCGATGACAGCTATCCGTTCCTGCGCCATGAATTTTTGCAGTGCCTGGAAGAGTTCGATTGCCTGGAACCAAACGGCTGGCAACCCTGTCATCTGGTGCTTTACGATGATGACAAGCTGCTCGGCGCCGTGCCGATGTATCTGAAGTCAAACTCGCTTGGCGAGTTTGTATTTGACTGGTCTTGGGCCGATGCTTACGAACGCTCGGGCGGGCGGTATTACCCCAAGCTGGTTGCGGCGATCCCATTCGTGCCGTCGACGGGCTCGCGGCTATTGGTGGCGCCTGATGTCCCTGACAGGCCGGCAATAACCGCGTTATTGGCCAAAGGGGCATTAGCCGTTGCCGATCGGCTCGAAGTCTCCTCGCTACACTGCCTGTTCCCGCCGGAAGATCAATTGGAGACCTGCACCGATGCAGGCATGCTCGCGCGCATCGGCTGTCAGTACCATTGGACCAACCAGGGCTATCAAGATTTTGACGGTTTTCTTGCCACCTTAACCTCCAAACGGCGCAAACAGATCCGCCGTGAACGCAGAGCGGTCGCGGAAGCGAACATCGAGACCGAAATTCTCCACGGCGACGAGGTGACGCCCGCCAAATGGCGCACCTTCTACGATTTTTATTGCTCCACGTTTTACCGCCGCTGGGGTGATCCGCGGCTCACGCTTGAATTTTTTCAAGCTTTATCGGCGCGCCTGCCGCGCGAGACCCTGTTGTTTCTGGCCCGCCACGAGGGCGAGTACGTGGCCGGCGCATTTGCCATGCGAGGCAGTGATGCTTTGTTCGGCCGACATTGGGGTTGCACCCAGCGCTTCAAACATCTGCACTTTGAACTGTGCTACTACCAAACCATCGAGTACTGCATCAGCCACGGTCTTAAAACCCTGGATGCGGGCGCTCAGGGCGAGCACAAAATTGCTCGGGGGTTTCTACCCGTGCGTACCTGGTCGGCACATTGGCTGCGTGATGCCGGATTCTCTCGCGCCATCGAAGGGTTTTTGCAGCGCGAATCGAATCAGATCGAAGACTATATCGGCGCGCTGGATCACCATTCACCCTATCGCCAGACAGTGTGAACTCCGTCGAGTCTGTAACGCATCGTGGCGACGAACCCTCTGTATTGGATAGCAACCAACGTTGTCTCTGAAAATTTTCCTACGACCGACGAGGCACTGAAAGAACCGGACGGGTTACTGGCCGCGGGCGGTGATCTGACAGCCGATACCCTGCTGGACGCCTACCGTCGCGGCATATTCCCCTGGTATTCGGAAGGCCAGCCGATATTGTGGTGGTCACCGGACCCGCGCAGCGTGCTACAACTCGACGCGCTGCACATCTCTCGCAGTCTGAAACGACGGATCCAAAGCGGGATTTACCGCGTGACGATTGATCAGAGCTTCGAAGACGTCGTAGAGTGCTGTTCAGCACCCCGGAAAAGCCAGTCAGGAACTTGGATTACAGCGGATATGCAGGCGGCTTATTGTCAGCTTCATCGTCTCGGACATGCACACTCAGTGGAGTGTTGGCACCAGCAAAAATTGGTAGGCGGACTTTATGGAGTGGGTATCGGCAAAGTGTTCTTTGGAGAATCAATGTTCGCTGCGATGGCGGATGCTTCCAAAGTGTGCCTGGTACATCTCGTGGATAACTTGCGCGCCTGGGGCTACGCGTTAATTGACTGCCAGGTGCACAATCCGCATCTTGAAAGCCTGGGGGCACGGCCAATAGCGCGGCGGCATTTCATCGCGCAGTTAAACGATTTGTGCGGCTTACAGCCGGCAGCCCACGCCTGGCAGACAGAGGTTGGCGTATGAAACAACCGCGCCCGGGGCTCAACGTCGCCTTCTATGCCACGCCACCCTATCAGTGCAGTTACCTGCAGGATAAACAAGCGGTCACGCTGTTTGTGGATCCCTCCCTGCCCAAGTCGCCCGAGGTGTATGCAACCCTCTCGGGCTACGGTTTTCGGCGCAGTGGCGAGCATCTATACCGACCGCGCTGCCCTCGCTGCAGCGCATGCGTTCCAGTGCGCGTTCCGGTCGCCGAATTCCAGCCGCGCCGCAATCAGCGCCGTACCTTGAGCACCAACGCCGATCTGGAAGTGATTGCGGCCGCGCCGGATTTTAATCAGGAACACTATCGTTTGTATCAGCGTTACCTGGAGTATCGGCACAAAGATGGCGGCATGGACCAACCGACACCGCAAAGCTACCTCGATTTTCTCACCTCGACCTGGACCGACACTGTTTTTTATGAGATGCGACTGGCGGGGAGACTGGTCGCCGTAGCTGTCGTCGACGAAATGCAGCATGCGCTTTCGGCCGTTTATACATTTTACGATTCTGAGTTCACCAGCCGCAGTCTGGGTCGTTACGCGATTCTTTATCAAATCGACCTTGCACGCAGGCGTGGTATGCGTTGGTTGTACCTGGGGTACTGGATCGAACGCTGCGCCAAAATGAATTACAAAAATGAATACCAGCCGCTGGAGTATTATTTCGACGGCCATTGGACGCGCAAATGGCAAGCCGAACTACCGCGCGGCGAGATTACTGGTTAAGCGCGGACGTTTGAGGCACAATTGCGCGCTTAAATTAGGCTCAGTGAGCGTATGCCCAAAGAAGACCAAATCGAAATGCAAGGCAAGGTTACCGAAACCTTACCCAACACCATGTTTCGCGTCGAACTAGAAAATGGCCACGTCATTATCGCCCACATTTCAGGTAAGATGCGTAAGCACTACATCCGTATTTTGACCGGCGACACTGTGACGGTTGAGATGACACCGTACGATTTATCCAAAGGCCGCATCATTTATCGGGAACGTTAGTCTGCCGTTCCAGCGCTTGAACTAACCCAACGGCAGCGCGTTCGATCAGCTCGTACGCCGCAACATAATCACGCGTTTTGCCGCCGTAGGGATCAGGCACTTCGTTGGTCTTGACGTCCGGCGCATAGTCCATGAACAGAGACAGTTTCTCAGCTACTCGCTCACCGCCGACATAACGAACAAACCCCAGATGATCGCGGTCCATCGCCAGGATGAGATCAAAACGTTCGCTGTCCGCCGCCTCAAACTGCCGCGAGCGCAAGCCGCTGATATCGACTCCGCGTTCCTGCGCAACGTTAATGGCCGGCTCAGCGGGTGACACACCCGGCCCGACAGCATGCGTCCCGGCGGAATCGAGCTGATACTCCTCTGCCCAACCACGCTCGCGTAACAGCGCCCCGACGACACCCTCGGCCGTCGGTGATCGGCATATGTTGCCGGTACACACGAAGAGAATACTGCGCGTCTCCATCTGGGCAGCTAGGACGCTAAGCCGCGGAACCATGCGCGGAATATTGCTCCCGCACATATTCGAGATCGGCCGGCGTATCGACGCCGCGACCGGCTGGTTCCGTCGCAATCCCGACCCGGATACAGGCGCCGTAGTGCAACGCCCGCAGCTGTTCGAGCCGTTCAAGCCTCTCCACTACACAGGGCTGCAGGCTTGTGAACGTCTGCACGTAGCCTGCCCGGTAGGCATACAATCCCAGATGTCCGTAATGGTTAGTCAGTGCCGCGCCTTGCCGCTGGGTGGGCTGCGCAAACGTCTCGCGGTCCCAGGGAATAGGTGCGCGACTGAAGTATTGCGCGCGACCCTTTTCATCAAACACCACTTTGACCAGATCCGGATCGAAGATACGGGCCTGATCATCAATTGGTTCGCATAGAGTAGCCATCGACGCCTCGGCATCGTCCTGCAGCAGCATCACCACCTGCCGGATTAATGCCGGCGGCATCAGCGGTTCATCTCCCTGCAGATTGACGACGATCGACACATCAGTCACCGCCATGATCCGCAGCGCTTCAGCCAACCGATCCGTACCCGTTTCATGTGCTGAGGAGGTCATGACGATCTCAGCATCGAAGTCACGCGCCGCAGCAGCAACCCGCTCGTCATCGGTCGCGATGGCGACGCGCTCAGCGCCGCTGGCAACGGCGGTCTCGTAGACGTGTTGCACGATGGGCTTGCCGCCCAAATCACACAACACTTTGCCAGGCAACCGCGACGCGGCGTAACGCGCCGGTATGACTACGACAAACTTCATTTACCGAGACGCTCAACCTCCTCGGCGTCGAGTGGCCGCGCTTCATCCTCTAACATTACCGGGATCCCGTCACGAATGGGATAGGCAAGGCGGGCCGATTTGGAAATCAACTCCTGTTTGTCGGTATCGTAAGTCAACGGACCTTTGGTGACCGGGCAAACCAATATTTCAAGTAGTTTTTTGTCCACGTTGCATCCTCGACAATAAAATTTGTAAACGCTTTTCGAACACATCGGGTAGCTGCGCTTGGATCGGTAGATACCAATGCCGTGCGCCAGCGAACCGCTCACACTTGATCGCATCTTTCTCCGTCATAATCACCGGCAGCGCGTCATCGAACTCGATCTCCTTGGCGGTGAAGCGGTGGTGATCCGGATAAGCATGACGGCGTAGCTGAAAATTCCGCGATCTGAGGCTTGCAAAGAAACGCTCCGGATCGCCGATCCCGGTCACGGCGTGAACTTCTCGCGATTCAAAATCCTTAACTTTCACCCGCCGGCTTCGGTTCATTACCGCGCATAATTCACTACCACCGTAGTTCATCGGAAATTCGCCACGCGCCGCTAATCCGTAGGTGACAAGAAGATCCGCCTGTTCCAGCCGCGTCACCGGCTCACGCAGCGGTCCGGCAGGCAACAACATGTTGTTGCCAAAACGGCGAATGCCATCAATGACAACGATTTCCAGATCCCGTTCCAAGGCGTAATGTTGCAAACCATCATCGCTGACGATGATAGTGCAGGCGTGGTGTTCTATCAGCGCTGCCGCTGCTGCCCCTCGATCCGGGCCCACCGCGATGGGGACACGGCAGCGCCTCGCCAATAGCACCGCCTCATCGCCAACCACGACCGGGTCACTGTCGGGACGAACTTGCTGCGGCCAATGCCCGGCACGCCCGCCATAACCCCGGCTGACGATCCCGGGACGCCAGCCCTGTTGTTGCAAATAGTGGCACAGCCAGGCAACAAGCGGTGTTTTGCCAGTGCCGCCAACGCTGATATTACCCACCACGATGACCGGTGCCGGCGGTCGGTAGGTGCTGAACAAACCGCTATCGTAAGCCTGGCGCCGCGCACTGGTGAACAGGCGATAGATCCATGCCAAGGGCAACAGTGCCAGGGTGGCGCTGCTGCGTCCGTACCAAAGCTCGGTGACTCGCTCGCTTGCCGATGAGGCGCTCATGTCGGGCAGATTGCGCGGGCACTGCCCTTCCGTCTTGTGCGAGCCGCCTGTGTCGACATTTGCTATTCGGTCTCGTCGTCCTTGATTTCAGTTGCAAACGTGATTCGCACCAAATCCAGTTGTCGCGCCGCATCCAGTACTTTGATAACCGCCTGGTGTGCCGCCTCAGCATCGGCACTGACGATGATTACCGGATCGTGCAATAGGCCGGCTGCATCTGATAACCCCTGTTTGAGAGTCGTCATTTGTGTGTTGACCAGGGCTTTATCGTTAATGAAATAGCGCCCTTCCCGGTCAACGGCGACATTAACTTTTTCAATCTCGACTTCGACAATGTCTTCACTTGCGTGCGGCAAATTCAGATTAATCTGCGATTTCTGGATAAAGGTGGTGGAGACCATAAAGAAAATTAGCAACAGAAAGACCACATCGATAAGTGGCGTAATATTGATCTCGAGATCATCGTCGTCGCGTGGCTGTAAATTCATGCGTGCACCTCGTCCTGTGCATCACCAGGATTGCGCTGCAGCACCTCCACCATCTTCAACGCCTCCTGCTCCATGGTCATGACCAACGAGCCCACTTTGCCGCGGAAATAGCGAAAGAACATCAACGTCGGAATGGCCACCGACAGACCGGCGGCAGTGGTAATAAGCGCCTCGGAAATTCCGCCGGCTAGTATGGCTGCATCACCGACCCCCTGAGTAGTAATAGCGGCGAATACTTTGATCATGCCTATCACAGTCCCCAGTAGCCCGAGCAGCGGGGTAATCGCCGCGATGGTTCCGAGCGTGTTCAGATATCGCGCCAGATCATGCACGACATGGCGGCCGACTTCTTCAATGCTTTCTTTCATCAACTCGCGTTCGTGCCCGACGTTAACCAGGCCCGCGGCGAGGATACGACCGAGTGGCGAACTGATGCGCAATGCTTGCACGCGTTTTGCGTCCAGAACCCCGGCCTTGGCCCATTGCCACACTTGTGCTACGAGATTTTCAGGCGCGATGCGGCGGCGTTGCAGCGACCAGAAACGCTCAATCACGATCGCCATCGCCACGATCGAGCACAGCAGGATAGGCAACATCAACAAACCACCCGCCTTGAAGAATTCGAACATCTGTACAGCGGCTCCCGTGCTCAGTTGATCCAAGCGCTGCTCAATTGCGCGCGTATCCGGTCAGCAGCGATTGTAGGTGCGACTACACGAAAAGATCCAGCACCAGACAGCATGTCGTACCCACGAGCCCATTGCGCACGGTCGATTAGCCTGTATATCGTATGAAGGAGCTGCATTATGTGGGTCAGGGCGCGGCGCGATGCCAAAACCGGCGATTCTCCAAGCGGTACTCCTGTATCACAACGCCGCGCGGGCGTACTTTGAACATCACCGCACCGCTGCTGGCAGTCGTGAAACCAAGGGCGCCAACGCGCAGGTAACGCTCGACCACGTCCGGGTGCGGAAAACCAAATCGATTGCGGTGCCCAACCGGGAATACCACGAAGTCGGGGTCGACAGCCTGTACGAAGTCGAGTGTCGAAGAAGTGCGACTGCCGTGGTGTGGCGCAATTAAGATGTCGGCCTTCAGTCGCCCTGCCCCGCGATCCAGCAGTCGCGCTTCTGCAGGCGACTCGATATCGCCCGGCAGCAACGCGGTGCCACCGGCGGCGGAGATTTTCAGCACACACGAGCGATCGTTGCGTCCAAAATGGGAAACCCGCTGAGGATGCAACACAGCGAACAAAACACCATCCCAAACCCAGCGCTGTCCGCTGGCGCAACCGCGACCGGGGCGACCGAGCAACACCTCTGGGGCACTGCTGCGCACTTCGAGATAGGAGATTGCCTGTAATACGCTGGATGCACCACCTGCGTGATCACTATCACCATGACTGATGATTACCTGATCAAGTGCGCTGATGCGCGCATGTCGCAGGAACGGGCTAACCATTACGCGGCCGGCGTCGCTGTGCTTTCCAAAACGCGGGCCAGCATCGTAGAGCAAGCTGTGCGTATGTGTTTGCACGACCACGGCAAGCCCCTGACCTACGTCCAGAACGCTCAGCCAGAACTCCCCGGGCGCGGGCCGCGGTATCGTACTGAACAGCAACGGCGTTAACCAGATCACTGAAGTCCAGCGCCCGGGAAGACCACGTGGCATTAAAGCAATGACCGCGCCAATGAGCGTTGTGAGTAACACCGATAAGTCGACAACTGCCATATGCATGATTGCAAAAGGCAGTTCCGCAAGGTGCGCAAGCAACCACCACAGCGGCACCAGCGACAGATCCGCGCCTCGTAACAACACAATTCCGGCAGCAGGCCAGATGCCAACCAACAAGACACCGCTGAGCACTAATGGAACGACGACCACGCTAACCCAGGGTACCGCGACTAGATTCGCCAACGGCGAGATGGTGGCATTATTGTGAAACGCAAAAGCCAGAACAGGCGCGAGTCCGACACCCACGGCCAGTTGTACGTAAACAAATTGTTGCCAGCGGCTCAGCGTTCCGATGCGACCTGCCAAACTATAGCTGATGAAGGCGACTGCCAGAAACGACAACCAGAAGCCAGCGGCCAACACGGCAGCTGGGTCCACCACCAGAACCACAGCGAGCGCGCACAGGAACAATTGGCTGGGCGCAAAGCGTCGTGCAGACAACATGCCAATCATTACAACGGACACCATAACGGCCGCGCGTTGCGTTGGAATTGCGAAACCGGCCATCGCCGCGTACACAAGCGCAGCTACCAATCCCGTTATCGCTCCCGCCCGCTGTGCGGGAACTTTACTGGTTAACGCATGTGACAAGGACCAAAGGCGAACGCCCAACATTAAGCCGAACGCCGCGACCAGACTGATGTGCAAGCCGGAAATTGCGATCAAATGCGCGGTGCCGGTACGGCGTAGTACATGCCATTGCTCATCGCTGAGGTCGGCGCGCAATCCCAGTGCCAACGCCTTGATGACGGCCACATGCCGGGCAGTGGGCAAAGCGTCATCGATAGCTGCTGCCAGGCGTGCGCGAAGACGATCGACGTTCCAGCCTGCGCCAACAGCAAGTCGCTGATTTCGGCTGCTCGCAACTACGTATCCAAGCGTTTTGATCCCGTATTGATACAGCTGTCCTTCACGGTCAGTGCCACCTGGATTCAAGGTCCCAGACGGACCACGCAAGCGCACCGTCAGACGCCAACGCTCGCCGGGTTCCAGCGCTGGCGCATGTGCGTACCACGAAAGTCGGGCCCGGCCCAGACCGGTCCATTGCCGCTTGAGCGACTGCAATTCCGCTATGTCGAAGTCAAAGCGGCGCAACAATCGGTCACCGGTCGGAATATTGGCGACAACGCCGGTGATGGTGGCAATTTCACCGTCGAGTTGTAGTGGCAATTGCGGTGAGAAAAAAAACCAGGCACGCGCGAGCGCCCAGACGCACCCACACAGCAACCATCCCAACATGTGTTGGCGCCGTTGCAGCAGCACCAAAGCTGTGAGTAGCACACAGGCGAGAACCTGTGGAGCGGGTAGCGCCGGGAGCATATGCGCAACAATGATCCCGACAACAAACGCGAGTATCCGTACGCGCATAATGTCATCCTTGACGCGCCGCGCCCAGCGACTGGACGAACGGTGCTTGTGCGTATAATAGCCCGCCGTTTCACGGCTGAGCAATTGACAGTGCCACGATGAACGTTCGTGATTTTCTGCGCCGGCGATTACCCCCGCGCGAAACCGTTCAGCAGCATAAGCTGCTCAGCGTGTTAGGGCAGCGACTGCACGATCCGGAGCTATGGCATTTGACACGACACTCCGCCGCCGGTGGACTGTCCGTGGGATTGTTCATGGCGTTCGTTCCGGTCCCTTTTCAAATGCTGCTTGCCGTGCCCGCGGCCGTCATTCTGCGTGTCAATCTACCGATCGCCGCGGTTTCGGTATGGATCAGCAACCCACTCACCATGGCGCCGATGCTGTACGCCGGCTATCGCACTGGTTGCTGGTTACTGGATCACCCGCAGCGCGGGTTTGAATTTGAATTTTCCTGGATCTGGTTTACGCAAACGGCGTTACATACCTGGCAGCCACTGCTTTTGGGGAGCCTGGTGTTAGGCAGCATCGCGGCGCTGATTGCGAACGTCGCAGTGCGGATGCTTTGGCGGTTGCTGGCCATTCGCAAATGGAAGACTCGCCGACGTAATTAAATCGGTCGGCGTGATGCTACTGATGTTTTACTGGTCCGTGGCCGTTCGCAGCCGACCGTCATCGAGTTCCAGGATCCGATCCATGCGTGCGGCGATCCGCGGATCATGCGTAACGATCACCAAGGTCACGCCTTGCTCGGCATTGAGCGTTAACATCATCTCCAACACCTGCGAGGCGTTATGCTGATCGAGATTACCCGTCGGCTCATCAGCAAGCACGCAGGTTGGATTGTTGGCGAGCGCTCGCGCCACGGCGCAGCGCTGTCGTTCACCACCGGACAATTCTCCCGGTTTGTGTTCTAAGCGTTCACCGAGACCAACCTTCTCCAGTAACGCACATGCACGTGATTCCGCGACGTCCGGCTTGGTTCGACCTAACAACAAAGGCATGGCTACATTCTCGACCGCGGTAAATTCCGGAAGCAGATGGTGGAATTGATAGACGAATCCCAGCGCACGGTTGCGTAGTTGTCCGCGTGCGGTTTCATCGAGATCCGACATGAATTCGCCAACGACCCGCACCCGTCCTTCGGTCGGCACATCCAGACCGCCTAGAAGATGCAGCAACGTGCTTTTGCCCGCGCCCGAGGTGCCGACGATTGCGACGCGTTCGCCCGGTGCGATCTCCAGATCAACACCTTTGAGCACATCAACGTGTAGGCCGCCTTCGCGAAAGCTCTTGGACAAACCGGTACATGCGAGCACCGCGTCACTCATAGCGCAGCGCCTCAACCGGTTGAGTACGCGAGGCCTGCCAGGCGGGATATAAGGTTGCCCCTACACACAAGCCGAATGCAACCGCGCCTATCCGTGCGACATCGGACCAGCGCATATCTGACGGGAGATCGCTGATGTAATAAACGTCGGAGGGCAGAAATTTCATGCCGAGCAGCTGCTCGATTGCCGGCACGAAAGTCTCAACATTTGCGGCCAGCCAGACGCCGCCGACAATACCCAATAACACTCCGATCATGCCGATAATCGTGCCTTGCACGACGAACACTGCCATGACACTGCGTGGTGTCATGCCTAGCGTGCGCAGAATGGCTATTTCGCTTTGTTTGTCGGTTACGATCATGACCAGTGTAGAGACAATATTGAACGCGGCGACCGCCACGATGAGCGTCAGAATAATGAACATCGTGATTTTTTCGGTTCGCAGGGCGCGGAAAAAATTGACGTGGTATTGAGTCCAATCAATGATCGCGTAACCGCCAGGCAAGTCCAACTCGTAGCGCAACATCGGTGCCGCAAACACATCGTCAGTCTGCAACCGAATTCCAGTCACAGCGTCGTCAAAGCGGAACAATCTCGCCGCGTCGTCCATATGAACGATCGCCAGTGCCGAGTCGTATTCGTGCATGCCGATCCGAAATATTCCGACGACGGTGAAGCGTTTCAGACGCGGGATTATCCCGGCCGGCGATACCGATGGCTGTGGGGCCACGATCGTAATTCGATCACCAAGCTGCGCCCGCAATGCACGCGCGAGTTCCGAACCCAAAATTACCCGCCAGCTTCCTGCTTGGAGATCGTCTAAGCGGCCCTCGATCATTTTCTCCGCGACCACTGACACCTTCGGTTCCTGCGCCGGAAGCACGCCGCGCACTAGACTACCCTGCACCAGCCCCTGGTGTGTCAACATGCCTTGCGCACGAATAAATGGCGCGGCGCCGGTAATTTGCGGCTGTCCCAGCAAGCGTTCGAGAACGGCCGGCCACTCGAGCAGTGCACCGTTATTTGCGACCACGGTGGCGTGTGCAGTCATACCCAGAATGCGCTCGCGCAATTCTTTTTCGAAGCCATTCATAACGGACAGCACAGTGATCAACGCGGTTACGCCTAAGGCCACACCGGCCATCGACGTCAGCGAAATAAACGAGATGAAATGGTTGCGTCGCTTGGCACGGGTATAACGCAGCCCGATGTATACTTGTACGGGTCTAAACATGGGGTCGGAGTATAACTTAGCTCACAAATCGCATGCGTTTGTTAGCCATCGAAACCGCGACAGAAGCTTGTTCAGTTGCACTCAGCGACGGCAACGAGGTGCGGGAGCTGTTCGAGATAGCGCCCCGCCAGCATGCCGAATTAGTACTGCTGATGGCGGAGCGATTGCTCGCCGAATCACAGTTGTCGGTGCATGCGTTGGACGGATTGGCTTTTGGCCGCGGGCCCGGCGCGTTCACCGGTGTGCGCATAGCCGTGGGCGTCATTCAAGGCATGGCCTTGGGCACGGGGCTGCCGGTCGCGCCTGTCTCCACATTGGCGGCACTTGCGCATGGTGCGCGGCGTGTCGACGCTGCGACCAAAGTTGCCTGCGCACTCGATGCTCGTATGCACGAAGTATATTGGGGACTTTATCAAAATTATGAATCCGATCGTTGGCTGGCCGTAACGCCTGACAGCGTGGCAAAACCGCAGGCCGTCCCAACGCTGGCGGACTCAGGTTGGTGCAGTGTGGGGACCGGTTGGTCTGCCTACCCCAATGAGCTTGCAGCACGATGCGGCAACATGGTCACCGCTGCATCTGATTTACAGTATCCGCATGCATACGATATTGCGATACTCGCAAGACAAGTATTTTCTGCCGGCGAGACCGTATCCGCCGAAGCCGCTTTGCCGGAGTATGTTCGCAATCAAGTGACGAAATGATTGTCGGTACGTGCCGATAAACCAAGACGATTAACCGATCCGCGTAACGCCAGTTCGGATCCCGCCGTCCGGATCCAGATCGAACCAGCGATATCCGGCCGCCAATTCGTCCAGCGCGAACGTGACACTGCCTGGTTTGAACTGCACGCAGGTCGATGGCGCGGCCAATAACTTTACGCCGTCGCGCTGCTGCGCATATTCCTGATGGACATGCCCCCAGGCAACCGCTCGCACCTGCGGGTGACGTTGCACTATCGCGAACAGTGCCTGCGGATTGTCCAGACGCATCGTATCCATCCACGCCGAACCTATGGCGACGGGATGATGATGCAAAAATATCAATGCATTGGAAGCGGCTCCATCGCTCAGGTTCGCCTCCAATCGCGAAAGTTGGTCGTGCGCCAAATGGCCACCGGCGCTACCGGGCACATGCGTATCTAGAAATAAAAACTGCCAGTGGTCGAGCGACGTAACATTTGTAACGGATACATTCGCACTCGATAAATTTCTGCGCAGACGTTGCGGATCGTCATGATTGCCGGGTATGCAAAATATCGGAACGTCGAGCGTTGATAACAGCTCGAGGAGCGCGTGATAACCCGCATCGCTGCCGTCGTCGACGAGGTCACCGGTCATGACTATCAGCACGGGTGGCGGCGACAGCGTCCTCACTTGGTCCAGTACGGCAACGAGTGTTTGGTAGGTACACACTCCATGATTCTCAACCTCGCGAGTCGCGTAGAGGTGGGTGTCGGAGATCTGCAGAATTCGCATTTATGACGATTATAGCTGGAGTGCGCGCAGGGACTAGCTATCCTACCGGATTGAGCCCGAATTACCGCCTCAGCCCGGTTTCGACCAACCACATAGCCGGACGATGGTAAGCCGCTGATCTAGCAGTTGGAAATTCGTTTTATCCCCACTTTTTCCCCATGAAACTCGCATTGCACTCACAAGGTAATACACAGTATGTTGTGGTTTCGTATCCGCTTGACCACAGTGTATTGTGGTGATATACAGTGGCTTACGCAAAATAACTCAAAATTGGTCGAAATTGCGTAATCGACCTGTAATGAACGCCGCGCAGCTCAATAAAAATAGGGCGCAGGAGGGGTAATGGCCGCTGAGAACACCGCCACGCTCGCCACCGAAGTACACAACAAAGGCACATCGCCAGTGCCGGTGAGCGTCACCGGTAATCCCGAATTTAACGCGAATAAGCCCGGCGAGTACCGTGTCATCCGACGCAACGGCAAAATCACCGGTTTCGATCACGCGAAGATCAAAGTCGCCATGACAAAGGCGTTTTTGGCAGTTGAAGGTGGCAACGCCGCGGCTTCCACGCGCATTCACGAAACCGTAGAACAACTCTCCGAACAAGTGGTCAAGGCAATCACCCGCCGTTTGTCCGGTGGCGGCACGATGCACATAGAGGACATTCAAGATCAGGTTGAACTAGCTTTAATGCGGGCCGGCGAGCAACGAGTCGCACGCTCTTACGTGCTCTACCGAGAACAACGCGCGCTCGAACGGGCGCAGAGGCAGATCGCGGCAACCGATACAACTGAACAAAGTACGCTACGCGTGACCCGCGCCGACGGCAGCACCCAGGCGCTGGACGAAGCACGCTTACGCAGTCTGGTACAAGAGGCCTGTGCCGGGCTCGACGACACCGATCCGGAACTGGTGATGACCGATACGCTGCGCAATCTGTTCGATGGCGTTGCGGAAGACGACGTCATCAAAGCGCTTATCATGAGCGCGCGCACGTTTATCGAACGAGACCCCAACTACAGCTACGTCGCAGCCAGACTGTTATTGGACAGCATGCGGCAGGAAGGGCTGAGCTTTGTTCATGGTTATAAAGAGCTCGTTATGCAGGAGCAAATGGCCGGTTTGTACCCAGACTATTTCAAAGCCTACATAAAACGCGCCATCGAGTTGGAATTGATGGACTCTCGTCTAGGAAACTACGACTTGGACAGGCTGGCTGCCGCATTCAAGCCGGAACGCGATTTCAATTTCACCTACCTCGGGCTGCAGACGCTTTACGACCGTTACTTTTTGCACTCGGCTGAAGTCCGGTTCGAATTGCCTCAGGCTTTTTTCATGCGCATTGCCATGGGGCTTGCGATCAACGAACTGGAACCGGAAGCACGCAGTATCGAGTTCTACGATTTGCTGTCGTCATTTGATTTCATGAGCAGCACACCAACGTTGTTTAATTCAGGCACGCAACGTCCGCAGTTGTCGTCGTGCTACCTGACCACTGTGCCCGACGACCTCGAGGGCATATATGGTGCCATCAAGGACAATGCAATGCTGTCCAAGTTCGCCGGCGGTTTAGGCAACGATTGGACCCCGGTGCGCGGCATGGGCGCACACATCAAAGGCACAAACGGCAAATCACAAGGTGTGGTGCCGTTTCTGAAGGTCGCCAGCGACACCGCGGTCGCCGTCAATCAGGGTGGTAAACGCAAGGGCGCGATGTGCGCGTATTTGGAAACCTGGCACATCGACGTCGAAGAGTTTTTGGAATTGCGTAAGAACACCGGCGACGACAGGCGGCGCACGCATGACATGAACACCGCCAATTGGGTCCCTGATCTGTTCATGGAACGCGTCTGCGAAGAAAAGGACTGGACGCTTTTTTCGCCAGACGAAACGCCTGATTTGCATGATTTATATGGCAAAGCATTCCGCCTGGCTTACGAACAATACGAAGCAAAGGCAGCGCGCGGAGAACTGAAAGTATTCAAGACCGTGCGTGCTAACGACCTGTGGCGAAAGATGCTTGGCATGTTGTATGAAACGGGGCATCCGTGGATCACATTCAAAGACAGTTGCAACCTGCGCTCGCCGCAAAAACACATCGGTGTAGTACACAGCTCAAACCTGTGCACCGAAATAACGCTGAACACGTCGGCAAATAAAGAGATTGCCGTATGCAACCTCGGTTCGGTCAATCTGGCGCAGCATGTCACGGAAGACGGAATCGACCAAGCTAAGCTTGAGCGCACCATCACCACGGCGTTGCGCATGCTGGATAATGTGATCGATTACAACTACTACAGTGTCTCGACGGCGCGCAATTCGAATTTGCGCCACCGACCGGTGGGTTTGGGCATTATGGGATTCCAGGACGCCTTGTATAAGTTGCGTCTGCCGTTCGCGTCTGAAGCTGCCGTAGCATTCGCGGACCGCTCAATGGAAGCGGTAAGTTACTTTGCGATCAAAGCGTCCACCGAGCTCTCCAGCGAACGCGGCGCATATCCCAGTCACGAGGGTTCGCTCTGGCACAAAGGGATCCTGCCCCATGACAGCATGGATTTGCTCGCGGAAAGGGGTGAGCAGTATTTCGACGTCGATCGCTCCACGACGCTCGATTGGGATTCTTTGCGCACCCAAGTCAAGGCCAACGGAATGCGCAATTCCAACTGTATGGCGATCGCCCCCACCGCGACTATCTCTAATATTTGCGGCGTGGTGCAATCGATCGAGCCGACCTACCAAAATCTATTCGTGAAATCCAACCTGTCGGGCGAGTTTACCGTAGTCAATCCTTATCTCGTGGCTGATCTGAAAGAAGCGGGACTGTGGGACGAAGTGATGGTTAACGACCTTAAATATTACGACGGTAGCGTCAGTCAGATTGATCGGATTTCGGACGAACTCAAAGAGCTGTACGCCACCGCATTCGAAATGGATCCGCGTTGGCTGGTTGAGGCCGGTGCACGACGACAGAAATGGATTGACCAGTCGCAGTCGCTCAACTTGTACATGGAGGAGCCGAGCGGCAAGAAACTCGACAATCTGTACAAACTGGCATGGGTGCGAGGACTGAAAACAACCTACTACCTACGCAGCATGGGCGCTACGCATGTCGAAAAAAGCACGCTGGCCGATGGCAAGTTAAACGCCGTAGGCGCTGGATCAACGGAGACGGAGAGTTCGGAAGCCGCCTGCTCCATCGTCGATCCGGATTGCGAAGCTTGTCAGTAATACTAAGGCGGCGATTTATACCAACAGCGATGACCAGCCGGCGAACGCAGGCCGCGAGTCATCCGAAGACAACGAGAGGAAATGAGCATGGGGAGCGAAATGTTGAACTGGGAAGACCCCGTAGGTCGATCGGACAAACGGGCGATTGAGGCCAGATCACGCGTGCGCGTAGTCGATCCGAGCGAACTCGGCATCGATTTGCGCGCCGCGGTCGCGGAGGCGGCAGCAGCGCCTGCACTGGCAACGCATCCGACAGCGTCGATCGCGGCCACGGCGGACCACGGCGTTACCGGTTTAGAACAAGTGGAATTCGGCGCCGGACGTCTGGCGGTAGACGACAAGCGGATGATCAACTGCAGGGCCGATCTCAACCAACTGGTGCCCTTCAAATATAAGTGGGCGTGGCAGAAGTACCTGGACGGCTGCGCAAACCATTGGATGCCCCAAGAAATAAACATGAACGCGGATATTGCCTTGTGGAAAGATCCGAACGGCCTGACTGACGACGAACGATTAATTATCAAACGTAATCTGGGTTTCTTCTCGACCGCCGATTCGCTGGTTGCAAACAATCTCGTGCTTGCTGTCTATCGGCACATCACGAACCCAGAGTGCAGGCAGTACCTGCTGCGACAGGCATTCGAAGAAGCGTTGCATACGCACGCATATCAATACTGTGTAGAGAGCCTGGGATTGGATGAAGCCGAGGTTTTCAACATGTATCGCGAGGTACCGTCGGTACATGACAAAGCAGCCTGGGCAATGCGTTTTACCGATAGCCTTGGCGACCCTGAATTTACGACCGGAACGCCGGCCAACGATCAACGCCTGCTGCGCGATCTGATTGCTTTCTATCTCATATTTGAGGGCATTTTCTTTTACGTGGGTTTTGTGCAGGTCCTGTCGATGGGACGGCGTAACAAAATGACGGGCGTCGCTGAACAATTTCAGTACATTTTGCGCGACGAATCCATGCACATGAATTTTGGCATCGATGTGATCAATCAGATCAAGATAGAGAATCCACACTTATGGAGTCGAGGTCTGCAAAACGAGATAACCGACATCATCAAAGATGCCATCGACTTGGAAGTGCGCTACGCCGCCGACACCATGCCGCGCGGAATTCTGGGCCTTAATGCATCAATGTTCGAAGAGTACTTACATTTCATCGCTAATCGCCGATGCGCACAAATTGGACTCGCGGAAATCTTCCCGGGCTCAAACAATCCGTTTCCGTGGATGAGTGAGTTAATTGATTTGAAGAAAGAGAAGAACTTCTTCGAGACCCGCGTTACGGAATACCAGACAGGCGGTGCACTTAGCTGGGACTAAACTGGGCATTTAGACCTCCTCTGTACGCTGAGGGTACCGCATTCACTGGCGTCCGGCGCCTGCCGGACGCCAGTTTTTTTATTGTAAACCAATTATTGCACAACTTTTCAGGTGCCGAGAGGTCGCCGTGAAGTGCACTTATCGCGCGTTCCCGACTGTTTCTCCCTAATTTACCCCTCACCCGACCGCCATGGATGGCGGTCGGGTGAGGGGATAATTGGATCCGTTATCGGAATCGCGCCGCCCGCTGAACCGCACAGCAAAGCACGCAACTCGTCTGGATGACGGCAGCACCAACACTGAAACCGGCCGCGGCGAGCCCAGGCTGGGAATAAGGGATCGACGATTCCGCGGCTCGCGAGCGCTGCGTAGTTCAGCTCGGAATCGGTCAAGTCTGCCAATTTTGTCAAAACCAAATCGGAAGCCTGGATTTGAATCGCAGCCCATGCCGCGATGGTGTCGGACGTACACTCCCAAGTGGCAGGTAATTCGGATTGCCGCACTAAATCTGCCCCTGGCAGCCATACCGGTATCGCACCGCTAACCCAGACATCGCTGCATTCGTCCAGGTCATATATCGGCACGGCACCAGGCCGCAGAGCAAGCAACATGCGCCCGAACTTATCCATCGCCTCTACGGCCTTCTCATGAGCCGCCAGATCACCGAAACCCCATTGAGCTTGAGCAGCCCGCACTGCATCGGCAAATAAACCGCCGCCAGGTACGACCAATACGCGCAGACCCGAGGTTTCGGGCAACACGCTCAACCAGGCCCGCAAGTCCGGCGACGCCATCAGACTTCCGCCCAATTTAACGACCCATGTGCGGATATCGCTCATTGGATCACTGCTAGAAGTACCGCCACTGCGACAGCCGGGGCGCAATCAGTAGCGCTTGCAAGCAGGGATTGGCGCACTTTGATGAGCTCTGCGAAATCACAGTAGTCGTAACGCAAAGAAGCTGCGATCTCTGGGATAAGGAACCGCCCGACTCCAGCGCCGACAAGGGTCGCAACGCGGCCTCCAGTGTCTTTAATACGTCGCTCCACGGCGGCCCGTATTCGCGCCACCTGTAAGCGGCGAAAATGCTGAGCGAGATCCACCCATTCATCGGCATCCGCAGATTGCGCATCCATACCAATCATTCTCGCCAGGCGTTGCGCGCAATCCGTAACGCTGGTACCTCGCCCATCCGCCGTATAAGCCAGTTCCGTTCCTGCAGTGATATCACCCGTAAGCACGTAAACGTCCCCCATGGTCGCGAACAATTCTGCCGCGACACCGCGAGACCTGCCCTGAAACGGCACCCGTATGGCGAGGGCCATCAGGGGCGTACGCACAACCCCCGTATAAACAAGTTCATCGGTAGTCAGGCGCTGCGCGTCGGTATAACCATCGTGATGCACGCGTCCGTCTAAAATTCGTATCACATCCGTTGTGGTACTGCCGGTATCCACGAGTAATGCATTGGAATGCGACCTCGCCAACAACTCGGCGGTAGCCATCCAGTTGGCCGAAGCGATCTTGTGTTCCCGTCCGGCGACATTATCGGGCCGGATGAATCCACCATCACCGGTATAAATACTCAGGCACTCACGACCGACAATAGCCGCCATACGTTCACTGATGACACGCACACCCTGGGCACGATTATCGAATACGTCGACTAGCTCCGCAGTCATCGTCAGCGCATGTCGCGCTACGTTTGAACGCGTCGCGTGGCTCGCCACAACATCGTCGAGAAGCTCAATCCCCCGCCATAGCGGGCACGCTGTTTGCGCTACCCACAGCACCCCCACCTGCGCTGAGTAGGCAGCCGCCTTTACGTGCGCACCGCCGATATCCCAGCCGATGGTTATCGTATTCGATGCATTCACAGTCGTTTCAACACGCCGGGTACTCCACTACCGCATGATAAACTCAGCACTCGGCAATACCGAGTCAATATCTTGCTGATTATTCCAGTATTGGATTTAAGCGACGGGCGTGTCGTGCATGCTCGTCGCGGCGAGCGAGCACAATATCAACCGCTAGCCTCGCCTTTGTCGAACACGAACGCGCCCGAAGATGTATTGAGCGGTTTCCTGCAAATTTTTCCATTTCCAATTATTTATGTCGCTGATTTGAATGCCATCACCAACACCGGTGATAACCTCGAGAAAATCGCCGCGCTCACAGCAAAATTTCCGCAAATTGAGTTTTGGCTGGACGACGGCATTCGGGCACAACGCGCCGGAGTCCAATATCCGCCTCGAATCGTACCAATCGTCGGTTCAGAAAGTTTGAATAATCATGCTGAATGGCTGGCTATCTCTACCACGTCCGGCGGTAAGGCGATTTTGTCGTTGGATTTTGCCGCCGATGGATTTGTGGGTGACGAGCACATTCTCGAACACGCCGAATCCTGGCCACGCAGGGTCATTGCGATGACCTTGTCACGGGTTGGAAGCGACGCCGGCCCCGAGATGCAGTTACTTGCCTCATTACGACAACGGGCACCGCAGTGTGAGTTATTCGCCGCCGGCGGCGTGCGTAATACAGACGATATTGTCAGACTTCAGGAATGCGCGATACAAGGGGCGTTGGTCGCGACAGCCTTGCACGCCGGGCAGCTGACAAGCGAGGCCCTGACGGCGCTAAACGCTTAGCCCAACCGCCGTGGTGTCGATCACTACGGGGACGTCGCCCCTACGAATTTGATTTCGTAGGGGCGAGTTCATCGTCACACCAGGTTGAATGCAGACCTTGCACAAATAAATGCGCGCGCGGTCGGGCATGTCCAAGACGGGGAGCGCTGTCCCCCAACAAATTGTGCGACTTAGCTGTGCGCCTGAAATGGGTGATCCGCACTACCCTTTTTCGCAACGACGTCCGCGGCTTTGGGTTCGCCGGCGACCGCGCGTTTCAGCGCTTCCTTGGTGGCAGCATAGTTATAGTCCTGGATCTTGGTATCGTCCTCTGCCAGCCAGTGGATAAACACACCCACGCACACAAATACATCATCAGCCTCGTCGGCTGGGATCGTGCCGTCTTCAACGCAATCCGCAACCGCCATGCCCACGGCGCGTTGCGCCGGGCCGAACATCTGTACGGCCTGCGTTGCACCCTTAATCGTTACCTTATTGAACATCACGGTGTTGGGTTTGGTAGCGAGATTCGGCGCGACAACCGCCAACAGGCTGCTGAATCCGTCTTTATTATTAGTCAAAGCATTGCAGAATGCCGCCTCAACGGCACTGCCGCGCGGACCAACGAGGAGATCTATGTGTGCCACCTCGTTGCCATCCCCTACCAGAGACTCTCCCACCATTACTTTGTCGATGACTGCCATTGGTGCTTGCTCCTTTAGTTTATTGTGTCTGCGCTCGTACCGAGGACGCGGCCTCGATAAGATGCGATTCGAGTCGCAGTGCCAGCAGGCTCGCCACGGTCAGATCTGCGCTTGTTCCCGGATTGATGCCACTGTGCTTCAATTTATTATCGTAGTCCTGCAATAGCGACGTGGCGGACGCCGGATTCTCGCACGCTTTCCAGGCCTTTTCCACCGCACTCATTTCGTCTCGCACACGCTGCGCACAGGCGCTACCGTGCTTCCTTTGTATGTGTGTATCAACGAAATTTGAGGCTAAACGCAGGAAACATGCTGTCGCGGCGCCCGCCAAATTCCCTTTAACGGCTAAACTTTTTTGTAATGTCGGAATCCCTACATCGAACACAACCTGAAAGTCTGTCGAGAACTCGCGCGCAATCGCATCCCAGGCACTTGCAGCCTGCATCGCACAAGAAAGGGAGACCCTGGGCTCATCATAAACGTCGTGTTCGCTGGCCTGACCCAGGCCCGCCGGTTCGGCAAGGCGGATGGCTTCGAAGGCCAGGCGCGCATCCGCGACGTCGAGACTCGTGAGAATTGTGCGCAAACGCTCGCGCAGCGGGCCTTCACTCGACCACAACGCCGCTTGGCAAAGCGGCGCTGACAGCAGCACGATCCCGAGATTAGTGTTGCACCCAACGCGCTCGACACTCGCTCGCACCGCCGCCAAAATTCGTCCGCCCACACGTTGCCCGGGCGTCGCGAGCAGCGGGGCTGCAACAGCCGCGCTCAGTTCGAATTCGCGATCCGTCATGCCATGTCCAGCGCGGCTGCGGCTGACGTTGCCCGGTTTAAGCGCTTCGATATCAATGGCGCAAGATTCCAATACCGCAGCTTGCACCTGAGCGGCAGACAGTGCCACACCGCAGCCGTTCATTGCGTTGCGGCTCGCCTGGCCTGTTCTGCGTGCCCCGGCCGTTCTCCCAATCGGGAAACGAAATTCGCCGTCAAGTGGGAAGCAATGTCGATTCCAGTGGCTTGTTGCACGCCTTGCCAGGCAGGTATGCTGTTGACTTCGGTAACGACGAAATCCGAGTATTTTGCGGCGAAGATGAGATCGACTCCGCCGTAATCAATGTCCAATGCCTTTGTCGCGGCGACCGCCAGTTCCGCCATTCGACCGTGAGCTGGAATCGCTTCGCAACGACCACCACGGGCTCGGTTGGTGATCCAAAAATCGTTAATGCGTTTCATTGCGGCGCAGGACTCGCCATCCACGACGAAAACTCTAAAGTCGCTCCACAAGGCATCTTGCGGCTCAATCAATTCTTGCAGGTAGTACACGCCGCCGGCGGGCTCCAAAAGCGCTAAATCCGCCGGTGTGTCGATCCTGACAAGCCCCACTCCCTGTGCTCCAAACAACGGTTTCAAAACGAGGCGATCGCCACGGGCCAGCAGCCTACCAGCACGCTCCAGCGCCTGGGAAGATTCGCATACGAAGGTTGTCGGGGTCGGAATACCCGCGGCCGCCAGCAGCATACTCGTCATGCCCTTGTCGACGGTACGTTCGATCGCGCGGCCGTCGTTGTAAACCAGCACCCCTAACGATTTCAGTAGATGCAGGACCCCAAGTCGTGTGGTTATCTGCTCGAGACTACCGGCCGTAATTGCACGCACGAAAACACCGAGCGGCAGTGCGCCGTCGCAACCCGGAATATCAATTTGATAGCTGGTCTCATCGATATTCAGACAACATTGGGTCAACGACGCGTTGACGGTGTCAAATCCGCGAGCCGAGAACGCTTCGGTGAGCCGGGCGCCGTGCCATCCAGGCACATCGGTAAAAATAACAATGTCCGGCGCCGACATGGGTGTTAACCGCGAAACGAGGCGTCCAGCAGCGTCGAATGCAGGGTTCCACCGCAATGGGTACGACCGCTGTTAAGACTGGTAACAAGTACGCGCGCGGGACTGAACAGCAACTTGTCGATTTTGTAGAAGTCGTAATCATATTGTTTGAAAATCTCGGCGAATGGGCGACCGAAGTCACTCGAGGTTGAACTCGGCAACTGTTTCGCGAGCTCCTCACAATCCGCATCGTCGGCGGCGGCGTATAACTGAACCTGGCCGGAAAAGATAATCGCGTCGTTGGTGCGCCCCATGGCGGTCAAAAAATCCGGCGATGGCGGACATAACGGCGCGCTGCCCGCACCGTCGACAATTTTATCCAGCGCAAACCCCAATTCGTGCGTTTTGTGTAACGCCACCTCCAACACGCGTGCTACGACCTGGGTGCAACCGCTTAAACTGGTCGTTGGTGTCACAATCAAGGTAAGCGCGTCAGCCGCCAGGCCACAATAGTCTGCGATTTTTTGCGCTACGCTTACCGGCGGATATCGATCGACCTCCAGCACCAGCACAGCGCTGGCCGCCGTATCGCGGTAGCCCAGCTCCTCGAACAGTGGTTCACGACTACCTATCGCGCGCGCCGGGCCAGAGCCCATTGCGCGAAACGCTTGTTTGCCCTCGCCCTCCTGCAAACTCCAACCCGCGTATTGGCTGGCAAGACACGCGAGAACTGGATGAGCGGTGCAGACGTCAATTTGCCAGGGCCAATCCGCTCGTGCGGCGTCGGCGCGTAGCTGCACCCGGCCAAGACCACCCAAACATATTTCCGCGATCCGTCGTCCCGCCTCAATGCCGCCGACAGCGTTTAAACCCGCATCAATAATCGTCGTGCCATTAGCTAGTCGCTCTACCCGCAAACGCAGCGCCGCCGCCTCATTGCGCAGATTCGCCACGCTTGCCGCGGTTAGCGCATTGACACTGGGCTGAATTAGGCCGGCTTCGCTCATAGCACGTGATTCTCGTGGTCGTAGGCTGGACGAAAGTGCAAGCCTGTTGTTGACTCCAACTGCGTCAACCGCTCGCGCACCATGTGGCAAGCCATGGCTGCCGTATCGGCATGTGCATGCAACGTGCAAAACGGCTCACCCGCGCCGATCTCGGCACCGGGTCGCGGACGATCAGTGATCCAGAGTGGCCAACTGACATCGCCAGGTACTCGCCAGCGTGCGGGCGAATATACCACGGCACTGGCGCGTCCGGAGACTGCCGGTGGCTGTAGCCGCAGGCTGTCGCCGTGGCACGCCTGCACATGCCGGGAAAACAAAAATGGCGGCGTTGCATCGAACAGATCAATGCTCGCCGTCGGCCGCGGGTTGACCTCGATAACCAGCAGCGCTCCATCCGCACGGCGAATAAAGTCGACACCATTGAGTCCGCGCAAACCCGCGGACTTGGTCAAACCCGCCACCAGCCGCTGCAACGTCTGCCGACATCCTGGCTCCACGGTACTGGTTGCCAATCCGGCGTGACGAAAGTCGGGCTCCTCGAGAACCTGCACTTGCCAGTGTCCGCTGACACCGAGTAATTGCCCGTCCACTCCATTAGCAAGAAACAGTGCCGATCCCGATTGTCCATCGACCTGCATTTGAAAATAATGACCACTCGGACACCGCTCGCCGACACTCGCGCGGCGCACGTGCTGGCCGCCGCAACCACCGATGCGTTTCAGCAGCCATCGACCGGCTGGACAAAGTCCTTCGGTCTGCACAGCGGGCGTGTTGAATCCGAGTTGCGTCACAATGTCCTGCAGACCAATTGGCGATTTCAGCTCGCTGACGATAGCGCCATGATTGCCCAATAACGGCGCCCGCGTGGCCAATGCATCGAGCAGCGCCGGCTGTTGTTCGAAGCCACTGCCGACAACGATCCCAGCGACCGTGGAGCGGCACAAATACGCGTCAACAGCAGGCAGCAGTTCTTCAGCCTCAAATCCGTCGAGGTCGCCCGACACACTGCCAACCACTTCCGGCAAACTATCGGCATCAGCAAAACAATCAAATGCCTGCACCCGGATACTGCCGCGTCGCGCCGAAGCAATAAGAGAGCGGGCCGAGGTGGCTATGACGAGATAGCTAGCCCGCATATTGCATCAAGGATCCTGGCTCCTCTAACCCCCTCTCCCCTTGCGGGAGAGGGTTGGGGTGAGGAGTAATCGAGATGACGAGCCTGCCGCCGATGCTGTCTCATGCGCTGGCGCAGCATCAACGCCGCAGCGGGTCTCGAGGCATGCGCCAGCGTTTTGCGCAGCCGCAATCGAGTAGTGTAGATGTTCGCTGCCGTCCACATTCTGGCCAATACGCGCCAGCACCTCCCGCGCTTGTGCGTCACTGTCAAAAAGTGCGAATCCTGTGGGCCCCCATGAGCTTTGACCGACGCCCTGGATCCCCTGACCTTCAAGCCAGTTCATGACAGCGCCCACCGCCGTGCTGGTATAGGGGCTACCACCTTGCTTAGCTGCAAAATAGTCTCCCAAAGCGCGTTGCATACTGCCAAGACCGTGACTGAAGTCGGTGAAGTTATGCTCATGTAGAGCAGGCAGCACCTGCAGCATCAAAGTCCTGCACAGTTGCGCACTGAGCGCGGCCCTCATCGGTGGGAGCTTTGAGAAAGCACTACGCTCCTGGCCGCCATTGAGGCCGCGAATGCGTCGATCTTCGACCAGTAACAATCGCCATTGCGACGGAAATTCACAACGGGCAATAACTGGCGGGATCCCGGCGGCGTCGCTATGGCCCCCGTCAACCAGAAATCCACCGTAGCGAAACGTGCCGATGCCGACACCTGAGCGGATACCACGCTCAAGTAGCGCTGCGATTCTCGGTATCGGCAGCTCCAGCGCCAGTAATTGCGATATTCCTTGGCCGATAGCCAACGCCAACTGAGTCCCGGAGCCAAGCCCGGCGTGCTCCGGAATTGCACGCTCAATTGCGATGTTGACGCCTTGGGTATGGCCTATCGCCGTCAAAAAATTCCGCGCATAGCGCGCGGCGCGTTCATGATCAGGGCCTTGGCAGGCAATCTGCTCGGCTTTGGTGACAGTGAGTTTCACTGAGTAGTGATCGATGGCGACTCCGAGTCCGCCAAACCGACGCGATTGGTCCCGGGCAAGATTCAGAAAACCCATGTGCAGGCGCGCCGGTGCCACAACCGTCGCTGTATCGATAGATACTGACGGAGGGCCGTCCTCGTGGCGAGGTACTGCGGGGTCGTGCTGCAACATGGCTGAAAAGCTTACCTGTTCTGTTTGGACGAAACCACCGGGCTTTGTTTACCGTACGGCTTGGTGGAGTATCGCGGTTACGTTAGAATTCGCGCTATAGATTCGCCGCCCGGAGCGGCAAGATGACTACGCATTGGAGGCCTCATGACTACTGTCGTGACTGACAACTGTAAGGACTGCCGCTATACCGATTGTGTAACCGTGTGCCCGGTTGAGTGTTTTCACTCTGACGACACGATGCTGTATATCGATCCCGATGTCTGCATTGATTGCAGCGCATGTATTCCGGAGTGCCCGGTGCAGGCCATCTTTGAAGAGGATGATCTGCCAGAGGACAAAAACGAGTGGATAGCGATCAATGCTGAACGCTCATTAGAACTCGCAGTCATCACCGATAAGCAGGATCAACTGCCTACCGCTGATGACAAAAAGGCCGCGTTAGGCTTCTAGTTACCTCTCAAAATGAGTGAACTTGGTACGGCGCAGAATCCGTTAAGTGTCGCTGTGGTCGGCAGCGGCCCCAGCGGATTTTATGCCAGCGAGGCGTTGCTGCGCTCGGACCTGGAAGTCCGCGTCGATCTGCTGGAGCGCTTGCCCGCGCCTTTCGGCTTGGTGCGCAACGGCGTCGCACCGGATCACCCCAAACTTAAAGCCGCGATAAACACCTACCACAAGATTGCCCAGCGTGAACACTTCTCGTTACTCGCCAATGTAACTGTTGGTATCGATGTATCCATTGAAGAGTTGCAGGCGACACACCACGCCATAGTCATTACCTGTGGTGCCGAAACCGACCGGCGCCTGGGAATTCCTGGCGAAGACCTGCCCGGAAGTCACACCGCGACCGAGTTTGTCGGCTGGTATAACGGGCATCCGGATTATCGTGATCGCGAATTCGACTTGTCAGGCGACGTAGCGGTGATAATCGGACAAGGTAATGTGGCGGCGGATGTAAGCCGCATACTTAGCAAAACCGTAGACGAACTCAAGCACACGGACATCGCCGCACATGCACTCGACGTGCTGGCCGCAAGCAAAATCAAGGAAATCCGCGTTATCGGCCGTCGCGGTCCGGCGCAGGCAAAATTCACCAGTAAAGAACTCAAGGAATTCGGCGAACTGCAAGACTGCCGGCCCATCCTCAGCACTGCCGACTTGCTCCTCAACCCCGAAAGCGAAGCAGAACTAGCGGACAAATCTAATTCCGGCAACGCACGTAACCGCGACATCTTCCAACGTTATGCAGAGCTTGAGGCAGGTTCCAAGTCACGCGGCTGCTTTTTCGAATTTCTGAAGAGCCCAGTTGAGTTACAAGGCACAGACCGTGTCGAGCGGGTTGTGCTGGAAGCAAACAAACTATCCGGGGACGCTTTTGCACAGTCGGCGAGAGGCACGGGAGAGCGTTACGAGCAACCCTGCCAGATCCTGTTTCGCAGTATCGGTTACCACGGCATAGCGCTCGCGGGATTACCCTTTGACGACAAACGGGGCGTCATACCCAATGTTTCGGGCCGTATAAGCGGCGATGACGGCGCGCCATTGGCAGGTCTATATACCGCGGGTTGGATTAAGCGGGGTCCGACCGGAATTATCGGTACCAATCGTGCCGATGCGGTGGAATCCGTGGGGATGCTGCTCGCGGACGTCGGCGAGTTACCGCAGAACGCGCTTGCTGGCTCCGACGCATTGCGCGAGCTACTGAGCTCACGCGGGGTGCGCTTCGTCGACTATCCGCGGTGGGAACGCATTGACGCAGCCGAGGTCGCACGCGGTGAACCGAACGGAAAACCGCGCGAAAAATTCACCCGGGTTGCGGAGATGCTGGACGTGCTCGGCTAACAACCGCGAGTCCGGCTAGCCCGCATTTTGCACGAAGCCGCCGGAGACCGAACCTTGGCCGCGATACTGACACTTATACCGGGCCGTACGAGCAAACAGGGAACGGCCCTCAACAAAAGCAAACTCGAGGGCGAGTATTTGCAAGTGACCTCGACACTGGAAATGAACCCGGACGATATGCGCCGTTTGCACCTCCAAGACGGCGATGCTGTGCGGTTAAGCAATGCGGTGGGCGAAGCCCTGGTTCACTGTAAGGCACTAAAACCAGACGACTTGCCCGCAGGGGTCATGTTCATTGCCTACGGGCCACCATCCAGCCAGTTAATGGATAGCGATACTGCCGGCACCGGCATGCCGATTTCCAAGCAAATCGAAGTCACTGTGGAAAAAGTGGCAACCACTTCCGCGACGAGCTGAGCTAAGCATGACCGAAACGTCGAACGACCATACAAAACTCGTCGAACATGCCACCTGCACATTTTGCGGCTGCGTGTGCGATGACATGGATCTCACGGTAGACACAAAAGCCAAACGGATCGTAAAGGCTAAAAATGCCTGCATTTTGGGAAAGGCCTGGTTCGCCGAGCACACGATCTCGGATCGGCCCGTGGCAATGATCGACGGACAGGAAGTCGCCTTTGACGACGCTATCGAAGAAGCAGCACTGTCGCTTGCCAAAGCGCGCTTCCCGATCGTCTACGGGCTGAGCGACACGACCTGCGAAGCCCAGCGGGTCGCAGTGGGTATCTGCGATATCATTCACGGCACGATTGATACCACCACCTCGGTATGCCACGGCCCCTCGGGGATTGCGTTTCAGGGGATCGGTGAAAGCACGGCTACCTTGGGCGAAATTCGCAATCGCGCCGATCTGGTGATCTACTGGGGCGGCAATCCCGCAGCATCACATCCTCGACATTTCACCCGCTATGCCGTAACCCCCAAAGGCATGTACACGCCCAATGGCCGTAAAGACCGCACCGTGGTGCTTGTCGACGTGCGCAAAACCCCTAGTGCGAATGCGGCCGATATCAACATCCGGGTTAAACCTGGCAAGGATTTTGAACTGCTGTGGGCACTGCGCGCGTTGGTCAAGGGACGCCCGTCTGGCGCAAGACATCGAAGAGCGCACCGGAGTCGCGCAGGAGACGCTTGAGGATCTGGTGGCACGCATGAAGAATTGCAAATATGGCGTGCTGTTTTTCGGCATGGGTTTAACCATGACCCGCGGCCGACATTTCAATTCGGGGGGCGCTGCTGGCACTGGCCACCGATCTCAAATGAATTCACTCATTTTGTTGCCAAGCCCATGCGCGGGCACGGCAACGTGACCGGCGCCGACAACGTCGTATCCTGGCAGACCGGTTATCCGTTCGGCGTAAATTTCAGCCGCGGCTTCCCGCGGTTCAATCCAGGCGAGTTCACGACCGTCGACACGCTGTCGCGCGGCGAGGCCGATGCGGCATTGATCATTGCCAGCGACCCCGCCGGAAATTTTCCCAAGCGGGCGATCGAGCACTTGGGCAGCATCCCGGTTATTACGCTCGATGCCAAGGAAACCGCGACGACGCGCCTGGCCCACGTCGCGTTTACAACCTCGGTCTACGGGATCAATACGGCAGGCACCGTCTATCGCATGGACGATGTGCCGATTACGCTGCGACCGGCGTTCGAATCTCCCTATCCCGACGACGAAACCATTCTCACTAAGATCCCGCGCGCGTGTGCGTGAACTAACCTCATCCAGGCACGCTAGTCCAACAGCGCAAGTCGCGAGCGCCTGACACCGTTCATGTCGTCGCTACACATCGTCAATGGCCGGGTCTACGACCCCGTCAACAATATAGATGGCGAGATCCGTGACATCGCAATGTCAGATGGCAAGATCGTCGCCGGCCCTGCGGCCGATGCAAAACGAATCGACGCAACCGGCATGGTGGTAATGCCCGGCGGCGTTGATATCCATGCTCATATCGCCGGGCCCAAGGTAAACCTCGCGCGTAAGCTGCAGCCCGAGGACCATCGCCTCGACACCGACCGCAGCAGTGCGACAAACCGATCGGGTACCGGCGGCATCGTGCCTTCGACCTTCTCAACCGGCTATCGTTTACGCGGCGCTGGGCTACACCACCGTGATGGAAGCTGCCGTTCCGCCGCTCGCGGCGCGGCACGTACTGGAGGAACTGCATGACACGCCGATTATCGACAACGGCTATTTCGTGCGTCCTCGGTAACAATTTGTTTATGTACAAGCTCCTGGAAGCCGGTCGCTACGAGGAATTCAAACAGGCCATTGCATGGTGGATGGATGCCAGCAAGGCCTATACAGCGAAGCTCGTCAACGTAGGTAGCGACGAAACTTTGGAAAGGTCGCAAGAACGCCAACATTACCGATCCGAATGAAACAATCGATAATTTCGACCTGACGCCACTGAAGGTTACCAGCGCCTTCGTGCAGGCAGTACACGAGTTGGGCCTGCCGCATCCGGCGCACATTCACTGCAATAACCTGGGGCATTCCGGCAACGTCGCCACCACCCTGCAGACAATGCAGGCAACGGAGGGTCACCGCGCCCATTTTGCGCACATACAATTCCACAGCTACGGGGGCGAACTTGGGAAGAATCCCTCCTCGGCCGCGCGCGAGATCATTGACTACATAAACGCCCATCCGAACATCAGTTGTGATGTCGGACAGGTCATGTTCGGCAAGGCGACATTCATGACCGGCGACGCACCCCTTACCTGGATGCTGCGCAATCTTGCCGGCGGCAAAACCTGGCAGAAGTGGGTCAACGCCGACACGGAATGCGAAAGCGGCTGCGGCGTAATGCCGTTCACCTACCAGGAGCATAACTACGTTCATACAATGCAGTGGGCAACGGGGCTGGAACTCTTTTTAATGTCCGAAGATCCCTGGCGCGTGGTGCTGTCCACCGATCATCCGAACGGCGGGTCGTTTATGAACTATCCGCGCCTCATTCGGCTGCTTATGGACAAGGAATTTCGGCGTGCGGAGATAACCAAGGTCAATCAAAAAGCGATTAAGCGATCGCAGTTGCCCGATCTGGATCGCGAGTACACCTTAGAGGAAATAGCAATCATCACGCGCGCCGGACCGGCACGGGCACTGGGACTGCAAAACAAGGGCCAACCTGGGCGTGGGCGCAGACGCCGACATTACCATTTACACCGAGGACGACGACAAAGAAGCCATGTTCAATGCGCCGCGCTATGTCGTCAAAGACGGTGAATTGGTGATAGAGGATCACGAGTTTCGTAGCCACCGCGAGGGTCGGATACTGCACTGCGCGCCGGGAATTTGACGCCACCATCATCGAGCGGATTAAGCCGTTCTTCGAAGCGAATTACTCCATTCGCTTTGAAAATTATGCGGTCAATGACAGTTATCTCCATGCGCACGAAATTATCCCGACACGTTTAGCGAGCTAATTGCCGTGAGCATGCAGGTAAAAAGCACCCAAGTGCGGGATACATTCGCCGAAGCGTTCAAGATGTGGGCGGCACGCGTCGTGATCACCGCGGATTCTCCACAGTGGGCGCAGGCGGCGGCACGCTCCATGACGGGCTTTGCAACGTCGGTGATCGGCTGCAAATGTGAGGCTGGCATTGAGGGCGAACTCGCCGCGACGGCGACGCCGGACCAGCGTCCCGGCATCAGTGTCTTGCTATTCGCCATGGACAAAACGGGCCTTGCCAAGCGGCTCGTCGAACGTATCGGCCAGTGTGTCATGACCTGCCCGACGACGGCCTGTTATAACGGTTTGGAAAACGGCGAACAGGTATCGGTGGGCGGCCAACTGCGATATTTCGGAGACGGATTTCAGAGCAGCAAGCAGCTTGCCGGTCGACGTTTGTGGCGGATCCCCGTAATGGACGGCGAGTTTGTGATCGATGAGAGCTTCTACGTACAAGGCGCGGTCGGCGGAGGCAATTTGTTGCTCTTGGGCGGTGACAGTAGCAGGACACTGGCCGCGGCCCAGGCTGCCGTTAGCGCAATGCGTCGGGTTGACGACGTAATCCTGCCCTTCCCCGATGGCGTGGTTCGCAGCGGCAGCAAGGTCGGCTCACAATACAAATCGCTAATCGCATCGACGAACGACGCCTATTGTCCGACGTTACGCGGCAGCACAGAGCGCTGCGAACTGCCTGACGGTATTAATTGCGTGCTGGAGATTGTTATAGACGGTCTGAGCGTGGAGGCAGTGCAGCAAGCTATGCGCGTTGGGATCGAGGCCGCTGCCGATGCGGGCATCGAGCACATTGACGCGGGAAATTATGGCGGGGATTTTGGGGCAGTATCAGATCCGGTTGCAGGAGCTGATTGGAGGGAGGGCGAGTTGATCGGCAGATCGTTGCGGGCGCTTCCCCCTCACCCCAACCCTCTCCCGCAAGGGGAGAGCGGGCTAAATTTTGGGTTCCACCTCTCTGCGCGACGGAAGGCGTTAAACCGTGGGTCCCTTCTCCCCTTGGAGGGTGTCGCGAAAGGGGGATCGTTGCAAGGATCGTGAAGCGTTAAACTACGTGCAGGTACAAGATAGCGAGAGGCCAACGGTGACAAAAGCGCTGGGAATAAATGGGGATGTGCAACTGAACCTGTTTGAGGGGTTGTCCGATACTGGCGCGTCGCGGCAAAGCCGCAGAGCTGCGGGGCGTGTGTTCATTGATCCTGATCCGCAGCAGCTTTATCTGGGTCAGTTGTCGGTGAAGGCGCATCTGCAAGCGGCCGGCATTCGTGGGCCGTTAGTGTTACGAGCGCTATTGAGCGAGCTGGATTGGTCGGGTTTTGAAGACAACTATGCCAGGACGGGCCGCGCGCCGTATTCCCCGCGCAGCGTGTTGGGGTTAATCGTGTACGGGCTATTGCAGGGTGTGAGTTCGTTGCGGGGTCTGGAACGGTTGGCGCGAGTGGATATCGGTGCGATGTGGGTGAGCGGGGGGATCTGTCCGGACCATGCGAACATCGGCCGGTTTATCACGCAGCATGATGAGTTGCTGAGCGGGTCATTTTTTATTGTGATAGTTAACCGGCCGTGTGTTACAAGCCACGGGCAGCAGCGCGACCCGGGTGGCGGGAGACGGCACGGTGATAGAGGCGGCGTGTTCGCATTATGGTTTGATAAAGGAAGAGGCGGCGAAACAGCGTTTGAGCGAGGCGAGGCAGGTGTTGGCGCAGGCACCGGAGGATAAAACCAAACAAGTGGCGTTGGCGCAAAGCCAGCAAGTGCATGAGACCTTGCAAAGGCGCAAAGCGGCGCGGGAAAGCAAGGGTAAGTCAGGCGAGAAGGTGTGTGTGAGTGCGCACGAGCCCGAAGCGATGGTGCAAGCGTTGAAACGCGGACGAGGCACGGGGCCCTCCTATAAGCCCTCGGTGCTGGCCAATGAAGAACGGGTGGTGGTTGGGATGGCGGTTGACCCCTCCAGTGAGAGCGCGGTGGTCGCGGGGATGCTGGCGCACAGTGAAGCGAGCAGTGGCGTGGCCGTTGAAGATCTGTTGCTGGATGCGGGCTACTTCAGTGACCGGATATTGCAACACAGCGTGGAGCGGGACATCAACCTGCTTTGTCCGGAGGGGAAAGTGGCGGGGCAAGCCAAGCAATCGCAGAAAACCTTTCCTAAGGGTGCCTTTGTCTATGACGCGTACCAGGATGCTTACCGCTGTGCGAACAATGAATGGTTAGTGCCGGTGGAGCGTTACGCGGGCACTGCCACACACAAAGGGTACGTGCGTTATGCCACCCCGGGCTGCGGTGCGTGTGCTTTGAAAGCGCAGTGTACGCGGGGGGAACGCCGGACCATCAGCCGCTATGGGGGTGATGAACTAAAAGATGCGCTGCGCATGGTGATGCAACAGCCGCAGGCGCAAGCGCTGTATGTGAAGCGCCAAGCGATGGTAGAGCCGGTGTTCAGCACGTTGCGCGAGCGACAGGGATTGAACCGGTTCCGGCGGCGCGGGTTAGCCGGGGTGAGACGAGAATTTGCACTGCATATACTCGCTTACAACCTGGGACGGGCGGTGTTGGGCCCGTTTAGCCTGTATTGGTGCGTTGACAAAAGCCTGTTTGATGCGCTTGTGGCATCACCGTATCGTGCGCCGCGAATTATGGCTTTGGGAAACACACCTGCTGCCAACGGCGTGTTGAAACACCGCCAGTACGATATCCAGCATATTTATCGCCTTTTGCGACACCCTCCTTGCGGGAGAAGGACAGGCAGGTCATTGTTCCCTACATGACCTGCACTTCCGCCATCCCTGGCGGTCGGATGAGGGGTCATTACTCGACAGGACAGGGCACCAAACAGCCGTGGCTCTAACCCTCTCCCTGCACACCCAACCCGAGGTTCCGCTCGAGGCAGAGATTATCAGTCCTGCGCGACTTGCTGGTCTGCAGGCTAAAACCGTAGCGACGAGTACGGTACTGCACGGTAATCAAACCGTGGAACTCGGTGAATTCTTTGATATTGATGGCGACACAAACGGTGAGATCCACGTGCAGGGGGATTTGCATCGGGTCAAGCTGATTGGCGCCGGTATGAGCGCAGGCAAGCTCACCGTGGACGGGGATGTCGGCGCTCATTTAGGCGCGGGTATCAGCGGCGGGGAGATCCACGTTCACGGCAGCGCCGGCGACTGGGTCGCGCCCGACATGAGTGGCGGTCGGGTCGTCATAGACGGCGACGCCGGTCACATGATCGGCAGTGCCTACCGCGGCGAGGCATGCGGCATTACCGGCGGCGAGATCATCATCCACGGCAACGCTCGCAACGAGATTGGCGCCGGTATGCGCAGAGGACTGATTGCCGTTGGTGGAGCGGGCCGGCGACTTTGCCGGCGTGAATATGATCGCCGGAACTATCATTGTCTTAGGCGAACTTGGCATCCGTACGGGAGCAGGCATGAAACGCGGCAGCATCGTGTCGATGCAAGGGGGCCGAGCTGCTGCCAACGTTCAGCTATTCATGTACTTACACACCCACATTTTTGCGCCGCTACCTGTTGTATCTGCGCAGCCTCGGCCTACCGGTTACCGATCATCACATCGACGGTCAATACCAACGCTGGTGCGGTGACAGCATTGAATTGAATCGTGGAGAGATATTGTTATTGGCCGGGGATCGCGGTTCCGGGTAACATTCAACGTCGTTAACAGTGTAGGTACACGCGAAGAAGCTCCGGTACCATGCGCGATTCCAGTCGACCGTGGCCAATACTGGCTCACGCCTCTACGAGCGGGATAACGTGAGCAAACGCGAGAGCAAACCTCGAGGGCAAAAACGCGGCCGCCAGGTAGATCCACCGGCCTTGTCGCAAGTGCAAGCGCTGCTGGCCGACGCGCCGCGCCGCCGGGACCTCCTCATCGAGTTCCTGCATCTCATTCAGGATACCTATCACCACATCTCGCTTGCGCATATCGTGGCGCTCGCCGACGAACTCAAACTCGCTACGACTGAGGTTTACGAGGTCGCGACGTTTTATCACCATTTTGATGTCGTCCGGGAAGACCAGAAACCACCTGCCGCAGTTACCGTTCGGGTCTGTGAGTCGGTGACTTGTGCATTGTTCGGTGCCGGTGCGTTGCTCGAGTCGCTGCAATCGTCCGCGCTTACGGACGTTCGCGTACAACCCGTGCCATGCGTCGGCCGCTGCCATAACGCGCCAGTTGCGGTGGTCGGAAGCAACCCCATCGACCATGCCAGCGCGGCGTCGGGTGCAGGCCGCGGTTGCCGCAGATCTGACCACAGCGCCAGCGTCACGCTACATCGATTACGCCGCGTATCGAAGCGAGGGCGGATATACGGCGCTGGAACGCTGTATATCCGGGGAACTCGGCGTGACCGAAGTGATCGACAGCCTCAAAAAAGCAGGTCTTCGCGGCCTTGGAGGCGCGGGTTTTCCCGCTGGCATGAAATGGGACATTTTGCGCCAACAATCCAAACCCAGACTTATTGCGGTGAATATAGACGAGGGCGAGCCCGGTACGTTTAAAGATCGCCATTATCTGGAAACCGATCCCCATAGATTCCTGGAGGGTACGCTGATCGCTGCGTGGGCAATTGAAGCCGACAGCGTGTACCTGTACTTACGCGATGAATATGCCGGCTGCCGTGCCATTGTCGAACAGGAGTTGGCAACATTACGCGCGGATGCGCCGTTTCCCCTGCCCGAGTTGCACCTACGTCGTGGCGCCGGAGCTTACGTCTGCGGCGAAGAGTCGGCCATGATTGAATCCATCGAAGGTAAACGCGGACTGCCTCGCCTGCGGCCACCGTACGTCGCCGAGGTAGGATTGTTTGATCGGCCGACACTGGAACACAATATGGAAACGCTGCATTGGGTGCGCGACATCATAGAACGCGGCGCGGAATCGTTTACCAGCCAGGGACGTCACGGGTGCACCGGTGTGCGCTCCTTCTCGGTCAGCGGCCGCGTGTGTAATCCTGGCGTTCATCTGGCGCCCGCGGGTATAACGGTGCGCGAGCTAATCGATGAATATTGTGGCGGCATGCTGCCCGGGCACGAATTTTACGGCTACTTCCCAGGTGGCGCCTCGGGCGGGATCCTGCCAGCGACCCTAGGGGATTTACCGCTGGACTTCAACACGCTGGCCGAGCACGGCTGCTTTATCGGCTCTGCTGCGGTCATCGTCCTCTCCGATCAGGACTCGGCACGTGATGCGGCGCTGAACGCAATGCGGTTTTTTGAACACGAATCTTGTGGACAATGCACTCCGTGTCGAGTTGGTACGGCGAAAGCCGTCACACTGATGACTGAGCCCCACTGGGACGCGGAGTTACTGGAAGAACTGGCGAGCGCGATGCAGGACGCCTCGATATGCGGCCTCGGCCAGGCCGCACCCAATCCGTTGCGCTGTGCAATCAAATACTTTCCGGCAGAATTTGAACAATGAACGTGCAAACAGACATCGTAAAGTTTGAACTCGACGGCGAGCAGGTAACCGCATTACCCGGCGAGACAATTCTACAGGTCGCACAGCGCCTCGGCACTGAGATCCCCTACCTTTGCTACAAACAAGGCTATCCACTGGCCGGAAACTGCCGCGCGTGTATGGTCGAGATCGAAGGCGAGCGCACGCTCGCGGCGGCTTGCTGCAGAATCCCAAAAGCCGATATGCAGGTGCAAAGTGCAAGCACTCGAGCCAGGCACTCACAACGGCTGGTACTCGAAATGCTGCGCGCTGATATGCCGCCGACTCAAGCCTCACCCTATACGCAAAACTCCGAACTCGACTACTGGGCTGAGAAACTCGAGGTCCCCAAGCCGCGTTTCGCCGCCCGTAAGCAGGCGCCCGCCGACCTGAGTAATCCGGCCATCGCCGTTAATCTCGACGCCTGCATACAATGCACCCGCTGCGTTCGAGCCTGTCGCGATGTGCAGGTGAACGATGTAATCGGCTACGCATTTCGTGGCCACCATTCGGCGATCGTGTTTGATGCGGCTGACGCCATGGGTGATAGCACCTGTGTATCCTGCGGTGAGTGCGTACAAGCCTGCCCAACCGGCGCCCTGATGCCGGCCGACAATGCCGGACTGGAAACCCCGGATAAACAGGTCGAATCAGCCTGTCCTTATTGCGGTGTCGGCTGTTTGCTCCAGATCAATGTAAAAGACAACCGGATCTTGACGGTGGACGGCCGCGACGGACCCGCCAATCACAGTCGCCTGTGTGTTAAGGGACGCTTCGGTTTTGACTATGTTCATCATCCAAAGCGGCTGACGCAGCCGTTGCTGCGCCGCCCGGGGATCGAAAAAATTCCAGAACTGGTCCCCTATGAGGAATTGGATACCTATTTCCACGCGGTAAGTTGGGACGAAGCGTTAACGGCGGCCGCCGATGGTCTGCGAAGGATTGGCGACGCCGGGGGCGGCCGTGCGCTGGCTGGATTCGGCTCGGCAAAGGGCAGTAATGAAGAAGCGTATTTATTTCAGAAACTGGTGCGCACCGGTTTTCATACCAACAACGTCGATCACTGTACGCGCCTCTGCCATGCCTCCTCTGTGGCCGCACTGATGGAAACGATTGGCTCCGGGGCGGTTTCCAACCAAGTCGATGACGTCGCCGAAGCCGAGGTAATCGTTATTATCGGCTCGCGTACCACCGAGAATCATCCAGTTGCCGCGACTTTCATGAAGAATGCCGCGAAAGCAGGCAAAACGCTGATCCTATTGGATCCCTACCGCTCGGATCTGGCACGGCACGCGACCCATTACCTACAGTTTCAAGCTGATACTGACGTACCACTGTTAAACGCGCTGATGCATGTGATCATAGAGGAAGGCTTACACGACCAGGCGTTCATCGAACAGTACACCGAGGGCTTCGAAGCGCTGCGCGACACGGTAAGCAACTACAGCCCGGAAAAGGTGGCTCCAATTTGCGGAATTCCTGCGCCGCTGTTGCGTGAGGTCGCACGGACCTATGCGCAGGCCAGTGGCTCCATGCTCTTCTGGGGAATGGGCATATCCCAGCACATTCACGGTACCGACAACGCCCGCTGCCTCATATCCCTGGCACTACTCACCGGTCAGATCGGTCGACCCGGCACCGGCCTGCATCCCTTACGTGGCCAGAACAACGTGCAGGGCGCCTCAGACGTCGGCCTGATCCCCATGGTTTATCCCGATTATCAGCCCGTCGCCGATCCGGACATACGCGCGCGCTTTGAAGCACTATGGCAAACCAAGCTTGATCCGGATCCAGGGCTGACTGTGGTCGAAATCATGCACGCGGTCCACGCGGGCCAGCTCAAGGGCATGTACATCATGGGCGAGAACCCCGCAATGTCCGATCCGAATCTAAATCATGCTCGCAGCGCCCTGGCAAAACTTGAACACCTCGTGGTACAGGACATCTTCTTTACCGAAACCGCCGGCTATGCCGATGTGATCCTGCCGGCGTCGGCGTTTCCGGAGAAGACCGGCACCTTCACTAACACCGACCGACGCGTGCAGCTCGGGCGTCAGGCCATTGACCCACCTGGCAATGCCCGCCAGGATTTGTGGATAATTCAGCAAATCGCCCAACGCATGGGTCTGGACTGGGACTATGCCGGACCCAGCGACGTCTTTAGCGAGTTGCGGGTAGCGATGCCCAGTATCGCCGGCATCACCTGGGAGCGGTTGCAACAGGAGCACTCAGTCACCTACCCCTGTACAACCGAAGGCGATCCGGGCGAGCCCATTCTGTTTCAACAGGGCTTTCCGACACCCAACGGCCGAGGCAAGTTTGTGCCTGCCCAGTACACCCAAGCCGCGGAACTACCGGACACGGATTATCCATACGTTTTCACCACTGGCCGGCAGCTCGAGCACTGGCACACCGGCAGTATGACGCGCAATGCCGGCATCTTGAGTGCATTGGAGCCCGATCCTGTGGTCAACGTGCATCCGCAGGATCTGGATAAACTCGGCGTCGCACCCGGTGCTCTCGTTGCACTGGAATCGCGCCGCGGCGAGATACGCGCGATTGCGCGCGCGGATACCGGGATTCAACCCGGCAATGTGTTCATGGCATTCTGTTTTCACGAGGCCGCAGCAAATCTGCTGACTACTGAAGAACTCGACCCGATCGGCAAGATACCCGAGTTCAAATTCTGCGCAGTCAAACTTGGAAGCGTCGAAGCGGCTTGAAACTTGGAGCAGCCTGAGCGCTCTTGAGAACGACCACCGGACCCATCCTTGACGCCGCAGCCGTCGATAATCCCCGGCTGGGCCGCGCGACGAAGGACCGAGTCAGGACGCCGATTTTTAAACATCTAAATAAGATCTGCCGGTGAGCGTGTGGGTAGCGGCAGCCGCGCTGTTCCTTGGGCTCATGGGCGTGTATACGGTGCCGCTTCAAATCGGCGCGCTGGTCGACGGTGTTGGATTATCCCCAGCCAACGCCGCTAATCTGGGCTCCGCGGAATTGCTCGCGGTCGCGCTCACGACGATGGTGCTTGGTCCGCGCATCAGCTTATTCAAACTCTCCGCGCTGGCAACCACCGGCGCGGTCACGGTGGCCGCTGCACAGGTCGGGACCGCAATGCTCGACAACATGGCAGGGCTTCTCGTGGCTCGGGTTGTCGTGGGGATTGGCAGCGGCTGTGCGCTTGCTGCAGTCACGGCAGCCATTGCTACGTCGTCGGATCCAGACCGCCTTTATGGTCGAGCCTTCGCTGTGATGTCACTGGGATTTGCGATATTTCTTGCCGCACTACCCTACGCAGCAACCGGAGACAGCCATGCGGGCCTGTTTGCTGCGCTGGGGGTCACAGCCTTAATGCTGATCGCCTGCGTGCGCGCGCTGCCAGCCCAGGCACACTCGTCGCACAGGACTGAATCAAACGAACGAATGAACTGGCCCGCCATATTGGTCCTGTTTATTGTCATTACGCTCGTCTACTGCGCGTTCGGCGGTTCATATTATTTTGGCGAACGCATCGGCGTAGATATCGGCGTTTCACCGGAAATCATCGGTGTGGCGTACGGCGCTTCGGCGCTGGCCGGATTCCTCGGCGCCGGTATAGCCGGAATGCGCGGATCGGCCCAAGGGCGCACGGTGCCGCTGATAGTGGGATTCACAATGAGCGGCATGGTGTGTATGGGTATTTTGCTGGTATCGAATCAACTGGCATTCCTCACCGCGCTTACGCTTTGGGGTGGTGTTTACATGTATACCATTACCTACCTGCTGGGAACGGCTGCCGCGTTGGACCCCCAGGCAAGAGTTGCTACCATCGGGCAGGGGTATGTGCTGATTTCTCTGTCTTTGGGAACGGCGCTATTTGGCCAAGTGGTCAACGATTCCAGCTATGATGTACTCGCGTGGCCAGCGTTTTTCGCTTGCATAGTTGCCGCTGTATTGATTCTACCGGTCGCCCGCAAACTTGATAGAGCTGCGCACGTATCATGAGAGTATTAGCCGTTTTCTGCCATCCAATGCGTGATTCCTTCACGGGGGAAGTCCTCGACAGTTTCGCCAAAGGCGCACGAGATGCCAACCACGATGTTGAAATCGCCGATCTTTACCGCGAGGGATTTCAACCGGCGATGCAAGCGCAAGATTACGCGCAGTTCGACAATCTACCTATGCCGGCTGATGTTATCAGCGAGCAGAAACGCTTCGAGCGATGTGAATCCTTTGCGCTGGTGTTTCCGATTTGGTGGTGGTCGTTTCCGGCCATGCTTAAAGGCTGGATCGATCGAGTATTTAGCGCCGGCTGGGCATTTCAGCTAACGACTGATGCGCAAGGGCGGCAAATCGAACCTGAGGGCAGCCTGTTGACCGATCGCAAGGCCGTTGTGCTTTGCTGCGCCGGGGGCTCGGAACGTATGTACGAAAAGTACGGGACCCGTGATGCATTTCGTCATCAGATCGAGGTCGGCACGATGGAGTACTGCGGCGTCACAGACGTAACGACGCACATACTGTATAAAGCTTGGGACAATGATGAGTCGCTGCGAGCCGTACATCTGCAAACTGCGTACTCGGCTGGGCGCGATATAGCATCCCAGCGGACCTGACAGAGTTAGCGCGCCTGGTGTGTCTTTCTTGCAAACCGCAGCGCCGCTTATGGCTAACGGTAATACGCCGCAGCCAAGCCTAAGCTCGCAACCGATCATGGAGGTAACAAGCCGTGTCGGACAATGAATTTGCAGTCGTTTTCAAAGGCCAGCTGGTCGAAGGCGCCGATCCGGCGCAAGTACGGGCCAAACTTGCAAAACTGTTTAACGCCGATGCAGCGCGGGTCGAGGCTATGTTTTCCGGCAAAACAGTCATCGTAAAAAAGGGGATCGACGAAGACACCGCAAAGCAATACAAGGCAGTGCTGGCCAAGGCGGGTGCTGTCGCGTTGGTTGCCAGGACCGGAAATAAAGCACAGGAATCCGCCAAACAAGCACAGGTCGAAGTAGCTAAGGAACCCTGCGGCCGCTGTTCCTCCAACAGTAGACGCGTCGACGTCGGCACAAGCCGAGCCCCCGGCTGCAGACACTTCTGCGCCGGAGCAGGCGCCGGCAGCCGATGAATCGAAAGCACAATCGGGACCACCCGAGGCAATCGACGCTACAATCGCCGAGCCTGGCGTCATATTGGTCGAATACAAACACCTAGAAGCCCCGGATATCGACACCTCACATCTGGATGTCGCGGAAGTCGGGGTAGATCTGGTGGAATATAAGACAGTCGAAGCGCCGGAGTTCGATCTGAGCGGCTTGACGCTCGACGCGCCCGGCCCGACGTTGGCCGAGCCAAGGCAAATCGTGCCGCCTGAAATCGACACCAGCAGCCTTTCTCTGGAAGAGAACTGAGCTAGCCTTACGGCAGTATCGGTAATCGTTCAGTCAACCGCACTGAGCAAGAGCACTAAACTTTGTGTCAACCCACAAGTTCGCTGTCAGCTGGATAATGCTGCCCGCACCCTTTCGGGTGTAAACGGCAGATGACGCAGCCGCTGCCCGGTTCGGGCGGCAATGGCATTGGCAAGCGCAGGCATGATACCGATTGTCCCAGCTTCACCGCTTCCGGTCGGCGCACGTGTGCTCTGGATCACCTCGCAATCGATATGCGGAACCTCCCCCATGCGTAACACCGGATAATCGTGGAAGTTGGACTGTTCGACCGCGCCGTTGACGAAGGTAATACGCTCTTTCAGAGCGTTACTCAGTCCATAGACGATACCGCCGGCGATCTGCGTTGCCACATTTCCCGGTTGTACGGCGATACCCACGTCCACGGCAGCCCAGACGTGCTGCACGCGGATCTCGCCGGTGCTTCGCTTCACGTCGAGTGCAACAATCGTCGCCAGCTGGGTACCGAAAACCTCGACGAATGAAACGCCCAGGCCCTCTGCGGGCCATCCCGCCATTTGCGACACTCGCCGCAATACCTGTTGCGCCAATGGCTGTTCGCGCAAGAGTTCAAGGCGCAGTTCGATTGGGTCCGCCGCGTTTCGTAAGGCTATCTCGTCGATAAACGATTCTGCCGCGAAGGCGTTCGGGGTTGCTCCTACACCACGCATCGGAGACAAACGCACGCCCGTGTCCTGGCGAAGCACCTCCGCACGCAGATTGGCAATGTTGTAGCTTGGTCGCGAACCGGCGGCGGATGTCGCTGGATATCCCTTACCCGACGCATAGCGGTAAGGATCGCTCTGCGCCAGTGCCTCGTCCGAGGCGATGCGATGCCGCCACGCAATGAGCCTGCCTGCGCTGTCTTCACCGGCCGTCAACAAATGTGCTGTCATCGGTTTATAACGCCCGTATCGCACGTCGGATTCGCGGCTCCAAATTACTTTGACGGGGAGCCCCAACTCACGCGAAAGCAACACAGAATCGACGGCGTAACGATGGCCTTGTTCGAGCCGGTTTCCAAAGGCGCCGCCCAACAGCGTACGATGCAATAACACGTTTTCGGCCGGCAGCTTCAGGGTCGCAGCCACCGTGCGCACGAGATGCGTGGGCGTCTGACTACCGGCCCAGATCTCAACGCGACGACCGTCATCCTTTACCCACGCCACCGAATTCAGCGGTTCGAGTTGCGCGTGGTACAAGAAGTCCGTTTTATATTCGGCCCGATGTGTTTTTGCCGCTGCGGCTAACGCAAGTTCCACGTCACCTTCGTTGTGTACGATAGTCCCGGCCTTATGCAGGTCTCGTGCCGCAGCCGCGTGGGCAACCAGTCCCTGCGCGTCGTTAAAGTCATCGACCGCCCCGACTTTGCTCCATCGGACCCGCAAGCCACGCTCCGCGGCGAGGGCGGCGGCATAAGTTCGTCCGACTACAGCCACCGCGTGTGGTAGCTCGATAATGCGCAGCAAATCTCGAATGTTCTTGGTTGCACTGGAATCCACACGTACGGGGATCGCTCCCTTGACCGGTGCATGTAGCACGGTCGCATACAACATATTCGGCAGCGCTATATCGATGCTGTAGCGCGCCGTAGCATCCACTTTCGAAGGAACATCGCGCCGCATTACGTCATGGCCGATCAAACGAAACTCACTCGGGTCTTTGAGATCGTTAAGCGTTACCCCGGGCAGATCCGCCGGGCGCTTGGCAAAAGCTGCAATCTCACCGTAGCTAAGGCGGCGCCCACTCGCGGGGTGTAGCACAACGCTCGGTCGCGTGATGAGCGCATTCTCAGCTACGTTCCAGCGGCTGGCCGCGGCCTGCAGCAATACCCGCCGTGCCTGGGCGCCATTGAGACGCAGGCTTTCGTAATACGCCGGAATAGACACACTTGCGGCAGTGAGCATGATGCCATAGGCGAAAAATATCGGGTTGGCGTACTGCTCGTCATCCACAGGTGACGACTCGATCTGCACCTTGTCCCAATCCGCATCGAGCTCTTCCGCAAGGATCAGGGCCTGCGCAGTCGTCGCTCCCTGACCCATCTCTGAAGCCGGGGCGAAGATGGTTATTGTGTCGTCGGGGGCGACGTGAACCCACGCCGTGGAGAGCCCCTCCCCAATACCCGGGACCATCGCATCCACGCGTGCGGCGACAGGCACGGCAAAAACGAACGTAAGGCCGGCGCTCGCCTTAAGAAAATCGCGGCGTGTGAATGCTGACCTGGAACTCATGTCAGTGACGGCGGCTCGAGATCGGCATACAGGACACCATCGTCAGCCTCGACCCGATAAACCTGGAGCAACACGGTACACGGTGGACCCACCGGCGCGCCGGTCTCAATTGCAAAGGTTCGGCCATGAAATGGACATTCGATAAGCCCATCATCGACTACGCCCTTGATCAGGAGGCGTCGGCATGCGGACAACGGTCGTCACTCGCATAATAGCGCCCATGAAGGCAGTACACAGCCAGCGCTCCGCGCCCTTCCAGTTCCACGCGTTTAACCTCACCGTCAGGCACTTCGCCTGCCGCACACAGCGGGCTCAATTTTATCGCTTTAGTCGCGTTGATCTCTGCTACTCAGGGCCGTTATACGCTCATTTTGATCCCGCCCAGGCCGGTTTGCCACGCCGGCATCGGCTCGTAGAAGACCTTCTCACCTCTCGCTTGAGGCACGGTGCGAGCCATCATCATCCAATTCAGTAACTCGAGGCCACCGTTGCCGGCCCGCGCTTGGATCTCGGTGGTCGTCATTACCGCAATATCGCCGCAGCGGCCGGCAGTTATGGTTTCGATACATTCCTGGTCGAACTCCTCGGCGACTGTACCCGCGCCTGGGATACTCAACCAATGTGATAGTCCGCCGGAACCCACGACGGCTACCCGCTCGTCTGCGGGGCGCCTGGTCTCGATGGCCTCGCGAATGACGTCTGCCAGGTCACGGCACCGTTGCGGCGATGGCACAGGAAACATATTGATATTTACGTAGAGCGGAACAACGGGGATCACGCCCCAAGGCTTGATAAACAACAGCGGCAGGGCAACGCTGTGATCCGGCTTCAGTCCTTCGGCGACAGCGAGGTCGAAACCCGACGCAGCAGCGTGCTCTACCAGCGCCAGCGCGAAGTCGCGGTGACCGGGAAATTGCCGCGGCGGGATCCCCATGTCGCCGTAAGACACGAAAGCGTCGGACACACCAACGCAGAATGGCGGTTGCACCGCGAGATTGATGTTGAACATGTGATCGCTGACGATCATCAATAAGACGTCCGGATCGGCGTCTCTGACATGCTTGCCCAGGTGTTTCATGCCCGCGACGATCCGAGCGGCGCCATCCGGCGCGGGGGTCGGATCAAACAGGATGTGGGAAGTCGCGTAGGCGCACACAATTTTACCCATGGGGGCTAATACTCCAGCAATTCCGGATATCCGCGAATACTCATTTGCTCGACTACCTGTGGTTGGATCACGAACAGGTAGTGCATCGCCAATAAAGGATGGACATTCGCCTCGGCGACGATCATCACGGGATTACCGCTGTGCAGCGCCGCCTTTTCTGTATCGCTGAGTTCATATTCATCGAACACTTTTTCCGGCTCGCACTGTAAACGCGCAACGCCTTCGGGCGCACGGCACATGTCTTGGATCATTGTGTTTACGTTTTGACGAGTCATTACTGCGGCGTCATGGTTTTATCAGGCGAGTGCATATGTACCAGCCTTTATCTAAATGGTATACCATTTAAAAGATACCGGGTACCTTTCATCATTGAATTCGGGCGGATTCGAGCAACCTGAGCAAAGCTGCGGCAGAAACAAGCATTCATGACTTGGCGAATGCTGAATCGGGCAGAGCCGCAAAGGCCTGCAACGTGTGCTTTACGTGCAGGTTGTAGCAGCGCCGCGAACGTCCCACGTCACCGTCCAAAATAGCTTCAGCGATCGCAAGATGATCGTCGACCGTATGGTCCTCTCCTCGCCTGGCGAACTGTACATCAGACCATAGTCGGAACATCTGCAGCTGCAACTGGTTCATCAATCCCGGCAACAGTGGGTTACCACTAATGTGAGCAATCAGCGCATGGTATCGGGAATTCAAATGAACCCAATCACCAACCTTCGGTTGCTTGCGCCGGTACGCACGTTCGCGCCTGAGCAGTGTCAGCAGTTGCTTGCGATTGTGCTTTTCGTCTATACGCTGAGCGGCACGTGATACCGACAGGCGTCCTAAAGTCGTCAGGATATCCAAGACTTCGGACGCTTCCTGTCGGCTCAAGGCGCGCACGACAGCGCCACGGTGGGGTCGAATTTCCAAGATATGCTGGGCCGCCAGACGCCGCAGCGCCTCGCGGACCGGAGATCGACTAACTCCCAACTCTTTGGCGAGGTCACGTTCCACCAGTTGGTCGCCCGGGAGGTGGCGGCCCGCGCGGATACCCGATTCGATAGCCTTGATGACGTCGGCGACGAGCGTGTCGGTATTGCTTGATTGTTCCATTTAGCGGCAAATTATACACACGAATCCGTTAAAATAAGGTGCGTTTAAACGCTCAAATGGTATACCATTTGAGCTAGGGCATCCGTGTGTGGGTGAGAAAACTAATGAACGAAACCGTCGTGGACGAAAACGTGCTGGCGCAGATCCCGAAAGCCTGGCGTGCCTATGTGGAGGCCAAGCTAGGGTTCAAGAATCATTGGTATCCGGTCCTCAAATCGGGCGACCTGCAAGAGGCTGAGCCCCGAGCACTGCGGTTACTGGGCGACCCGCTGCTGCTGAATCGCCTGGATGGTAAGGTCTATGCCGTTCGCGACCGTTGCCTGCACCGCGGAGTACCGTTTTCGAGAAATATCCAATGTCTTACCAGCGACACGCTGACATGTTGGTATCACGCGTGGACCTATAGTTGGAAAACGGGTGAGGTCGTTCAGATCCTGAGTGACCCTGGCAGCCGCCAGATCGGCAAACAATTCCTGTCTACCTACCCCGTCAGGGAAGCGAACGGCCTGGTTTTTGTTTTCGTCGGCGATGCAACCGACGACCCACCCGACCTCGCGCTCGATGTTCCGCCTGGCTTCCTCGACGAGACGCGGGTGGGCTTCTCCGAGATACGAACGGTGCAATCCAACTGGCGCGTCGGCGCAGAAAACGGTTTCGACGGGGCTCACATCTGGATCCATCGCGATTCCAAACTCATCAAAGGTAACAACGTCATGTTGCCGCTAGGTTTTCTATATCGACACAACCAGCAGGACCAGTTAACACGTTTCGTGGACAAAGGCGCCGGCCCCTTTGGTATTTACGACCTGCTCGGGGAAGGCGCGACGCCGGTTTGGGAGGGCAAGATAGGTGATGAAGTCGTGGCGAGAGGAAACCTCGGCGACAAACAAATTGCGAACGAGGTTTCGATGTGGCTGCCGAGTTGTCTCAAGGTCGAGCCATTTCCACAAGCAGGATTCGTCCTGTACGAGTGGTATGTGCCTCGCGACGTGGACACCCATTACTACGTGCAGTGCGTGACAAAATTATGCGCCAGCGACGACGAAACCAGCGCCTTCCAAAAGGAATGCGAGGGCAAGTGGCTCGATATGGCGCTGCACGGGTTCAACGACGATGACATTTGGGCTCGTGAATCAGTTCAAACCTTCTACGGTAACGATATGGGCTGGACCAAGGAGGTCCTGTTCGAAGCCGACATACCTATCATCGAATGGCGCAAGCTTGCGAGCAAACTGAATCGCGGCGTGCAGACAGTCGAAGATCTTTATTGATCTGAAGCCCCGGGAGGACCATCGAACAGACGGCCGAGTTGCATCGCTATTCTGACGTCGCCTTTGAACCGCACCGCCCCCCGACGTCAGCAAGCGGGCGCCGTCGACCCGGCCCTGCATAATTGCCTGGAAGTATTCTATCGGCATACGGACCTCGAGGTCGGCTTCACTATCATCATTGTTGACTGTGGCTGGGGTGCCTTTGCCGTGTACATAGACACTGCCCAGATCGTCAAACGCAAATTTAATGTTTGCACCGAGCCCGGTGTTACCCGCGACACCGGCTCTGATCATCTCCGTTGCCAACTGCATTGGATCCATCGGCTTAGCCCTCTTGCCCGGGCGGTGGCGGTTGGATTCCACGGTGATAACGGCTCACAAATTGACGCCAGGCCACCGTGGCGGTGTCGTTGTGCACCAGAGACTCCTGGTTCCAACCGTCGCCCCGCGTATAGCCATCCTCTAGCCCCTCGCGCGCCCACACGTCGTCGCCGTTGAAATCCTCCATGCCTAACTGTACCCACTTCTCGTCTATTTCCTCGCGCAGCGCCACCGCCTCATCTTCATTTGCACAGGTGCCGGACATGAGCTGAAAGTAGTCATGATTGGCTGCATCGATCGGCACATAGAATTCATAGGAGATCCACTCGGCTTTCGGGTAACAGGCTATGGCGCTACCGCAGGGCAGCCAGACCGAGATCTGCGGGATCATGATGGTGAACTCGTCCCAGTCCTCCTTCATCTTGCCGCGTACGACATCTTTTTCCTCACCGATATCGACCGACCAGACAGGATGGTAGTTCACATGGACATCGTCGAGGATACCTTTTGGCCCCGGGCCAGTCGCATAGCGCAGCGCGGTTGCATGATCAACTACAGCCTTCAAGCCCATGGGCAACACACCCGGAGCCTCATCCCACAATCGGGAATTGCGGTGTACATAGGTATGTACGGAGTCGATTGCGTTCTCTGTCGCCCACCGCCAATTCGATTTAACGCGGATATGCCGTCCGTGGATCACCCGTTTGTCATCGAGAAATGTCGGCGGCAAATCATCCGTAAGCGGCGTCGGTTCCAGGTCACCGATGTAGACAAACACAAAACCCTTGGCCTCTTCCACGGCGTAAGTCTTTATGCCGATTTTGCCGATAGCCTCACTCTGGGGATCGGTCATAACCTGCGTTGTCATGCCGTCCTTCCAGTTGTAGGTGAAGCCGTGGTACCAGCAGGTTACCGTGTCTTTGGTGTGGACACTCGAAGCGGGTCGATAACGGCACGCGACGGTGGGCACAGCGATCCTCCAAGGCACTAGACCTTGCCTGCCACGCGCCGGAAGATGATCGGTTCGCCCAGTAACGTCTGCGCCCGCGGTTCGTCGCCTTGTAACTCTCGCGAGAAACATACAGGGTACCAATGATTACGCAGGCCCCAGGTCGCCTGCCGGTAAGGTGCCCAGGTCTCGCGCAGTTTGCGGATGCTTTTCGGCCACTCCACGGCGAACTCATCGTTGGCCCCGGGCAGCACATTGCCTATGTGTTCCAGTTCTTCCAGCGGGATAGCCATTGTTTTTTCCTCTGCGGCCAGGAATGCGCTTAATGGTATACCATTTTGTCGACGATAGTGGCTAAAACGATTGAACCGCAGGCGCAAACCGGTGAGGATCGGTAGACAAACACGATCGAGGTAGCCCTCAATGTCAACCCCGCTCTCCGAGCATCACCGCGACGCAGTAGCACGAACACGTGCGCCCCTGACCGAAGCCCGACATCTGCCGGGCGACTTTTACACCTCTACGGAGATCCAGACTCTGGAAAGGGAGCGGATCTTCGCATGCGAGTGGCTGTGCGTGGCTCGGGTGGAGGAACTTGAACAGCCTGGCGATTACATCACGCTGAATATTGCCGGAGAGCCCATCCTGGTCTGTCATGCTGACAGCGGAGATCTGCGTGCTTTCTTCAATGTTTGCCGGCACCGCGGGACGCTAGTCGCTGACGGCTGCGGCAATCGCCAAAGTTTTAAGTGTCCATACCATGCCTGGACTTATGCCCTCGATGGCAAGTTGCTGGGCGCACCCTACACCGCCGAGATAAAGGGCTTCGACACTGCGGCTTACGGCTTAAAGCCCGTGCGCCTGGATACCTGGGGTGGCTTTGTTTTTGTAAATCTCGATCCGCAATGCCGGCCATTGGCACAGTCGCTGGGCAGCTTCGCTGAAGTCTTTGCAGCCTATCGTCCTGAGGATTGCCGGCTCGCTTTCAAGTTTCGCGTCGAATACGAGAGTAATTGGAAAGCCGTCGCCGAAAATTTCGTCGACATCTACCATCTCGCGACCCTGCATGCTGATTCCTTCGGCTCTAATCAGCCACTGGATTCCTACGAATTCCGTACTTATCCATGGGGTTACACCGGTCGTTTTCAGGGGTTAAGCCCGATGACGCTGGACGGACAACCGCGTTACGGCTTCATGCCCTGGCTGCAAGGCGAGCACCTGGAGTACGGGTATTCCGCGCACCTGTTCCCGAACATGGGATTCTACGCGCGCCAGGACAACATCCACTGGGTCACCCAATGGCCAATCGACGTGAACCGCTCAGCGGCTGATATTCACATCATGTTTCCGCAGCCTTTCCATGAGCGGCCGGATTTCGCGGACAAACTGGACGATTACAGGCAGTGTTTCGAACTCGTGGCGAAGGAAGATCTGGGCATGATAGCGGCTTTGCAAAACGGTTTTTCGTCGAAAGGATTCGAACCGGGCCCCATGTCCAAGTTTGAACGCGGCGTGCAACACGTGATCCAATACAACCTCGAGAAGATCTTCGGGTCGTGAACGACAGCCTGAATCAATTAGCGATACGCCACTGTTAAATAAACCGGCGCCGACGCGTTACTTACAGATTGTACTTTTTTATAATTTCCAGCGTCGAAGTTTTAATGTCCTCGCTGTAGGAGGTATCGAACGCTTCCCGGATCGGGATCTCGTTTTCCGGCCAGTCATACGGCCAGGTGCAATCCAACAGCACATTGGAGCCGCCGAATCCATCTTCCTTGTGTTCACTTCGCCTTACGAATGGCGTCAGCGGGCTGGCCATGGTGTCACGTTGTATATGGATGTTGCGCTGCGGCTCGCACTTGGTGCAGATCGCGTGAAAGACCTGTGACAGATCCGCCGGGTCGACATCCGCGTCCACGACGATCACATAAGGCATATACCGACCAATGCGGTCCGTCCATACCGTATAGGCAATTAGCTGCGGGATCCCCGCATGCGGTTTCTCGGTGGATACGATCACGCCGTGCCAACCCGATTCCGCGGGTACCGCCACCCGCTGTACCGGGATGCCCTTGTGCAGCAAACTTTGCTTAATGGTGCCCGCCACCTGCAGACCCAGGATAGTTTCATCGTCCTGCGGGATCCCAAGGTTCACACACGGCAGTATCGGATCAGTTCTGTGCGTCACCGCACTCACTCGCAGAACCGGCCGATCCTCCTTGTCAGCGACGGTATAACCGGGATATTCACCGAACGGCCCCTCCGGCTCTACGTCCCCGGGGGCAATTGTGCCCTCCACGACAAACTCCGCATCCGCCGGCACATACAGATCCACCGTCTTGCATTTCACCAACTCGACCGGCCGGCCGCGGATCCCGCCTACTACATCCACCTCCGCCACCTGATACGGGATCCCGGAGGCACTGGTCAGATAATGCAGCGGATCGCCGCCCTGGAAGGATACGAACTCCATGGCCTCCCCGCGCTCATGGTATTTGTTCATGATACGGCCACCGTGGTTGTGGGAGCGCAGAAACACCCCCACGGAATTTCTGCTGTGCACCATCCCCCGGTAACAACCCCAGTTGACCCAGTCCGTATCCGGATCCCGGCACACGCCGGCATTCACCGTAAACAGATAACGTCCGCCGTCCGAACTGTGTGTGCGCGCAATCGGAAATCGGTACAAGTCGATATCGTCGCCCAGCATTATGTTCTGCTGGCACAGCCCGGTTTCCACTACGATGGGCTTTATGCGCTGCTCCAGGCCCTTGCCGTAGAACTCCACCAGTTCGTGATAAGACGTGTCCTTGGACAGCCCGAACGCTACCGCCAGGCGTTCGTAGGTCGCGTATAAACCACCGGCCAGACTGGTCCCCGGCTCTGCGTCTCGCAGATTAGTGAACAACTGTGCAGGCGAGCGATGTTCGTTGCAGTAGCGCATAATCGCGCCCGCCTGAAGATCCCAATCGATGGGCTCCGCAATCTCAACCAGTAACCGCTCCTGGCGCAGCGTCGCGATAAAGTCCCTGAATATATCGGGGCTTGCGGAGGCAACGTTTACTGAAATGGGCGCTGTCATTGATGGGCTAGAACTCATCGGTATTCTCCGTACAGGTCCAAACCGCCACCCGGGGATAGGAGCGGCGCAGCGCGTTACAGAGGCACTGCGAGCAGGTTGGGAACATTAAAGGTATCGAGGACGACGGTCTTTTCTTTGAACCGTGGCTGGTCCTGGTCGAAAATCACTTTGTCGTAATACTGGCCGACACTGTACACCTTGGTCTCGCCGTCCTGATTGGTCTGATACACCACGTAACTGGCGCGCACCTGGAACAAATCATCGGTCCGATCAACTATTTCGATGTTGGAGATCTGATGCAGCGGATAGTGAATGTTGTAGATGTTGGCCTCCCGCAGACTGCGGACTCGATCCTTCAACATGCCCTTGCTATCGCACATCATAATTGCGAGCGGCATGCCGCGGTCGCGGTTCTCCCGGGGCACCACTTGATACAAACAGTCATCTACAAAAAAGTCTGGCCACTCCTCAAGCCGATCGTCGACTATGCAGCGCGAGTATCCAAATTCCAGCGCGACGATGGCGTCGTATTCGGGTCCGGAGACCGCGCCGAGATCAATGTGGATCATGCGCTGCGTGCGTGAACCGGTGGCGCAAGTTCGTAATCCATAACACGCGTGTATTCCTTCCAGAACCCGCGCATGGGCACCTCGGTGACGAGATAGTCAGTGTCTTCAATCGGGCCGCGTCCGCCCAGCTCAATCACTGAGTGGCCGTCATCGGCGTGTGTGATGGCTTGCTGCACGAGGCTGGTTGCCTCGCCGTCCTCCATCGAGATGTAGCCGGCCGGGCCGACGAGGTTTGCCTGTCTGAGACGATGTCGCGTTAATTCCTCGTCGTCGTCCTCGTAACCGAGGTAGGTCCAATAGAGTTCGAAACTATCCGGACCTCTGGGTCGAATATGCCGGGTGGCAAATGTGTTGTGGATCTGCTGGACAACGAGACTTGGGAAGATCGACATGATCATGTTGGCCACGCCATCGCCGTGGTCATCGTACACTCGCATGAATGCCGGATCCGCGAGGTCGTAGCCTTCATCAAATTTTTCCTGGCCCTCGTAATGCTTGCGCGCTTCCTTTTTGTCGTAATCGCCACCGATGTTGTAGAGCACCGAGCTGTGCTTGCGGTCGTTCATGAGACAACCGCCTTTCTGCGTGGAGCGGTAAATGCCGAAGCTCGCGTGGAACAGATGCAGCAATCCCGCGTGATAAGCGTCTTTGACGTTCTCGTAATACAGCTTCCAGTTTGACGGTATTGTCTGGCGCATGTTGCCCAGCACCTTGATGGGTTTTCTGAAGCGGCTGTCCAAAAACCCACGCAGGCTTTCGCCCAGATATTCTTCGATGGGTTCAACGCTGTTGCTGTATGTGGCAAATATCAGGCCGCGGTAACTGCTGACGTGTAACTTCTCGAGGGAGTGCTGCTTAACATCGAAGTCCGCTGGATAGCCGCCCACGCCTTTCACGCCCTTGCGATACGGCAGTCCCAGCAGATCGCCCTTATGATCGTAGCACCACTGGTGATAGATGCAGCGGAAATCCGCCTGATTGCCGCGCTCTTCGCGCTGCACGATAGCGCCTCGGTGGGCGCAGCGGTTGACGAAGGCATTAAGGTTGCCGTCCTGATCCCGGGTGACGACTACGGGCGTTTTGCCGACATAGGTCCGTTTGAAATCTCCGGGCTTGGGGATCTCCGCCTCCAGTGCCAGGTAGTTCCAAACGTCGCCCCGGTAGAGGCGCTGCTGCTCCCGATCAAACACATCCTGCCGATAAAACACCGGATACGGGACTCGTGAACAATCGGCCGCCGGCCAATCCAAAGTTTGGGTCATTAGCAACTCTCCCGAACCGCGCTATCAGCGCGCGGCTTTCAAGAAGGTATAGTTCATTAGCGTTGCGGTCAATCGTCTTAACCGGCATCGTTCACCCCAGGCCTTGCGGCGTTGGCACAGCAGGGCATCTGACCCGACTTATTGCAAGTGGATAGTCGGCGTGGACATCCGTGCTGGCTTATTCGAGAATCACCTTATGAACGAGCCTACTGTTCCTGCCAGTTTCGTGGATCTCGAACCCTTCAGTGATTGGGGACTGCCTAGCGAATCGGAACGAATGCGAAAACGGCTGGGAACCTCTATGGAGGAGATACAGGCTTTCTACGCGGTAATGCTGGCGCGCATCGATGAAGTGCTCGATTATTTAAACAGTTTTCCCCTTGCCGAGTTCGACGCGTCGCAGGCGCGGCTGATGAACATGGCGCTGTCTCTGGCTGAGATCTGGGTGGCCGTGGAATTATACGGACAACCGGACCACCCGTTTGGGCTGGATATCACCCGCTTTGTACCGGGCGAAACCTTCCGCCCATGAAACCCGAAACATAGAGATTTAAGCCATGGAACTTACCCATAAAACACGTACCCCCCGTCACCCCCATTTGGGTACGGCCCCAATTCCTATCGAACCCTGCATCGACCCCGCTGTATTCGAGGCGGAACGCGAGGCAGTGTTTCGCAATTCCTGGATAAACGTGGGGCGGATCGAAAAAATTCCAGAACCGGGTGACTATTTCGTCCGGGAACTGGATGTTTGCCGCACATCGGTATTAGTCGTACGCGGCAAAGACAGCGTCGTTCGAGCCTTTCACAATATGTGCTCGCACCGCGGCAATCAGGTGGCCTGGGAAGCACGTGGCAACTGTCGCGGGGCTTTCGTCTGCAGATTCCATGGCTGGTCTTACGATACGCAGGGCAAGCTTGTGCATATGTCCGACGAGGAGAACTTCTTCGATGTACACAAAGCGGAGCAAGGGCTGAGCGAGATTAACAGCGACATCTGGAATGGATTTATTTTCGTACATATCAACCCCGAACCGGAGCAGTCACTGCGCGCCTTTCTCGGCGTAGTTGCCGAAGCGCTGGAGGATTACCCGTTCGAGCAAATGACCAAGCGCGAATGGTACGACGTCGATGAAAAGGTCAATTGGAAGGTGCTACTCGATGCGCAATTGGAGGGCTGGCACGTGCCGTTCCTGCACAAGGACAGCCTTGCCAAATCGACCGCCGCGCAGGGGATGCTGCTCCGGCACAGCATGCTCGATGCATTTGGTCCGCACGGTGTGGTAGGCACTAACCCACCGCCCTCGTTCACCCCGACCGCGGTCGGGGAGCACAGCCTCAAGTATGGAATCGGCGTCTATGACGCCTTCGCGTTTGACCAACCCCGCCATTCGGAAAAGGGGAGATATAATCTCCAGGGCGCGATGAACCTCTACTTTATTTTTCCAAACGTCATCATGGGGTTGATGCACGATTGCTACTGGATGTACAACATCTGGCCGCTCGCGGTGGATCGCACCGTATGGGAAATCGCTGTCAATGCAATCCCGCCGCGCAACGCCGGCGAATGGTTTTCGCAGGAATACAACAAGGTCGGCTTGCGCGATACCTTGATGGAAGATACCGCGACCCACGAAAAGGTCCAGCAGGTACTGGCTTCGGGCGCGAAGAAATACTTTCATTTTCAGGACGAAGAGCTGGTTTTGAGAAATTTTCGTCATGCCGTCGATACCCGCCTTGCCGCAGCGGCCCGCAAATAAAGCGTTGTAGCGCGCGCCAGCTCGAAATCGGCGCCGAAATGGAGGAACCATGCACTGTGTAAGAATCGTTTATCCGAAGAAGCCGGGTTCGGCGTTTAACTGGCAGCACTATTATGACGTTCATTTACCCTTGGCCTAAGTCTGCTTGCAAAGCACTGCGGTATTGCGCCAGTGCGCCTGGAGGTTGATCAGGGGATCACGGCCGACGGTAAAGATGCAAACGTCCCTTACCATTGCATCTGTTCTCTCTACTTTGCCGAACCTGAGCACGTCGATGCCATGGTGGGGTTGTTCGGTATCGAAGAGGCCCGCCAGCTGTTGGCAGAAGACTGGCCGAAATACACCGAACTCGATCCGGAGCTCATGGTCAGCGAGATCATTGACGTAGAACCGACTACCGGCCGCGCGATATCGATCGAGTAAATGGGGTCCCGTTGCCCCAATGACGCGTCGGTCACGTAACATGCCGCCAACGGCGCGCGGTCAATTCGGCCGAATGTACGAGCTCAACCTGCTCGTCGCACTTGTTGCTATTTCCATTGCCGTCGGACTGGGACAACGGTCCTGGTTCGCTGCCATTGCCGTGTTACTAGGCATCCCATTGGGGTTGTTCGCCCTGATAACAGTTTGGGAAGTTACCGATCGTTTGTGGACATCGGCAAAGCTCCACTTCGTTTTGTCGAAGTTCCACTTCGCGAGCGCGATTCCTGCTAAACGCCTGCACGGTGTCAAGCTAATATGTGCTCGCGGTTACAGGTACACGAGAGCACCCCGGTTTAAGGCGCGAATTGGTGAGTTGCTCTTAGATCTGCTTGATGACTCCGATGTCGAGGTGCGCGTGGCCGCCGCCGGAGCACTGTGTACGATCGAATTCGCAATCGAGCGTGCCATCCCGGTATTGGTCGAAGCTGTTACCGACGGCGAGCGTCGCGCTGAGGCGCTCAACTTCCTTGACCGTCTGCGACCACGAGCGGGTCCGCGGCTCCGCGAGCTGATCCCGAATAGCGAAACGAGCGGCTGGTACGAAGTGCTGCGAACGCTAGCGCCAATCGGTGCTGCTGCCGGACCGGCAGTGCCGACGATGCTCAAGTGGCTCGACGACATGAGCAGTGACGAGATTTACTGGTCGGTCCAGGTTCTGGGTGTTATCGGTGATGCGGCGGCATTACCGGCGAGAAAGAAGATTTCGGAGAAAAGCACAAACACGCGCATGCAGGCTGGCGCGCGCATGGCAATCGAACGGATCGAGTCCGCCGTCGACGAGATTGGCGCTGGCGATGGAGCATCATGACTGCGATTAGCCGCTGAATCTTACAGGTGCGTTCCCGAATTCGATTTGCGCTGCTAATTGCTCGGGCGATCTTCGCAACCTCAGTGTTCGGTTACTCGGTCTTAGTGCAGGATTAGCAGTGCTAGAATTCCGGTTATGACTCCTTCCATTCTGCTTACCCAATGCCTTCAGAATGATTTTGTCAGGCCCATAGGAGCGCACGACCCCCTGCCCAACAAACTGCATGTGGGTTACAAAGAGGCGCTACGTCTACTGGGTGAACAGCCGTACGAAGGTCCGGTGGCCCGCATCATGGAATGGGCTCATGCTGCTGAGCATCTGAAAATCATCCACTTGCGAGACTGGCACGACACGCAAGACCCCGCACAAAAAGATCACCTGCAGCATTTCGGCGAACCCTGCCTATCACATACTGAAGGAGCCGCCTTCGCCTTCAGAGATCCAGACGAAGCAAAAAGTGACACCTCGATTATCGATTCGCTGACGCTAAATGATTTTCAGGAAACGGGTCTCGAGAAAGCGCTGAATCCGCAGGCCGGAAGCGCCTGCCGCATCGGCATTATCGGCGTGTGGACAGAAGCGAAAATCAGCTTTCTCGCCTACGAGCTGAAAACGCGTTACCCCACGTTTGAAATTGCTGTCTGTTCGGCCCTGTGCGCCTCATCCACGAGACAACATCACTTCCAGGCGCTGGATCAGATGCAGCGTATCCTCGGCGTCCGCGTCATCGACTCCGTGGGTGAATTCATCGAATACCTGGGAGGCTCCAATACGGATGTCCGTCTGCGCGGTTTCGACAGCGCACATCCGCAACTACGCTGTGCACAACTCACGTTGAATGCAGCCGACGAGAGTGTCATTCGATATCTTTTCAGAGACTGCAAACACGTGGACCTCAGGATCCTTGACGGCGGGTTTCTGGAAACGTCGTCGCCTCCAGCTCCAGTGTCGATCTGAACGGACACCAACAATGTCCGCATGTTATCAAGATCGGTCCACGTGATCTGATCGGCAGGGAGCGCGCTTGCTTTGAAAGGATACAAGACGTGCTTGGCAACGTGGCTCCCCACGTGTCGGATTTCTGCGACCTGCAAAACCGCGGCGCTATCAAATACCGTTACGCTTCCATGAGCGGAGACCACTCAACCACCTTCCAGAAAAAATACCTTGGCGGCCTTTCCCAGGATCGGGTGAACCGTATTCTGGATTCGGTTTTTGGCAATCAGCTGATGCGACTTTACGAGGCCGCCGAACTCGAGTCCTGTGACCTCCTCGAACATTACGGTTTCTCTCCGAAGTGGGCAAAATCGGTCAGACAACAAATCGAAACTCTCGAACCCAACACACCATCCAAGGCAGCGGAGACAGTACTAAATTTTTACGAGAACACGCTCGCCAACAAACTGCAGCTACCGCCCGATTACACGCGCATGTCATATGTGCATGGTGATCTCAACGGCGCCAATATCATTCTCGACGAGAACGAGAACATCTGGCTCATCGATTTTTTCCACACTCGCCGCGCCCACGCGCTGATGGATCTCATTAAGTTCGAAAACGATCTTCTATACATCTTGACGCCGGTAAAAACGGATGATGATCTGGAGCTGAGTTGCCGACTCTCTGACCGACTCTTGTATGTCAATGACCTTGGTGCACAAAATTTGATTACAGAGGATTTTGGCACCGACAATCTGAACCGGTGTTGGCAAACTCTGCGGCATCTGCGCTCCTTTTACAGCACCATCATCGACAAGGATAGAGACCCTTTCCAACTTTGGTGTGGGCAACTTCGATACGCTATCCACAACCTGTCGTTCGAGGAATCCGATCAGCGGCAGAAACTGTGGGCTCTATACACGGCGGCTTTGTGTATAGACAGGATCGAAGATCGTCTCAGTCAATCAACGTCATTACGTCTGGATTGGCTTTCCCATGAGAGCATCGCTCCGGGAAGCTTAGCCATCACCCTACTCCCGGGTCGCCGGGACTTCGACAGAAGCCTCGATGCCGATATCGATGAGATCCTTGGGCACGGAATCTCCAACGTTGTCTGTCTTGCCACGCAGGGCGAGCTCGATTCGTTCGGGGTACGCAATCTACTAGATATTTATAAAAAACAAGGACTTGATACCCATCACCTGCCCATCCTCGACCAGGAAGTAGCCAGCCCCAAATTAACATCGGCTGCCGTGAAGTGGATTAACGATGCCTTATCTGCCGGCAAAAAAGTTCTCGTACACTGCGTCGGTGGACTGGGCCGTGCCGGTACTGTTGCCGCCTGCACGCTCGTTAGCAACGGCGTCGCTCCTGACGCGGCCATCGCGCACGTCAGAGAAGCCCGCTCACAAAGAGCGCTGGAAACAGCCGTCCAAGTGGAATTTGTCGCGAATTACGGTAAATAAATGGGGTCAGATACACATAAAATAATGGGGTCAGATACACATTTTTTGCTCAGAGCTTTCAGACTGCACGCGTGCTTTCAAAAATGTGTATCTGACCCCATTATTTTATGTGTATCTGACCCCATTTATTTTTTGGGAGGAGACAATAGAAATGCGTTTTTTTCGGGCGGTATTTTGGCTCGCCTTAATAGTGTTAGCGTGTGTAGCTGGCTGCAGTTCCAATGACGACAGCAACGATACTAAACACACATCCGTCGCGCCGGCCGTTGACGAATCACCAATCACGGCCGATGAGGTCGGCAGTCTTGCGCCTCTAAATCCCGGGCAGCGTATCGTCGACGGCGATTCCGAGCCGGGCAATTGGCTCACGCACGGACGCACTTATCTGGAACAACGTTACAGCCCGCTAGCCGCAATTAACGCAGATAACGTCGAAAAACTTGGCCTGGCCTGGTATTTCGACATCGAAACCAAGCGCGGCGTTGAGGCGACCCCGCTGATCGTCGATGGCGTTATGTACGTCACAGGCTCTTGGAGCATCGTCTACGCACTCGATGCGGCCACAGGCAAGCAACTCGACCCGCAAGTGCCACGAGAGGTAGGTGGCAAGGCGTGCTGCGATGTCGTCAACCGCGGTGTCGCGTGGTGGGGCGATTCGGTCTATGTCGCCACATTCGACGGCCGTCTGGTCGCGCTGAATATCAACACGGGTGAACCGGTTTGGATCGTGCAGACAACGCCGCCCGAGCAGGTGTATACGATTACCGGAGCGCCGCGCGTGGTCAAAGGCAAAGTCATTATTGGCAACAGCGGCGCAGAGTTTGGCGTACGCGGCTATGTAGGTGCCTACGATGCCACCACGGGCGAACTCGCATGGCGTTTTTACACAGTGCCCGGTGATCCCTCCCAGCCATTCGAAAACCCAGCGTTGCAGATGGCCGCGAAAACGTGGACCGGTGAGTGGTGGCTCGCAGGCGGTGGGGGCACGGTTTGGGATGCAATTGTTTACGATCCCGAACTTGATCAGCTCTATATCGGCGTAGGCAACGGATCGCCCTGGGAAAGGAAAATCCGCAGCCCCGGGGGCGGCGACAATCTCTTCTTGAGTTCCATTGTCGCGCTCAAACCCGATACCGGAGAATACGTTTGGCATTATCAAACTACACCGGGGGAGAACTGGGATTACACCGCTACTCAGCCCATTATTTTGGCGGAGCTAAAGGTCTACGGCACCATGCGCAAGGTATTGATGCAGGCGCCGAAAAACGGATTCTTCTACGTAATTGATCGGCGCAGCGGTGAGTTGTTGTCGGCTGAGGCTATTGTGCCGATCACCTGGGCAAGCCACGTCGATCTGAAGAGCGGGCGACCGGTCGAGACCGTCGGTATCCGGGATCGAGATGAGGTAGTTATGACGTCGCCCGGGCCGCTCGGCGCCCATAACTGGCACCCCATGGCCTACCATCCCGACACCGGCCTGGTCTATATCCCGACAAGACTGGATGCTTTTCCGTACAAAACGCAAAAAGACTTCGTCTATGACGGCCGTGTCGGCGTTTATAACCTGGGCGTGAGTCTGCCAGCGGCTCAGATGCCGGAGGATCCGGTGGAAAGAGACGCGGCCCTGAACGGGCTGACGGGTGCACTGATTGCCTGGGATCCGGTCAAAAATCGTGAAGTGTGGCGGCACCCCGATAATGTTTCCTGGAATGGGGGCGTGCTCGCAACCGCTGGTAACCTCGTTTTTCAGGGACAAGCTGCGGGAAACTTCGTCGCCTACCGTGCGGATAATGGAGAAAAGCTGTGGGATTTCGGCGCTCAGACAGGCGTCATGGCTGGACCCGTGAGTTACAGCGTCGATGACGAACAATTCATTGCAGTCGCCGTGGGCTGGGGCTCCGGCTTTGCACTGCTAGGCGGGCAAGCCGCCAGGCGGATCGGCGTACGCAATATCTCGCGGGTGCTGGCCTTCAAGCTAGCCGGACAGGCGACACTACCCGCACAAGACGATGAGCCGTATGAGATCCCTGATCCGCCGCCGATGAACGCCTCTGTCGAAACAGTAGCCAGCGGCAGGTCCTTGTACCACAACTTCTGCTTTACGTGTCATGGTGATAGTGCCATCAGCGGACGCGTTCTGCCCGATCTCAGATATCTGACACCTGAAAGTCATGCCGAATGGCCAGCAATCGTACTTGGCGGCGCTCGCCAGAGCCGCGGCATGCTAGGATTCGCGGAGCTACTAAGCAATGAAGACTCCGAGGCCATCCGTGCCTATGTGATAGAGCGAGCGCATGCCGAACGCAATGGCGTCCAGTAAACTGGCGGTGGCGGCAACATCAGTGGCTTTCGGCGACTATGAGTAAACGGCAAATCAGCGTAGATAAGTTGCGCGAAGTGTCATGCGCTTACTTTACTGTAAATTCTTCGGCCAGGCACCTTTGGCCGAAATGGGGCTGACATCCGCGGACAAATTAATGGGCTATGACTTCTTTATTGATCGCATCGCCAACCACAATCTGATTCGATTGGAGCTAGCATAATGAGCTTGGTTTATCGTTCCACGTCGCGGCACCGAAACGCGACACTATCGTTTGGAGAACAGTGCCGCATATGACTAAGCAGATCCGCTTCGGTTCCTTCGTGCGGGAAATCGCCTTGCACCAACAAGAGGTGAGTTATAACGATTTCGTACCCCAGATCCAAAAGGATCCCTACGGAAACGAGCTGCCCTATCAGCCATCAAGGCTCAAGCTCCGACCGATCGATATATATCGGCTCACCCAGCCCTACATCAGCACCCGGTTTTGGGATCAGGTCAAGGCCGTGGTCCCATTAGGCGGCTACCTGGCATTGTTCCAGATAATCATACTCCGCCAGGGTGTGTCGGACTCGTTGCTGATCACCGGTGGACTCGTGTCAGTCATCGTCGGACTCATGTTGTTTATGGAAGGTCTGAAGGTTGGACTGATGCCGTTTGGCGAAACTATCGGCAACGTACTCCCGTCCAAGTCGCCGCTACCGGTAGTGTTGTTAATTGCGATGTTGCTGGGCATCGGCGTCACATTTGCCGAACCCGCGATCGGCGCTTTGCAGGCCGCGGGCGCCATCGTCAACGTCGACAGTGCACCGTATCTATATGCGCTTTTGAATGACTGGTCGTTCACGCTAGTGCTGGTGGTTGGCCTTGGAGTCGGCATGGCCGCCGTCCTCGGCACCCTGCGTTTTCTGTATGGATGGAGCCTGAAGCCGCTGATCTACGCGACACTGGTCCCGCTTATCACGCTCACCTGTTATATGGCCACCGATCCAGAGTTGCGCAAGACCTTAGGACTCGCATGGGACTGCGGTGCCGTCACAACTGGGCCGGTGACGGTACCGCTAGTGCTGTCGCTGGGAATAGGCATCGCGACCGCGGCTGGCAAAGGCCGCTCGTCAATGTCTGGCTTCGGAATCGTCACGCTTGCGTCGCTTTTCCCGATAGTGGGGGTGTTACTTCTGACCCTTTATGTCGCCCAAACCGTAAATCCTGACACCATCATCGCAGCCGCGCATTCCTCTGCCAGTGTCGTGCAGGAAATACCGTGGCATAGCAAGACCCCGGCCACCGAGATAATCGGCGGTATGCGTGCAATCCTGCCGCTGGTCGTGTTCCTCATGCTGGTCATGCGCTTCGTGCTACACGAAAGGATCCGTAATCGAGGCACAATGGCCTATGGGATATGTCTGGCGGTAATTGGGATGATAATCTTCAGCATTGGACTGAGTTACGGGCTGGCTAAATTGGGAGGCCAATCCGGTGGTCTCGTGCCCGGTGCCTTCACTCAGATCGACATGGTCCACGATTCTCCTCTTTATACATTCGGCCTCGGACTCTCGATCGCTATCATATTCAGTTGGCTGCTCGGCTTCGGCGCAACACTGGCCGAACCAGCTTTGAATGCGCTCGGTATGACGGTCGAAAACCTAAGCAACGGCGCATTTCGTAAATCAACGTTGATGAACGCCGTTTCCGTTGGCGTCGGCTGCGGTATTGCCCTAGGCGTCGCGAAGATTACGTTTGCGATTCCCATTGCTTACCTGATCGTTCCTGGTTACTCACTGGCCATCTTACTCACAGCGCTGTCCAGCGAAGAGTACGTCAACATCGCCTGGGACAGTGCCGGGGTAACCACTGGGCCCGTGACGGTACCATTGGTACTCGCGATGGGCTTGGGATTCGGCAAAGCCGTCGACGCGGTCGAAGGATTTGGCATATTGTCGATGGCTTCGATTGGACCGATCCTCTCCGTGTTGAGCGTCGGTCTGTGGATCAAATGGCGAACGGAACGGCGCCACAAAATAGAAGATAAAACGGCTGTGAGCGGAGGGTAGAGATGGCCAAAACAGAAATTGTCGTACTGACCGATGTCGCGCTGGTGACCTGCATCGTTCAGCACGGCAACGCCGATGCCATTGTGACAGCTGCGCAAGAAGCAGGTGCTCAGGGCGCAACCATATATCACGCTCGCGGCAGCGGCGTTCGCGAGCGACTCGGGATCCTAGGGGTGACGGTCGAAGCCGAAAAGGAGGTTATCATGGTCGTCGTTGCCGCCGACCAGGTCGACCGTATCTTCGAGCAGATGTATATCGCGGGCAAGCTGGATACGCCCGGCATGGGTTTTATGTATGTCACGCCGATCGAGAAAGCCGCAACCTATGTGCCGCGCGAGATCGCAGAAAAATTGGCAGTCGAAACTACGTCGTAGCGATCACCCAGAATTTCTAATCAGGAACAGGTACCAAATCGCATGTCCGGCCACTTCGCGAAACTCATCACCTGTGTGCTTCCCAAGGGCGCAGCGCCCCCGCTTATGTCGGCCCTTAAGGCGAAAGGGATTATTTCTGTAAATATCACGAGCGCGCGCGGCATAGGCAAGATCACGCCGCTCAAGTACAGGGGCCTCGGTGGTCAAACGGAGAAGGAAGTACTGGACGTAATGGTCGATGCACAGAGCGCCGACGAAATCTTCGAATTCATCTATGACGAAGCCGAGATTAATCGCCCACATGGCGGGCTGATTTACATGAGCGCGCTGCACCGGGCCACACAATTCGTCCTCCCCGATCTGCCCGAGGAAAAGTGACGACCGCGTTGCCGTTGAGCAGTGCGATGAATTTGCCTATCAAAGTAAATGACATCTGGGGCGGGCTCGCAGCGATGTTGGTCGCCCTGCCCTCCGCAATCGCATTTGGAGTCCTGGTCTTTTCCGCAATCGATCCCTCGCTCGCCGGCCAGGGCGCCTTGTACGGAATGCTCGGTGCCGCTGCACTCGGGCTAGTGGCGCCGCTGACTGGCGGAACGCCCGCGCTCATCACCGCACCGTGTGCACCTTCAGCGGCCATCCTCGCCGGTCTCGCGGCGGCACTGGTCAGTGCCGGCGTCGAGATCGAACGCATTCCCGGACTGTTGGCACTGACCGCACTGCTCGCGGCCGTGCTGCAAGCTATTTATGGCCTGCTCAAGGGCGGTCGGTTCATTAAATATATTCCCTACCCGGTGGTGAGCGGCTATCTGTCCGGCGTGGGTCTCATTATTGCGCTTGGCCAGTTACCGAAGTTGCTGGGGCTGCCCGACGACATCGGTTTGATGCACGGAGTTATCGCACCGTCGCAATGGCAATGGCCGGGTGTCGTCGTCGGCATCGTAACTATTATTGTCATGGTATACGCGCCGCGCCTGACTCAAAAGGTGCCCGCGGCGATCCTCGGTTTACTCTCAGGCGTGGTGACCTACCTGCTGCTGGGGATAGTAATCTCACCGGATCTGCTCACGGTGAGCAACAATCCGCTGGTGATCGGCCCAATTGAAGCTGGTGGCTCGTTTCTGCAGTCGGTTGTCGGTCAGTTTCAGGCGCTGCTCAACGTCCGCGCCGAGGATCTGCGTTTAGTCGCTTATACAGCGCTGGCGCTGTCGGCATTGCTGTCGATAGATACATTAAAGACCTGCGTAGTGCTCGATGCCCTCACCAAAGGCCGGCACAACTCCAACCGTGAACTGTTGGGTCAGGGGATCGGCAATCTCGCAGCATTTGCCGCCGGCGGCATGCCAGGGGCGGGAACCATGGGTCCGACCTTGGTGAACGTCACCAGTGGGGCACTACAAACCGCTCGGGATCGATCGAAGGTGTTTTCGTGGTGCTGGCCATCCTGGCGCTCAGTCCTTTAATAGCCTGGGTACCCATAGGCGCGCTGGCCGGCATTCTATTGGTGGTTGCGTATCGCATGTTCGATTGGTCGGCATTCAGGCTGTTGAAGCACGCCGACACACGCTTTGATTTCGCGGTAATTGCAGCCGTGGTGGTGGTAGCCGAATCCGTTGGTTTGATTGCGGCTTCCGGTACCGGTGTGGGACTGGCGATCATTTTATTCATCCGCGATCAGATCCGGATCTCGGTACTGCGCCGCAAGGCGAGTTTGATAGAGGTCTCATCGAAAATGCACCGGCTCGAAGCTGAGCGCGAGTTGCTTGCGCAGCATGGCGAACTGGGGGCCGTATTCGAACTCCAAGGTAGCCTGTTCTTCGGCACCACAGATCAGCTGTTCACTCAACTGGAAAGAGACCTGAGCACCCGACGCTGGATGCTGCTCGACATGCGCCGAGTACAATCTATGGACTATACCGCGGCCAATCTATTCCGCCAGATGCACGGGCGTTTAGCCGAACATGGTGGCGCGCTGCTGTTGTGTGGCTTGCCCTCAAGTCTGACGAAACGCCAGGACATCGAGCGCTATCTGAAACAAGTGGGGTTGCTCGGGCACGGCGACGGTGCAATGAAGGTGTTCGAGATCCGCGACGAAGCCCTCGAATGGATGGAAAACCAGATCCTGGCTATTGTTGGTTGGGCCGCGGGTGAAGCGCTGCGCCCATTGGATCTGCGGGAAATCGAATTATTCATCGATCTCGAGGCGAACACTCACGATGAGCTTAGTCTGTGTGTCCACACACGCACCGTCGAAACGGGCCGCAGTATTTTCAGCCGCGGCGACGAAGGCGACGAACTCTTTCTCATTCGCAGCGGTGTCGTGCAGATCCTGCTGCCTTTGAAACGCGGTAAGCAGCATCATCTGGCAACATTTACCCGCGGGGATTACTTCGGCGAAATGGCGTTTATTGACCACGAAACGCGTTCCGCCAATGCAGAAGCAAAAACGAACTGCGAGCTTTATGTCCTGTCACGCGATGAGTTCGATACCCATGTACAGGCAAATGCGATCGTCGGCGTGCGAGTATTCGAGCGGCTGGCCCGGGCGGTATCGTTGAGGCTGCGTCAGACCAACGCCGAGCTGCGCACGATCGAAGATCGCTGATTCAGTTAACAACGTTCGCCGCCACTCTAAGGTCACGTTTCTGCCGATCAAAAAGTAGCACCTAGTCAACGCTGCCAAGCTGGGCACGGCTGAGATTTTTGTCGAACCCCAGAGCTTCGGCCGCCGCTTGTTCACTCCTATCGCGCAGCGATACCCAGCAGGCAATGAGGAAAGCCGCCGGCATGGAGAACACCGTCGGATAGGTATATGGAAAGATGGCGCGTTCAAAACCGAGCGCCTGCACCCAGACATTTGGCCCAAGGATGACGAGGATCACTGCAATCGCCACGCCGCTGTAACCGCCAGCGAGCGCTCCACGAGTCGTCATGCGGCGCCAATACATTGCCAGAATCAACACCGGGAAATTGGAGCTGGCAGCAATGGCCAACGGAATCGTAGCAAGCACACTAACATTTTGACCTTGAAACAAAATCGCTAAAGACACGGCGATAACGCCGAGCACAACGATCGTTACCCGCGATACTTGCAACTCACCTGCTTCGGTACTGCTGCCATGACGGAATACGTTCGCGTACAAATCGTGGGCGATAGACGCCGCACAGGACAATGTCAGCCCGGAGACCACCGCCAGTATTGTTGCGAACGCAACTGCCGAGATGAATCCCATGAATATGTCACCGCCCAGCAGTTGCGCCAGGTAGATCACCGCCATGTTACTGCCACCAACGATGTCGGTTCCCCCATTTGTGAACTGCGGATGATCAACCAACAAGGCAATAGCGCCCAGTCCGATTACCAGGATGATCCAGTTGAACACGGTAATGAGCAGCAGCGCGATTCCCGCGGAGCGGCGCGCCTCGCGAGCATCAGGCACGGTGAAAAACCGCATCAATACATGCGGCATGCCGGCGATGCCGCCGATGAACGCCAGACTCACGGACAACACCGAGATGGGGCTGGTAAACAACAGCCCCGGTTGCATGATAGCGCTATGATTTGGATGCACCTGCATCGCCTGCAGGGCAAGAGCTTTCAAATCAAAATCCACGACGATTAGAACCATGAAGAACAATATGGTCGCCCCGCACAGCAACAGCACCGCCTTGACGATTTGCACCCAAGTCGTCGCTATCATGCCGCCGAAGCTCACGTAGATCGTCATGAGCACGCCAACTACTAGCACACCCTTGGCATAAGACAGGCCAAACAAAGCCTCCACCAGTGCTCCGGCCGCCACCAGTTGGGCGATGAGATAAGGAATGGCCACCGCCACCGTGCCGCAGGCAGCAAGGATCCGGATGGAACGACGCGCAAGGCGCAGCGACACAACATCGGCGAACGTGTATTGCCCCAGATTGCGCAAACGCTCGGCAACCAGCATCAAAACGACGACCCAACCGACCGTCAGACCAATTTGAAAGTAGATCGCGTCATAACCGATTAGGACGACCAACCCCGCTGTGCCCAGCAAGGATGCGGCAGACATGAAATCACCGGCAATGGCGAAGCCGTTTTGCACCCCGGTGATGCGATTACCAGCCGCGTAGAAATCCTGTGTTGTGCGCGTGCGCCGTGCCGCCCACCAGGTAATCCACAGAGTAATGGCAACGAAAACAAGGAATGCGCCAATAGCGCCGTAATTGAGCGGACGTTCGACGTTGTCCGCCAGGCAAGGACTCGGTACCGCAAATAGACATACCGTCGCGAACGTTAGTAACCCTTCCTGTCTTCGAACATTGACGCTGATTGTCTTATCTCCTCGGCTATTAGTGCTCACATACCCGAGCGCCGACACTGTCCACGACAGACACAAACATCAGGGTTTCCAATAGATACACGGCACCGCTCCGCAGGCGCGTGAGAGTATCAAGTATGGTAGTGTCATGTCCCCATTTTTGCGGACATGTGGCGACATGAACGTATGGCAAACTAATCTGCGGCGACTCGTGTTTGCGGCCATAACAACCATCATCGTGACCGCTTGCTCGCGTTCCTCAGAGCCTGTTGTGGAGCTAAAAAAGCGCAAGGAGCTGGCGACCAGCGAAGAGCCGGCGCCGAAGCTGCGGCCGAAAGCCCATATCGACGACGAGCGGATCATCAATGCTGCCGCGGAACCCGGCAACTGGCTATCTCACGGCCGCACCTACGAGGAACAGAGATTCTCACCGCTCACGCAGATAAATCGGCAAACGGTTTCGCGTTTGGGACTTGCCTGGTATCGCAACATGGGAACAAAGCGCGGCCTCGAAGCGACGCCCATCGTTGTCGATGGCATGATGTTCATCACCAGCACCTGGAGCCGCGTCTATGTACTCGATCCGGTCAGTGGTGAAGAGATCTGGGCCTTCGATCCTGAAGTGCCGAGACAATGGGGCCGACGCGCCTGCTGTGACGTAGTCAATCGCGGTGTCGCCGTATACGACGGCCGCGTCTATGTGGGCACCATTGATGGCCGCTTGATCGCGCTCAACGCCATTACCGGCGAGAAAGTGTGGGACGTGGATACTTTGATCGATCGCGATCGCTTTTACAGCATTACCGGGGCGCCGCGAGCAGCTCGCGGCAAGGTGTTCATCGGCAATGGCGGCGCCGAGTTTGGCGTCCGTGGATATATAAGCGCCTACGATGCCGAAACAGGAGAACTATCCTGGCGCTTTTACACCGTGCCGGGAGATCCGTCGTTGCCTTTTGAGCATACGGAACTCGAGATGGCGGCAAAAACCTGGAACGGCGAAAATTGGTGGACGTTCGGTGGCGGCGGGACTGTTTGGAACTCCATCGTCTACGACCCGGAATTCAACCACCTGTATTTCGGCACGGGCAACGGTTCACCGTGGGCGCGCGAGATCCGCTCTCCGGGCGGTGGCGACAATCTGTTTCTGTCTTCAATCGTTGCGGTGGACGCCGACACCGGGAAGATGAAATGGTATTACCAGACCACGCCTGGCGAAAATTGGGACTACACGGCCGTTCAGGACATCATGCTGGCGGACATGCAGGTCGACGGCAGCCAGCGCAAGGTGCTTATGCAGGCGCCCAAAAACGGCTTCTTTTACGTCATCGATCGCAGCAATGGGGAGCTGTTACGAGCGCACAAATTCGCGCACACGACCTGGGCAACACACGTCGACATGCAAAGCGGACGACCAGTGGAGAATCCGCAGCTCGACTATCTAGAAGAGGCAAAGTGGGTCATCCCGACCTCGCTGGGTGCTCGTAACTGGCAAGCCATGTCTTTCGATGCCGCTAAAGGCGTGGTTTATATGACGGCCGCCGAGATCCCAGGCGTTTATGTCATGGATGAGACCTGGCAGAAGACCGGTGTCTATCCGCGCGATCCGCTGGGCCTCAATATCGGTCAAGAGCTTCCAAATTTGCCGCGTATTATCGACAACACACCGGGCAGCACACCGAGCAAAGGCTATTTCAAAGCGTTCAACCCGCTCACCGGCAAAAGCGACTGGGTGATCGAATCCCCGCACTTCTGGAACGGTGGTGCGATGGCGACAGCCGGCGGACTCGTCTTCCAGGGCAATGCTGAAGGCGAGGTCAACGCCATGAATGCCGACACCGGCGAGATCCTGTGGACCTTCGAAGCCTATACCTCGTTCATCGCGCCACCGGTCAGTTACCAGATTAACGGTGAGCAGTATGTGGCGATACTTGCCGGCACCGGCGGCGGCGTCCTGTTCTTCGGCTACATCTCGGAGATCGCTTCTACCGTGTACGGCAATGACGGCAAACTGCTGGTATTCAAACTGGACGGCGATGCAGAGCTACCTGTTCAGCAACCCTTGAACCGAAACATCCCCGAACCACCGGAGCTGCCTGCGAGTGCGGAAGAAATAACCGCAGGTGAAGGACTGTATACCGTGTACTGTGCCGCGTGCCACGGCTTCAACGCTCGCTCGCTTGGCACGATACCCGATCTCCGCCTGATGAGCGAAACAAGCCATTCAGCCTTCAACCAAATTGTACGGGAAGGAGCGCTTGTTTCTAACGGAATGCCGAACCTTTCTGACGTGCTCGATGAAGAGCAGGCCCACCTGATCCACGCGTACCTCGTTGCGCGCTCACACGAGGATCGTCAGCAACAACTGGATCCGTAGCTCGCCAAGCAAAACTAATTAGAAAAAACTTCTTTTCTCTGCAGTTCTCAGGCGGCCACACGGGCCTGTTTCGGCGGTGGCCCGCCGCGCCGTGAGCGTGACTTGAACCGCAGCACCAGGCAGACAAGCGGTGAATACCAGGGTTGAAGCCGCGCTACGCCGCGCTCGAAGGAAGGCCGCTGCATAAGACTTGCACCCCAGTGGCGAATATTCGGATAGTTTTCAAAGTTAACCATCCCCATGCGTTGCATCAGGAAGTACTGCACGAACCAGGCGATGTCGGCGTAGGTAAATTCATCTCCTACCAACCATCGATGCTGGCCAAGTTCCTTTTCCAGACGATCGTAGAACGCGAAGATCTCGCGTTCCGCCTCGAGGATCTTGCTAGGTGAGAAGCCGTCCAAGGTCTGCTGGTGGAAAGCAACCAGCTCCGGATCTTCCTGGATTTCTCGATAGTGCTCCATATCCTCGGGTTTTTTGGAGCTTCCAAACGCCAAGGAGTACATGTAAGTCTTGATCACACCCAAATGGTTTTCGGTCGCGGTATCCATCCACTCATCGACCTTTCGGCGCTCCGCCGGATCCGTCGGATATAGTGTGGGCTCCGGGAACTGCTCTTCGATATAGCGCAGAATATCCATCGACTCGGTGATCACCACGCCGTCATGCACCATCGCCGGCACCAGCCCCTTTGGGTTGATCTTAAAATACCAGTCCTTGGTATTCTCCTGGGTGAACAGGTTGACGGCATGCGCTGTCCAGTCCAATCCCTTTTCTTCGAGCGCAAGGCAAACGCGTTGAGCACAGTTCGACATGTAGTACTGGTATACGTGAATACCAGTCATTGACCGGATCTCGGGATCTGTCGCCTCACGAATTGGCATGGTCAGTTCTCCTCGTAACCTATGTCCTATGGATTAATGATGTAGCTAGTATCTAGCCTGCGCAGGAGATTAGATACAATGAATGAAAACCGCAATCTCGACCTGATATTTCAACAACGTTATTCTCTAATTACGACGGAACTCTAGAGACAGTTTTACGCCTCACCTACTTGCACGTTGGTGATGTAAAGGAAGATGCCGTGGACTTAATAATCGATGTGATTGCTTTCGCCTGCTTGTCCTTATGGTTGCTGATGGTCGGCTACTTTACCATTCGCGATCCGAGGAATACTATCTGGATCCTCACGCCCCTGATGGTGTTTATGGGTATAGCTTATGGCGTAGAGTTTTTTACCGATAGCGCCTTATACGCAAGAATCACTTTCTCTGGTTTGTCACTGCTGGTGTTTGTGCCGACCATCTGGAGCCTGGTTACCGACAGTCAGGATGACAATGATGTAAACCCCGACCCGACGGACGTCGGGTAGCTGCTTTTCATCGACGTACTTGTACAGTAGGTCCGCCGCAGTCGCGACTAAAGCGACGCCCATCTAACTGGCTGCACGAAGGAGGGAAGCATGATCGTAAACGGATTCGGCACCTTCATGGAATTCAACGATATTGCCAAGCAGGACCGCTGCTACAATGCCGACAAGTCCAAGATGGCCTCGTTCTGGATCCAGAAGCACAGCGAAGACCGCTGGGACGACGACACGATTTACTCCGTCGCCCTGTGGGATGTCGCCACCAAGCAGGAGCTGGAGTTCTTTTCCAGGTGCCACAAGTACAGTAAGTCCGACGGAGGAGAATCGGGCCAACCCATCACCAGGCTGGAATTCGACGGCGCCGGGGCACTGCAGGTAGTCTTTGCCGACGGGAGTCAGGAGCCCGCAGAGGAGCCAGAGCAGATCCCGCCGTGGATACTGCGACAACAGGAGAAGGACAAATCCTCCGAGTAGTTACGGGCCTGTCGCATGGCCTGGAGATCGTCCGATCCCAGTGAAGTCCCGTATCCTGTTTCACCGCAGCCGCTGATTCTAGAGATACGACCGCGACGAAAGTTCGAACCCAGATTAGTTTAAAACTGCATAGACATCATATTGCATAAAGATCCTGGCTCCTCGTTGAGGACGCGTGCATCTGAGCGCCGCCCCGGAGCGCCAGGCATAGCCGTAGCTATGGCTGGCGTGATGCACAAGCTCAAGCGTGGGAGGAAGACGATAGCTGCGCGATGCGGTACCAAGTGTATTTTATCAACATCACTATCAAAGCTTCAGAACCAAATGCTATCCGGGCATCGCGCGGCGCCTTCGTGCAATATGCGGGCTAGCCCTGAACCAGTCAGGCAGTTGGGTCCCATGAAACACAGCGTGCTGACTTGTTCTTGGTCCTGCTGGGTCGAACAGCGCGTACAATGTAGATTGACACGAATACGGGTACGGTACATTAGTGGTGCCTAGGTGGGCACGTCTTTGGTTCTTCCTAATGCTCCTTTGGGGCCTGATTGTCGTTGTAGCGGCCAGCGTATTTTTGTTTGACACATACGACAGCACGGAAGGACCTCGCAGATATGAACTTGGCGATTCCGCTGAGTCATTCTTTTTTGGGCGATTTTCGGGAGACGGCCCCGAATATAGTTTGACCATCAACCTTGCTGATGGCACATCGAGAACGTTCAGATTCCCATTACTTTCAGACACAGACGTTACTGTACTTCACGAGAAGCTGAATAGACTGCTCGTTAGCAATGATGCGCCCCCAACCTACGAGGAACTTGATGCCTTCGTGCAGAAAGTGATTTCCAAGAATCAGGAAACGCGGGCGGCCACGCATGGATCCGAGCAGTTACTAATCGAATACCGCAGAAAGCGGAACATTGAACAGCAGCAACAACGGAAACAATATTCCATAAACGCAGTTCTGGCGCTTGTCTTGCCACCAATCGCTGTTGGCTTGCTTGGCTATGGCGTCGTACGGCTGCGTCGTAGAATGGATTCAAGCCGCTAGCACTGCTCCCGCCATAATGTTTCACGCGCTTGCACAGTCGATCCAGCAGATCATTGAGCAATTCAATCTGCGTCCTGTTCATGACGAACAAATACCATGATCGCCCCGTTTAACGTTCTCGAAATCCGGCCGTGCTTCAGCATCGGCCGCCGAACAGCTCGCTGTCTCGATTTTCCGCTTACACACGCTGATATCCCCCTCGCACACCTTTCGGAGACAAAACCAACTGCCATAGTTGCAAGTTCCGGCTACGAAACGCACCGGCGTTAGTCAACAGAAAATACCGCCACATTCGATAGAAACCATCGCCGTATCGCGCCGAGATCTCTGGCCAGTGCCGCTCGAAGTTCTCGTGCCAGGCCATCAGCGTAGTGTCGTAATACGCGCCGAAATTATGCAGATCTTCCATCACGAATACCTTTTCGATCGCAGTCGATATATCTGCCATGGACGGCAGCTGCGCGTTCGGAAAAATGTACTTGTGGGACCACGGTTCCGCGGCGTTGCGCGTTTTCAAGCGACCAATGGTATGCAGTAGAAACAATCCATCCGGTTTCAGACAGCGTCGCACAACCTGCATGAATTCGCGGTAATTCTTACGGCCGACATGTTCGAACATGCCGATGGATATAACATGGTCAAACTCGCCTTCCAATTCGCGGTAATCCTTCACCAGCGCCCGCACTGGCAAGCCGGCGTAACGTTCCTCGACCCAGGCACCCTGCTCTTTCGAAACCGTTACACCGAAAACTTCCGCCCCGTAACGCTCGGCAGCAAAACCAGCGAAACTACCCCAGCCGCAACCGATGTCCAGCACCCGTTGACCAGATTTAAGGCCGATCTTCTGGCAGATCAGGTCCAGCTTCGCTTCCTGCGCCGAATCTAGGTCATCAACATCCTTCCAGTAACCGCACGAATAAACCATGCGCTTATCCAGCATGCGCTCAAACAGATCGTTTCCCAGATCGTAGTGCGCTTTGCCCACCTGAAAGGCTCGCCCCATACTTTGCAAATTGAAAAGCCACGCTTGCGTCAGGGGCAGAACAAGGGACAGTGGCGCGATCTTACTGCGCAGCTTCGCCTGAATAACGTTGGTAATGAACTGGTCAACACTGTCACAGTTCCACCAACACTCCATGTAAGCCTCACCCAGCCCCAAGGTACCCTTGACCAGAATACGTTTGTACAAACGCTCGTCGTGAACATGAATATCCCACGGGCGATCGCCACCTATGCGCACGTCCGCCAACTTCAATAATTCTTCAACCTTGCGCTGGGCAGCATTCATAACGATATTGGAAACGGGGAAGCAGACACGAGTTTACCGTACGCTATGTCACTTTTTCACAGCGCAGTCGTTCAGGTACGACCTATACCTGAGGGGAAGGTGTTAATTGTGGCGCGAAGCGGCTGAAATTCTCACTTGCCCAAATTGCGAGCGGCGTGATCGGTTACGCCAGCGCCCCAGGGGTATTGCGTGCCGAGGGAAAATCATTGAGGCCCAGCGCAGCGCGCATCTCTTGCGTCAGCGCAACCCGGTCACTGGCAATCGGTATTCCCGTTGCGTCAGCAATACGGTCCATCTGCATGAACGTGGCCACCACGCCGGCGCAATCAACCAAAGCGGCTTCACCCATCTGCGCCAGCAGTTTAGCCCTGGCATCGTTAAGCGCCGTGTCACTGTCACCGAGCACTGCCTCGGCAAAGGCATTCAGCGTCGCCCCATGTGGAATGCCACTGTCGGCATCTGAATTCGTGACCGATGCCAGGTCCACTTCGACCCCCTCCAGCTTGCTGCTCGCACGGAGCATCAACGTATGTCCGGTAGTTCAGAAAAAACACTGATTGAGCGCGGAAACACGTGAAGCGAGAAACTCCATCTGCGCGCGGCTAATAGCCCGTTCCGGGTTCCCGCTTGGCCGCGACGGATCCAGTATGTGATGTACCTTGAATGCGTCCATGTACTGGGGCGGGATAAGGACATGAATGCTGGTGCGCAATTCATCCGGAACGAGACTGAGTGCACGGGTGACGTAGGCTGCTGGTTCATCGCTTGAAAATAGATCAGCATCCGGTTCAACAATCTTGCCATTTGGGATCATGGGAACCCATGCGTCATCCACCTGTGCTTGAGTCGGCCGGCGTCGGCTAGGTTCTCCGTCAATGGGCGTGGGCAGCGGATGAATTGCAACGCCGATACCGCGGCAGAAGGTATCGATGCTCACGGTCCTTATAGCGACGCCCAAGGCTTCGACATAGTGGGTGTCCTCCAGCCCGCTTGCCAAGAGCTGCTCGTACCATTGTTTGCTTAGGCGTCCGGAATCGGTGGTGACACGGTGCACCAATTCAATAACGGCGTCCGGCAATTCCGCCTCGCTGTTATGAGCGCCTTGTACGCTTGCAGGGGCGAGTGCGGCCTTGCGGTCTCGGCAAAGCTGGCATTGACGCGCTCCTCGTACCTCGGCTGCGATAGAAACGCGCTCTGTGCCGGTCCACCATGTACCCGGCTCGGCAAGTTTCTGCCATACCTGTGTATGCGCCTGGACGATATCATCGCGCACAACAACACCGGCAGATGTATACGAAACGTTGGTCAACTGAACACTCCCATCATCTCGCACTATCTAGTCTGGATTGGCATAAGGCGAGCGGTGCACGTTGTCTTTAATCTTCCGTAATAATCGATCCAGTGTAATCTTGTCAGCGTCACTCAAGCCTTGCAAGGCGCTCTGCAACTGCCGCATGGGGATAGGTATGATTTCGCGATACAGTTTGCGCCCGTCCGCGGTTAAATAGATACGCGTAAAGCGTTGGTCACCCGATCGCTTCCTGCGTTTGACCAGGTTTCGCTTTTCCAGCGAACTCAAGATCCTGCTCAGTGCGGTAGCATCGATCAGCGCTTCCTGCGCAAGTTCATTGATCGCCACGCCGTCGCGTTCGCTCAACAGGAAAATGACGCGCCACTCCTGCCAGCTTACGCCGTAAGGACTGATCGCTTCACGTACACGGCGCTGACTTTCTGTAGCGATATGCCACATGTAGTAAAACGGATAATCAGTAACGCGCAAGGGTAACGCGGTCGCCGAGGTGTCGTGACTTGCCGCCGTCGTTTTCATCTAATTAGATGTAAAAATAAGGTTATTTGACAGATGATAATACGCTTGTTTTAATTCCTGTCAATTCGCCTCGACAATGACTAACCAAGAGTGTTCCTATGGCAACGGTAATGAATGATGCAGTTCCTCGTGATTTCACGCGAACGCACGCGGATGTTTATGTCGATCCGTCGATTTTCGAAACGGAGCAACAGCGGATCTTTCAGGGACCGACCTGGCAGATACTCGGCGCCGAACAGGACGTGCCCAACCCCGGGGACTTCCAAGCGACCTACGTTGGCACGACGCCGGTGGTACTGCATCGTGCGCACGACAGTTCGATAAACGCCTATGTGAACCGCTGTGCGCATCGTGGCACGCGGGTCCTGCGTGCATTGCGCGGCAACCAACCCTACCCCGTGTGCCCGTACCACAACTGGCGTTATGACGGCACCGGCAAGCTCCTCGGTGTAGCGTTGGAACAGGGATTAAAGGGCAAAGGCGGCTACCGGGCCGAGTTCTCCAAGGACGCTCATGGTCTGAAAACGCTTCGCGTCGGATCGATGAGTGGGATCATTTTCGGCACTCTGAGTGACGCAGCACCTGATCTCGCCGAGTTTCTCGGCCCACGGATCGCTGAGCGCATCGCGCTTATCTGCAGCCGGCCGCTGAAAATTCTCGGCTATCAACGCCAGACAGTGGAGTGTAACTGGAAGCTGTTTGTTGAGAATAACCGCGACAGCTATCACGGCCCACAGTTGCATTCGTTTATACCCCAATTTGGGATCGCTCGGCCGGCAGACCGCGTGGCAGTCGAAATCGACGGCGCCCACGCATTGCTGAGTTCCTGGCTGGAGGTTGGCGAGGACGGTAAAACCGTGGAGTATCCGGAGCAGCAAGGTAAGTACCAGCTTGAGGATCCCAGCATCGCCCGAGGATTTGAAGAGTTGGGCGCATTGCAACTTAGCGTCGTTTCTATCTTCCCTGCATCGCTGTTCACCTGTGCGCGCAATGCGTGGAGTTTCCGGCGCATGATACCAACCAGCCCAGGAACGACAGACATCGAATACACCTGGTTCGGTTACGAAAGCGATGACGACTACCAACTCGAGTGCCGGCGCAAGCAAAGTAATCTATTCGGACCTGCCGGCTACGTGGCGTTCGAGGACGCCGAAGTTCTCGAGATGGTGCAGAACGCCATCACGCGCGGGGACACGTCTATTCTGGAGTTTGGAGGTGCCGAGATTGCCGACACCGATCATTTTAACTCCGAAGCTTCAGTACGCGCCTTCTGGCGAGGATACGCTGAGCTAATGGACGTTGCCGAAACTTGAGCACAATCTATGAACCAATCAGCAACCGTGAACCAGCCCGATACAGCCGCAACCACAACTCCACTGGAAGTCCTGGAGCGCGATTTCATGCGGCTCAATATTACCTACAGTGCCTGTCTGGACGACGATCGGCTGGAACAGTGGCCGGAACTGTTTTTGGAAGATGGACGTTATCTCGTGCAGTCGCGCGAAAATATTAGGGCGGGACTCCAGGGCGGTTTCTGGATGTATTACACCAGCCGGGGCATGATGCGCGACCGCGTCACCGCGCTGCGTCACATCAACACGTTCAATGAACATACCTATCGCCACCTCGTGAGTAACCTCCGGGTCGTTGCGTTCGACAATGGAGTACACACGGCGCACTCCAATTATCTGGTCGTGCAAACGACCTTCGAAGGCAGAACACAAGCGATCAGCGCGGGTGAATATCACGATCAAATCGTGTATGTGGACCAGGCGGCGCGATTCAAAGAGAAACTCGTGGTTCCCGATACGTTCCATTCTCCCGCAGCCGTAGTTTGTCCGTTGTAATCGCCTCATCGCGCTGCGGATTAAGCGCTCGCCCCGGTAACTGACAGCTTAATGAACGGCGCACCGTCGGCCCTAGTGCAGTTTCTAATCCCGGCGACGGTGTTCGTAATCATGATCTGTCTTGGGCTGGAACTCGCCCTAGCCGATTTTCGTCGTGTGATCAGGTATCCACGGGCTATATCGACCGGCATCGTTGGACAAATGATCCTGATGCCGGCCATGGCATTCGCCCTGGCGGCGTTGTTGGGATCTGGCAATCCCGCCTTGCAGATTGGTATCGTTCTGCTTGCCGCCTGCCCTGGCGGACCATTATCGAACAGCTTCGTCTATATGGCAGGCGCTCGAGTCGATCTGTCCGTCAGCCTGACAGCGATGAATGGTTTTCTGGCACTTGTGACGACACCGTTCATTGCAGCGCTTGGGATCACTTTGTTTGCCGGCGAAGACACAGACATTGAACTGCCATTAGTGCGGACCATGCTGCAGATATTTCTGATCGCCATACTGCCTGTCGCAATCGGCATGGCGATCAGAAACAGACTACCGCTTTTTACTGTTGCCAAGCTGAAGATCGCAAAGAAACTCGCGCTGACGATGCTAATAATTCACATCTCGCTGGTGGTCCTTACCAATATCAGCAAGATCGGTGACACGATTGGTCAGCTTCTGTTGCCCGCCCTGCTGTTCAGTATCCTGGCACCGGCGATTGGCTATTACAGCGCGATGCTCGTGGGTCTTGATCGGGACACACGTTTCACGATTGGCGTTGAAGTCGGTCTTCAGAATGTTGTACTGGCTATTGTTATTGCCAATGTCATTCTCAAACGTCCTGAATTCGCGCTGTTCGTGGTGACCTATGCGATCGCCGGGGTGTTATTCGTTATGCTGCCGTGGATCTACATTCACCGTCGCCGCGGTGAACATCTGGCGTCTCAATCGGTTGCGACCTCATCACGCAGCGAGTAACCCGAAATCGATAACGCTGACCGACACGAACGCGTGCTAGCCTCCGACTAATCTGGCCAAATAAGCGAAAGTCCCTGCGACAACTTCCGGCTTCAACAGGAAATCGTGCGCGGCGCGCCCATGTTCGGGCTCAATGGGCTCAATTGTTCCCGCAGCTTCGGCGTCCAATTGCAACCTCGCGGCGCGTTCCATGAAGTACGCGAGATAGGTTGCCTCCTCCACGCTGCTACCGACGGTCAGCAAGCCATGGTTTGCCAACAATATTGCGCGTTTGTCGCCCAACGCTGTCGAAATGATGCGTCCTTCTTCGTCCGCATGTGGGACACCAGGCCATTGCGCCAGATGCGCACAGTCGTCATATAGCATCATCGCGTCCATGTGGGCGACGATCAGCGGCCGACCCAGCAACGACAACGCCGACGCAGCAGGCGCATGGGTATGCGCGATGGCGTGAATGTCGGGACGCGCGCGATAAGTCCATATGTGAAACCTGACCGCCGGATTCGCGATGCCCTCCCCCTCGACCGTGCGAACCTGGTCATCGACCCGGATCAGGCTTTGCTCCTGAGCCTCCTCCAGGCCAAACCCTAAAGGTAGGGTCCAGAACGTCTCAGAGTCGGCTCGGACCGTTAGCTGACCAGCCAGCCCCGAGCCGTGCCCGGCCGCCGCCAATATGCGTGCACCGAGTACCAGCTTTTCGGTGTCATTGCGTTGGGGTACCTGTAGAAATTCTTTGATAGCGCTCATGTCCATTGGGTCGATCTCTAGGTGTTCGGTGGTAATCGGAAGTATACGCTTACAATGTTTTAGCGAACCTGAGTCATTGCAATCATTGTTTGCTGGTGCACCTTTATTTAACCTGCGTTACAGTCGTTCGCTGACCGCGGCCACTAAGGGGGGCAGTGCGGCGGCAAACAACGACGATCAGAGAGCATCGATAATGCAAGACACGCTAGAGAACGCAGGCCCCGGACCCACGACCTGCCCGATCTGCGACTCCAACGCCTTTGAGTTTTCTGTCGCCTGTCTGGCGCAACTACGATCTGGGTAAGGAGTTCTTCATTTCTGGCTCCCTCTGGTTCGTCGAGTGCAATGGCTGTGGCGCCGTGCTGCGACTATCGCCAGGACTTCCGAAAATTTGGCGAGGATTACTACAATGTTGGACGACAGGACCAATCAGTGCAGGAACACGCACAGACGCATTTTGAGCTGTTCCAGAAGCCCAACTACGATTCGATGCGGACGTTCCTGTCCGAGGTAGCTCCGCCGGCGACGTACCCACGCTGGCTGGATGTCGGCTCTATTGGTTATGCCACTACCTTCGATGAGTACGACTTCACCACGATCGAACCCGATCAACGCATCGTCAAACTTGGCCGGAAACTGTTTCGGCCAGCAGGACTGTTCCCATCACACGCCATTCACTGCTCGACAGTCGAGGACTTCGAAACGGACATTGGTTTCAACGGGGTGCTGTTTAACAACAGTTTCTATTGCATAACGACGCCAGCACAGGCGCTTGCGTCCGTGGCACGCTTGCTCAATGACGACGGTCTGCTCGTTATCACCATATCCACCTTTTTCAATGATGCGGTGGCTTACCGCGTGGATGGGCGGATCTCACGCATTGAAGACGTGATCCCCGGCGAAACGCTTTGGGTTTACTACAATCAATACTCACTGACTTATCTGTTAGCGCGCTGTGGATTCGAGCATTGGATGACCCTTGAAATCTCGGCCTACGGTATGAAGACCATGCAGGCCTATGTGTTCAAGAAACAGCCGCAGACACCGGTGCCGCACGGTTTGTTAGCAGCTTCGAAAGCCCACCAAACCGCAAAATGGCAGGCCTGCTTCGATGGATTTCGCGCCGACACACTCTCAACCCTTCGCGAGATCAATCGCGAGAATGTAGTGCTTGTGGGCTCAGTTCAGATCTTCCTGGACATGGTCAAGTACGCAGGCATGAACAAAGTTGCCGGCTTTGTACCTACAGACACTGCGGTCGCAGATAGTGAGGTTGCGGGTGTGCAATTGATGTCTTGGGATACACTTCAGCAACACGTGGCGCAAAGCGAACCGAGAACCTTGACACTTGTCGTGTGCTCATTTGCACAGCAAGACGAAATTATTGGCCGTTTGCAGGGGCGGATTTGGGAACATGCGCGGATCCTCGTGCCGACACGCAGATCCGGGATAGAGTCTCTGGAAATCCCTTTTCGTGGTGAACTTATGCTGTGTAAGGGTATGCGTCTAGACCAGGCAAATTAGTAGTTCGAACAACCTGAATATTCGACGACCGCCTCGTCGAGATTTTATTACCTCACATAATGAACCTCGGGCAACTCCACATCACTCGGGAAAACGCACCCAAGCATTCGATTCGGCCGGAAATTGGGGGCTGTATTTGTATATGTTTAGCCTTGTTGCAGCTTTCCATCGATGTGACCGCCTGCGACCAGTTGTCATTTCTGGCGTTTCAACAAAACGGCGCCGATGGCGTCAGCGGGCTGGACAGTGTCACGGCCATTGCGGTCAGTCCGGACCACGCGCACGTCTACGCGGCGGCCCGCGACAGCGACACACTCGTTGTCTTCAAGCGAAACAAAGCGTCCGGGAGACTCAGCTTCCAAGAAGTCTATAAGGACGGAGTGAACGGCATCGACGGTCTGGACGGCGCTTTCTCGGTGACTGTCAGCCCCGATGGTGCACACGTCTACGTTGCCGGTCTATTCGACGACGCAGTCGCAGTTTTCACTCGAGACCCGGGCAGTGGTTTGCTGACCTTTGTCGAGGTCCACAAAGACGGGGTCAACGGCACGGACGGTCTGAAGGGCGCCCTGGCGGTTAGAGTCAGTCCCGACGGTCGGCATCTGTACGCTGCGGGACGCTTCGACGACGCGGTGGCGGTCTTCGCTCGGGATGCCAATACCGGGATGCTGACATTTCTCGAATTCCACCGCGACGGCGTCAACGGCGTCGATGGACTTGCCGCCGCCTACTCGGTACCCATGAGTCCGGACGGTAAATCCATGTATGTGGCCGGCCTGTTCGACGATGCAATCGTCCATTTCCAGCGCGACGCTCAGAGCGGCTTGCTCAGCTTCATCACATTCCACAAGAACGGCACCGACGGTATCGACGGCCTGCACGGCCCCATTTCAACTATCGTCAGTCCTGACGGTTTGAACCTTTACGTCGCCAACGTGTTTGGCGATACGGTTTCCGCGTTCAGCAGAGACAGTGCAAGCGGGGGGCTGACCTTTCTGGAATCGCACAAGGACGGTAGCAATGGCGTCGACGGCCTGGACGGCGCGTTCTCGATCGCGATCAGTGCCGACGGCCGCAACGTCTATGCGGCATCGCGTACGGACAGTGCCGTCGCGGTGTTTAGCCGCGACGCCGACACCGGTGCACTCACCTTTGAGCAAGCCCAAAAGGACGGTGTTGATGGTATTGATGGGCTCGGGGGAAGTGTTTGGGTCGAGGTCAGTACCGACGGCCGCAACGTATACGCGGCAGGCCGGACCGATGCAGCGGTTGCGGTGTTCGGTCGTTGCAACAACGCCAGCATGCCCTGGCTAGATCTGCTACTGGAGCCGTAATGGCCCTCACCACGGTGGCGGATAGGCTCTATACTCTTGTAAACGCGTGACGATGTCGCTGAACATCGTCACGTTCGCGTCCGAGAGGTCGTCGGTATGAATGCGCCAAGCGCTGCAGCAACACATTACCGGGCATGTCCGTTGTGCGAGGCCATGTGCGGTTTAGAGATCAAACACAAAGATTCCCAGATCCTGTCTATCCGGGGTGATCACAAGGATCCCTTTAGCCGCGGCCACATCTGTCCAAAAGCAATTGCCTTGCAGGATCTACACGAAGACCCGGACCGCTTGCGGCATCCGGTGCGACGAACCGCGGATGGCTGGACACAAATCGGCTGGGACGAAGCTTTCGAGACGGTCGCTGAAAATCTTTTACGGACCCAGAAGACTTTCGGTCGCGATGCCGTTGCGACTTACACCGGCAACCCTAATGTGCACAACCTGGGCGCGACGCTGTATCTGCCGGGGCTGCACGAGGCACTTAAGTCGCGAAATCGTTTTTCCTCATCGTCGGTCGACCAATTGCCGCACCAGTTCGTCTCTCTGTTTCTTTTCGGCCACGACTTCCTGCTACCGGTGCCTGACATCGATCGGACGGATTATTTTTTAATGTTCGGGGCAAACCCAATCGCGTCCAATGGCAGCCTTATGAGTGCGCCGGACATCGGGGAACGACTCAAAGACATCCACAGACGCGGTGGCAAAACCGTAGTCGTCGATCCCCGCCGCACGGAGACGTCGAAGATCGCGAGTCAGCATTTGTTTATTCAGCCCGGCAGTGACGTGCTGTTGCTGCTGGCGATGCTGAATACCGTTTTCACCGAGGATCTCGCCAAGCCGGGCAGGCTTTCATCCTCACTCGACGGTATCGACACCATCGAAGCCATTAGCGCCCATTACCCGCCAGAAGCCGTGGAAAAACACACGGGCATCGCCGCAGCCGAGATTCGAACGCTTGCCCGGGAATTCGCTCAAGCGCCAGCTGCAGTGTGCTACGGCAGGATCGGCGCGTGCATACAGGAATTCGGGGCGCTCACTCAGTGGCTGTGCACGCTACTCAACATCGTCACCGGCCGGCTGGATGAGCCGGGCGGATATATGTTCGCCAAGCCCGCAATCGACGTAATCCAGGATCTGGCGCAGGACGGTGGCGGGCACGGCCACTATGCGGACTGGCGCAGCCGGGTGCGCGGATTGCCTGAGTTTGGCGGCGAACTACCCGCGGCCACGCTAGCGGATGAAATTCTGACCAGCGGTGACGGCCAAATCAAATCACTGATCACATTCGCGGGTAATCCCGCGCTGAGCTTGCCGAACAGCGACAAACTCGGACAAGCACTGAATGCGCTCGATTTTATGGTGTCGATCGATTTTTACGTCAACGAGACGACTCGTTATGCGGATATCATACTGCCGCCGACATCCGTGCTGGAGCACGAGCACTATGATTTAGTATTCAACCTTATTGCCGTACGTAATACCGCGAAATATTCACCGACTTTATTCGAGCCGCCTGCGGATGCGCGACACGATTGGCAGATCCTGGCGGAACTCACAAAACGTTTGGAACTTGGTACATCCGTTTTGAGCGACCCGGAAACCGCTGCCAGGTCCGTACCACATCCCGACGCCATCGTTGACCAGGGGTTGAGCAACGGCCCCTATGGAGAACAAAAAGACCCCGCGATCGCATTGTCATTGGACAAACTTAAGCAGGCACCGCACGGCGTCGACCTCGGCCCGTTGGAAGCTTGTCTACCCGAACGCCTGTTTACGCAAGACAAGCGGATCCCACTGGCCGCGGACGTGTTTTTGAAAGATCTGGATCGAGTCAGACAGAAATGGTTTCAAGACGCCCATCCCGACAACGGCTTTGATTTACTGCTGATCGGCAGGCGGCACTTGCGCTGCAATAATTCCTGGATGCACAACAGTGAACGGCTGGTCAAAGGCAAGAATCGTTGCACCGCGCTACTGCACCCGCGCGATGCCGACAGGCACCACATCCGCGCGGGCGAGCTGGTACGCGTTAGTAGTCGCGCGGGAAGTATCGAAATCGAAGCCGAAATCACCGATGACGTCATGGCGGGCGTCGTCAGTATCCCGCACGGATGGGGGCACAATCAGCCAGGCGTCGAACTGCGCACAGCTAAGCGCAACGCTGGCGTCAATGTAAACAGGTTGACCGACGAGAATTTCATCGATGAGCTTTCGGGCAGCGTCGCGGCAAATGGCGTACCGGTGAGGATCGAACGCTGCACGGCTTAGTACTCGACATTCGGTTGCTTCGCATCGCTAGCGGCACACGCTGCTCCTTGTATAGCCTACCGACCACGGTGTAATGCTATGATCCTTCGCGGCTTTTAACTCAGACAAATGGAGACCAAATCGTGACACCGGAACAAATTGAGATGGTGAAAAGCTCGTGGGAGCAGATCAAACCGATCTCGGAGCAGGCTGCAGATATGTTTTATGGCAGGCTGTTTGAAATGGACCCTGCACTGAAACCGCTGTTCAAGGGTGACATGAAAGCCCAGGGGCGCAAGCTCATGACGATGATCACGACTGCGGTCTCGCATCTAGACAAACTGGCCGACATTCTCGAACCTGTGCAGGATCTCGGGCGGCGCCATGCTGACTACGGGGTCAAACCTGAACACTACGACACGGTCGGCGCTGCGCTACTGTGGACACTGGGGCAGGGTCTGGGCGCAGCCTTCACTGCGGAACTCGAAGCAGCCTGGACGCAGACGTACACAACGCTCGCCGGGGTCATGAAGGACGCGGCTTACGGTTGAGGCTGAGGTATTTATATCGGGGCAGCGGGCTAAACTCGTCCTCTTAGCCCGTACATTGCATGAAGGACTTCGGATGGTGGCGCCGCACAGGTGCGGCTGGGCAAGCCAGCGCCGAAGTAGACCGCAAGCGACGCACGAATTGCGAGGAACTGGGCGATGGTTAAGCTCGTCGAATCAGCATTGGCTTCAAGCAATTGCACGAGCGTAGCGGCCGTGACCGCCAGGGATGGCGGAAATGCAGAGAATGCAGGAGCAATTTGTCTGCCCTTCGTGCAATATGCGGGTTAGTAATGACCGTTGTGTAGAGTATGACAAAACGCGAAATTTTCGGTCGTTCTCTACTCACCCTGTCGATAGCGTTGTCGCTGATCGCCGGCATCGTCTTCGATTGGACGGTCAGTCACTATGTGGATCCCGACTGGTCAGCACATGCGCGGTTTCATGTGCTCACCTATCACGGCTCGCTACTGATGATCGGCATCGCGGCGCTGTGGTGCCTGTGGGGCCGCTTTCGCGAACAGGCGTGGGCGCTGTGGTCGGCCTGGTTTATGGTGCTTGTCTATTGGCTACCGTTTTTCCCCTCTGCACTGGTAGCCAGCGCATCGCCGATTGCGGTGCCAGAAGACGTAATCATGGGCGTACCGGCGAATCTCGTTGTCGGCAGCGTGCACATAGGCATCGCCACTTGCGCCGCGATGCTTGCGCGTCCGAATACCGAGTGACGCCGCATAAACTGGGAATTACGCTGGTTTCAGCCTGATTGCGGCCCGTATTTCAGCCGCTGGATCCCCCGGTTGGTGTTCGAGCAGAGTGTGCGCCAGGCCGTTACCAGGATATCCGGACCGAATAGGTGTTCACGATGCCAGCCATCCTCAACGGCATAGAACTCGTCCATGGCTTCGCGTGCAAACATGTCTTCGTTATTAAATTTTCCGGTAACGAAGTCCCGCCACAGGTAGGTCACTTCGTCAAAGAAAGCCTTTTTCTTTAGGTCCGTGTCGGCTTTCGAGCCCCAGGTAATCATATAGCGGTGGGACCGCGCGTTAATCGGTACGTACCACTCGAAATGCACAATGTGCGGCGCTGGAAAGGGATCTACGCGTAACGAGCCGGGCATCCAGATCCCTACGGCCGGGACCATCCCCTGCATTACCCCGGGTTCATCAGGCATGTATTGTGCCGCGATCTTTCTACCGTCGGCGACATCGACTTCCCAGACCGGGCGACCCGCACCCCGGATCAAACGCACACCAGACGGGCCTGGCTGTGCTCGGCCGCTGTTGATCACTTCCATCCCGTCTTTATCCAATCCGGCATCACCGAGCACGGTCGGCACCTTAAACCCGCGAACCAGGGGGAATTGCGATGCATATAGGCATGCGCCGGGTCGAAACCATTCTCCGCGCCCAACCGCCAGTTACAAGCCACCTCCTTGGACCAGCCATGCGGGTGGATCGTGAGGTCCTCATCCAAGAACCCGGGCGGCACGTCCTCCTCCAGAGCAGGTGGTTCGATATCGCCGATGAACACAAACACCACACCTTGCGCTTCGTGTACCGAGTAGGTTTTGATTTTGTGCCGACCAATAAGAACGCTTTCCGGATCGGTAACAATGTTTACCAGCGTGCCGCTGGCAAGATCGTAGGTAAAGCCGTGATACCAACAAGTCACAGAACCTTTCGAATAACATTCGGGTTTCCTGGAAAACGGCACCCCTTTGTGGATGCACTGATCATGAATTGCATGCACCAGACCGTTTACACGCCGAAACAGGATCCGCTCTCCGAGCATGACAACGGATTTGACGTTACTAACCGCCTCTCCTAAGCCGACACTGACATCCGCCTCATCCAACTCTGCTCCAAAAAACGCTGGATACCAGTGATTGCGAAAGCCGAACTCGGCGTCTACGTACGCGGACCAGGGCCTGCTGCGTTCTGTTTGAGAGGATTCAATCGTCATAATTTCTCGCTAATAAACCGGCACGGACAGTCGTTTAAACAAACCATTAGCGCTCAATGAAGCACAAGTTTCACGCGCACACCTTGCATCTATCTGCCGAGAATAGCTGCTACCCGTGGCCATGCAGCCGTGCCAGTCTCGCGCATGATGGCAAGGTAGTCCCGGCGCAGATCGTCAGCCATGGCGGCGGCCCAGCTTGGTCGGGCGCTAAGCCGATTAAACCAGTCTTGTACGCGCGGACGGTCCTGCCACATGCCGTTTAGTTGCAAGTCCGCGAGGCGGCGTACCCAGGGGACCACGCCGAGATCTGCGAGCGAGAGATCCGGGCCGGCGAGCCACGGTTCCTCGCCCAGAGCCTGTTCCACGTCGCCCAGCAGGGCGTCAAAGACTCGCACCGCGTCGCGAAAACTCGGTGCGTCCAGCCCCAACTCGAAGGACTGCGTAATTACGCCGCGCATGACCGGGTTTGTCATCTGTGCCAGGTAGTCTTTACGTGCCTGCTCGGTGGGAAATTTCTGTAGCCACATGTCGCGGAACGCAATATTGAAGGTTACCGAAACGTTGTGCGGAATATGGACTTCCTCATCCATCCGTTTCATCCAAAGCCGCGCCCGTGCGCGCCAATAAGGATCGGCAGGCAATAGCTTTGCGCCCGCGAAGGTCTCTTCGATATATTCAACAATCACGGTCGATTCGGGAATGATGCGTCCGCCGTGCGCGAGTACAGGCACCAACCCTTTGGGATTAATCTTGCGGAACGCGTCGGCGTGTTCCTCACCTTTGTTCAACGCGACGTTGTGTTTCTGGAAGGCAACCCCCTTCTCGCCGAAGGCCAGGCGCACCTTCTTGCAACAGGGGGATTCGTGATCGTCGTAAAGGATCGGGGTATCCAAAGCCATCTCCATGCCTGACCAGCATTGCCAGTATACTCAAATCGCAGATTAAACTTGTTTATAACAAAGCCAGGAAATAGCCAGTCTCGCTAATAAACCGTTAATCTCAGGTTCCGACCGGCGGAGGAAAAAACAATGCAAGTTAACGACGTGGATATCCCGGGACCCGTTCGCGACTATGTTGGATATGGCCGGCAGGCTCCGCGCGTGTTCTGGCCAGAAGAGGCAAGCGTCGCAATCAACTTCGGCATTAACCAGGAAGAGGGTTCCGAGTACTCGCACACGGCTGGAGACGAACGCAACGACACCTTCGGCGAGATCCCGTTCTCACTACCCGCGCCTTATCGCGATCTGCACGTGGAGTCTGTGTTCGAATACGGCAGCCGGGCCGGCGTCTGGCGCCTACTGCGATTGTTCGATGAATACAAGCTGAAAGTTACCTTTTTCTGTTGCGCTGTCGCGTTACAGCGCAATCCACAAGTCGGCGAATGGATCCGGGAAAGTGACCACGAACCCTGCAGCCACGGCTGGCGCTGGATCGAACCTTGGCTACTTGAACGTCCCGAAGAGCGGGAACACATCGCGGCAGCCGTCGCCGAGATCGAACGACTTTGCGGACGGCGACCCACCGGTTGGCTGTCGCGCTTTTGCGCGAGCGGTAACACCCGTGAGTTGCTGGTCGACGAGGGCGGCTTTCTTTACGATTCGGACGCGTTTAATGATGATTTGCCCTAATCTTTACTAAAGTCGGGGAAAAACGTCATCTGGTTATCCCCTATAGCGATGTCTATAACGATGGGCGCTATGTGCTGGCGCAAGGTTATTCCTCCCCCAGTGACTTTTTCGATACCTGTCGGCGAGGTCTCGATGAACTGCTGCGCGAAGGCCGCGCGGGTGCAGCAAAGATGATGTCGATTGGATTACATCCGCGCTGGGCAGGCCAGGCGGCGCGTGTCGCAGCCTTGCGCGAGTTCATCGAATACGCGCTGGCACAAGGTGACGTCTGGTTTGCGCGCCGCGAGGACACCGCGCAGTGGTGGCTGGAACACCACGAAGAATTTGGATAAGAGACTACGCCGGCAGGCGACGAATGAATATTGTGGGATGAGCGCCAATTCTCGAGGAACGCCACTCCTCAATGCGTGCGTTCCCAACAATTGGACGCGAATTATGGTCGAACAGAGAGAATGACGTTGGAGTTTGTTAGAACTGAACCAGGTGAAGACCCCATCGTCGTTAAAGGCTTTTTTGCGGCTAGCCCAGAAAGCGTATTCCAAGCGTGGACTGACCCGAAAATCATCATGCAATGGTTCGATTCCGCTCCAGTCCCGCTTTACTCGGCGACGATCGACCTGCGTCCTGGAGGCGCTTGGCAGATCTTGAAATCAAGAAACGAAGAGAAATCTGTCGGCTTCGAGGGTGAATATCTCGAGGTTGAACCTAACGCGGGCTTGGTCTTTACATGGTCACATGTCGTCGCTTACGCGAACGGCGAGCGCGACTCCACGCCGTACTCACATGTCGAGGTAAATTTCACGCCGAACGGTACTGGAACCGATGTCCGCATTGTTCATTCCGGCATGAACAATGCGGAAACGCGCCGGGGCTTTGCCGGCGGATGGGAATTTGCCTTCGGCACAATGATTTCCATGTTCTCGAAGACCCGGGGGAAATCTCGGCTCGGTAACGAGAGCGGCGTCGTTTGAAGCTAGCGCCGTTATCTTAGTTTCAATTTGTACTCTGACGCGGTTTGTCAGATCAAATACCGACTATTAGAGCTTGCAGTTACGACCGCTTGAGCAAATTCATCGGGCTGCCAATTTCCAGCGCACCCAGACCGAAATGCGGTTCGTAGCCGAGCAGTTCCTGGACCCGCTCCGGCATATCGCGTACCGCGTTCATGGGAACGCTCAGAAATAGATTCTCTTCCGTGCGCAACCAGCCGAGGCAGTAGCCGCAGAACATTCCCCTGCGCCGCTCATTAGCGGTGAGATTGGCGCCGCCGCCGTGAAGGGTGTTGCCAAGGTAAAACAGCGCTGAACCCGGACGCATCTCCGCCTGCTGGATCTCGTGCTCCTGCGGCTCTCTAGCGCTATCCCATAAATGGCTTCCCGGAACAGCGCGCGTCCCACCCGTCGCCTGGTTGAAATCGGTCAGCGCGAACATGGCTTCGCCCTCCAGTCGCGGGTGCGGTTTGAACATATAGTTCCAGATATCCTCATCGCGATGCAGCCGTTGCGCCGTCTGACCCGGACACATTTCGATTAGTTGCCCCGCGTTCAGCGTGTAACGTTCGCAATTGGGCAGCAGAAAATGATCCGCGACGCCAAGCAGCAACGGGTGGCAGATGATGTTCTGGAAGGTCCGCGATTTCGCCACCAAGCCGTCGACGCGCACGGTCTTCGCGCCAAGAAATTCCTGAAGTTCCTTGTTATTGCAATTCGGCACGCCCGGCATGGTTGCATCGGCCGCGGCGTCGAAGTCGACGTTCAAAGAATTAACAACCTCGGCGGATAAGAGGTCCTCCACCACCGCGCAACCATCAAGCTCGAGCGCATCCAGGAGAGTTTTTATGGTGACGTTTGCTGGCAAGTGCTCCAGTTCGCTCATAATCTCGCATTCTCACCAGTAGTTTCTCTCGTCCGGCTACTATGAACCGGTTGCCCGGTCGCCGCCATACCTCAAGCTGTAACTTGCATCACTCTAATTCCCGGTGATAGCCATCAGATCGATCTCAATTAGAAAGTCCGGGTTCGACAGTCGCGTCACCCCGATCATCGTCGCGGGCGGAAGCTTCTCCTGATCTCCGAATCTGGGTGTATCGGGATCGCTGGCAATCGCTAAGAACGCGTCCACATCCAGGACGAAGATCCGTTTGTAAACAACATCGTCCCACCGCGCTCCGGCAGCCGATAATTGGATGTCCAGATTTTCCATGACTTTTACGTATTGAGCGCGCAGATCGCCCGGCCCGACACATTTGTAATTCTCGTCGGAAGGGGTTTGGCCGGCGATAAAAATAAACTTACTCGGTTCGTTCACGCTTATGACTCTTGTGAAAGCCGGGTGCTTATAGATGCCTGCGGGATTGAGATATTGTTTATCCATTGGATTGTGCTCCTGGGTTTGCATTGCGGGATCAAGGCTACTTGAAAATTCCAGTGATGCCGCGGTGCCCACCCGGTTCGCGGAACTATTACTAATCTACAATATTATTACCTCTCATCCTGTCCTTCTCCCGGTTTATGCCCCTCGCCCCTTGCGGGAGAGGGGTTGGGGTGAGGGGTAAAGCGACTCTCAATAAAGATCGTCGATGCTCTGCACGCCGCGATTCATTTTCGCGGCCAGCTTGCGCCATTCGAGAATGGGGATATCTGTCTCGTACAGCACTTCCTTGGTCCAGCCCATGTCATTACCGTAGAAGTCCTGCAACACTTCACGCACAGCGACGTCATCGTCGTTGAATCCGTGCAGCGCCATATCGAGCCATTTACCTTCGCATTCACGGATGAACTGTGCCGTTTGCGCTTCGGTGTCGCATAGTTTGGTCAAGCACTGAACGTAATAATGGCTATCTGCGTCGCGCGGGACGTACCACTCGTATTGGACACAGCCTGGGTCCGGCCAGGGATCAACCTTTAGACAGCCCGGCAGCCACACCGACACATCATTAGCAACCCGCTTTTCGCTGCGATTTCCGGATGCCACGATCTCATCACCGATTTGCGCGTCCCAGACCGGAAGACAGCCCTCACCCTTTAACGAATAAACGCCGTACGGGCCGTCGCCCTCGTTCACGATACGCGTCAGATCTTCGTGTTTGTCGCGGCGATACACAAACCCGAGCGGTAGAGCGATGTTGTTACCGCTGACCAGTTTCGACGTGCGATGGATCCAGACATGGCCACCATCGAAACCATTCTCCGCACCCACACGCCAATTGGATTTAACCGTTTGAATCTCCGAGAACCCGACCCGCGTTGCATCCAGAAAGCCTGGTGGAACATCGCGGGCAAGCGGCGGTGGCGAAGCGGTTTGATCGCCAACGAAAACGAAGACCAGGCCATTGGCTTCGATGACCGGGTAGGAACGCAAATGCTGTTTGCCGATTTGACGGCTTCCTGGATCGCTCAAAATCTGGACGACTTCGCCGGTTTTCCAACTGTACGTCCAGGCGTGATACCAACAGGTCAGGGTATCGGCAGTCAGACACTGCGGTTTTCGCGAAAACGGCACGCCGCGATGCAGGCATCGGTCCCGTAGCGCATAGGCGACGCCGTCCACGCGATTCAGTAACAGCGGATCGCCCAGCAGTTTGACCGCACGCGGCTCCCCCTCTTCAAGATCAGCGGATTTCAGCGCGGGGTACCAGTGATTTTTGAAACCGAGTTTGGCCGCTATGTAACTGCGCCATGAATCGGGAACCTTATTTAGAACCTCGTCACTTACCGGACTCGTCGTCGTCATAGTGGAAATCCGCTAATTACGATAAATAAAACGGGGAACACCCCAGTCGGCAGCCATTAACCGAACCGTATGTTTACGTTCTTCAGCTCGGTGTAGGACGCGAGTTCACTGGGATCCTCCTCTCGGCCCAGGCCGCTGTCCTTATTGCCTCCATACGGTGCGCCCAGGAAGGCCGTTGATTGTCGTTGACCCACACATAGCCGGCTTCCACATCGCGCGCGAATGCGTGGGCAACGCGCAGGTCCTGTGTGTAAATGCTTGCCGTGAGCCCATAGCGCACGCCGTTCGCAATGCGAATGGCATCGTCGTAGTCCTCGTAATCCATGGCCGCGAGCACGGGTCCAAAAATCTCTTCCTGAACCAGCCGACTACCCGGTTCGACGTCACAGAACAACGTCGGGCGCACGAAATGGCCGCTCGCAAACGCGCCATCTGCCAATCGCTCACCGCCGGCACAAAGCCGTCCATCACTGCGGCCGATCTCGATATAGTTCAACACCTTGTCCATCTGCGCCTCGTTAACGATAGCGCCAACGTCGGTACTCCCATCCTCGGGCATGCCGGCACGCAAGCCCTCCATGCGCTCGCTCAGGCGCTCGATAAAATCACCTTTGCTGTCGTGCTGTAGCAGCAACCTCGAGGTCGAGCCACAGGCCTGGCCCTGAAAGTTAAAGCGCATACCGCTCATGGCGCCGTCGATCGCCGCGTCGATGTCGGCATCGGGCCAGATCACAATCGGATTCTTACCGCCGAGCTCGAGGGTCACGGTCTTCACTGCCACGCTGGCGGCGCGTGCCTGGATTATGCGTCCAGTTACATCACCGCCGATGAAGTGGATCCGCCTGACCCCCGGATGCGTAACCAGCGCGTCGCCCGCCTCGTTGCCGTTACCGGTGACGATGCTCAGCACGCCGGGCGGGAAAACCTTTTCGATATGTTCCGCCAACGCAACCGCAGACAACGAGGTATGTTCGGAAGGTTTGATGATCACTGTGTTGCCTGCGACCAAGGGCGCACCGATCGTCTTCAGGGCAAACATCAATGGATGATTGAAAGGTATAAGCTGCGCTGTAACGCCGAAGGGCTGGCGCAACGTGAAATTAAGTCGATCGTGACCGGTCGGTACCGTCTCGCCGCGCGAGTGCAGCGCCAGGCCGGCGAAGTAGCGCAGGTGTTTGGTCCCAACATCGATGTCGATGGCCATTTCACGGATCGGGCTGCCATTGTCTTGCACATCCAGGAGCAACAGACGCTCGCGATCCGCCTCGACGCTGTCGGCAAATGCCAGTAAATGTGCAGCACGCTCTCCGGGATACATTTCGCGCCACGCAGGAAAGGCCTGTGCGGCGGCGTTCACGGCAGCGTCAACGTCGGCTTTGCCACAGCGTGGAAATCCGCCAATCGTCTTGCCGGTCGCCGGGTTTAGGGCATCCAAGGTCGCGCCGTCTGCCGCCAGGCGACGCTCGCCACAGAAGAAGGCCGGAACTGTGTCAGGCATTACTCGCAGCGCCTGACGCGAGTCCGGGCCGGTCCGGGTACATTGCCGCGACTCTCAGGACCTCGGGGTGATCCATAGCCGTTAAGTAGCCCTTGTCGTGCACCAGTCGCCCGCCCACCTCCCAGGTAGCATTTCGGATATCCGCGGTGATATGCATCCAATAGGGGTAACCCTTCTTGTCTCCATGCTCAGCGCCGAGGTGCATGTGGATATTGGACGTATGCGCATGCTCGATAAGACGGCGGTAATTCTCGCTCGGGCACTGTTCAACACTGACCCCTGCATTGGGATGCACACCGGAGTGCATGGTGTTGAATTCATAACGACGACCCACACCTTTTTCCGTCTCCATGTACTTAATAAAGCGCACCAGCGCCTCGGCCTCTTCGCCGCCTTCGATTTTAGTGATGGTGCCGTCGCTGATCTCAATGCGGATCGGCTCCGCGAAAAACGGCGGGATACCCACGTAACGCGACCACCAACTCAACATACGATCGAACACGCACACACCGGAAGTACCAGTCAGGTTGATCGGCGGATACACCCATTCCGGCCACGGCAAATAGCCACCGCCCTCCTCGCGCCGACAGGCGTACACCGGAAACCACATATGATTAGGCGCCGCGATCTTGCCCTGCAGATGGGTGCCATTGGGATCGGTTAATTCCCAGTCCATGCCGTCCTGCAACATCTCCGCGGCACGATAACGGATCTCGGCAACCAGCGCTGAGGGCGTTTGCGCCCAGGTGGTATCGAGCAATGCGGCCGTCGTTGCAAAGTTGCGAACGTAGCGGATACCCAGTTCCATGAAGTAATCGCGCAGCGGGCGATTCTCTTCGGTGACGTAATTAAATGAATGATTGATGAAGACATCACAGCCGCGCATCGCGGCCTTCAACACCGGCGGGATCTGCCAGTCGTGAGGCCGATCCGGCTCGTCGAACCACAGCACCGACGCGTGCGCCTGTCGCTGGCGGACGCCATCGCCTATCCAGGCAATGCTCTGCTCATCGACCAGATTGTCGCTGCCGCGCAGGCCGTCGGTGTGAGCAAAAATCAGGACCTGTTCGCCAGCCTGCACCTTCGCGACGTTGTCGAGCAGATCGTCCAAAGCCTGCGCGACACCACGCGGCGTTTGTGTATTCAAGGCCATGGTATCCGCCTCATTAATTCCTAAATCGACTAGTTTCGGCGCCCACTATATAGGGAACCGGTCGGCTGCTCGATAGCTTTGGTACAGGAGTGGACGACGTACGCCAGCGACCCATCTCTGTCCAACAACCTCGCGTCGTTGTGTGCCGTAAATTGTCGGCGTTGGTCCGGCGGAGTAAGCTGGCTTCGATCACATGGAGGTCGACAACATGCGACTGGCTTCGGTGTTCCCCGACCGACTCGTTCAGGCAGCGCTCGGCGTTGTACTTACTGCTTGTCTGGTAACGCACGCCCACGCGAATACCACGGTCGTGGGTCAGGTACTCGATACCAATGGTCGCGCGTTAGTGCAAGCACAGGTAATCCTGATCCCCAGTGCCGGAGCTCGCGGCCCGAGTGCCATTACGGTTTTCACGGACGAAGCAGGTCAATTCGCGTTCCCCGACCCCGTAGTCACCGAAAATGGCATCGCGCCAACAATCAGTGTCCGCGCACTTGGGTATAGGCAAACGCGCACGACAGATGTGGTCGACGATGGCGCTCATACTCAACGTTTCACCATCATGATGCGAAGCACAAATAATCAGGCCGGCGTCGCACCCGCCTCCGCCTGGCTGCAGGATATTCAGGACCCCACTGAACGAAACGAAATCGTGATGTCCTGCGTAGGTTGCCATCAGGCCCCGTCGCCCGAGGTCCGCGACTATGCCCAGGCCATTCACGCCGTCGCGGCTGCCGACCCCGCGTTGGTGCGGCAACAAAGCTGGGGGGCGATGGTCAAGTACATGAACTTCCTGACCACCGAAGAGTTCGGAAGGGGAAACGCCCGCGTGGCCGCGTTCAGTACACAGCAGGCCTACACCTTTTCGCTGGGGAAACAAGATGCCACCGATTTGTTGAGCAAACATTTCATTGGGCCCTTAACGACGCTGCAGGGATACGAATACAACGCTCCACTGGCTGTTACGCCCACGACGGTGATTAAAGAGTATGAAGTCGCCCGCCCAAACGCCATACGCGAAGCAGTAATTATGGGTAGCCCTCCAAAGTTGTGGGTCGCTGACGTCGATAGCAACAGGATCATCAGCATCGACGTGGCGTCGGGAGTTCAGAAAGACTTCATCGTGCCAACCGATTTGTTCATCGGACCCCACACGCTGGTCACCGGCAAGGATGATTCGCTGTGGATTGCGCCACAATTCAACGCCACGGTCGCCAGGCTCGATACGGTCACGGAGAAATGGAGTTTGTGGCACCTGCAGACCGAATCCGGTGGCGAAATCGGCATCCACGATCTGACTTTCGACTGGCGCCATCAGCTCGTTGCCGACACCCGCGGCCGCGTCTGGTTTTCCGATATCGTCAATAACGCAGTCGGCTATCTTGATCCCGAAACCGGTGAACACGGGATTTATCCGGTCCCCGAAGTGCCGGGACGTCCCGGGCGCGGGGCTCGGCTCTACGGCATCGTCATGACCTCGGATCGGCAGCACATCTGGTACAGCCAGCTCGGCATCGGTTGCTTTGGATCTTTCAATACCGAAACGCTTGAGTTCGAAGAGGTGGTGCGACTACCGGTCATCAATTCAGGGCCTCGGCGCCTGGCGATCAGCGAGCATGATGTGCTGTACGTAGCCCTGTTTGGTGCAGGTCAAATTGTCGAGTACGACACCCGCACGCGCAAACAAGTCGGGATCTACGACCTCCCGGATCGAGCGAGCGCGCCATATGCGGCAACCTGGGATGCCGGCCGTCAGGTCCTGTGGATCCCAACCTCCAATGCGGATGCCATTTATCGTTTCGACCCCGCAACCAAGACCTTCGGCGTATTGCCCCTGCCGCGAGAAGGGGCGTTTTTACGCATGTTGTCAGTGGACCCGACAACCGGCGTATTGGCCACCTCCTACGCAAACATTCTGCGGCGGGTACATGGGCCGCGCATGGCGGTGATGATTGATCCAGGCGATGCGTACCGGCCGTTTGCAGCAAAATAATCGAGCGGCCGAGCAAGTCGAGGGGCAATATGCGGAATAGGCGTTACTCGTGGTCTGCCAAGTGGTCTATGTTGGCTCTGATCGGCGCGATCGCATCCCCCGTCATCGCCGAATCTACCCAACAGGGCATGCAAGTCCTACTGCGGGAACGTGGCTGCTACGCCTGTCATGCAATGACTGAAACGCTAATCGGACCGCCGTATACGGCTATCGCCCAACGACACGCTGCCCGCAAGGACGTGATGATCGAAGTACTCGCCCACAAAATCATCGTTGGCGGTGCCGGCAACTGGGGAGTCGTACCGATGGTGCCCAGCGAGCAGGTCACGGAAGACGAAGCGCGGGCGATGGCCAGATGGATACTCGATCGCTACGAGGAAAAAGCTAATCAGTGAACCGGTCCGCGAGGTCAGCTCGACAAATAGTTTGCGTTAGACAGCACGCGGTGGTGTCCCACCCATAGCGTTTGAGATAATCGACAGCTATGCTCTACGAAAACCTCCGGATGCCAAGAATAAACAACATGAAACACGGCACGCTAAAATTGGCAGCAATTGCAGGGTTACTCCTTGCATTCATGACCGCGCTCCACGCAACCAGCGTGTTGCAACTCTCTGTCATGGATCTGTGCGAACGTGCGGCGCTTATCTTCGAAGGCACAGTGATCAACGTCGAAACCCGAGCGGAGGAAAATTCGCATCGGATCTGGACGCTGGTGACGTTCGAGATCAACGAACGAATTAAAGGTCCTGACGTCGGTAATCGGATAACTCTGCATTTTCTGGGCGGCACGGTGGGTGAGGAGACGCTGCGGGTGAGCGCGATGAACGTTCCCGAGCTTGGCGAGACCGGCATTTACTTCGTCGAATCCTTGAAGCGACGTCAGGTAAATCCGCTGATGGGATGGTCGCAGGGCCACTTATTGCTCGCTCGTCAATCCGACGGGGTAAAACGCGCCATGACTCGGCATCGTCGGCCTATCCTCGGAATCGACGAAGATGAAACCCCGGCCAGCGGACTTTCCAGCGGTGCTGCGCGCGGGCTGAGGCTTGGCGCACGGGATGCTGACGCGATGACGGCAGCCGAGTTCAAGCTAGTATTGCGCCGGATGATCCTTCGCGCACGGCGCAGCGCCACAGAATGACAACACAGGCGAGCCGCGTTGCACCATATGCACCATTCGGCGTGGTGCTCGCCATCATCGATCGGTGGGCGCCGCTTCTGGTGCTGGCGGGTTTCGTTATCCTACCCAACGCATTTTCATTCGAGGTTAAGAATGAATCGTGGCAACAGGGGGGCACCAGTTTCCATGTTGGTGTGGCAGGCGATACGGCCGTGCCTGCCGGACAAAACTGGCGGGATGCCTTTGTCGCAGCGATGGCTGCGTGGACGACGCCCACATCGTTCACCTTTTCAATCACATCCGAGGACCCGCGGGATCCCTGCGTAACCAACGCGGGCAACGGCTTCGGTTTCGCACTGACCAACTGCGGCGCGGCGTTCGGCGAATCGACACTGGCAATCGAGAATTCCCGGTTCTCAGATGGGCTCATGCTGCATTCCGGAATCGTCTTTGATAGCAACAAAACCTGGTCCGTGTATTCCGGCCCCTGGATGGGCGGCACCGCCGACTTTAGCCGCGTTGCCATCCATGAATTGGGCCATACGCTCGGTTTGGACCACGAAGAGGACGTGCCCGCGATCATGTCCTCTGTATCTGACTCCGATGAGCTTCCCACTAGCGACGACATCAACGGCGCTCAGTTCCACTATGGCGACAATGACGCCGACACCATCGTCAACAATCTCGACAACTGTCGCGACGCATCGAATCAAACACAAACTGACACAGACAGCGACGGAGCCGGCGATGCGTGCGATACGGACGACGACAACGACACTGTACTGGACGCAAGCGACAACTGTCCGCTCGTTGCTAACCTCGGGCAAAATGACCTCGACAACGACGGTCAAGGCGACGCCTGCGACGACGATGACGACAACGACGGGATCTCCGACACGCCAAGCGTTGACCAGCAGCAGACGACACTCAACGCCAGCACGTCGGGTCCCATAATCGGCGGTAGCAATCGCGGCCAGGTGGCGCAGACCGTAACCGCCGGACGAGCCGGATTTCTGACCCGCGTCGACTTGAATCTTGCGTGTTTGCGCGGAGATCTGGTCATTGAAGTACAGGGTGTGAATATGGCGGGTACGCCCGACGGTGTGGTTCTGGCGTCTCATACCGTGACTAATGCCGACGCAGCGTTCCCTTTCCCCATTACCGCCAATTTCAGAACCTTTGCGTTCGCTAACCCGGTGGCGTTTCCTGTGGGCGGACGCTTTTCGATTGTGGCGCGTATGGTTACGAACTCTATGGAGCAGTTCGACTGCATCATCCGTAGAGGACCCATCGGCGAGTCCTACGATCCGGGCGGTGACGCATTGTTCGCCAGCGACACCAACAGCGGTGACTGGGTAGCGTATAAAACGTTCACCGACGCGGAGAACGACTTTCCGTTCCGCACGCTCGTCGCGCTCGACAACTGTCCGATCACTGCAAACCCCTCGCAGGCAGACATGGACAGCGATGGTAAGGGTAACGACTGCGATGACGACACCGATGGCGATGGCATGCTAAACACGGTCGATGCCGACGACGATAACGACGGCGTCAACGACGGCGCCGACGCGTTTCCGCTTGATCCCGGCGAGACACTCGACATCGACGGCGACGGCACTGGCAACAACGCTGACGCATTTCCAAATGATCCTGCCGAAACGCTGGACACCGACGGCGACAGCCTGGGCAATAATGCCGATACCGATGACGATGGTGATCAATTGCCTGATACGTATGAAATCGACAACAGTTTTGATCCGTTAAATCCGGCCGACGCCGCGCTCGACACGGACGGGGACGGCGCAACCAATCTGCAGGAATTCATAGCCGGTACCGATCCCAGAGATCCGAATTCGAAACCTGCGGGTTCGCTGTTTTGGTTGCCTTTGCTGCTGGAGGAGCCCTGACCGAACAGATGTGCCTGCGATAACGATGGCCGAAGCACGGCAACATTTCCAATGCTGACAGGTGGGTTGCGTGAAACGCCCCCTCTTTCCGGGGGCGTCGCCCTCGCGGTGCGAGGACTCGCAATGACGGAGGAGTTGTACTCGTCTATTTTGCTGCGCACTCCGGGCATTGCGATGAGGGCGGGCGAAGTCCGCGGGGCGTCCCCGTACAGAGGGGAAATGTTACGCAACCCACCTATTAGCAGAATTCAATGGTATTAAGTGCAATTCACACACTGTGTCGCTGTTTTGAGCGTTTCGGAACGACCCAATCCCAGATTACCGTTGCATGTGCAATCGTCTTAGTCTACAAAGCCGACTGCAACTATTCACTCTCTCAAATTGAGGTTAAGAAATCGTGAAACTTTTGAATTCGTTTGGCCCGAATCCACGCATGGTACGTATGTTTCTTAATGAAAAAGGTATTGAGCTCGACGCAGTCGAGCATGATCTCATGGCAGGCGAAAATCGCCAGGTGCAATACTCCGGCAAGAACCCGGGCGCGCAAATGCCAGCGCTGGAGCTCGATGACGGTACTGTGTTGGCTGAGACGGTGGTGATGTGCGACTACCTTGAGGAACTTAATCCTGAGCCTGCATTGATTGGCACCAATGCGCTGGAACGAGCCGAGGCCCGGATGTGGGATCGGCGCATCGAGCAGAAAATTACAGAGAATATCTACAACGGCTTTCGGTTTTCCGAAGGGCTTCAGCTGTTCGAAAGCCGGATGTATTGCATCCCGGTTGCCGCCGACGGGCTGAAAGTAGCCGCCCAGGAGGGCTTGGCCTGGTTGAATCCGTTGATGGATGGTAAACAGTTTCTGTGTGGCGATCGTCTGACCATCGGTGACCTCGTGCTGTATTGCTGTCTGGACTTTGCGGCGGGTGTTGGCCAGACGATCGCGCCGGAACTAACCAACGTCGCATCGTGGTTTGCGCGGATAGAGGCACGTCCCAGCGCTGCCGCCAGTCTGCATCCGGCCGCCGAGAAAGTGGGCATGAAAGGATAAACGGTTAGGCCACGACTCAGGAGTGCAGGGCCAGTCAGATACACCGTTTGCGCTAACCCTAACGATGCAAAATAAAATCACGCCTGAACGGCCCGTGCTCGTCGCCGGAGCCGGGCCGGCCGGGTTGACGGCGGCGATCGAATTAGCCCGACTCGATCGACCTGTACGCATCGTCGAAACGCGTATGGAGAGCCCGCAGAATTCCAAAGCGTTGAGCGTCAATACGCGTACGCTCGAGCTGATGGAAGCCTCGGGTATCACGGAACGTTTGCTCGCCCAGGGTCTGCGCGTGCCGGGCGCGCAGGTGCGCTCGGCAACCAGGGTTTTGTTTCGGTTCGATTACACCAGTATCAAGCACCGTTACAACTTCATGCTCGTTTTGCCGCAGTCGGAGACCGAGGCGGTCCTGGAGGAACGTCTGCGCGAGTACGGGATAGCCGTTGAACGCGGTACGGAACTGACAGCGTACGAACAAACACCCGCCGGCATCGATGCCACTGTGCGCGCTAACGGCACGGATTCGGCCATCGCCGCGAGCTATCTGATCGGCGCCGATGGCGCAAACAGTATTGTGCGCTCGATTGCCAACATCGCATTTCCGGGCGGACAAATGCCTCACCCGTGGAGCCTCGCCGATGTGCGCATGGATAGTCCCTGGGAAATCGAGCCGGCGAATCTCATGATCGACCCGCAAGGCATGTTGTTCTCGCTGCGCTTCAAAGAGGGAGTGTTCCGTCTCGGCAGTGATCACCCTAACGTACTTGCAAAACTCCCCGACGGCATGCGCATCCACGAGGTCTTGTGGGAATCGGATTTCGAAGTAAGCCACTGCCAGGCGGAATCGTACCGCGCAGGCAATGTCCTGTTGGCCGGCGACGCCGCACATGTCCATGCGCCGCTGGGCGCGCGCGGCATGAATATGAGCATTGAGGACGCCGTGCTGTTAGTGCAACGTCTGCTGGCGGGAGAGCTTGAACGTTATTCGGCAGAGCGCCTGCGCGCAGGTGCCTCAGCATTGCGCATGATCAGAGTGCAAAACTATTTAGCGACCTCCACTACCGGTGTAAGCCGCGTGGTTAGACGCCATATCGTGCCCGCGTTGTTGCGATGCCCGCCTCTGCACCGCCAACTGGCGCAACGCATGCTTGGCTTGGGATATGCCTGACCTGTACTTGAGCAACGGGCATCACCCCGGCGACTCAAGATTCCATTGCACGATCTCATCGAACGGTTTGCGCGCGAGTTTCGGCACTTGCGCGTCCACTGCCGGGTAGCCGACCGGAAATAACAGGACGGCAGATTCGTTTGCCGGCCGCGCAAGCAGATCGTTCAGAAACTGCATCGGATTGGGCGTATGCGTAAGGGTAGTCAGCCCCATGTGATGGATCGCTGAAATAAACAGACCCGCGCAGATACCAACGCTCTCCTCGACGTAGTAGTTTTTCTGCCGAGAGCCGTCTGCGCCCACGCGGTAACGCTGTCGAAACAACACCACTACCCACGGTGCGTCGGTGATATGCGTCTTCTCCCAGTCTGTCCCAAGCTTGGCGAGCTCCAGCCGCCATTCATCAGTCATGCGCTCAGTGTAGGACTTGTATTCCTCTTCTTCGGCCGCGGCCCGGATCTGCTGTTTGAGTGATGCGTCGTCGATCGCGACGAATTGCCACGGCTGCTGATGCGCGCCGGAAGGTGCGGTTCCGGCGGTACGGATAGCGTACTCAATCAACGCCCTAGGCACGGACTCGCTCGAAAAATGCCGGGTAGTACGCCTGCGCGCACATTCCGCGTACCAGTCATGCGCGCGCGCAAGCATCTCGGCTTGCCGATAGCGTGAAAAATCCAACGGCACGTAATCCGGCTGCGGGAGATCGGGATACATTCGCCGGTATTCACTGTGCTGCCCTGTCATAGTTTTCTCCGAAACCGCGCCCGCTGCTGTCAATTTCACTCGTCGCTTTGTTTCCTAATCATCGAGCCAGTTCCAAGGTCAATGCCGAGTTTGCGGTGATCGCTGTCGAATGCATCGACTTTCAGCGCCGCGATCGCATTCACAAGATCTTTTTCCAAGATCAACTCGACCAGGATCCGATTTTCCAACCAAAATTCAACCAGCCTGAAAGCATCTCTCCTCGAGCAATAAGAGGCTCTCCATTGTTCACGTTTGGCTATCGCGTATATCTCGTCCAAACTTAACAGTGTCGTTAGCGCTATGTGGGATGCGATGTGGTTTACCGCTTCTTCCGCGCCTACATACCTGGCCATGGACTGGCGGGATGTTTCGGTATTCTGCAGGTCACCGTATTCGTTTCCCGAGCCGGGGCGTATCTGGGTATCGATTGGGTAAACCTCGACTGCAGTCGAATTGTCATCGTCGAAGCCGACATAGAAGGAACCGGGAAAAGGAAAAGAACATCGCTTGCCGCCGCCCACTTCGCACAGTACCCGAGACACGAGTTCGGGATCTTTTGCCGGTAACGAGGTATGAATTAACATTACGAACGTTTCCCTAAGTCATTTGCTTGTCACGTAGGTAGATTCGAAGGTCGCGTAAGAACCTTCGATTTCATCATAGTTGCGCCCATTTAACTCACCTTTCCCTTCGATGCCAGCAAATCGTCCAGTGCCCATAGTGTAAGCAAGGATCGCATGGTACTTGCCGGTACCACTGTCTTGAACGCCTTCAAATCTGAAGGAAGTCGTCGAATCATCGTCAAAGGCCATCGTCACATAGCCGAAAAAACTTCCGCCCTGCGCCCGATTGTCGGCAACTTCCACGCCGATCAACGTACCGACCTCACCGCCTTCCAGCACCGCCAGACCCTTTATTTTTGCCAACAGAATCATGTGCTCAGGCTCATCGCCGACTTCCATCACTTGCGCATCTGAGACGTACACCATGATCTGACCGCTTAATGCATCGGCCATGCACGGGATCGCAAAGGTGAGTAGAAAGATCAAGGAAACGCGCTTGATGAACATGATTACTCCTTACAAATTACCGTAATGAATCACTGGGCCTAATCCGCGTCTAAGGCCAATTCGGTCAGTGTATCTTCGCTGTCCGAATATCCTTGCAACGTTAACGGCCGCAGCATCATTCCGATCAACGACTTTGGTACTCTGGTTTCCGTCCCTATATTAACCGGCGGTGTACGCCCTTCCGGATCCGGGTAGAAGTAGGTCCCGAAAAAGCGATCCCAAAGTATGGTCACTTCACCGTAGTTGCTATTTCCCTCGCGGATCACCCGGCTGTGATGCCAGCGGTGCACATTCGGCGTATTGAATATGTAGTTGAAAATTGAACAGCGAAAATCAATATTTGCGTGCGTCATGATCCCCAGATAAGCGTTCAGCGCTGCGTACCACAAGATCACGTCGGCCGGCGCCCCGAGAAAAAATGGGATCGGCGTCCCGATCACCAGTGATTGCACCACATCAACGGGATGGAAACGCCCGGTCGTTATAACGTTAAGGCGTGGCGTACTGTGATGCACCGCGTGGAATCGCCACAACAGCGGTACCTCGTGCGCCATATGATGGGCCAGATTATTGCCCAGGTCGGTAATGATGATGCCTAGAAACATCTGCGCCCAAAATGGCCATTGCGTCGGCCAGATATTGAATGCAATCAGCGGCTGATAGTTATCGATCAGCCAGACCAGCACCTTGAGGACAAAGACAATGGCAAGCCCGTTAACGACAAAATAGAGCACGGTCAGGGTAAGGTCGATCGGTGTCTGCCGATCGATATCCTTTAACCAGGATTGCTTGTAGGGCAACAGATGCTCGGTTCCAAGCAGAACGAGGAAAAACCCTACATAGACGTAAAACGTGGCCATCTCCGGATCGGCGCCTGAATCCCAAAGCAATTTCAACGACGTCAACGTGGCCACCACGAATACCGGCCATAATGTGAATGTCAAAACCGTTCGTAGCGAATTCATTGTCGACTACCCCGGCTTATACGCGAGCGGGGCGAAAAACCTGGGGTCCATGTTCCCTCCTGTAACGATTCGAGGCGACTACCCGGCAGTCCTCGCGAGCGCAGACGTGATCCGCTCCGGCGTGAACGGCTGCGTGCGCACCCGCACACCGATGGCGTCAAAAATAGCATTCGCTATCGCTGCTGCAACCGGGTATTGCGGGGGTTCTCCTATGCCTGAGGCCGGCTGATCAGGCCGATTCAACAGCACCGTATCGATACGCTCCGGTGCCTGGTTGAATTTGAGGATTGGATAGCTCGCATGATCGACACTGGTGACCTTTGAGCGGTCAAACATCACCTGTTCAAACATTGCGCGGCTGATCCCTTGAATGATGTTGCCTTCGATCTGGTTGTTCACGCCATCAGGGTTAATGATCAGCCCGCAATCCACAGCACAAACCACCCGCGGAAACCGGACTTCACCGCTGCCGCGATCTACCTCCACTTCCACCACCACTGCCGCGCGCTCAACTATGGCTACACCGCGCCCTCTGGCTTGCGGCGCTGACATCCCTTTGCCGTTCGGTGACGACCTCGACTTCCATCCGAATTTGTCGCGGGCTGCCCGCAAGACAGCACTCTGACGTGGATCGGTAAGGTGGCGAAGTCTGAATTCAAGCGGGTCATATGCTGCTGCCTCAGCCAGCTCATCTACGAACGACTCGACCGGGAATGCAGCGGGTACCAGACCAACGCCGCGCATGGAACCAACGCGGATTTGCAGTGGACCGTTGCGATGACTCGTCGTCCCCAAGTATTGCAGCACGACGTTTTTATTCGGTACGCTGTAACTCGGATCGCCGGCGAAAGTTGCGTGCAGACCCCAATCTTCGCCTTGGGGCCATCCCAGTAACTGTGCTGTGATTAAGTTGCCCGGAATACCACCGGGCCGATCCAGATAGGCCGGACGATTCCAGGCAGCAAACGACCACATTTGAGACTGCCAGGCGACAATCCTGCCGTTCGCGTCCACACCGCCGCGCAATTCGCTCACCCGCGGCGGTGAATACGGCTCCCAACCATGTTCATCGTGGCGCATCCACTGCACGCGCACGGGTTTGCCGATGGCCTGTGACAGCAACGCGGCATCCGCGGCGGCGTCGTCAGCACCATTTTGGCCGAAACACCCGGCAGCGTGCGCCCATTCGACGATTATGTTTTCTGGCGCCATCTCCAGAAGCTGCGCCAGAGAATCTCTGAGCCCATACACTCCCTGGGTGCCAGACCAGATCCTCGCATGCCCGCCGCCAACATCGGCGATGGCGCACGAAGGTCCAATCGAGACATGCATTTGATAGGGGCTTTCGTACGTTGCCGTAACAACTTTATGCGCGCTCGCCAACGCGCCTTGCACATCGCCAACGTCGGCAGCGACGTGCTCTGTCTTTACCGGGATTTGCTTGAGTACATCGTAGAGCGATTCCATCGCCGGCAATTCTGCCCAATCGCTCCACTCGACGTTCAGGTTTCGCGCCGCCCTAACCGCCTGCCACTCTTGTTCTGCTACGACGCCAACAAAATCGCCTTTACGCACGACCCCCACAAATCCGGGAATATCGCTCACGGATCGTTCGTCAATACTCATTAACCTGGCGCCATGCGCCGCCGGTCTGACAACGCGGCCATGCACCATGCCCGGGATCCGGAGATTGTGCAGCCACGGATATTGGGCGGTTACTTTGTCGGGTATGTCCGTACGTGGAATGGACCTGCCAACAATTTTGTAAGTCTCCGGCGATTTGGGTTTGGCGGATCCGCGCAGAATGGGTCCAAACAAATTAATCAGCTTGGCCTGCATCTTCACGTCGAATCGGCGTCCGCCGACAAGCTGCGCGTAGGTAACTTGCCTGGACGACTCGCCCTGGACGCTGACGATGCCGTCTTCGATAAGCAATTGCTCCGAAGTAATTCCAAAATGCGTCGCAGCAAGACCCAACAACGCCTCGCGCGCCTGCGCCGCGGCCTGACGAATGGCAGACCCACCCACGGCAACACCGGCACTGGCGGAGGATACGTATTGATCTGGCGTGGTGCCGGTCAGCCCCTGCACGTAGCGCATTTGCGCGAAGGAAACGTCGAGTTCCTCCGCAGCGATCTGCAACAACGCGGTGCCAATACCGGTACCGATCTCAACCTTGCCGGACAACAGCGTTACCGTGCCATCATCGGAAACGACCAGCCACGAGTCCACCTCATCGATCGGAGGCCGTTGCAGTGCGGCAACGGATTGCGCAGTCGCGCTATTGAGCTGTTTTAGCAATGAAAACCCGACAACGAGGATCCCTGCGTCCTTGAGAAAATCTCGCCGTCGCAAACCAGCGGCTGTCAGGCCCCCGGTATTCGACAGCTCTCGCACTTCTTCCCGCACACGATCTTCAGACTTCATGCGCGCGCTACCTTAGCGTAGCGCTTCACCGCGCGAATAACGCGCAAGTACATCGCACAACGACACAAATTATGTTGCAGCGCCTCTCGGATCTCGCCATCCGTCGGATTGTGATTCTTGTCGACTAAAACCTTCGCGGTCATGATCATGCCGTTTATGCAATATCCGCACTGTACGGCTTGCTCGTCGATAAAAGCCTGTTGGATCGGATGGGGATTGTCTGTCGTTCCCAGCCCTTCCAAGGTCGTAACAGCAGTGCCCTCGACTGCGGCAACCGGCGTAACACAAGAGCGCACGACCTCACCGTTGACGATGACGGCGCACGCGCCGCACTGGCCCAAACCGCAACCAAACATCGGACCGTTCAGCTCCAGTTGATTGCGCAATACATAGAGCAACGGCGTATCGGGCGAAATGTCGACGCTGACTGCTCGATCATTGACCCTCAATTTGACGATGCTCATCGCCTATTTCGTCCACCGTCTGAAAACGCTGCAATCATTGTGACTAATTGGAGGTTGGACACCTTCACCTAAATCAACGCCCTTTGAATTCCGGCTTGCGTTTGGCCATGAACGCCTCGACCCCTTCTGCGAAATCATCGCTGGTATAAGCTCGAACGATTAGTTCGTCGCTTTCTTGGGGACGACGATGTGCGAGCAACCGATTAATACCCGCTTTCGTCACCGCTAGAGTGATGGGCGCGTGGTTTGTAATCTCGACGGCAATCGCCTGGACCTCTTCATAGAATTTGTCCTCCGACATGACCGCATTGACGAGACCGCAATCCAGTGCCTGGTCGGCGTCGATTAAGCGCGCACGAAAGATTAACTCTTTAGTTCTCGCCGGACCGATCAGGTCCACCAGGCGCGCGCAGTTGGCAACCGACAGACAGTTGCCCAGGGTACGTGCGATCGGCATGCCAAAAGTACTGCGTGGCGTGCAGTAGCGCAGGTCACAAACCGCCGCAATAGCGGCACCACCGCCAACGACAACGCCGTCAATAGCCGCGATCGTTGGCTTACTCACGCTCTCAAGTCGCCCAACCACGTCCTCCAAACGTCTTTCGTACGCGAGTGCTTCCTCTGCCGTTCGCAGATCCTCGAACTGGGTAATATCGGTGCCCGCGACAAAGGCCTTACTACCCGCTCCCCTCAACACCAGTACGCGGATATCCGGATCGGCATCTACATGCTCGCAGGCGTCGAAAAGTCCGTCGTACATCGCCCAGGTCATAGCGTTGCGGGCTTGCGGCCGGTTAAAGATCACCTGCGCTATCGAACCGTCGCGATCGAACAGGAGTTCGGGCTCTTTTGCGGCTTGCTCAGTCACGGATTGCGGGCATCTTGTTGTTGACGAATTCCCGCACCGAGCACGGCCGCGCCGCAACTGGCGAGATCCTCGATTGCCGCGTGGTTATAGCCGAGTTCACCAAGTATCTCCGCCGTCTGCGCGCCGTAGCACGGGGCGGCACGGGCGAGTACCGCCGGCGTTTTCGACAGCTTAACCGCTGGCCCCAGAACGCGGGTTCGTCCGAACTCAGGATGTTCGATCTCCTGCACCATATCGCGTGCCCGAACGTGCGGATCGTTGAAAACCTCTTCGTAGTCCAGGATCGGTCCGGCAGGAACGCCGGCCTCATCCAAGCGCTGCAACCAGAATGCCCGCGACTGCGTCATCGTTACCGCCTCAATCGCGTCAATAAGTTGTTCTGTGTTACTCAGGCGATCTGCGTTGTCGGCGTACGCAGGGTTGCTTGGCAACTCCTCGCGACCGATAGCCTCGGCAAAGCGTTCCCAACTGCGCTGATTAGCAGCACCGAGCGTAATGTAACCATCAGCGCAGCGTATGGCCTGATAGGGCGCAAACATCCGGTGCGCGGATCCAAGCGGCGCCGGTGTTCCCCGACCGGAAAAATATTCCGTCGCCTCCCAGATAGACAAGGCAACGCCGGCTTCCAGCAGCGACGTGTCGATGTGTTGACCTTCTCCTGTATTTTGCCGGTGGATGTAAGCGGCCAGGATAGCTTGCAGAGCGAACAATCCCGCGCCCAGATCAGTTACCGGGATCCCGCACTTGACTGGCGCGCTGTCGGGATTGCCGGTAACCGACATCAGGCCCGACATACCCTGCGCAACGAGATCGAAACCGCCTTTGCCGGCGTAGGGCCCAGTCTGTCCAAAGCCCGATATCGAAGCGTAGATCAGCGCGGGGTTCATTTCGCTGACTTTTGGATAGCCCAGACCCAACCCAGCCATCACACCCGGGCGATAATTTTCGACCAGCACGTCGGCACGTTTAACGAGCGCATACACAACTTCTGTCGTCCGTGGGTGTTTGAGGTTCAAGACGATGCCTCGCTTGTTTCGATTTACCGCTGCATAGCCCGGGCTCTCCATCCCGGTACTGCCGGCCATCTTGCGCGTTGGATCGCCACTGGGGGACTCGATCTTGATGACATCGGCGCCCATATCGCCGAGCAGCATAGTGCAAAACGGGCCTGCCATTACCTGAGTAAAATCCAACACGCACATACCGCTTAAAGCCTGCACGGTCGGCGATGATCGGGCTTGGCTCACATTTTCTTTTCCATCCACGGCGACAGTATACCCAACAGCATGCCAGCCCGCGGGACCGGCAAAAAAGCAGGCTAAGCGCCGAAAAGCGGAATGGGGAATTCCCGCTTAATGCTGGCATGGCGTTTGAATCGATGCCAGGCCTCATCGAATGAGGCCGTATTACAGCGTTCAAGGACCAATTCCGCGTCGATAAAACTGGAACTGAAAGCGAGGCAGAATTCCGCTACTGACTCAGTGCTGTATACAACACCGCGCCGCGCCAAATAGTCGCAAACCTGATCCGGATCGAGATCGGTTCTCAGCGCGCAGACCAGCCACAAACAGGCCGCGGCTTTTACCAGTGGTTCGGCTAGATGGCTTGCAGCGATAACGCAATGTCCACGCTTGAGAAGCAGCAAGACCCTCCACAGATCTTGAAAACACACGAGTTCATCGAGCACGGCCAACTTTGTTGTGACGATGACTTCGCTCCAGACAATCGGCGCACCTGCGATCCGGGTTATGGCGCGATCACGTAGTTCCGGATGCTCCGCTAAAAGCCGGGAAATTCTCGTAGTCTTGCCGCTGCCGCTGACGCCCGTCAGGAGCACAAGACCGGGCCGACCGAAATCGAAGCCCTGCGGGACCAAATCAACCATCGAGAAAATCCTCGTAGAAAAACAAGCCGCCCGGACCGACCAACTCATGGTCCACAAACTGCGGGTGAATAAGCTGAACCTCCCAGTGCACACTCAGTCCGTGACTCGATGACAGCACGAAAGGCGGATAAAGCGCACAGAACATGGGTTCGAAATCCACGTCTCCTTCGAACCACTTGCGGATCTGCGAGCGTTTCGGGATCAACCTTACCTTTTGCTCATACAGAATTACGCCGCGAATGGGCTCCTTGAACGAGACCGTACGAGTGCTGCTACCGGAGCCACGCGTATATTGGCCCTGCTCCATATTCGCCGCGGCGCGGTGGCTAAATGGAACGCCATATACTTGCGCAATTGGTTTTTCATTGCGTACCAAACGGCAGCTCCCAGAGCACCGCTGCCCATGAGTGCAGATACGATCGGCGACTGGCCGTCACCACTGCTGTCGACGTGCGAATAAAGCCACGTCATCGCTTCAGGCACGAATTGATCGTGGATGCCGACGATAGCGTTCACAACGCATCACGATGCCGCCCAGTAGCGCGAGCCCGAGCGTAATGATTTGATTGGCGAAGGGGATCGCACGAAGGTTCGCGAAAAACTGAAAGACGTCGTTCGGCTCAATGATCTGCGTCGCTTCCTCATTGATTGCCGGTTTGATACCGATGGCAATCTCTTGCTCCTGCGTGATCTTGCTATCAAAAAGAATTGCGTCGTCGACTTCCAGTGCGGCATGCACCTGCACGTCGATCATCTTGCCCTTGTAACTGTGCGCACGGAGTTTGTTGCCCGGTATTGTGAATGTCCGCTCACCGGTGACGCTGAAACGCGTTTCAAACAGGATCTTGTCGTCGTTGATAGCGCGCTTATCGTGCACCTTCACTTCTGCGACCAGACGAAATCGCGCCTGATGACCTATCAGTTTGCGATCCTTGATGCGAATCGCGCAGGTAGTCTCCTGTCCGGGTCTATCTCGCGACAGGGCGATCTCGGCTTGCTTCGTCATCGTCGGTCATCGTGATCCGGCGTTATTGGCGGCAGCATCGGCGTCAAATATGAAGTTCATGGCTTGCAGCGCATTGTCTCCGTGTTGAAGCCGCCCGGCAAATTGCTTTCCGGTCAGGCGATACGAGCCCAAAGCACCTTCAAGTAAAGTGGGATCCGAAACGCAACCCCATTCATGCGGATCGCCCATGAACCATTTAGACGTCCCACGCCTGCCTTTCGAAGCGGCGTTGGGCGACGTCACGCGGACACCGGTCATCACACAGGCCGGATTCTCCGATTAAACAATTAGCGACTACTATTAGCTGCCGAGTCCGCCAGTCACAGTCCAGAGCGAGTAGGCGAACCCCAAAAAGCCTATCAGCAGCGCCAATCCTGGAATATTTGAGGTCATGAAGTCAAACATAGGCTCAGCGGTGTATGCGAAGTGTTTAACGATCGTTATCTAATCGTTAACATATTATTTTGCGGAGACTACGCAATTAGATGCGCAATGCACGCAATATCAGTGGCTACCGCAATCAATGCATCGTATAACGACGCATTTTGCTGACAGGAATCTACCCGTGATGCGTCTACATCCTGAGCGATGGATGTGATAGGTACGGAGCGGACCCGTGCGTGGTGGAACGCTATGGGTCGGTATCAGTTGGCCCCCGATTTTGTTCAAACCGTAGATTCCTTATTGGAGGGGAAACCGCTCACCGATCAGCATGAAAAATTACTTGCCTGGAAATAGCACGAATAACAAATTGTCGAGATACTTCATGTAATGCTTCCACAGTAAGGAAAAACTTATGGAACAGAAAGCACCCGCCACGTTGATCCATTCTCCAAGGCTGCCTTTGGATGAAGCGAGCATGCCGGTTTTTGACACATCGGCAAATGGCGCGATTAGGGTCGAAGGCGCTCAGCCCAAAGAGAGAATTGATTTTGCCAGTGGGGGAATAATCGGAGGCGTATTTGCCCAGGGACCTGGAAAATCGGAAGTAATCTGGCCAGCGACCGAACACGGCTTTGTGCTGGAAGGAGAAGTCACAATTACAGACGTTTCCAGCGGCGAGTCCGTGACCTACGGACCAGGCGATGGTTGGATTATTAAGCAAGGTACGCACATCCTGTGGGAGGTAAAGAGCGAACGATTCGTCAAATCTTTTCTCGCCGTCGATGATGGTCACGAGGTGGGTTAATGAGAAAGTTGATCAACCTCGACATCAATGACGAAACGCACGAGGTCGCTGTCGCCCCGTACGAAACACTACTGCAGGTGCTGCGCAACAAGCTTAGCCTGCAGGGTACAAAACGCGGGTGTGACAGCGGCGGTTGTGGCTGCTGCACGGTCCACATAGACGGTAAGGCCGTGTACTCTTGCATGCAATTTGCTATGTCGCTGGAGGGAAAGCGCATCACTACCATCGAAGGCATCGGCTCTCGTGGACGACCCGATCCGCTGCAGGAAGCGTTCGTCAAGGCTGGCGCAGTACAATGTGGATACTGCTCCTGCGGCATCATCATGGCAGCGAAACGGTTCCTAGCAACCGAAAGGGATCCGGACGACAACCAGATCCGACACGCCATTGCCGGCAACCTGTGCCGTTGCACCGGTTACACCAAGATCATTGACGCCATCAAAATGGTCGCCGCGAGCGGCTGAAACCGTCGAGGAAAGCAGCTATGGATCGATTGAACGTTGTAGGTCAAAGTGTTGACCGACCCGATGCCTGGGACAAAGTAACCGGCGGACGCGGTTATACGGTCAACATCGTCCTGCCTGGAATGCTGCACGGTAGAATGCTCCGCAGTCCCTATCCGCACGCGCGTATCAAGCAAGTCGACGTCTCGCGAGCGCTTGGGCTGGCGGGGGTCAAGGCGGTATTGACGCACGCCGACGTACCATCGAAGGGTTTCTCGCCGATTCATATAAGAGCGGTGGATTCACCGACGGTATTCCAACATGTGCGTGTCCTGGACGAGATCGTTCGATATACGGGTCAACCGGTAGCGGCCGTCGCTGCGCTGCGGCCGGAAATCGCTGAAGCCGCGCTACAGCTCATCGATGTGGACTACGAGGAGCTGCCCGCGGTTTTCGACCCGGAAGCGGCGATGCGCGACGGCGCGCCACTGTTGCACGCTAATCTCGAACACAACATCTGCATGCAACCGGTTATCGAGGAAGGAGATCTGGGCGCGGGCTTCGCTGCCGCCGACCACATTTTCGAGAATACTTATCAAACCCATCGGGTCCATACGTGCCACATGGAACCCTGGATCTGCGTAGCAGACGCCGATCCCAATGGCAGATTGACGGTTTACAGTTCGACCCAACACATTTTCGGGGTCCGGGAGAAACTTGCGTACGTACTCGATGTTCCCCAGAGCCGGATTACTGTAATCAAACCGCCCTACATCGGCGGCGGTTTCGGCGCTAAGAACGAACTTGGCGACGTGGAGCCGCTGGCAGCTTTACTCAGCATGAAGACCGCACGACCGGTACGCATCGAGAACAGTCGTGAAGAAGACTTCATTATCAATGCCCGCAGTGCAATGAAAATCCAATTGAAGACAGGCGTCACCGAGGACGGCATTTTTACTGCACGCCTCATCAAGGTTTTGGTCGACTGCGGCGCCTACGCTACCTACGGCCCAGTGGCACTGATGATCTGCGGGCAGAATGGAGCCTACTCGGCCTATAGATGTCCTAACCGCCGTTTCGAGGGACTGGCGGTGCTCACGAATAACATGCGCGTGGGTGCATACCGCGGTATCGGCGGTGTCCAGAGTTGTTTCGCCGACGAGTCGCAGATCGACGAAATCTGCGAGGCGCTCGGCTTCGATCCGATCGAGTTCCGCCTCAAAAACGCGCATCAGCAGGGCGACGCTAACCCGCTCACGGAGATGTTCGCGCCGGGTCGATTCAAGCTGGACTCCTACCGGTATGACGAATGCCTGCGTCTCGGAGCGGAGCGTAGTGATTTCGGCGATCGCAAACCGGCCGCCAGCGATTCCGGCATCAAGCGCCGCGGTATCGGTCTCGCAACCCAGCCAACGTGGGTCAGCGGCTGCGTGGCACAACCGGACATCTTCGAGCAGTCGGGCGCTTTTATAAAAATCAACCCTGATGGAACCGCCGTACTGTCCGGCCCAACAATTGATCTAGGTGCCGGTCAGACTACGGTGCTGTGCCAGATTGCAGCAGAGGCCCTGGGTCTACCTGCCGACGCGGTACTCATGAACCATCAGGTAAGTACCGACAATGTCCCATTCGAGCCGCCAACGCATGCCAGCCGAGCCACTTATTCGGCCGGTAATGCCGTCAAGATCGCGGCACTCGAGGCGCAGAAGCGCCTTTTGCAAGTCGCGTCCGGGATGCTAGAGGCCGATGCAGCCGATTTGGAGGTACTCGAGGGCAGGGTCATGGTCAAGGGTTCTCCTGATACCGCTATCAGTGTCGCAGACGTAGCCCGCTACACGGAATCGGCATTTCTGCAGCTCACGCCGGACGGGCCCATCCTGGGAGCACTCGAAGACAAAGGCACGATTATCGGCACTTCAAGTGTGGCGCCAGCCTCCAATCCGGTTCCTCCCTGTGCGATGTTCGTCGAAGTCGAGGTTGATACGGAAACCGGCCAGGTAGATGTGTTACGGGTCGTTTATGCGCACGATATCGGCAAGACGGTCAACCCGTTAGCCGCGGAGGGCCAAGTGGAAGGGGGCATAGCACAGGGGATCGGTTTTACACTCATGGAGAATCTCCAGTTCGACGAACAGACAGGCACCTGCCTTACCAGCAGCTTTCTCGATTACAAGATCCCGACGGCCGTCGAAATGCCCACGCAGATCGAGTCCATTTTCGTGGAATCGGATGAGCCGACGGGTCCGTTCGGTGCCAAGGGCCTCGGCGAACCACCGTTGATAGTGCCCGCGCCCGCGATCGCCAACGCAATCTACAACGCCGTGGGCGTACGCATCCGGGATCTACCGATTACGCCGGAGAAAATCCTGATCGGTCTCGGCAAGCTGTAACTAGCCCGCATATTGCATGAACCTCGCGGGCGTCATCGTCAACTTTGGATGGGAATTCGCGGCACCGTTGTTTCAGCACAACCGCGGATCAGAATTGAAACACCGCGGATAATCGTGACGAATTGATGGCAAGACACAGAGGGACGAATCATGGCAACGCAAGCGGCTGACTCCCAGGCAGTCTTCGGGCCTGCTGATGAAGAGTTCGAAATCGCCTTGGAAGTCGAGAAATTCAACCGACAGAGCGTCTACAACCGACCCGGCTTCAAACCGTCGCACACCGAGTTGTCGCATGCCCCGGTGCGGGTAACTGGAGAGATCCCCGACGATCTCGAAGGCGTGTATGTACGCAACGGCACTAATCCACAGTTTGCACGACAACGGGTTCGCTACCACATGTTCGATGGCGCCGCGATGTTGCATCAGGTGCAGATCGCCGGTGGCGGAGCAACCTATCAGATGCAGATCCATACCCCAGCTGAGCCTCGTGCCCGGTTGACAAAATGGGTACTCGATCTGGATCAGGGGAGCGTCGTCGAGGAACGGGTTCTGCTCGACCACGGGTATGACCGACCCAGCATCAACCTGGCCCATCTGGGCACCCGCAATCAATACGCCTATCTACTGGATGAGGAGCGTGACGGCTACATGGGTAAAGGCGCGCTCAAATACGATCTGCTCCAGGAGCAGGAGCTAGCCTACTTCGACTACGGTGAAATGCACGGCGGCGAGCCGCTGTTCGTTGCCAAACAGAACGCCACGCGAGAAGACGACGGCTACCTTCTCGATCTGTTGATGGGTGATGACAAAGCCGCCCTCATCGTCATTGATGCCGCAACCATGCAAGAAGTCGCTCGGCTGCACCTGCCGCAACGGGTTCCGTTCGGGGTACACGCCTGTTGGCTCGATACGGGCAGGCTGGATGTCATGGCCTCACTCGGGTAGAACACGGGGGACGCTGCAGTTCTACTCCAGGTACCGGCTTATGAAACCCTGGAAATCCTCGTTATCTGTTCAAGACCTATGGCTCCCCTCCCGGTTATTAGTTGCAGGTCCAAGCATAAACCACCCCTCCTCCCAGACAACTGTCACCTGCAGCACAGGATACTGGGCGGGACTAACTAAACTAATAAGGGGAGCACGGAAGTGCGACCACGAACTGAATTTCATATTCATCGAGACTAATGTCGTGCTGTATACGTCGGTTATGAATTACGTTGTCGTGCTGATGACGCCACTACTCGCTCAAAACTTTGTCTGCCCATACAACCAAAGCCACTAAATCCGGAGGGGATACAAACTGTGCGTTCTTTTCTGCCAGATCCGCATCGCTGACCGCACGGGCCCGCGAACACGCCATTCAAATATGCAGCGGTATCTCGTGCGCGATGGTCTTCGGGATCGTTTCGGCCAGTGGCGGCCAGCCGACCGGCACTACGGAATTCATGACCGCATCTTTCATCAACGATACCGCCTCGCCGAGCAAGAAAATCTGTACCTCATGGCCACCTTCCGCAAAAGCGTTGGCATGCAGAAATGCAAACGCTGCCTTGGTAGGATCATCCGATCCCCAGGCGCTCTTGATGAGTACTTTCATGTTGGTGGGTCTCCTGATAGTCGCGCCGCTAGCCTAACTGAACCTAACTGCGGCGGCGAATACCGTATGGACCAGGCATGGAGGGGAATTCGGGGGTCAGGGAATTTGGGGGTCAGGTCTTGCCTTTTGCTATCCTGGGGGCAAAAGGCAAGACCTGGCCCCGTACGTCTACGGAGCCAGGCGGGTAGCCACGGAACAATCGTATACTAAAGTGCTGACCGCCGAGGACCTATATCCAAGGAACGGGACCACGATGATTGTTTATTCCGAAAAATCTTTGCAGCTCCAGCGAAGCCTGCAGTCGTTCATGAAACAGCATGTTTATCCCGCTGAATCTGCCTATGCCGAGCAACTCGGCGATGCTGAAAACCGGTTCGCGCCCTTGCCGCTGATGGAAGAGATAAAGCACAAGGCCAAAGCGGCCGGCCTGTGGAACCTGTTTGTGCCCGAAGCACATGGCCACTTCTGCGACCACGGAGGCTTGAGCAATCTCGACTATTTTCCACTCGCAGAAATGATGGGCAGGGTGCTGTGGTCGGCAGAGGCATTCAACTGCAACGCGCCCGATACCGGAAACATGGAAGTACTGATGAAGTATGCAACGCCGGCGCAACAGGAGCAGTGGTTGAAGCCGCTACTGGCTGGAGAGATCCGTTCCTCCTATGCGATGACCGAGCCCCAGGTCGCATCGAGCGATGCTACTAATATCGAGCTGAGCATGCGGCTCGATGGCGATGAATGGCTGCTTGAGGGTCGCAAATGGTTTATCACCGGTGCGATGAACGAGCGCACCAGAATTATCATCGTCATGGGGAAATCCGACCCCGACAACCCCGACCGGCACAAACAGCAAACCCAAATACTGGTCCCAAAAGATACGCCTGGTATTGAGATTGTGCGGGCATTGACCACGCTGGGCTACGACGATGCTCCCATTGGGCACGCCGAGATCATCTTCGACCAGGTACGGGTGCCAGCTGAAAATGTTTTACTCGGGGCCGGTCGCGGTTTTGAAATCGCCCAGGGCCGACTCGGTCCGGGACGCATGCATCACTGTATGCGCCTTGTCGGCGCCGCACAGCGCGCGCTGGAAATTACCTGTCAACGCGTGCAAGACCGTGCCACCTTCGGGCGTAAATTGAGCCAGCACCAGTCGGTGCGCGAGGATATAGCCACGAGTTTCGCCGAAATCGAAATGTCACGTTTGCTGATTCAAAAAACCTGTCATCGCATGGACCAGGTGGGCGCACAGGATGCACGCGATATGATCGCCGCGAGCAAGATCAGCGTGCCCCTGATGGTGCAGAACATCATCGATCGGTGCATGCAGATGCACGGTGCTGGCGGCCTGAGCGGAGACTATTTCCTTGCCGAAGCCTTTAATTACGCGCGCTGGTGTCGCCAGGCGGATGGCCCCGACCAGGTGCACCAGATGGCGCTGGGCAAACAGGTCATCGAGCGTTATTGCGGATAACGTTGGCGCTGCATAACTAGCGGATCACGCCCCGCCAAAACATTAAGCGTCGTATTGCTTATTTAACCCCCGCCTACGGCAGCCGCTACAGCCTTAACCCGCTTGATCGCCGCAGCGGCGCGTGGGTACGTCAGATTCTGCGGATCTGCACCGATTTCTTTCATCAAGCGTTCGATCGTCTGCAAATTTCGTTGTGCATTCGGCGCTCTGCCGGCCGCTATTTGTCTCTCCGCATTAGCCAGTTCTTTTTCAACCTGTTCCAGCTTATACGCGACCCGGCTTGGCAATTTGTCGCCGGAAGCGGCAGCTGGGCGGGCAGCGCCACCTGGTGCTGCGCCCGCTTTGGGCGCGACTTTACTCAGGTCCTTGCTGCCATCCCACATGGCCACATAGTGACTGGATATAGGCGCGGCGAAGCTTGCATTGGCGTTAACGCCGGCATGGTTGAACATACCCGCGAACCAGATCTCACTACCGCGCACGGCGTGGCGCACCATCGGGGCTACCACCTGGTCGCGACTGGCGAGCATCAAGCCACTCCCTAGCGCCGACACCTTACCGCTGTTGACATCCAATATGGCGGCACCGTTCAGCGGCCCCCAGTCGTTGCCATATTCGAAGGCGCCAGTTAACAGCAATTTTGTTTTGCCGGCATCCAGCCAGGTCATTTGTAATGGATCTCGCGAGAAGCCGCCGATATCGGTCGGGCCTTCCCAGCGATCGGTGGTTTTGTTCCAGCGGGCAATGCCAAAGGTCTCTACGCGGTCCTTGACCGGAAGTGAGAACGAATCCAGAACCGCCAAGGTACCGACAGCATAGAGATTGCCCTTCGCATCCATGGTCAAATCGCGCACCTGCGGGAAATCCTTACGCAAGAATCCTCCGAATAAATCGGGCCGGTGAGGCAGACCCGGATAGCCATTGGGGAAATGCTTTTCATCTTCCCATTCGGTCTTGATTCCGCTACCGATGGGCCCCAGTCTTGGCTGCCGTGATCCCATTTGGCGACGTTATACACCTTCATATTTGATTTGGTGGGGGTCGGGCCGTTGAAGGCAAATGTGCCGCCGATGTAGATATCCGTAGGTGTTGTGGATTCGTCCAGGTAGATGGTCTGAAAAACCTTGCGCGGTTTATTCGGATCCTCAACCTTTATATCGTGCCCCATGGGGTAGTAGTTCCCATCTTTATCCACCCGGATCACCGCAGCGATATCACGGGGGTATTCGTAGTCCGGATTTGCCAGACCCGAGGCGCCGACGATATACATATCCCCTGTTTTGCTGTCCCACGCCAGATCACGAATAGTACCGCCGCCCTGCTCCACTGCGTGTCCGATTACCGCCTTGCCGTTCCAGCTACCGCTAAACGGTGTCCACTGTTTTGTCGCTGGATCGTAAATGGCAATGCCTTTGAACTTGGGCAACCCGCCGAAAACCCAGACCTTACCGTCGTGGATCTTCATGCCCAGCGGCGCGGCGTCGGGGCCGGTTGCTTTGCCCATCTCGTCCCAACCCAGTTTTTCCCAACCTCGTTCGGCGTGATACGACCAGCTATACCAACGTTGCTTAGGGGTCGCAGGGTAATTGCCGGCGAAGTACAAGGTGTCTTCCAGCCAGGCAATGGCGACCGTATCCGGCGGGCCGGTGCCGGCATCCATACCCGTGGCCTGGTTATGTGCCAGTTCGTCCGGACGTTTACGACGCGGCGGCGCTGGGAACAGTCGCGACCAATGTTCATTTCCGCTCGACAATGCCTGGTCCTTGGCTTTACCCGCACTGCTTGCGGCCTTGGCGGCCACCACTGCAGGGTTCTGGGTAAAATCGACGCCGTCGTTCCAGCGAGCGATGAACCACGATTCCATTTCCGGGTTCTTGTTATTCTCAACGCCGATATAGTTAAAATCGCCGACGTAATAAACATCATTTCCGTTGACGGTCATGCGCACCTCTGGAAATGACAGAGACATCAAACCCGAGCCCAGTTGCGACCACTCCCCAGTTGCCGGATCGTAAGAGATGGCGTGGTGCGCGGGATCGCCGTCCTTGAAGCCACCAAAGAAGTCCGTGCTCTTCTTAAAACCGCCGAATAATCCACCGAAGTAGATCTTGCCGTTGTCGGCTTTCGCGATGGACCAGACTTCCCGACCCATGCCGCCTTTGCCGGTGGGGTCTATCCATTTCTGGCCAGCAGCATCCCATTTGGCGATGCCCCTTAAGGTTTCGCCACTGTTCTTGCCCTCCGAAAACGCGCCGACGATCCACAGCTCTTCACCATCGACCAGGAAGTCTAAAACGTGGACGGAATCAAAATGCATGAAATCCGCGGCGCGTTGCAGCGTATCTTCATTTTGAATCGTTTTTTTCAATGGGAAGGTGGTCCAGCCCGATCCCTGCTGCCACTTGGCAATACCCGGGGAGTAACGCGCAGTGCTATCACCAACCGCGGGAGTCAGACCGTTGCCGCCCGTCCAGTGAAACTTACCGGCGATATAAATTGTTGAAGGTGTTGTGGAGGTATCGATTTTGATACGACGAACAAAAGCCTTCACGCCGTTTACACCCGGCGCGACGGGTTCATATGACTGAGTATCGAAATCGTAGCGGTGTACTTTGGGACTGCCGCCTTCGGTGTGTCCCGTCAAGATACCGGCGAAAGTTCCGCCCACGTATAAATCGTTACCCTGAGGATCGTAGGCCACGGCTTCCAGCGAGCCGGTTTCCGAAACCGTTCCGTTGTATTGAAAGGTGCCCAATGGCTGCCACTTGTTCGCCGTGGGTTCATTGGGATCTAACACGGCCAGCGAGTTGACCCGGTGATAACGCGTGCCACCCGGATTGTCTAAGCGCGTGAAGCCGCCAACGACGACGATACGACCGTCGGGTAGAAAGACGAAATCAGATAACTGGTTATCCGGTCCGGAGCCACCCTTGACAGTGTGAAAATAGGAGTAGACCTCGTAACCGTGTTCCGGTGACCAACTCCACAGATGCCATGACTCATTTTGCTGGCGCTTGGACATGTTGATAGCGCTAACACCGGGCGACCAGATCCCTGCCATCCACAATTTACCGTCGTGCCACTTCACACGGTTTATAACCGGCTTGCTGTTGCCCGACGCCATACCCGTCGCAGCCGACATGGATTGGGAGTTCTTCGGCTTTTTGAATTGCAGTGACCAGTGTTCATCACCCGCGAGCGTTACGCTGCTGGCAACGCTGAATATCAACAAGGTTACGCAAATCAGTAATTTTCTCATCGTTCGCATCCGTTCATGGCTGGGATTTGAGGGTTAAACAGAGCTTGCGCATTCCGCGCAGGGCAAAAACTGCGCCTCATAGTATCGCTGTGTAGACCGGCGTTAAAGCTGTTCGACCCGAAATACTATTGGGGGGATAATTTCCCTCGAATTGAGTAAAGTAGTAAGCGCAGGTGACACGGCAATAACGGGCCTGCGCATTCCGCCGCACTATGCGCAATATCGGCAATGTTGCAGGCAGAGGGTCAGCATCCGAATAAGTTTCTCGTAGTTCACGGTAAGGGGGAATCAATTGTGACTGAAGATAATAGTGAAGCAACCACCGTTGAAGAAACCACTTCGAGTAAAGAAGAACGTACCTGGGCGATGGCCTGCCACCTCTCGTCGGCGTCCGGATTTGTCATCCCCTTGGGTAATATTTTCGCACCGCTGGTGATCTGGCTGATTAAAAAGGATGAGTTTCCGTTAGTGGCCGATCAAGGCAAAGAATCGCTCAATTTCCAGATTACCGTGCTTATAGCCGCTATTCTCAGTGCGATGCTGACCCTGGTGCTCATCGGATTCCTACTGCTACCCGCAGTGGCTATTTACTGGATCATCTTCACCATTATCGCCGCAATGCGTGCCAATGAAGGCGAGTCTTATCGGTATCCCTGTACGTTGCGTTTCATCAAGTAACACGCATAAGCGTATAGGTGCGCGCACGAAAAACACAGAACAGACCAAGCATTAACGTTGCAGCGCCGAACAGTTCCAGACAGCGGTTCTCAGCTGATACTTAGCTGACGCAGGCGTGTGAAATAAAACTTTAAGAGAGTTACGTAGATGCGAAAATTCAGTGTCCTATACGTCGTGCTGGGCTGCGCAAGCATCAATATGGTTCAGGCCGCCGGTGTCGATCAAGCACGGCTGCTCGCGGCCGATGCCGATACCGGCAACTGGATGACCTATGGTCGGACCTTCTCCGAGCAGCGCTACGTACCGCTTGATCAAATCAACGCCGACACCGTATCGAAGCTGGGCCTCGTCTAGTACACGGATATCCCCACGCTCGATGGTTTCGCCTCAACACCACTGGTCATTGACGGACGGATCTATATCACGGGCTCCTTCGCCAACGTCTACGCGCTCGACGCCGGTTCCGGTGAAATGCTGTGGCACTACGATCCACTGGTCGATCCCAGCGCAAGTTTCTTCAGCTCATGGGCCAGCCGCGTCAATCGCGGTCTTGCTGCCTGGGGCGACATGCTCTATGTGGGTACCGGTGATTGCCGCCTGATTGCACTCGACGCCGCGACCGGTAAACCGGTATGGCAGGTGGCTAGCTGCGACGTCAGCAAGAACGAAGGGATCACCGGCGCACCGCGCGCGGCCGCCGGCAAGGTGTTCATCGGCAATGCAGGTGCCGACACTGGCGCCCGCGGCTCTGTCGTTGCTTACGATGCTGCTACCGGCAAGCAACTGTGGCGCTTCTATACGGTGCCGCGCAACCCAGCGCTGGGGCAGGAAAGCAAGATCCTGGAGATGGCAGCAAATACCTGGCGCGGCGGCGAATGGTGGCAGTTCGGCGGTGGCACGGCCTGGGACACCATCGTCTACGATGCGCAATTCAATCAGCTGATCTTTGGCACTGACAGCTCTGGCAACTGGGACCATGCGCAGCGCAGCCCCGGCGGCGGCGATAACCTCTTCACGGAATCGATCATCGCGGTCGACGCGGACACCGGCGAATACCGCTGGCATTACCAACAGGTGCCGGCCGATTCGTGGGACTACAACGCCAACATGCCGATAATTCTGGCCGACTTGGAAATCGATGAGCGTACCCGCAAGGTACTGATGCAGGCGCCGAAAAATGGCTTTTTCTATGTGCTGGATCGAGAGCGCGGCGAGCTGATCTCGGCGGAGAAATTTACCACCGTTACATGGGCGGAGCGCATTGATCTGAAAACCGGCCGTCCCCTGGAGAACCCCGCGGCGAGATAGGCCAATCAACAGGGTAAACGCGCGACCGTCTACCCGGGGCCCTACGGCGGACACAACTGGCACCCGATGAGTTTTCACCCCGGCACCGGACTGGTGTACATCCCGGCGATCGATCTGCCTAGCACTTACCAGGCGCACGAATACGGAGGAAGCATCGGTGGGGTTACTTCAGATTTGGCGCCGATTGCGCCCGGGGATCACGACAAGCTAAAAGGTACCGGGTTTTTGACCGCCTGGGATCCCATTACGCAGTCCTCACGCTGGCGGGTCGAGCTGGACAGGCCGTTCAACGGCGGCGTGTTGTCGACCGCGGGCAAACTCGTCTTCCAGGGTGACGCCGCGGGCCAATTTAAAGCCTACCACGCCGAGTCCGGGCAGCAGCTCTGGTCGGCGTTCGCCGGCACTGCAGTACAGGCGGCGCCGATCAGTTATGCGCTAAATGGCGAACAAACGGTGCTGTTACCTGCAGGCGCCGGTGGGTTTGCGCGCACGTTTAACAGTGCCTACCTGGAAAATCCGCATGGGCAGTCGCGACTGTTGGCGTTCAGACTTGGTGGCAAGACGACTTTGCCCCCACCGGCTGCGCCGCCGCTGGTGCCCGCACCGCCCAAGCAAACCGCATCGACCGACGTTATCGAACGCGGCCGCAGCCTTTACAGCAACATTGGCTGTAACGCGTGTCATGGCAACCACGTTGTGAGCGGTGGCAGCTCAGTGAAAGATTTGCGCTATCTGACCGCTCAGACTCACGCTGAATGGAACGCCATCGTCCTCGGCGGTTCGAGGAAGGCCAAGGGCATGGTCGCGTTCGGTGAGGTGTTGTCAGTGCAGGATTCAGATGCCATTCACGCCTATGTCATCGATCTAGCCGGGCGAACCTACGCTCGCCAGCAGGCGCAAAACACCGACGAGACCATGTGAGCCGCACCGCCTTGTCAGCAACCGCCTCCGTTGCCTGCGTGGGTTCTCAATATTGGCGAGCTAGCGTCGTACGGCGTAATGCATGCCCCAACCCAACGTGGTGTAGACGGCAATAGCGCCCCACAGCGCCCCGGCCAGCAACGCAGTCTCACCAGCATCAAGGTTACCCGCATGGCCGGCCGCAAAGAACAACATGAACATGCCGTAACTGGCAGCGGCCCACGTAATGATGACAGGGATCACGGCTACGGCACGCCAGCGACGCTGCTGCAGGTAGGTCAACAAGCGTGCCATGTAATAGAGCAGAAATATTCCGCAACTCAGGATCGGTGTCGCTACGGTCACGGCGATCAGGGCCTTCATACCGACTTTTCCGCGCTCCCCCGCTTGCCACAACTGCCAAAGCTCTATCGGCCAGGCACGATCGCGTGATTCCCAGTCTTGCTGCGAGGCTGCGGCGGACGCGCGAACGGCCGGATCCGGATCATTTAAGCCCTGTGCAATGACTTCCTGCCGCTCGCTGGTTGCAATTCTTGGCGAACCCACCCAACCAACCGCCATGCGTCGCACATAGGGATCGGGATCGGTCATGCCGCGCTCGACGATCGCGTCTCGTTGCGCCGTCCCGCTTGCAGCACGCAGCATTGCAACCAGCACAATGACGCGAACCTTGGGGTCGCTGTCCGCGGCGCCGGTCTCAAGTTGTGTCGGGAAATTGGCGGCATGCAGATAAGCGGGCCGGTGAATTGAAATAGTCGATAATGCACTGTAGGCAGCTTTACGGATCAATGGATCAGGCGCTGACATGGCCCGGGTCAACGCCGGAATCAAAACGTCCTTGTCAAAATTGTCGTTGGGTGCGCGAGCCAGCCAATGGAACATCCCGAGCGCCGCCACCGCGATATCAGTTTCCGGATCCTGCGCCAGGGCTGCGATCTGCTCGAATGACACTGGATCGATGCGGGAACCGCGGATAATTTGCAGCGCTCTGAGCCGCGTTGCGACTGGCTCAGAACGGTCGCTGGCCACTACCATCGGCTCCTTATCCGCCAGAGTCAGGTTGTATTCGATGATGCGCAGACCGTTCTCGGCGGCACTGACGATGTCCCGATCCGGATCGCTGGTGGCCATGGTGATCACGGTAAGCGCTGGGGGATAGTCAGCGGCGGCATGAGCTAATGCATAAAGGATCGCTTTGCGTATGCGGCGATTCGATTCACGCGCGTATGCATCGACCAGAATATCGAGCGTCGTCACGGGCAAGAGCTGGCCCTTGGCAATCTTAGTGAAGGCGTCGACCAGACCTTTGCGGGAGCCCGGCTGCAACGGATCGACAAATAGTTTGTTCATGACCACGAAAACCGCGTCCGGCAGCGGCTGGGCCGCGCCGACCTGTCCAAGCGCGTTAGTTGCCGGCCCGTACAGCCATGCAGATTTTTGTTCAGTGAGTATTTCTACAATGTGCTCGACCACCCGATCCGGGTACCGATTGTTGGCAGCCGACTGCCCGACGGCAGCGATGGCCGGGGATAACAGGTCACGGTTCTGCGCGTTCAATACCAGCGTACTCAACGCCTGTATGGACTCGTCGGTTAGCGTCCGGCGTCCACCGAGCTGACCGAGCGACCTGGCCGCGACTATGCGCACCGCCGAATTCTCGTCTCTCAGCATCCGTCCAAGGAGATCACCAAGCTGTGCGGAATCTTTGGCGCGCCCCAAGCCAATAGCTTTGACCGCCGCAATGCGGATCGCCGGTTCGTCGCTGTCAAGACGCAGCTGCAACACCGTATCGCTATACCAGATGGAGCGGTAAAGCGGCACCAGGGCATGCCCCCAGATCTGCACCAGAAGATACAGCACAACAGGCGCGAGGAGGATGGCAAGTATTGGTGTGCGACGAGGCATAACAATCAGTGTCTTGAGACTTAATCGGGTAACGGGATCAACACGCGATCGATATCCAAATCGAACGCCACATCGTCCTCAAAAACCAGTGAAGTGGCAAATAGACGCGTCCGCGATCGTGACTTCGATGGATAACCGTGAACGATGACACGCCTGCCTACCTTAAGTACCTCAGTGGTCAAACCAAGCCGCATTAACAACGGGCGGGCATGCGACTCAACATATATTTGCCGGGCTGGCACGGCAGCGGATTGTATTTCCACGACGAATAAAGAGTGCGGACTTGTCAGTCGCACTCGTGTGATCACACCGTCGATCACCACGACCTCAGTGGTATCGTAGGCACCAATCTGCGAGTGATGGGCATTAGCGACCGAGCCTAGGACCAGCAGACCGACGGCGACCAATCGTTTCGCCGAGGAAATGATACTTACCTAATCCGATTAGCCGCGGCTGGTCGATTCATCCATGCCCCGAATCTTTTTAAGCTTGACCACTGAGCACCGGTTTGCGTCCGGTCAGCCAATAGGTCGCCACCGGTCCTTTGCCCTTCACCACGATGAGGCCGCGCGATTCAAGTTCATATTGCCGACGAAGTAACAGGTAGGTGGCATCGGAGACTTGGATCCTGTCCGGCTCACCATGCGATTCCATCCTGGAAGCGGTGTTGACCGCATCGCCCCATAGGTCATAGGTGAATTTCTTGGTACCTATAATGCCGGCTATGACCGGGCCCGAATGGATACCTATTCTGATTTGCAGGTCTAAATCCTGCTCGGCTCGAACCTGCTCCATCAGCGCAACAGTCTCAAGCGCCATGTCAGCCGCCGCGCCGGCGTGGTCAGCCCGATATTCGGGGACGCCGGCGGCCGCCATATAAGCGTCACCTATCGTTTTTATTTTCTCCAACCCGTGCTTATCGGTTAACTGGTCGAATTTAGAGAACAGCTCGTTGAGAAGATCGACCAGCGCACGCGGCCCCAATTCCTGAGACAAAACGGTAAATCCAACCAGATCACAGAAGATCACCGAACACTCGACGATCCCATCAACGATCGATTTGCCTTCAACCTTGAGCCGCTCAACGATAGAAGGCGGCAACAGACTTGCCAGCAGCGTTTCAGACTTTTCCTGCTCTTCTCGAAGCCGTGCTTCGCTCGCGGCGAGTTTTTCCGTCTCTTCGCGAAGGTGGCGTTCTCTTTCTTCTATAACCGCCCGCGCGGCGAAGGCGCGGCGCACATTTAGCTCTATCAGATACTCGACGCTGAAACCAAAGACCGTGGCCGCGAGGAGAATCGCGATATGCATGATTAGCGTTGATTGTTCGATGCCATCGACACTGCCAATGGAAACGGCATAAGCAACAATGAGCGATGCCGCTAACATCAATCCGGGAGTCCACCGAATTCGGGTAAGTGGGAAAAAAAGCAGCAACAAAATAGCCAAATATGAATGACCGTAAAAAATCAGAAAACTGAGATCTTGCAGGCGCGGAAATACGATGGCGACGATTCCAATGCAGGATACGTAAGTGACAATCGCGCTGCGACGATAACGTGCCAGAGGTGCGAAAGTTAACGAAATCAGCAACCCTACCGTTAACGGCACGTAGGCGAACCAGATTAATTGCTGAACCTGGTCGCGATTAACGGAGAAGTCCACGAACACGCCAGTAATACTGAGGGCGACCATAATCGCCAATAGATATCCGCTCGCGGCGATGAAGAATCGCCAATTGGACCGGTAGCTGTCGTTAAAAGCCTTTTCCAAATCCTCGTTCGGGAACCGGAGCGTAATTGAATCGGGCTGTAGCGAGTCAATGTTCATAGAAGAACCACTGCCGGGTTCATGCAAGCCAGCTTAACCAGCCCAGGTATTGGCAGGTTACAATCGTCGGATGGACCCAGAGGTAAAAGGGGCGGCCGAGATTAGCAGCGACCGGCCAGCCACTAATGTCCACCTCCCACAGGTCCACCTCCGCGTGCCGATCCCTTCGAGACGCGATTAAATTGGCTCTTACCCGGCGGGCTGTTGCGTTGCTGTTGTGGTTGGGTATTAGCGCCGCTATCGAGAAACGAACAATCTGCATTCCTCGTTTCCAGCTCTGTTGCCGACTGCCCACGCAGCGCGGACGACGCTGAGGAGTCATCCTGTAAGTTTGTACACAACTCCCAGGTCGAGATTTTGCCAACTTCCCTTTCCGCATGGGCAGGGAAACTCAAACAGGCTGCGACCGCGAACAGCACTAGAACAGGAATCGTGATTTTGACTTGGCTCATGGTTTTTCCCTCATCGCCGGTAGCTATATCCTAACGATAGGCTGCCTGTAGGACAAAGGCAGAGGCTAAGCGGAAGTCGCCGCATTGTCTCTGATTGTTAAATGGTCAAATACAGACTAACTTTCTCACTGTGAATCGGACCTGAAGTATCTCCACGAAAACACCTTGTCCCGCTCACGTCCTTGCAGCATATGGGGAGTCATTGGCCACATTGAGGCAATGAAACAATTAACTTGGCATTTCAACTTGTTGGGATACCTCATGAATCGGACACACACCGAAGTTCTGCTAGTAAGCGTGATCGTTATTCTCTTTTGGCTGATAGCAGTGCTTACCTGGTGGACATCGCTGTGGCATGCCGATGCATTCACACAATTCGGAGCCGACCTGCCGACAGCGACTATTGTTGTCCTCAGCGCAAGCACCCGTGCGGTCGTGCCATTTGGACTGGCGGTCTTATTCACCGCTGTGCTTGTCTATGAAACCTTTCGGCGGACCCCGCGCGCGCTGTTAGTGGCGGTGTGGTTGCTCTGCATTGCAACTGCCCTCTCATTGAGCGTCATCGTCGCCACTGGCTTACCCATGATGAGGATGTGTGGTCAATTCGTCCCGGATAGGCTAAACACATTTGGTTCAGTTGAACTGGAAGCATTGGCTAAGAAAGGGCCGTTGTTGACCGGGTCCGGATGTAGTCCGAATCGATCAGACTAATAAAGGCTCGCGCGAATGCCTGCCCAAACTCAACATGCCTATTCATTATTCTCGGGGCCGCCATAGCGTGTTCGCATACATTGAGATGGTCGAAGAACTGCAGATGCTGCTGATGCCTTCGAGTGGATTGAGGACGCCGGGCACCGGGTACAGAACGACGAAGCGGAGCACGCCCAGCAAAGCAACACGAAGCGAAAACGCCGAAATAACCCCTCGTCAGTGGTGTGCGTCGCTGAATAGGCCCATGTTTTCGATGTACGATGAGCCCGTGACCATACTACCGACAAGACGAAGACCGACGCACTTCGCCTTGATATCCATGGTATTGACGGCCGTGCTACTCAGCGGCTCTATTGGGAGCGCTTTTGGCGAAGATATCTTCACGAACATCGTGGGTGAGTGGGGATGGACAGGCTCCGAATCGGAGACCTGTCGTACCAATCCTCACCGTATCTCCGTTTTAGGTGACAACGACTACGTGGTTTTAGAATTTCGCGCGGCAGTTCCAAGTTCCGCGGGCGGCCACGAGCGAGTATTCCACTACCGAGTGCTGGAATATCAAGCAACCTCGATAACAATGGAAATGCAGGGCGAAGTCCGAACAGACGATAAGGGCAACCTCGTCACATGGCGTGTGGATCTATCGTCCGATAAGAACAAGTACACATGGGTAAGATCTGACTGGACCGAAGGTCAAGGTACTTCGGCCGTAGAACGATGCACAGCAGTAACCGAAAATTCGGGCAGCCATCAACCGTACGTGCCAATAATTAAGGTACAGCCAAATTACCCGCGCGACGCACTAGTACAGGGGATCGAGGGCTGGTGCATTGTGCAGTTCGATATTACGCAGAGCGGCACAACCGATAACGTACGCGCGATCGAGTGTGAACCACAGGAAATTTTCGAGTCCGAAGCTATCGCCGCAGCCGAGCAGTTCGCCTATCAGCCCGCGATGAACAATGGTCAGCCAGTACGAACGACAGGCATTAAAAACAAAATCACGTTTGTAATTGAAAAGACCTTGAACGTCGAGGCAGCCGCTAACACCCCTGAAATCGGGCCAGGCGCACGTCTCATTGTGTTCCCGTTCCTGCATGAACTGCCCGAATTTAGCCCAGGTGAATCTCCTGTCACCACAAAAATAATCACCCGCCTTTCCGAGCATGGTTTCGACGCGGTGCAACTCTCGGAAAGTCAGTATTACAGCACGTGGGCTACCGTACTTTCTGAAATCGACGGCCTTTTAGACCCGCTGGGTGGCCAGCTGCATCCTAGCAAGCTGAGCCTCGCATTGACCCGATTCATACAATTGCAACAGTCACCTGGAAACTGGCCGAGTTTCGCAGGATTGATCCTGCCCTCATTCGAATTTCGAATCGCAAAGTTGAACCGAAACCGGGCGAAATGGGACGGCGTCAGTAGAAGGATGCAAGTAAAAAGATCATCGACATCACGTCTGGAATGGGATGGTACTACGCGTGGGTTGTCGCTGAGGTTGCTCGTCTTTTCCGCATCGAGTGAGTTAATCTCGGAGTCCTATGGCGGATTACTACTCCCGTTCTACACGGATATGAGAAAGGTTGAGAGTGTCCTTCGTACGGATTTGTTCACGAACGAAAAGGATCTTACTGAAGGCGTCGATATCGCACTTGAATCCTTAATCGGGGACCCTTCCGAAAAGAGACGCAGGAAATAGCAGTTCTTCTCACGTTGGGTTATCGGTGTGGAACCGGACGAATCTATACGAGCAAATAAACGCCTGGTTGACGCGTTCACATCCTAGCAGGTCCGGCGAAGCCCATTCTTGCGTGTACGTAGCGGCTCAGCCGGCTTCAGATTGTCGATAGTCTTTTCGCTACGTCAATACGGATATGTCATATTGCCATTTACGCTTGCTATCTGACTCGCGTTTTGCGTGCCAGGAAATCAAAAAGATATGAGTCACGCATTGAGCCGTTACGCAGAAAGTGCCCGTCGATGCTTGTCGGTCCTGTCGGTGGTCTTGGTCGCCAGTGTTTTTCAACAAGCTGCCGCACAACCAGCAGCCGACACGCCACTTTACGAGTTGACGCTAGTGCAAGCCTCCCAGCAGATAAGGCGAGGCGAAATACAAGCCGTCGCGCTTGTTGAGAGCTTGCTGGCCCGCGTCGATGAGTATCGCTCCCTAAATGCCTTTATCAATGTTGATCGGGACGGGGCATTAGCCGCAGCACGGGCCGTGGACAATGCACGCGAGCGCGGCGTCGACCTTGGCTCACTGGCAGGGGTTCCGCTTGTCATAAAGGACAATATTAATACGCAAAATCTGCCGACAACGGGCGGCACACCTGCATTGGAAGGCTTTCAGCCGGCCGCTCATGCCGCGGTCGTACAACGGCTCGTCGCGGCGGGCGCCATCATCTTTGCTAAAACCAACCTGCACGAGCTTGCGATGGGGATCACGAGCGCCAATGTGCACTTTGGCGCGGTCGCCAATGCGTATAGCTCAAAGCATTTTGGTGGCGGTTCCAGTGGCGGGACCGGCGCTGCGTTAGGTGCGCGCCTCGCACCCGGTGGATTGGGAACAGACACGGGCGGTTCAGTCCGCATTCCGTCAGCGTTAAACGGTGTTGCCGGACTGCACCCCAGCATTGGTCGTTATCCGCAGAACGGCATGATCTCACTCTCCAGGACCCGGGATACTACGGGGCCGATGGCACGTACGGTGGACGATTTGGTTTTGCTGGATAATGCGATCACTGGCTACGACCAACCTATCGAACCCTACGAGCTGCGGTCGCTACGACTCGGAGTTCCCAAACCGTTTTAGACCGATCTTGAGCCGGAAACGCGGGCACTGTCCGAGCGACTACTCGAACAACTTCGGGCCCGGGGTGCAACGATAATCGAGGTCCCGTTTGATGGGGTTTTCGAACTAAACAATCTGATTTCGACAGCACTCACCAGTTATGAGACTAGACGGGATTTGGCCCGTTACCTTGCGGCGTTCAATACGGGGATAGACTTGCAGGTCCTCGTCAGCCAAGTCGCGAGCCCTGACGTAAAGGGGTGGTTGCAAAGCACGATCTTGGGCAAGGACGTGCCGTCCGCGGAGGCCTATCGTAAGAGCATGGAAATCGACCGACCGGCGTTACAAGCCGCTTATCGCGCCGTGTTTTCGCGTGACAGATTGGATGTTTTGATTTTTCCGACAACCGTCCGTCCTGCGGGACTGTCCTCGGAAACCGATAAGATCAAACACAACGGCAAGTTGGTTAGCACATTCCTGACCTATGCTCGCAATACATCGCCTGCCAGTCTCGCCGGGATCCCGGGATTATCCATTCCGATTGGGCTAACCAGCGCCAGGCTTCCTGTCGGAATAGAGTTGGACGCTCCGGCTCTCAATGATCGTCGGTTGTTATCTATTGGCCTGGCTGTCGAGCGTGTAGCGGGTAAATTACCGGCCCCGGACCGGATCAAGACTCCCTGAGATTTTTTGTCCAGCTGCTTATCCTGACCACATCAGCAGGGAGCATGACAATGAGTCTATCGAGATTAAGGGGCGGCGAAATAGGGTTCGTACATTATCTTGACAACCGGAACACGAATGCAGTGAACTTGACCGATACAACGTCGTTCGCAATAACAGTTCTCCCGCGCGGAGAACCCTAAAGAGGATACAACGATGAATACTGGTAAAACGATGGCAGCAACGATCATTGCTGCATTCATTATGCTTGCGGGCTTTCAGAGTGTTGCTCGCGGCGCAAGCGATATAGGTTTTTTCGTCACCAGTGTCGGCAGCGGTGATGGCGCCAATCTCGGCGGTTTGGAAGGCGCAGATGCGCGTTGCCAAGAACTTGCCGCTACGGCGGGCGTTGCCAACCGCAAATGGGCTGCGTATCTCAGCACGCAAGGAGCAGATGCGGTCGACGCTCGCGACCGAATTGGTGATGGTCCCTGGCGAAACGTCGAGGGCATTGTGATTGCGGAAAACATCGGCGCGCTTCATCGCGATGACGTCAATATTAATCACCGTACCGCACTGGACGAGCGCGGCAAAATAGTCCCTTATGTCCGCGTAGACGCTGAAGGCAAGCCCCTCCCCCTCGAGGAACAGCCGTCAGGAATCGTGCACGACATTCTCACCGGCACGCAGACCGACGGTACCGCGTTCCCCGTTGGAGAAGACAAGACTTGCGGTAACTGGACGTCGAACAGCGCCGGCAGCGCCGTCCTCGGTCATCACGATAGGCGAAGCCTGCGACCCGGTCTGTCCCCCTGGGCAAATGCGCATCCGTCCAAAGGCTGTAGCCAACAAGACCTGGTCGACACCGGGGGCGGTGGGCTTTTTTACTGTTTCGCGACGGACTAAGCAAATAAAGGGACAGACCTATTGTCGTTCAGTGCCTGATATAGATCCTCCCCCTTCGTCTGTTAGTCCGCGACTTCCAGCTAGCGCTGTTAATGCTGGGCTAGCTCGCCGCCCTCGTGTTTTTCTTCTAGACCCCGCAATCGAATAAGTCCAAAGACCAACAGCATAGAAATGGAGAAACACCATGACGGGTCGAGTAACCAGCGACTTTATGCTCGTCGACAGCCTGCCCTCAGCAAGCGCCGAAGACGCTTTGCGCACCTGCGGACCTTTATTCGTGCGAATTTGGGGGTCAGGTCTTGCCTTTTGCTAACCTGGGTCCGAATTTGAGAATTTGGGGGTCAGGTCTTGCCTTTTGCTATCCTGGGGCAAAAGGCAAGACCTGACCCCGATATTCGTGACCCCGATATTCGCAATGACAGACCGGCCGCCTTACCGTAGCTAGCTTTTGTTCACCGTATCCCCCAGGAAGAGCATCTCTGCCTGCCGACACCGCATCCCCAAAGCGCCCGGCCCCCGTTTAGTCCAGGTAAGCTGGGAAGGCAGGCAGCGTGGCGACGTCTTCGCGCACGTGTTGAATAATGACCCGCGCACCAGTGTCGCGTGCAAGTTGCTCGAATTTTTCCATCGACTCTAGAGTCGCTTCGCGATCGACATTAAACCGCGGCACGCGTTTATGGGTACGGCTTTCGTGCAAGTGATAGAGATCGCCACTGAGTAATACCGGGCCTGCGTTCGGGAAGCGGAGCAGTAGCACCATATGCCCAGGCGTGTGTCCTGGTGTGCTTATCAAAGTTACGCTACCGTCGCCGAATACATCGTGTTCCCCGACGACGTCAACGGTCTTGGCATTTTTCAACTCTGAAAAATTGGCCTTATCTGCGCCCTTTTCAGCGGCTTCTGGCGAGAACATCCACGCCCGCTCCTTGGGATCGGAGAGCCACGTGGCGTGGGCGAAAAGATTAGCATTGCCGGAGTGGTCGAAATGGCTGTGGGAGATGGCTAGATAATCAATATCCGCCACGGTCAAGCCAAGCGTTTCGAGCTGGCTTTCTAAGGTGCGCGGAACCCACATCTCAAATGGCCCGCGTCTCTTGTGCTGTGGTAACTCCGCCAGTGAATCGGGTAATCCGGTATCCCATATCAGGTCACCTTTGGCGTGCCTAATCAAATAGCACGTAACCGTCATCTCCACCCGTTGGCCGTCGTACTCACCGCCGTCGGAGAACGGACTAGCGTCATGCACTATGAATTGTCCGCACTCCAAAGTATGCATACGCAACCCGGGTGCTTGAGTGACAGGCTGTTGGGCACATCCAACGGCTCCGAGTACGACAGCCAAAATCAATCCCGTGTGTCTCATGACCGTTCCCTTTATGTTCCTAGCGCCGACGATCATACAACACCAGCATCTTCAGCCGCGCCATCCGTTGTTGCACACGCCGTAGAGGTGGTAGTCGGCTAGATCGACATTGGGACGGCCACGAGTCTCGAAGCACGCATGAATTGGGGGGTCAAGCTACGCCCTTTTTTTCTATTTGGGCGTTTGCTAACCGATACTTGTTGATTCACCTGTACACCGCCATGGCTTGCTACGCCACCTTGGGGACTACGCATCGGTATCGCGCCGCACGGCGGCTCGGAATAGCGAGTAATCTTCTGAAAGCAAAGACGAAACGCCCAGCCCAGTGTCCGGTAAATATTGTGGATGAGTCCGTAGATACCAATCACTTGAAATCGTATGGCTCGGGTGGACATCTTGGGTCGATATTGAAAGATCAGTACCAGTAGCCGCACGATATTGTAGAAGTACAGATAGCTAGCCAGTATGTTTAATGGTTTTTTCCAAGGGTGTTTGTGATTTGATGCGACCACATAGTTCCCGTCGATCATGTACTGCTCCACGCGGCGTCCTCCAACTCGTTCGAACACCTGGCCTGAGGTGTATGTTTCACGGTACAGTTTCGTACCTTGAGCAGGTGTGAGCATCGTCACCTGGATGGACGGTGCTCCGGCCTTACGCAGAATTTTGACTTGGTTCAACAGCCCATAGTTATCCTTCCACGTTACGAGCGGCTGCGAATCGTGATGCATCATCATGGGCATAGGACTTATCCCTGCCGCGGTTAGGCTTTGGAACGCTTCGGTGGTTTTGTCCACACTCTGACCTTTCTTGACCAGTGTCGCCGTTAGATCCTCTACGCCTAACCAGAGCCACCGAAGACCGGCTTGTCGTGCCGTCGGCAAATAGTCTTTCATCTTTAATGTGTCATGAACTGTGGCCTCAGTGCCCCAACCAAAGCGAGCGCCGAGCTGCTCGCCGTTGATCTGGGTCGTAGACAACTCCTCGACAATTTCTACAGCACGCTCTTTGTTGTTGAAAAAGTTATCGTCGGTGCCGAAAAAATAAAGATGCCCATAAGTTTTATGCAGCCGGAGCATGTCCTGAATGATTCGTTGCGGGCTTTTAGTGCGGAACTTCCGTTGGTTATACGCCGGAATCGGGCAGTACGGACATGCGAACTTGCACCCGAACGTCATCACGATCGAACTAATTGGGCTGTATCGGCGGACCCGCTCGATGGACAGTGGGCGAGAATTGATTGTTTCATTACGGCTGGGTGGTTCGAGTATTCCATAGCCGTGCACCGGGGAAGACAGTTCATCCAGATCGCCCAAAAGCCGTTGGATACCAGTATCGACCAGCTCTTCAGCCACACCGTCGTCGCCTCCCGGGGCGTAAACGAGTCTAGGGACGGCATCTAAAGCGCCGTTGTTTCGAGCTCGGATAAATGCTGACCGCATCGGTTCGTTGCCCGCACGAACCGTTAGTAGCACCTCTAGGAGACTAAGCAAGACGTATTCCTCGCCTGTAACGACCACGTCTGGACTGAACGGATCTCGCGGGTTATCGCTGAATGCTCTGAATGGCTCGTATACGGCGTAGGGACCGCCGGCGATAATCAGGGGACGGCGACTAGGAATTATCCGCCTCGCGTCACGCATCATGGCCCGGCATGGCGTTTCATGCATACTCATGCTCGAAACCAAGAAAAGGTCAGGTGTCCTACCGTCTAGCTGCATCTTCGATGGGAGGAATCGCCGGTTCCATTGCTGCAGCACGATCCGTGTCGTGGCGAAGCCGGCATCAACCATCGCCGACCCGATCGCCCGTACACCTGCCGGAACCATGCGCGTATCTGCAAAAATGAAGGGCAGCATCCGCGTCCGAGCGTCAAAATCCGTAGGCGATCACGGTAGTTAAATCGTTGCTACGGGATAGTTTACGTAAACGCAGGCGAAGTTCAGTTAACTCACCAGGCTTGAGCAACTCATCGCCGCGGTCCCGAAAAGGTAGTTCCATCGTGGCAGTCTCCAAACCGTGCCTCAACCAACTTGCCCCGGCCTGCCGAAACAGGTGGTCGATGCTTGATACGCCATAGCAGCCTGGTGACTGTTATACGTTAAAGGGTCCTGCAGCCGCCGACGCCACCGCAACAACCCACAGCGGTCCCAGTGTGCTTAGTGTCCACGGCGCTCTGCACGTTGTAACCGACAATTCCCCCATCTCGGCTTTTCATGGAGCGTGCATCCGGATCAGTCAATGAGATCTGCTGCTGCGGTGCCGCCAGCATCTGAACTTCCAGCTTCTTTAGCCGCGTCATCTCCTGCTTCAACGCCGCGATCTTGTCTTCCAATCGCTGGGCTTTACCCTTCGCGACATCCCATTCTTGTCGGTCTGCGCTCGCAATCTGACTCAAGTACCGCTCGATACTCGCGTCGATCTGCTCCAGGCGCCGTTTCATCTTCGCTTTCGTGAAGTTCCGGTCGCGGTTGTTCACTGCCTTGAACTTGCTGCCATCGATCGCGACAAATGCATCGGCGAACAGATCCAACTTCTTGCACAGCATCACGAACTCACGACACACCAGCCGGATGGCGTCACCGTTGTCCTTGCGAAAATCCGCTATCGTCTTGAAGTCAGGCGCCAGCCGTCCGCTCAGCCACATCAACTCAACGTTACGCTGCGCTTCGCGTTCTAAGCCACGAGATGACTGCACACGATTGAGGTACCCGTAGACGTACAGCTTTAACAGCGTGGCCGGATGATAACCGGGTCGGCCGGTGTCTTTAGACTCGGTCTTGAATCCAAGTCCCGAAAGATCTAGAGCATCAATGACCCGAACCGCGCTGTCTTGTGCAATAAAATCATCAAGCCGTTCGGGGAAAAGCGTGGATTGGTGGCGATTATCGCCTTCGATGAATCCGCTCATCACACATCCCGCCGCTGGAAACTTGAATTATATCTACGGTAGAGTTTTCACACACTCTCGGCCGGGAAGCGACCCACGGCAATCGACGGTGGTAGCCGCAACTTTCGCGAAAACGATGTTTGGGCGGCCTGACGGAAGCGCCGTCTAGTTAATAATGACCCCCTTAGTAACTGTCGCGAAAACAGTCATTAACCGGAAAGTGAATATGTGGCCCACACCCTCCTAGTTACTCCATCCACAACCGGTAGATTAACATCGCGAAGACAAGACCACTCACCAACAGCATTATCGACAAGGGCAGACTGAGAATCCAAACAGCAATGATCTGCAGTCCCTTGTAACTCATGTTTGTAATCGGCGTTAAATCAACCTCGAAATACGCGAACAGGGCCGTAACCGGCATCTCATGCCAATCCCCGGTCTTTAGCCACCCCCAACATTGGAATCCAAGGACGACGAAGCAACCCAATAGGCCAATCCAACAAAAAAACTTCGCGGCGGCCGGCGCTATTGATTGCTTCCAAGCATCTTTGAAACGCGACATTTACTTAAGACCGATTTTATAGAGGAGTCGCCGTTGGGCGCAGCAATCTTTCCATGCAGCGCCCGAACTCGCAGACGGAACCCTCAGACCAACTATGGCAAAAACAAATTGAAAACCCCACAAAAGCACATCGCGGCACACCTCGCCCATTTTTTTGCGTCGATAAGCGCTTCTATCTTTTCTAATTCTATACGCGGCAGGCCACATTCTTAACCCCTGACTCAATAAGCATAGGAGATATTCCTGGGCAAGAAAGCGCCGCCCGTGAATGCATTCCAGGTTCCAATCTGCCACGATTTAGGCTATGCATCCCTGTCCCGAATTACTCGATGACACCAACGGTAACCGTAACCCGATCAACCGGAGTCCCAATCCCCGACTACCCCCGGCCTGTATCCTGGCAGATGGGACCCATCCGCGAGTAGGTGTTGCACACGCCGTAGAGGTGAAAGTCGGTTAGATCGGCGAGAGTGTCAAGGGCGGGCAATGCGGAAATCGTTTTGTGTGTGCCTGTCTGTTTCGCCTCCGCAGGAAGCTGAGTGGGACAGACACAGGAAGCGATTCGCGCGCCGGCGCTGTGGCAAGCACGGTGATGTCTACCTAGCTATCCGCAAGTGGCTTGAAGACAACCTCGATGGCTGGCTTGCAGATCGCCCTTAAACAGCCGGGCCTTTTCTGCGGAAGCCCGCTGCAGTTTGCCGGTTTTTCTTTGCTAGGGTTTGTCAGATTGTAAAAGTTTCCATGAGAATATTTCCTTACGCTTGTTAGCCAGGGGCTAGAAAAGGGGTGCGCTATGAAACGGTTACTGCCGTTGTTGGTGACGAAACCTGCTCAAAGGTTAACTTTACAGGACAAAATAAAGGATGCGCGTTAGTACATTTCTGAAGACGATGATCTGCGACTCAGATTCAACAAATTAGGGCTAGCGCAATGTAGACTGCGAACACTAATCGATAACCGAACCCTGTTAAGAGGTCAACTCATGAAAGCAATCGTGTTTTGGTTGACAATTTCCGTTTCACTCCATGCACACGCAGCTGATGGCAATGAATTACTCAGCCAATGTGAAGCTGCAATTCGAGTTCTCGACACCGAGTCTGATGTCGACATGTCTTCTGTAGATATAGATTGGGTAGGGGATGTGGGCAATGGGGGTATCTGCATGGGTTATCTAAAAGGCATTCGGGACACTCTCCTGGTATATTCATCCGATTCATCCGTGGAAAAAGAAGCTTGGAAAAAGCTGACAGCAATATGTCTGCCAGCTGAAGGTATTACCAACGCGCAGGCAGCACGGGTTCAGCATAAATTCATGCGCGAGAATACAGATACTCTTGACAAACCGGAGATTGTCGTTGCGCTGCTTGGTTTTGCGAACGCGTTTCCCTGCGACTCACGCTGACCTGCTGTGCGGCGAGATTCCTTACGCTGAACACCACATCCAAAGACGAATGAGGGTTATGACGACGGGTTTTCGGAGGGTCAGGACGATATATGTTCTGATCTAGAGCGGGACTATCCGCGGTTAAATGTAAGTGAGTTCTGTCCGTAGTGGTCCAGTTAGTAACTCACGCCCCCAACAGCCCCCGCACACTGTTGGGGGTGTACGCCCGGCCGTGTCTGTTGGCGTGGCCGTGTTTCGGCAACTCGGCTGTATGGCGCTGATGCATTTACTGGATGGCAACGACGGGAACCATTCCTGCTTCGATAGGAATCCTAATCCGCTGCTACCCCGGGCCCTGTTCCTGGCAGATGGGACCCATTGTTTCCAGGAATCGATTGCTTCTCTGTCTAAATTCACGGATGCAGGCGGAAAGGACGACTCAGCTTCTGCGGGCGAAAGTTGCCCGGGTTCTCTGCCGCATTGCGGACAGGATCAGCACTGATCTAAGTACATTGCTAGACCGGAACATTAATGCGACCTACTACAAGGAAAGAGAAAAAAGTAGGCTCTGGGAGGAGAGGCAAAAGGGGCGACAACGCCAAGAAAGCATGCGTGAAAGAATGCGCTATCGTGACAAAGACTAGTTCATAACCACCCGCTCCACCGACGCGACCAACACGTCCCGCAGTCCGTCCGAGAAGACGCGCAATATTCCGCGCCAATGTGCGGTAATATTTCATTGCTGCTTCCCAAGTCGTTTACTCGACGACGACCATGGGAGTCATACGTGAAAAGACCGGAGTCCCAAAGTCCGACTACCCCCCGGTCCCGTCACTGGGAAAGCATGCTTTTTGAATACGCGACTTATTCAAGATCCGAGCGCGTGGACAGTCCCGACTACCCAAATACCCCGCCCCAACCCCGTCCCCTAGAGGGAGGGCAGCTATGCTTTTTTGAATGAATCAGCGGTAGGGGTGGTGGGCTTAACCCGGTGGGGAGGTGCGCCCAAAGGGGTGACCGCCTGCAAGCCTGGAGTTGCTACGGAGCGCAGGTATGAGAGCAAGTTGCTAGGCAGTACACACTAGTCACCTCTACCGGGGAACTTGACGCCACCTCCGGACCCGTCCCTGACAGTCTCGGCCTGTCTTCGAACGATTCAACCTAGCACCAACATAGCACCAAACTGAAGTGCCATTAGATTCAAAACATAACTTATTGATTTAATTGTGGGCCGTCGGGGAATCGAACCCCGAACCCCCTGATTAAGAGTCAGATGCTCTACCAATTGAGCTAACGGCCCGTTGTTTTGCAGATGGACGGTGGGTATTGATTACCCCTCACCCTAGCCCTCTCCCACAGCGAGAGGGGACTTAAATTGGGGTGAACGACGGGGCTCGAACCCGCGACCGCCGGAATCACAATCCGGAGCTCTACCAACTGAGCTACGCTCACCGTAAATCTCATGTTTAGTTTGGGGTTGAGCTGCGCTCGTTTTCACCCCTCACCCTAACCCTCTCCCGGAGGGAGAGGGATGCTTCGTTTTGCCTCTCCCAGAAGGGAGAGGAGATGCTTCGTTTGCCTCTCCTGGAGGGAGAGAAAATCTTGCATTTGGCGCGCCCGGCAGGACTCGAACCTGCAACCCCCGGCTTAGCTTACCAACTACTGCTTTCGCAGCCTCCGCAAGCGGAGTTTGTGGTCTGGACTATCTCTTCACCGTCTCAGGTGCCGCACGTATAGTCTCTACGGAGCCCTATGATATCGATTTCATCGCAGGTTTCCACGGGATTGCCATCAGCATGACCTGTTAAGGTTTCCCCGTTACGGTGCGGTCCACTCTAAAGGTTCGCTTCCCTGTAGAGGCTCCACTTAACGTAAAGGCCGGTGCTCTATCCGGTTGAGCTACGGGCGCGGTGCATCGCTACATTTACCTGCGGCGAGCGCTCGCCGCGTAATTGGTCGGGGCAGAGGGATTTGAACCCCCGACCCCCTGCTCCCAAAGCAGGTGCGCTACCAGACTGCGCTATGCCCCGAATACGCGGCGCGGCGAATCATACGCACGCGCAGATAAGCGGTCAATTATAGTCCGGAAAGGTCCTTGATCGGCGTTCATGGGATCCGGCGCGTCGGTAAATCGACATTTCGTGCTTATCCGCGCCGCCATGACGTGCCCGTGGGCCCATCTTCCAGAGCAATGCCGGCGGCCGCGAGGTCGTCACGGAGGCGATCGGCTTCGGCAAAATCCTTCGCCTTTCTAGCAGCATTACGGGCATCAATGCGCGCCTGAATGGATGTGTCGTCGAAGTCACCGGCATCTTCCGAGCCGCCTTTGAGATAAGCGTCCGGATCAGCCTCGAGCAGACCGAGAACCCCGGCCAGCAATTTCAGACCGCAGGCCAATGCCGCCGCGCTCTGCGGATCGGTGTCGCGTCGGCGATTAACGTCGCGTGCCATATCGAACAGTACGGCAGTGGCTTCCGGCGTATTGAAGTCGTCCTCCATTGCCGCGTGGAATCGCCCCTCGTAGTCAGCCGTTTGAGGCGGCGTATCGGCTAATCCTCGTACCGCAGTATACAAACGCGCAAGCGCGGATTTGGCGATATCCAGATTATCTTCTGAGTAATTCAACGGGCTGCGGTAATGACTAGCCAGAATAAAAAAGCGAACATCTTCCGCCTGGTAACGCTTCAGGATCTCGCGCACGGTGAAAAAATTTCCCAGCGATTTCGACATCTTCTCTTCATCGATGCGCACGAAACCGTTGTGAACCCAGATATTGACGAATGACTCGCCGGTCGCACCCTCGGATTGGGCGATCTCATTCTCGTGATGCGGAAACTGAAGATCCTGGCCGCCACCGTGAATGTCGAAATGATTTCCCAGGCAGTGCATGGACATCGCCGAGCACTCGATGTGCCAGCCTGGTCGCCCTGCTCCCCATGGCGAGTTCCATTGCGGCTGGCCCGGCTTTGCCGCCTTCCAGAGGACAAAATCAAGCGGGTCACGCTTGTCTTCGTCGATGTCCACGCGTGCACCGCTGCGTAATTCATCGGTGCGTTTTCCGGAAAGCTGGCCGTAGCCGGCAAAGCTGTGAACCGAATAATAGACATCGCCGTTACCGGCGGCATACGCATGGCCGCGCTCTATTAAACGTTCGATCAACGCCACGATTTGCTCGATGTGATCCGTCGCCCGCGGCTCCTCATCGGGTGGCAGGTTGCCAAGCGCCGCTGCATCCTCGCGCATATAGCCAATAAACCGCTCCGTCAGAGTGTCGATTGACTCGCCGGCCTCGGCAGCGCGCTTGATAATTTTGTCGTCAATGTCAGTGATGTTACGCACGTAGAGCACATTCAGTCCTCGCGCCCGCAGATAGCGCGTGATCATGTCGAACACGACTAACACCCGACCGTGACCGAGATGGCAATAGTCGTACACGGTCATACCGCAAACGTACATGCGTACCTGATTCGTACGCAGCGGCTCGAGCGGTTCCTTGCGTCCCGTCAGACTGTTGTAGATGGTGATCGAGGCAGGCATCGATGTTGTCACAGTGGCGTCAGATGGCTCGCTGGTATCGCGCGCGCATGTTACAGTAACGCAACGCCGTCACAAAAAGAAACCTCTGAATTGGCATGCGTATCCGCGCACTTACCCCACATAGTTTTACTCTCGTCGCACTGGCTGTACTGCTGTTCTGCACTCACGCCGTTGCCGCGCCACCGCAGGTCGAACTGCAGACCAGCATGGGCTCGATTACGGTTGAACTGGATCCGGAGGCGGCGCCCACTACGGTCGCGAATTTTTTGCAATATGTGAACGATGGTTTTTACGATGGGACCATCTTTCACCGTGTCATTGACAAATTCATGATCCAGGGCGGTGGTTTTACGCCCCAGTTCCAGCAAAAGCCTACGCGCCCGATGATCCCCAATGAGGCCGACAATCGTATCAAAAATCGCCGCGGCACGATTGCCATGGCGCGCACCAGCGACCCACATTCCGCGACCGCGCAATTTTTTATCAACACCTCGGAAAACACCCCGCTTAATCATCGCTCCAAAACTGAGCGTGGCTGGGGTTACTGCGTGTTCGGTGTGGTCATTCGCGGCATGGACGTAGTGATGAAAATCAACAATACGCGTACCGGCAGCGGCGGCCCGTTTCCCAAGGACGTCCCGCGTACAGCCGTTGTTATCAATAAGGCATTTCTAATATCGGAGCAAGAGAGTGAAAGTTAAGATTAAAACCAGTCTCGGCGAAATCGTCGCCGAACTCGATGCAGTGCGCGCACCCAAAACGGTCGAGAATTTTCTCGCTTACGTCAACGACGGATTTTTTGATGGGACCATTTTCCACCGAGTAATCAAGGACTTCATGATCCAGGGCGGCGGCTTCGAACCCGAGCTTCGGCAAAAATCCGCACGCGCAGTGGTCGAAAACGAAGCGGACAATGGCTTGAGCAACCTGTTCGGCACTTTGGCGATGGCTCGTACCGGCGATCCGCATTCCGCCAGCGCTCAGTTCTTTATCAACGTAAAAGACAATCCGTCCCTCAATCACACTGCACCCACCAATCAGGGTTGGGGATATTGCGTGTTTGGGGCGGTCACCGAAGGACAAGACGTCATTAACAATATCGCAGAGGTCCCGACCGCCACACAGGGCGGCATGCAGGATGTACCGGTAGACGATGTCATGATCGACAAAGTCGAGGTGCTGGAAGAATAACGACTATCAGCAGCGCGGCCGCTCCGACGCGATGACGACCCTGTTCGTATCCGACCTGCATTTAAGTGAGGAACGGCCAGAGAAACTCGAGCTCTTTTATGCGCTGCTCGAGCGTGCGGCGCGCAGCGCAGAGTCCGTATACATACTCGGCGATTTATTCGAGTACTGGCTGGGCGACGACGACGATGCTGAGCCGCACCTAGCCATCGTTGATGCACTCGCCGGACTCAGATCAGCCGGCCCGTCCGTGCACGTCATGCACGGCAATCGCGATTTCCTGATGGGCAATCGCTTTGGCGAGCTTATCGGCTGCGAACTGATGGACGACCCCGCCGTCATCACCTTGTATGGGCGGCGTACCCTGCTGATGCACGGCGATCTGCTGTGCACCCAAGATCTGCCCTATCAGGAACTACGTCGCACGGTGCGCGATCCGAATTGGCAGCACAGCGTACTGGCCAAGCCACTTACGCAGCGCCGCGCCCTCGCCGAACAAATGCGCATCGGCAGCGAGCAGGCTAAGAACGGTAAACAGGCATTTATCATGGACGTCGAGCAGAGCGCGGTGGAACAATTCATGCTTGCGCATAAGCTCGTATATTTGATCCACGGCCATACCCACCGACCCGCTTGCCATGAATTTTCGCTTGGTGGTGAGACGGCGTACCGATTCGTGCTCAGTGATTGGTATGAACGCGACGGCGTCCTGGTGTGTAACGACGACGATTGGCGGCAAATGCGCGTCGAGGAATATGTGAATAGTCCATGATAAATCGAAGGCTTAACATCGGATTGCAGACAAGCGTTTTCATTGTCGGTCTCGCGCTCGGCATGGCCACGTTAGCCGCGGAGCAAACGCCGGCGAAATTGCCGCTGTGCATCGCCTGCCACGGCGCCGACGGGCTCGGGCGCGCTCCAAGCTGGCCTAATCTTGCCGGCCAGAAAAAGACCTACCTTGCAAACCAACTTCGAGGTTTTCGCGACGGCGTGATCCCGAGCGTTACCATGCAGCCACTCGTTGTCGAGTTGAGCGATGCCGACATTGATGAATTGGCTGAGTATTACAGCAATCTTGCGTGTGCGCGGCCGTGACCAGTCGTCGGAGTTTCTTGCGCAAGGGCGGTTACGGCGGTCTGGTTTTTTTGCTCGACGGCACCCGCGTACTGCTCAGCCCGGCCGAGGCGCGCGAGCGAGCTGTGCCACTGCAAATACTTTCGTCCGAGCAAGCAGCAACACTGGAAACGCTGGGTGAAATCCTGCATCCCGGCGCCCGTGCGGCTGGAATTGCGCATTTCGTCGATCAGCAATTGGCGGCGCCGTTGCATGAAACCATGCTGATTGCGAAACACTTTATCGAGCCGCCGTTCATAGCGTTTTATCAGGCCGGGCTGAGCGCTCTGGATGCGTTCAGCACAAAACACCAGGGCCGGAAATTTGCCACGCTCGATAAGCCCCAAGCCGTAGCCATCGTCGAGGCGATCCGCGATGGCACACCAGCGCAGTGGGTCGGTCCGCCGGCGCAGCTATTGTATTTGGTCGTGCGCGGAGACGCCGTCGATGTGGTCTACGCAGGCATGGAAGACTATGCCCAACTCGGGATCCCCTACATGCCGCACATCCTGCCGCCGAGTAAATGGTAACCGTGGTTCGCGACGAGCCGGTCGACATCGTGATTGTCGGCGCGGGAGCTGTGGGCAGCGTGCTGGCAGCGCTGCTCGCCGAAGCGGGCAAAACTGTGCGGGTGCTCGAAGGCGGCCCTGATCGAAAGCTCAATGAGCTATACAGCTCGCAGCTGTGGGGGCGCCGACTCTACTGGACCAGCCCGGCGGTGGAAGACGTCAACCACAACGTCCATTTCACAGCGAGCGCCGGCTCGGGACTCGGCGGCACGGCGATGCATCAATCAGGATTATGGCCACGGTTGCAGATTGAGGATTTCAAACGCCACAGCTTGCACGGCAAGGGCTGCGATTGGCCCATCGATTATGACGATCTGCGCCCCTACTACGACAAGGTTCAAACGGATGTGGGTCTGTCCGGCGACGCACAGCGCGAAGTATGGCGACCACCCGGGGCACCGTATCCGCTGCCGCCGCTGCACGTGTTTCGCCAAGGTGAGGTACTGTCCGAAGGGTTCGCCAAACTGGACATGCAAGTCTCACCAGCGCCGTTGTCGATCCTGTCACGCCCTTACAAGGGCCGGCCGGCCTGCAGCCACGACGGTTGGTGCCTGGTCGGTTGTCCGACCGGCGCCCTGGCCAATCCGCTGGTCACCTATATCCCCAGAGCACTCAAGGCCGGCGCCCGGTTCGACACGGATTGTTACGTCACACGCGTAATCACGGCAGCGGACGGGCGTCGCGCCGTCGGGGTCGAATATGCCAACGCTGCGGGCGCGCTGCGGCTGCAACCGGCCGCGATCGTTATGCTGGCGGCGTTCACTGTCGAAAACGTTCGACTGCTACTGAATTCGGCAACCCATGAACATCCGCACGGTCTCGCAAACAGCAGCGGACTGCTCGGTCGCTACGTCATCACCCATTCCGCCACGAATGTCTATGGTCTGTTTAAAGAGGATCTGCAAAGTTACCTCGGGGTCTCGACCGGCAATCTTTACAGCCAGGATCGGCTGCCCAAATTCCGGCATGACGCCGATGGAAACGGTGGCCGTCACTGGCACATAGCGCCAACCATGAAACCCGGCGATCTGCTGGGCGTGATGATGACGCGCCCGGATCTTTTCGGCGACGAATTGGCGAGATTCTTACGGCGGGCCGCGCGTAGCCTGTCGGTGCTGATCGGTGCCTGCGAAAACTTACCGCTGCTCGATAACCGAATCGAACTCTCGCAGCACCGGGACGAACGCGGCATGCGCCGGGCGCGCGTGGTATATCAGCACTCTGAGGAAGGCAAACGCTTGACCGAGCAGGTACAGGAAGAAGGCCTGGCAATTACTCGAGCCGCGGGCGCCGAACAAGCCTGGCATGGGCAAACTGTTTCGCACCACCTGGTCGGCGGAACGCGCATGGGCTCAGATCCGCAGGAGTCGGTTGCAAACGCGTACGGACAGACGCATGAGGTCGACAACCTGTTCGTCGTTGGTCCCAATTTGTTTCCCACTATCTCGCACGCGAATCCGACGTTTACCCTGCATGCGCTTGCCATGCGTAGTGCGGAATATGTGCTTGGGGTGGTTTAGCTAAACGGATCGGTAGAACCCGTTTTACCCCTCATCCTGTCCTTCTCCTGCAAGGAGGGTGTCGCGAAAGGGGGATCGTTGCAAGGATCGTGAAGCGTTAAACTACGTGCAGGTACAAGATAGCGAGAGGCCAACGGTGACAAAAGCGCTGGGAATAAATGGGGATGTGCAACTGAACCTGTTTGAGGGGTTGTCCGATACTGGCGCGTCGCGGCAAAGCCGCAGAGCTGCGGGGCGTGTGTTCATTGATCCTGATCCGCAGCAGCTTTATCTGGGTCAGTTGTCGGTGAAGGCGCATCTGCAAGCGGCCGGCATTCGTGGGCCGTTAGTGTTACGAGCGCTATTGAGCGAGCTGGATTGGTCGGGTTTTGAAGACAACTATGCCAGGACGGGCCGCGCGCCGTATTCCCCGCGCAGCGTGTTGGGGTTAATCGTGTACGGGCTATTGCAGGGTGTGAGTTCGTTGCGGGGTCTGGAACGGTTGGCGCGAGTGGATATCGGTGCGATGTGGGTGAGCGGGGGGATCTGTCCGGACCATGCGAACATCGGCCGGTTTATCACGCAGCATGATGAGTTGCTGAGCGGGTCATTTTTTATTGAGTTAACCGGCCGTGTGTTACAAGCCACGGGCAGCAGCGCGACCCGGGTGGCGGGAGACGGCACGGTGATAGAGGCGGCGTGTTCGCATTATGGTTTGATAAAGGAAGAGGCGGCGAAACAGCGTTTGAGCGAGGCGAGGCAGGTGTTGGCGCAGGCACCGGAGGATAAAACCAAACAAGTGGCGTTGGCGCAAAGCCAGCAAGTGCATGAGACCTTGCAAAGGCGCAAAGCGGCGCGGGAAAGCAAGGGTAAGTCAGGCGAGAAGGTGTGTGTGAGTGCGCACGAGCCCGAAGCGATGGTGCAAGCGTTGAAACGCGGACGAGGCACGGGGCCCTCCTATAAGCCCTCGGTGCTGGCCAATGAAGAACGGGTGGTGGTTGGGATGGCGGTTGACCCCTCCAGTGAGAGCGCGGTGGTCGCGGGGATGCTGGCGCACAGTGAAGCGAGCAGTGGCGTGGCCGTTGAAGATCTGTTGCTGGATGCGGGCTACTTCAGTGACCGGATATTGCAACACAGCGTGGAGCGGGACATCAACCTGCTTTGTCCGGAGGGGAAAGTGGCGGGGCAAGCCAAGCAATCGCAGAAAACCTTTCCTAAGGGTGCCTTTGTCTATGACGCGTACCAGGATGCTTACCGCTGTGCGAACAATGAATGGTTAGTGCCGGTGGAGCGTTACGCGGGCACTGCCACACACAAAGGGTACGTGCGTTATGCCACCCCGGGCTGCGGTGCGTGTGCTTTGAAAGCGCAGTGTACGCGGGGGGAACGCCGGACCATCAGCCGCTATGGGGGTGATGAACTAAAAGATGCGCTGCGCATGGTGATGCAACAGCCGCAGGCGCAAGCGCTGTATGTGAAGCGCCAAGCGATGGTAGAGCCGGTGTTCAGCACGTTGCGCGAGCGACAGGGATTGAACCGGTTCCGGCGGCGCGGGTTAGCCGGGGTGAGACGAGAATTTGCACTGCATATACTCGCTTACAACCTGGGACGGGCGGTGTTGGCCCGTTTAGCCTGTATTGGTGCGTTGACAAAAGCCTGTTTGATGCGCTTGTGGCATCACCGTATCGTGCGCCGCGAATTATGGCTTTGGGAAACACACCTGCTGCCAACGGCGTGTTGAAACACCGCCAGTACGATATCCAGCATATTTATCGCCTTTTGCGACACCCTCCAAGGGGAGAAGGGACCTGCGGATTAAGCCCCTCGCCCCTTGCGGGAGAGGGGTTGGCAGGTAATCGCTCCTGCATTTCCGCCATCCATGGCGGTCGGGTGAGGGGTTTTTGTCCCCTTCGCCCAGCGCCTAGCCGGCCAGGGTTATGATCGCAAAAATCACCAACCAGAAAACAAGCGTGCGCCCAACAAGGCTGCGGGTGTCGATAACGGTCTCCAGCGCGACTTCTGCGTCGGGCACGACCTGCGCTCGGTATCGATTGATCGCGCCGCGCCCGCAGCGCTCGAGCACCATGTCATTGTCGTGTAAACCGAGGGTATCGAAAAATTGCCATTCTTCCATTGCATGTACGAGACTGCCACTCATGGCGTAGCCTAGCGCCCACAGGCGCGCCGGTATCCAGCTGAGAATGGCGGAGAGATCACTGGCCGAGGCCGAAAATCCGTCGCCACGATTGATTCGCGAACGGCGCAGCTCAGACGCGAGGCGGAACAACAACGCGCCAAACGGTCCCAGTACAACGAACCAGAACAACACTGCGAACAAGCGGTCGTTGCTCTCCACCAAGATTGCCCGTTGCAACTCTTCCAGGGTTGGCGGCTTCTCCCCGCTGTCCGCGACACCGGCGATCGCCCGCGCCGCGACCTCTGCAGACGGTAAGTCGTGGATAGATATTGCCGCCTGAAAAGCGTCTATTTGCGTGCTGAGATCCTTCGGTCCAAGACTGTACAGGACCAACAACAGCGCAAATACGGAACCGAGTATCGAGCCCTCACCAAACACTGCGAATAACAAGCCGACAACAATCAAACCCGGTAGCAGCGTGACGATTATGCCAATCGGGCCGTGCCACCATCCGAACCGGCCGCAGCGCGAGTGCAACCACCCTTCAACGCGCCCGAACCACTCGAAAGAGCGATATTCATCGGCGGGCCTAACCATCTCCACGACGACGCAGAACAACACCATGAGAAATTTCATCGACTGCGATCCTAACAGGCGCCTATCAGCTCGCGATAGTACTGCCAGTCAAAACTTTCGCCCGGATCAGTTTTGCGCCCCGGAGCAATATCACAGTGCCCGACGATGCGCTGCGGCGTAATCGCCGGCCATTGCTGCATAAGCAATGTCGTGAGATCGGCTAAAGTGGCATATTGCTGATCTGCGTAAGGCTCATCGTCACTACCTTCCAGCTCGATGCCGATCGAGTAGTCATTGCACTGCGGGCGCTGAGCAAAACACGACTCCCCGGCATGCCAGGCGCGCTGCGTAAACGGAACGAATTGAACCATCTCGCCGTCGCGACGGATCAACACGTGCGCGGACACTCGATTCTGTGCAATGGCAGTGAAATACGGGTGCGCGTCCGGGTCCAGACAATTGGTGAACAGCTGCTCGATGCAGGCTCCGCCGTAATGCCCCGGCGGCAGGCTGATGCCGTGGATTACCAGTAGGTCGATGCTAGTGCCGTCGGGACGCGCATCGTAGTTAGGTGAACAAACATGCCTGGGCCCGTGTAACCATCCGCTGTCACTGTTCAAGTGCATCTAGCCGCGTACACTGCGATTCGGCGCTCAAACGGGGCGAGCCAGTATCAGGGAAAAGCCCTGTTCTGCCGCTTCGTGATGCTGTTGTATGGCAAACCCCGACTCCGAGAGGAGATCTTGAAGGCTGGCCCGCGTGAACTTGCAGCTGACTTCCGTCAGGATCGGATCGCCATCTCTGAATTGCACGGTAGCGTCCAGTGCCGGGATATCCACCGTTTGATCGCGCGTTGCGATCAAATTCATCTCTATCCGGCTTTCCAGTGGGTTAAAAAATGCGTAGTGCTCGAATCCAGCCAGATCGAAGTTGGCATCCAGTTCTCGGTTTATGACCTCAAGCAGGTTCAGATTGAACGCTGCCGTGAGACCCGCCGCATCGTTGTAAGCCGCATGTAGCGTTTCCGGGTCCTTGAACCTGTCTGCACCTACCAGCAGGCGGTCATCCGCATCCATAAGGGCACGCACTTCACGCAGAAACCGGATAGCTTCATCACCGGGGAAATTCCCAATAGTGCTACCCAGAAACGCAATCAAACTTGTAGCATCAGAACGCGGCAGATTCTCCAGCCCAGCTGTATAGTCTCCCACCAAGGCCTTCACCGCGAGCCAGTCATATTCGGCTACCAGCTCGTGCCTCGCATCCTCCAGCACTTCCCTGCACACATCGAATGGCGCATAAGTAGGACGACATTGACTGGCCTCGCAGGCATCGAGCAGATGCCGGGTTTTACGCGACGTACCACTACCCAGTTCCAGGATCCTGTCCGGGCGACTTACTGCGATTACGTTCTCTGCGTGCTTTGCCAGCAATGCGTCTTCACTGCGAGTGGGGTAATATTCCGGGGTGTCACAGATCTGATCAAATAACTGCGATCCGTATTCGTCGTAAAAATATTTAGGCGGTAGTATTTTCCGCTTTGCAAGCAAACCCGCACGGACGTCTTCCGCCAGATCCGGAACATGTTTGGTGGGTACAATGTGCTCGATATCCAGTAGCACTGACTCGGCACGCTGTGTATTGATTGCTGACATCGTGGCTAATCCCGTCCCCGGACCATATAGCCTAACATCTCCATTACCCTCGTTCACGCCATGGCCCTAACCCAGGTTCTTACCGCAACCCGCCCGATGCTCCCTAGCCTATGAAATCAAGCAGCTGCAACCTCTTCAATCCGGTGTGCAACAACAGCATTATTACGCGATCACACTGATGGCGGATAAACCTCAGGCAGAAGGTCAAACGGCGGCACGCGCCGGTAAGTTTATGATCTATGGCGCGTGGGTGTTGCTGTTGATCCTATTGACACTCGGATTCAGCGATTTGCTCAAACGCCAGCGCAACCCAAACCGCGACGTCGCGACGGCAACCGGTGACGATGGCACGCGCGAAGTGCGATTGAAACGCAATCGCCACGGACATTACGTCGCCACGGGCACGATCAATGGCCAATCAGTTGAGTTTTTTGTCGATACCGGCGCGACCAATATTGCAGTTTCCGCAAAGCTTGCTCAGCGGCTGGGACTGACCGCCGGCAGACCGGTGCGGGTTTCCACCGCTAATGGCGACACCTTAGCCTACATGACGAGCCTGGACTCCATTGCACTGGGTAGCATCGCGTTGCATGAGTTAAGGGCAACTATTACGCCACAGATGTTCGATGATACCGTGTTGCTAGGTATGAATTTCTTGAAAGAAATCGACTTTGCACAACAAGGCGATACGTTAATCCTTACACAACACCCACGCCGGTAGTGCGCCGATTCATAACTGGCTTTTGACGAGTTCGTAGATTTTCTCGGTCGCCGTTGAGCTGGTGGCGAGTAATTCCTCCAGTTCACCGACGCGTTGCTGCACGAAAGCCTGGTCCTTGATTGCGCCAGCGTTAATGTAGACATTAAGCACAGCGCTACGCAACGCCGCGTGGGCGGCAAGAACGGCCACGCCCGCATCGCTCACGACATTACGGTTGCCATGTTTGCCCGCGATCGAACAAAGCGCGATGACGTCAGCACACAGACGCGCGCAAGCCAGCGGCACATCAGCAGCGTCTTTGAGCGCATCCTGTATAACCGAGGAACGTGCCTGCTTCTGTTCGTCAGTGTCTTTAGGCAGACCGTACGCGTCCATGACTGCGTCAAAAACCCGGACATCATCTTGCACCACGACGGTAAGACGCGCGCGCAACGATTCGGACTGCAGCAACATGTCCTGCATTTCGCTCTCCACGGCAGCGTACTTTTCTTTGCCCACGGTCAAATTGCCAACCATGCTGACCAATGCCGCGCCCATGGCACCCATGATCGCCGCCGCACTGCCGCCGCCCGGCGTTGAGTCGGCACTCGCCAGTGCATCGAGAAATTCCTCAATTGACTGCTTCGTCATCGATCTAAAGCCCTTACGCAAACAGCGCGCGATTATAATGCAGTGCGCTTGTACGTGACCACCCGTTAAGCTAAGTTACCGCTTCGTGACGGCACCGTCCGGGACGCGCCGCTACACAAAAACCGTAGACAAAAATTCCTCGCGAGCCACACATCGAGGCTGATGGGTATGTGGGTTTACGAGAACTGTCGAAAGGATCCTTGATGAACAAGCTGCTCTTCCAATTGGACACGGATGCAATCGCCAACACCTTCGACACTGTCGTCGCTTTCGATGGCGGCGCCGATCACGTAATACCCAAAAGCGGCATTACACCGCAGAACGTGGGCACGATGGTCGATGGGGCCATTTTCACCCGTTCTCCCAAAAATAAGAAAAACACCGCGCTGTTCGTCACGGGCAGCAACATTGCGGCCGGTGAGGCGGTCCTGGATGCGATTAAGAAGCACGTATTCGGGGACTTCCGGGTGTCTCTCATGCTGGACTCTAACGGCAGTAATACGACGGCCGCCGCCGCGGTCGCGCTCATCGCAACGCACGGCGAATTGACAGGGAAAAAGGCAGTGATCCTGGCCGGCACCGGCCCCGTGGGCCAACGAGCGGGGGTAATGCTGGCCAAGGAAGGCGTCGAGGTCGCTCTCACATCCCGCAAATTGGACCGCGCCCAGAGCGCCAGCGACGCAATGAACACTCGATTCGCCGTCAATCTTCGCGCCGCAGTGGCCAACGACGAAACCACCACCAGCGCCGCGTTGGCGGGTGCGAATATCGTGATTGCCACGGGTGCGGCCGGCACCCAATTAGTCAGCGAGGCGCAGTGGCGCGATAACTCCGAGATCGAAATATTGGTTGATGCGAACGCCACTCCGCCGCTGGGCATAGAAGGTGTCGACATGATGGATAAGGGTCAGGAACGCCATGGAAAGCGCACCTACGGCGCCATTGGTTTTGGCGCGCTGAAGCTAGAGGTGCACCGCGCCTGTATCGCGCAGCTGTTCCAGAGCAACGACCAGGTGTTCGATGCCGAGGAGATCTACGCATTGGCAAAAAACATGACAAGCACCTGAGTGGGGGCGAGCTTTCGTGTGCGGGCGATTCGTACTGAAATCTGACGGCGCAGCGTTAGCGCAATTGTTTGACCTGACCGCAGCGCTCAGTGTGCAGCCGCGTTTCAATATTGCGCCGACCCAACCGGTAACCGCGATCAGGCTCGACAAACAGGGGCTGCGCGAGGCGACCCAATTGCGCTGGGGACTGATACCCCATTGGGCGAAAGAACCCAGCATCGGTAACCGGATGATCAACGCGCGTGCCGAAACGGTCGCGAGCAAACCCGCGTTTCGCGACGCCTTCCGCCGGCGCCGATGCCTCGTCGCGGCGGACGGCTACTACGAATGGGCAAAGACCCCGATCGGCAAACAACCTTACTATATCTGCCGCAATGATGAACAACCGTTCGCAATAGCCGGCCTGTGGGAACGCTGGCACACGCGCGATGGCGACACGCTGGAAACGACGACGCTTCTGACGACCGAGGCGAATACCGATTTGCGCGAGCTCCATGATAGGATGCCAGTCGTTCTCGAACCACGGCTGTATCAGGCTTGGCTGGACCGCGATGCCAACGATGCACAGGCTTTGCTCGACCTGCTCGCTAGTGCGAGGCCCGATTCGCTTTGCGCCCGGCCCGTCAGCCGACTGGTGAATAATCCACGTAATGAAGACCCGCGCTGCATCGACGCAGTTCAACTTCCCAACCCTGGCTGAGCGGACGTGATAACCCAGGTACGCGTCTTTTCTACCTTCAGCGCGTTTGCCCTATTGCTCGCGCTCAGTGGTTGGGCGCATGCGCAATCGCTGGAGGAAGGCCTGGCGGCGTTCGAAGCCGGTCGCTACGAAACTGCGTCCACAATTTTGGGCCCATTTGCAGAGGACAATGCCGTAATCGCGCAGTTGGCGCTGGCACTCATGTACGAGCACGGTCAAGGCGTTCCCATGGACCGTGACGTCGCAACAGCCTGGATGCGTCGCGCCGCCGAACACGGTCAGCCACATGCCCAATACGAAATGGGCATACGCTATTATCAGGGCAATACCGTGCCACGAGACTTCACTGCCGCCCGCCAATGGTGGTCAAAAGCAGCTGAACAGGGGCTGGCTGACGCGCAGTTCAATGTTGGACTGATGGCTACGCGCGGCATTGGCGGGCGTACCGACACGGGTGCCGCTTTGCGTTGGTATCAACTGGCAGCCGAGCAGGACCATGCGCTTGCAGCCTACGCAATAGGTGTTCTGCTGTCGCAAGGGCACGAAGACACGGTCAATAATCTCGACGCCCGGGAATGGTTTGCTAGGGCAGCGGACCAGGACGTGGCGCAAAGCCACTACAATCTAGGCGTACTCGCGGAGTCAATGGATCCCGACGCTGCCGTGCGTTGGTATCGGCACGCCGCTCGTCAGGGTTTACCGGCGGCGGCTCGTAAGCTCGAAGGGCTCGCGCCAGAAGCAGCGAACGACGCGTTACCCCTAGTCTCGGAGGCAGCGATAGTACCGGCGGCGAGCTTTGAGCCAGTCGTCACCGCGGAACTTGTGGAAGACGCGGTCTCAACGCGGTCCTCGCCACCGAAGGACGGCGTAAACCGCGCACCATGGATACGCGCTCAGGTGCCAACGAACTATACCGTTCAGCTCGCCACGGTCGTCGATGAGCAGGCAATAATCGGGTTTCTGCTTACCGAGAAGTTGCCATTCGAGACGGCTTACTTTCCAATCGACGTGCAGGGACGCAGGCGCTATTCGGCAATCATGGGTTCGTTCGACAAACGTGTCGATGCTCAGGCGGCGCTTGAAAGCCTGGCACCGCGGTTACGGCGGGCTCGTCCGTGGGTACGTAAACTCGAGAGCGTTACGCGCTTGATTACGGATAGTCAGAATTGAGGTCCGGGCTGTGGCGGAACAGACAAAGCGTGAATCGCCATTCTCGAAATTACTGACGGCACCGGCCGAGCGGCTCGTCAACCTCCTCTATAAGACCGCTATGAAGGAGGACGAACCGCGTGGGGTACGATTGGCGCGCATTGCTAAGCGCCTGTCCATGAATCCTCAACAGCTTACGTGCGCGTTGGGATTCAACGCTGCGATACGCGAACTAACCGATGTCATTCAGACGTTGGGATTTCACTCCTACGAGCAGCTTGCCAAGGAACGCAACGAACTGTTCATAGATGATCTCTACCGCTTCCTCAAGATAGAAGATATTTTGAGCATTTACGTCCATGTAGCCCAAGACCCCTCCACCCAGGCAATCATGCAGTACCTGCTAAAAACGCGCATTGAAAATATCGAAAAGCGCATTGAAGCGACGGTAAATTCTTTGATTATCGAACGTTACAAGAAGGAGATACGTTCTATCTATAAAGATGGGCTTGCGCAGATCGAGTTCGCCGAGGAACGGCTCAACAAAACCGACAGCGGCTTCCGGGCGCTGGTCAACGAGGTAGCAATTATCGTCGAGTCCAAGCTGATCCCGGTCGGAGATATCTTTTTCCGGGAAACGATTCTGCCCGAAGAAAAGCGCAAAATAATGAACCGCGGTCTAATCCCTGACGAGTTCATCACTACCCGCCTGGAGGATCAGAACATCTCCGAGCAGGAACGCAAGATGTTGGAGGACTACGTCCACTTCAACATGTCGAATTAATCAAGCTCAAGCGCGATGATCGGCAAGGTGCAACCAGGTTTCGATTACTGTGTCCGGATTTAAAGAAATACTGTCGATACCTTGCTCGAGTAACCAATCGGCAAGATCCGCATGATCCGACGGACCTTGACCGCAGATCCCCACGTACTTGCCGGCGCGCTTGCACGCAGAAATCGCTTGCTCCACCAGACTTAACACCGCCGGGTTACGCTCGTCGAAGCCTTCGGCGACGATACCCGAGTCACGGTCCAGGCCGAGCGTCAATTGGGTGAGATCATTTGAGCCTATCGAAAACCCGTCGAAGAATTCGAGAAAATCCTCCGCCAGCAACGCATTCGCCGGCAGCTCGCACATCATGATCAAGCGCAGGCCGTTAACGCCGCGCTGCAAATTATTGCGGGCCAGCAATTTCACCACGGCACCCGCTTCATCCACTGTGCGTACAAACGGCACCATTACTTCGATGTTGGTGAGTCCCATTTCGTCCCGCACCCACCGCAGCGCCCGACACTCCAACTCAAAACACGCGGCGAAGTCCTCCGACACGTACCGCGATGCACCGCGAAACCCGAGCATGGGATTTTCTTCGACTGGTTCATAGCGATCGCCGCCAAGCAAGTTGGCATACTCGTTCGACTTGAAATCTGACAGCCGTACGATGACCGGATGAGGTGCGAACGCCGCCCCCAGCGTCGCAATTCCTTCGCACAAACGCTCGACATAGAAACTGATGGGATCTTTGTAGGCCGCGATCTTCGGGGCTATGCGCGACTGCAGTTCGGCCGGCAAGCTATCGAACTCCAATAATGCGCGCGGGTGCACGCCGATCATCCGGTTGATAATGAATTCCAGCCGTGCAAGCCCGACACCGCGCTGCGGTAACGCCGCAAATGCAAATGCGCGATCGGGATTGCCGACGTTCATCATGATCCGAACCGGCACCTCAGGCATGCGATCCAACTGCACGTCGCGAATCGCGAAATCGAGTTCGCCGGCGTAAATGTAGCCGGTATCTCCTTCGGCGCATGACACCGTCACCGCTTGCCCGTCCACGACCTGGTCGGTGGCATCGATGCATCCGACCACGGCCGGCACGCCAAGCTCACGAGCTATGATGGCCGCGTGGCAGGTGCGCCCACCTCGGTTGGTGACAATGGCGGACGCGCGCTTCATGACCGGTTCCCAGTCAGGGTCGGTCATATCGGTAACGAGAACATCCCCTGGCTTTACGCGGTCCATCTCGCTGATATCCGCAAGCACCCGACACGCACCGGCGCCGATCCGTTGCCCGATGCTGCGTCCTGTGGCCAGTACCGTTCCGCTTTGCTTCAGTTCATATCGCTGCAGGCTGCGGCCACCGCGACTTTGCACGGTCTCCGGTCGCGCCTGGACAATATATAAGCCGCCGTCCTCGCCGTCTTTCGCCCACTCGATGTCCATGGGTCGGCCGTAATGCTGTTCGATGACGACGGCGTGGGCCGCCAATTGCTCGATATCAGCATCAGACAATGAGTACTTTTGTTGCTCGACATCGGGCACGTCGTTGGTAACCACGCCGCCGGCCGCAAATACCATGCGCGAACTCTTACTACCCAGCGTCCGCCTGATGATCGCAGGCCGCCCGGCCGCGAGCGCAGGCTTGTATACATAAAACTCGTCAGGGTTCACGACTCCCTGCACGACAGTTTCGCCCAAACCGTAGTTGGAAGTGATGAACACAACGTCGTCGAAACCGGATTCTGTGTCCAGCGTAAACATGACACCGCTGGCGCCCACATCGCTACGAATCATCTGCTGCACACCAGCCGACAAAGCAACTTCACGGTGCTCGAATCCTTGATGTACGCGGTACGCAATGGCCCGGTCGTTAAACAGCGAGGCGAATACCTCCTTTATCTTCGCCATGACCTGGTCGAGACCACAGACGTTGAGAAAAGTCTCCTGTTGTCCTGCAAATGACGCATCCGGCAAGTCTTCCGCCGTTGCCGATGAGCGTACCGCGACCGACAGTTCGCTACCGTACAGGTGCTCAAGATGCTGGTATTCGCGGGTTACGGCGGCCGCGAGGGCGTCTGGTAACGGCGTCGTCAGGATAAGCTCTCGTATCGATCTGCCCGTATCCGCCAGCGCCGCGAAATCGTCAACGTCCAGCCCATCCAATGCCGTGTGGATCCGCTCGGCCAGATCGTCCTGATTGAGAAACTCTCGATAGGCGGCAGCGGTAGTGGCAAAGCCGCCCGGCACCTTCACGCCCGCGTCGCTCAGATGATGGATCATCTCGCCTAGAGAGGCGTTTTTGCCGCCGACCCGTTCAACATCGCTCAAGCCAAGCTGATCAAGGCGGAAGACGTAATCGATCATGGGTACTGTTAGCCTTTGTATTGCGACGCGGGCCTCGGCGTGTGCCGCCGTACCTTCATCGGCTCTTTTCCGTCACCCTGCCCACGTGCCAGATGCGGACGAAGTGTGGTGAAGCGCGCGAGTTTATCAGGTATCGTGACCGGCCAGAACGATAACCACGACCGTATGAACCGCCGCGTCTTTTTCGTCTCCGATCGCACCGGCATTACCGCCGAAACGCTGGGTGAGACTTTGCTCACCCAATTTGTCACGGTCGAATTTACCAGGACGAACATTCCATTCGTCACCAGCCCCGAGAAAGCGCGCGTGGCACTGGCGACTATCCAGGAGGCTGAACGCCAGGACGGTCAACCGCCGCTAGTATTCAGTACCCTAACCGATCCGGAGTGCCAGGCCATTATCGCAGCGGGCACCCAACACGTGTTCGATCTGTTTGGCACCTACATCGATCCTCTGGAGCGCGCTTTGCAGCAGGAATCGTCCCACACTGCCGGCGTTATGCACGGCATGAGTGATTCGGGCAGCTACGAACACCGCGTTGATGCGTTGAATTTCACGCTGGATCACGACGATGGCCTGCGACCCAAGGACATGGATCAAGCCGACGTAATCCTGATCGGTGTATCGCGCAGCGGTAAAACACCAACCAGCTTGTATCTCGCCATGCACTTTCACCTGAAAGCGGCGAACTATCCGCTCAATGACGATGATCTGGAATACGGAACCTTACCGGTAAAGCTTCGTAACCATCGCGAACGGATATTCGGGCTGAGCATTAATCCTGACCAACTCAGCCGCATCCGCCATGGCCGCCGCCCGAACAGCCGTTACGCGTCCCTGGAGCAATGCAAATCCGAAGTGCAGCGTGCAGAAGGCATGTATCGCGCCGAAGCCCTGCAGTACCTCGATACCACAGCCGTGTCCATCGAAGAGATTGCGACGACTATCCTGCAGCATTTTGATTTCAAGCGGCCGCATCACTAAATAAATGGGGTCAATAAGTGGGGTCAGATACACTTTTTAATCGGATGCGTTTCAATAAGTGGGGTCAGATACACTTTTTTAACGGATGCGTTTAGACAAAGCAGCAACCAACAAAAAAGTGTATCTGACCCCATTTATTGCGACGCTGCCCGCCCGAAAGCTATCCCTTAGCAAGTTTTTTCAAATTAGTATCCGGATCCGCCAACGCGTCCGCATCAACAGGCGTGCCCTTGGTGATCAGGCGCCGCGCCACCATCATGTCGCGCGCGGCGTTTAACGCGACCACGCCGCGGACTTTGCCGCCGCTGAGATAAAACGTCGAAAATGCCGGCGTCGTCGGGTCGCCGCGGGTGACGGTGCGATCATACTCATCCGTCAGACCAGCCATTTGCAGATTCATATCGAATTGATCTGACCAGAACCACGGAACCTCGGCATACGGTTCGCGCTGACCGGCCATCGCACGGCCAACCGCGATACCCTGGTTTTGGGCGTTCTGCCAGGATTCCAAGCGCATATGCCGATGGTAGATCGGGTTGTAGTGATTGGTTACGTCACCGGCGGCAAAAATATTGTCGTGCGACGTCTCTCCGAATTCGTTGACGACGATACCGTTGTCGATTTTCAGCCCGGCGGCCTGCGCCAAAGCGATATCGGGTTCGATGCCAATTCCGATAGCGACGACATCCGCAGTAAGCTCCTCGCCGGATGACAATTGCACGCCAGTCACGTGCGTGTCTCCCGAGATTGCCTGCACGCCGGTGTTGACGCGGATCGTTACGCCCTTGTCAGCATGCACCGCGACGATGGTGTCGGCGATAGTCGGTTCGATCACCCGGTTCAAGATGTGCGCTTGAACCTCGACTACGACGACTTCGGCGCCACGTTTGCGGGCAGACGCCGCGACTTCCAGACCAATAAATCCCCCGCCAATTACAACCACCCGGGTGCCTTCGTTAATGGCGGACTTCAGCGCCAACGAATCATCGATGCCGCGCAGGTAAAATACGCCTGCCAATTCCTGACCGGGAATCGGTAAACGCTTAACCCGCCCGCCCGTTGCTATCATCAGGTTCGTGTAAGTCAGTGATTCTCCATCTCCCAGCGCGACTGTTTGTGTCGTGGGGTCGATTGCGGTGACCGCTTCACCGACACGCAATTCGATATTGTTTTCCGCGTAATACGGCTGTCGTCGCAAATACGTGGTTTCATGTTCGTCCTCGCCGGCCAACACGCTTTTCGATAGTGGTGGCCGTTCGTACGGAACATAATCTTCCGCGCAGAACAACACGACGCGTCCCGCATAACCCGCCTCGCGCAGGGTCACCGCGCCCCAGCCGCCGGCCTGGCCACCGCCTATGATAATGCTCGTGTCAGCGTTCATGTAAGCTCCTGTTCAGATGTGGCCGGCATTTTAATGTCATCACCGCAGTATTGCTCATGCTCTGACCATACTCTAGAGTATGGAACGTGGATTCTAAGCACAATAACCGGTTGGGACCCGACGCGTGGGTGGCGGCCGCGCTGCAGGCACTGCAGGACTCCGGCATCGAGCAGGTTCGCATCGAACGGCTGGCCAAAACGCTGGGCGTGACCAAAGGCAGCTTCTACTGGCATTTCAAGGATCGCCAGGAGCTGCTGGACCGGCTACTGGATTTTTGGTTCGTACAGTTGACCCAAAGCGTCTTCGAGGTAGCCCAACATTTCGACGGCACTGCCAAAGCGAGACTTCACGCCGTGTTCGACGACATCATGGAACACGAGCGCGCCGGCTATGATCTGGCGGTTCGAGCCTGGGCACGTAACGACGACAAAGCAGCTAACGCGGTACGCGAGGTTGACGCGCAGCGCTTGGCCTTTCTTACCGAGTTGATCACCGCACTCGGCTTCGACCCGGATGACGCTGATATACGCGCGAACTTGCTATATTGTTACGTGTTGGGTGAGGCCACCGCCTTTAACCGGCAAAGCAAAAACCGCCGACACGAGACCCTCATCCGTAAGCTCGAAATCCTTACGGGGCTAACACATGAATGAGCAAAAAATTGACAAGCGGGAATTTCGTAATGCGCTGGGCACGTTCGCCACCGGCGTTACCGTCATCACCGCGAAACACCCGGACGGCGCCTACGTCGGGGTAACGGCCAACAGTTTCAATTCAGTTTCACTGGATCCGCCACTGGTGCTTTGGAGTCTTGCCAAGACTTCAAATAGTCTGCCCGGTTTCGTCGCTTCAGACTACTTTGCCGTTAACGTGCTGGCCGCCGATCAGGTTACCTGGTCCAATCATTTTGCCACCCAGCAGGATGACAAATTTATTGACGTCTCGTATGAGAACGGCGCCGGCGATGCGCCGCTGTTGGATGGATGTGCAGCGCGCTTTCAGTGTAAGAAGAATTTCATCTACGAAGGCGGTGATCATTTGATCATCGTCGGCGAGGTAATCAAGTTCGACAACACGGGCAGACCTGGCTTGTTGTACCACGAAGGCCACTATGCGGTATCCGAAGCGCACCCGGTGGCCGCAGCCAAGCAGGCCGAGCAAAGCGCCCGTGGCGGGTTTGCGGATGACTATCTCGATTATCTGCTGGTCCACGCCTCCGCCAAATTTCAAAAAAACTTTCAGCCGATCATCGACAAAGCCGGACTTACCCGCTTCCAGTGGCGGGTACTTGCCAGTCTCAGTGACCGCGACGATCAAGATATCTCTGAGCTGGGTGAGATGACCTTGATCCCGGCGCCGCAAACAGTTGAGGTCGTCCAACATCTTGAACGAACGGGCCTTTTGGCGAGCCGTATAGATGAATGGGATGCAAACAAGGAGCGCTATTTCCTCACCGACAGCGGCCGCACGCGCGTTGTCGGTTTGTTGGCCGCCGCCAAGGCACACGAAGCCGACGCCCTGGGCGAATTCAACGCCGACGAAGCCCGTGCCTTAAAAGAGGCTTTGAAGCGACTGATTACGTGGGTCGATACGGCCGCCGAACCCATCGTTAGATAAGTTTATTTCGGAGAAACGCAATGCGAAAAATCGCGGTCATTGGCAGCGGGACATCGGGCATGGTGTTCGCTCACAAAATGCTCAGCGCCGGATACGACATCACGGTCTACTCGGATCGCACGCCGGAACAGTGGCTGAATGAGTCGGCCCCCACAGGTACGGCCTTCATCTACGACGTGAACATACAGTACGAACGCGATCTCGGTATCGAGCACTGGGGCGACACTACCTATAACGCTCACGGCATCCATCTCGACTGGCAGCCGACTCAGGGCGCTGAACGCATCGTTGCTGGCGGACTGTTTGCATCCGACCGTGGTGGTGCCGTGGACATCCGCATGCGGGTCAATCGTTGGATGACCGACTTCGAGGCCGCCGGCGGAAACATAGTCTACGGTGTTGTAACACCCGAACTGCTGGATCAAATAAGCACAGCACATGACCTCACGGTGCTGGCGGTCGGCAAAGGCGATTTGGCGCGGGTTATCCCCCGCGATCCGCGGCGCAGCGTCTATGACAAACCCCAACGTAACCTTGCCATGCTCATTTGTGAGGGCATCGAACACCCCGCGGCCGACCGCGCCGACTTCGTGCCTGTTAAATTCAATTTCTATGCTGACGCCGGCGAATATTTCTGGGTGCCCTACACCCACAAAGACATTGGTCGCGCCTGGTGTGTATTGTTCGAACCCAAGCCGGGCAGCTATCTGGACCAGTTTGGCGATTGTAAAAACGCCGACGATATCGCCGAAGTTGGTCGTGGCATTATCAAAACCTACGCACCGTACGAATGGGAGAACGTAAAGAATATGCGCCCGGTGTCCGGCGACGCCCACTGCTGGCTGAAAGGCCGCTTCCCGCCAACGGTTCGAATGGGATCTGGCCGTGCGCCTTCGGGCGGACTGGTGATCCCGATTGGCGATGTCGCCATCTTGTTCGATCCCATTGGCGGTCAGGGCGGTAACTGCGCGGTCAAAAATACCCACTACGTCGCCGAACGCATTATCGAGCACGCAACAGCGGTATTCGACGAAGAATGGGCGGAGGACGTTCGTGACTGCTTCTGGGACGCCCACGGGCGAGCCGCTTACGCTTTCAACAACATTCTGCTGGAGCCGTTGACCGAAGCCGGGATAATCGTGATCAAGGCCGCATCTCAAAGCTTTGAGTTCGGCAGCGAGCAATTTTTCGGCAACATCGACAAACCCAACAATTTCTTTCCGTGGATGGAAGACGCCGAGGCAGCGAAAGCCAAGGCCGCGCCGTATATGCACGCGAAGTAGACTTACATCCCGGGCGATGCAGTAATCGCCCGCAAAAATGGAATCGCGGTGCGTTTTGTGGAACACTTGCGCCCCGCTTTGATTCTAACTTCCCTGTAGGAGACCTGATTTGGCACAAGCAACGCCCGTGGCGCCCGAAGGCGGCGCCAAAATTACCAATGTCGACGGTAAACTTAGCGTTCCCGCGAACCCCATCATTCCATTCATCGAGGGTGACGGCATTGGACCGGATTGCTGGCGCGCTGCGGTCCGTGTACTGGACGCATCAGTTGCCAAGGCCTATGACGGAGCGCGCCAGATCCACTGGATGGAAGTGTACGCCGGTGGCAAAGCCCACGAGCTGACCGGCAATTGGCTGCCCGATGAAACTATAGACGCCTGCCGCGAATATTTTGTCTCTATTAAAGGTCCCCTGACCACGCCTATCGGCGGTGGTATCCGCTCGCTTAACGTCGCCATGCGCCAATTGCTGGATCTCTACGTTTGCCTGCGTCCGGTACGGTGGTTTGCCGGGGTGCCATCACCGATTAAACGTCCCGAATTGGTGGACATGGTCATATTTCGCGAGAACAGCGAAGACATATATGCCGGTATCGAGTTCGAGCAAGGTACCGACGACAACAACAGGTTCTTAGCGCTGCTGAAAGAACATTTTCCGCAAGCGTTCGACAAGATCCGTTTCCCGGAAAGCTCCGGCATGGGGATTAAGCCGGTCTCGCGGGAAGGTACGGAACGCTTGATGCGCTCCGCCATCGAGTACGCCATTGCCAATGGCCGCAAGAGCGTGACGCTGGTGCACAAAGGCAACATCATGAAGTTCACCGAAGGCGCATTTCGCAACTGGGGATACGCGTTGGCTGAACGTGAATTCGCCGACCAGACCTACACCTGGGAACAATGGGAACGCACCGTCGCCGACAAGGGCGAACAAGGCGCTAACGATGAACAGGCGGCGGCGCTGAAGAGCGGCAAGATCCTGATCAAGGATGCAATCGCCGACATCACGCTGCAGCAGGTCCTGACACGGCCCAAGGAGTTTGACATTATCGCCGCCATGAACCTCAATGGCGACTATTTGTCCGACGCGCTAGCGGCTCAGGTGGGCGGCATTGGCATCGCCCCGGGGGGCAATATTAATTACATTACCGGCCACGCAGTCTTCGAGGCTACTCATGGAACAGCGCCGAAATACGCCAATCAGGACAAAGTGAATCCAGGCTCCGTGCTGCTCTCGGGTGAGATGATGCTGCGCTATATGGGTTGGACAGAAGCCGCTGACCTCATCATTGGCGCGATGGACAGAACCATAGAGCAGAAAACCGTCACCTACGATTTCGCGCGACTCATGCCCGACGCCAAAGAAGTCAAATGCAGTGAATTCGGCGACGCGCTCATCGCCAATATGTAAATGGCGGATGCCGCTATCAGAAACCGAAAATCCATACACAGGACAGTATTGCGCTGATGCCGATTGAACTGTTCGATCACTACACGATACGGGCCGCGGACTTCGACGCGAGCAAAACCTTTTATGCCGAAGTAATGGGTATGCAGGCAGAGGTTCGCGACGAGTTGGGGTTTTCCATCGCCTTGATGTCATTGGGCGGCCAGGCCATCGTTCACATCTTGGCTACCGGACCCGCACTGGATGAATTTCTGGGCCGCGACGGCGCCGCGTTCACCGATGGTCCAGGCCGCCAGACCGGTAATATGGAGCACGTCGCGTTCAACGCGACGGGACTGGCGGCAATTCGCGAAAAACTTCGCATCGCCGGTAGCCACTACAGTGAACGCGCGCTCGCCGACTACGGCGTTCATCAGATCCTGGTGGCAGATCCTGATGGCATCGAGATCGAAATCAATTTCCCGATAGCGGAAGCCAATTAAACTCGGGTTAGCAGCTACCAGGGCACCTCGTGCGGCGTGCCGGTCCAACGCATTTCGGCAAAATATTTTCCACGCGGACCGTCATCGTCCAGTGTTGCTAACCACACGGCGGTTCTGGCGCCCTGCTCTGGCGTCAGCGGCGCATCCGGCGGCCCCATGTCGGTTTGCACCAATCCCGGCGAGTAAACGTTTACAAGAATGTTGTCCTCAGCGACATCCCTGGCCAGCAACTGCGAGATCATGTGCAACGCGACTTTGGAGATACGATAGGCCGCCGCGGGCGGCGCCATGTGCGCCAAGGTTTTTTCCAGCGACCCCATCTCACTGGTGACATTGACGATCCGTCCATAGCCGTTCTCGCGCATCATCGGCACCAGCGCTTGTGCAAGACGCAGAGCGCCGAAAGCATTGGTGTCGATGTGCGTGCTGATTTGATCGATGTTTACGTCAAGCGCGCCCGGCTCGAATTCGTGCAGGATCGCCGCGTTGTTGACCAGGATATCTACCCGACCGTAGTCGCTGCGTAACCGCTGCGTAAATGCCTGGACACTTTCGTCGCTGGTCACGTCGAGTTGCGCGGCATGGGCGGTCAACCCTTCTTGCGCGAACTGTGCGGCGACCTCGCGCGCTTTAGATTCATCACGCGCCCCGAGCACGGGTTCGATTTCACCGGTCTGGGCAAGTTGGCGCCCGATCTCGATACCCAGGCCACGCGCACCCCCGGTAACAACAGCTATTTTCTTATTGTTCATTGGTCGAGGCCGAGAAATCGTTGTGAATTCGTGCCGAGGATCTTGGTCTTTACCGCCTCCGTCAGATCCGTACGGCGCACAATATCACCGACCGGTTTCTCACCGATGGCAAAAGGATAATCCGAGCCCAGCGTGATTTGATCCTCACCCATCACCCGGACCATGAATTCCAGAACGCGGGTGTCATACACCAGTGAATCTACGAAGAATCGATTGACGTATTCCGATGGCGGCCTGGTCGAGCCGCCCTTGCCGATGTCTTTGGGTCCATAATGCCAGACCTGATCCAGTCTGCCGATCAGACCTGGAAATGCTCCGCCGCCGTGCGCGAAACAAATCCGCAGGGTCTCCGGCACCGCGTCAAAGACACCGCCTAGAATCATGGAGGTGATGGTCAGATGTGTCTCAGCCGGCATGCCGACGCTGTACATGGTCATGTGCTTGGTCATGCGCTCGCGCCCCATCATGTCCCAGGGATGCACGAGGACCGCCGCGCCCAGCTCGGCGCAATGATTAAGAAAGGTAATAACTCCGGCATCGTCGAGATTGACTTCGCCAATGTGGTTGCCAATATGCACGCCGAGGTGGCCGGCCTGCATCGCGCGGCTAAGCTCCTTGCAGGCGACATCGATGTCTTGCAGCGGCACCTGACACAATGCCTGTAACCGGCCTTCGGATTTCGCCACGATCTCCAATGCCAGATCATTAGTGAGTTTCGCCAATTCCAACGCGTGCTCCCCCGGGCGCGTGTATTGAAACAGCACCGGAGTGGCGCATATCACCTGCATATCGATACCTTGTTCATCCAGTGTCTCGATACGTGCCGCGACGTCCCAGCATTCATGCGTGATATCCCGGAAATGCTTCCCGTCGATATAAATTGTTGATGTCGTCTCACTGGTTGCTTCGATATGCGGCCAACCGACAGTGCCGAAACGGCCAGCAAGATCCGGTAGTTCTCGCGGAAAAAAATGAGTGTGCATGTCGATAACGGTCATCCATGGGCTCCTGTTTACTCAACGACTGTTGGCTCGCGCGGCTTTGCTCGTATTGATGCAATAATACGGGCCACTAACATTGCTGACCACAACTAAAAGATAAAAAAGGAGCCTCTCATGCCTGGTCGAATCGATGCACGTCTAAGCGAACTCGCGATAAAGCTGCCAACACCGCAGCGCGCAGTCGTTGCCAAAATTCTGCCTTACACAATCAGCGGCAATTTGCTGTTCATCTCTGGCCAGGTTCCGCGCTGGGAAGAGGATGTGCGCTACAAGGGCACGATCGGTACAGACTTGACGTTCGAACAAGGCGTTGAGGCTGCGCGGCTGTGCGCGTTGAACGTACTCGCTCATGCACGCAATGCACTGGACGGTGATCTGGACCGTATCGAGCAGTTTGTCAAAGTCAACGGCTTCGCTGTGTGCACCGATGAAATCGAAGTCGCGCAGGTCGTCAATGGTGCTTCGGAGCTGTTCATCGACGTCTTTGGCGACGCCGGTAAACACGCACGCATTGCCATTGGTGCCGCTCGAATGCCGCTGGGGGTCTCGATCGAGGTCGAGGCGATCATGCAGATCAGCACCTGAATCACTGATTACGCTTGATATTTTTTTTGGCTGAAATTTTTCGTTGCAGTAACACACTGTCCATGGGTACGATTTAGCATGGAGGGTAAGCCATGAACGATGACGACGTACTCGAAGAAGAGATCCTGGCAGAAGAAGAACAGATCCTCGCCGAACGCGCATCGTCGGAGGAAGACCGACTTGCTGCCGCCGGTTTAATGCACAGCATCGGTCAGCTTCCGATTCTGCGTCCACCGATCACCTGTGAGCGCAGCACGACCGTTCGCCAAGCTATAGAAATCATGCAGACCGAGCAGATCGGTTTCATACTCGTGATCGAAAACGAACGCCTGGTCGGCATGTTCACGGAGCGCGACCTCTTGAACAAAGTCGCTGGAAAGGACGTTGATATCGATGCCGTCGCGATTGAAGAAATCATGACGGCCGATCCGGAAAGTCTCGGTGGTGACTACGACCTCGTGTATGCGATCAACCAGATGAGCGTCGGCGGCTATCGGCATATTCCGATCGTGGACGACAACGGGCGACCGCTGAATGTCGTATCCGCCCGCAACATCGTCGACTACCTCGCCAGCCTGTTTCCCAATACGGTACTGAATCTGCCTCTGGATCCCGAACACGCCATACCTCCGTCGGCAGACGGCGGCTAGCAAAATCGAAGCGCCGCGGCAGTCACAATCAGCTTAGTTCGCTGCGCGCGAAAGACACCACTGCGTCAGACGGACGAAGCAATCCACCCTATCGCGCTCAATTCAGTGAAGCGCAAATCTGGTTCGTGGCGTGCCATTGGAATCACTTTAAATTCAATTAGATACCGCAATTGTGGTAGGGTTGCGCGATGTTACGTGCATTCCGTGAAAAACTAGGCCCGGGTCTGCTGTTCGCCGCCACCGCGGTGGGGCTGTCGCATCTGGTTCAATCCACGCGTGCCGGCGCCGATTACGGAATGACGCTGTGGTGGCTGTTGATATTCGTCTCACTCATTAAATACCCCGCCTTTCGCTATGGGTCGATGTACGCGGCCGCCACCGGCGAGACCTTGATCGCCAGTTATGAGCGACAAGGCAAATTCGCGGTGATTGCTTATGCATGTGCGCTAACTATCGACGCGTTCATCGGCGTGCCAGCGATGGCTTTAGTCACCGCTGGCCTGTGCAAATATATTTTTTCAATCTCGTTAGGCGATCAGAGCATGATCTTCCTGCTGATGATTGGGGCTGGGACAATATTACTCTCGGGGAAATATCGTCTATTCGAGGACCTCTCCAAAGTACTGGTTGTTGCGTTTTCATTGTTTACTGTGGCAGCAGCTGGCCTTGCGCTGTCACGCCTGGATTTCGGCAGCACGACGATTTCCGCGCCAATCGCCTACGACAAAGCAGGAATACTGTTCATGATCGCGGTCGCCGGTGTCATGCCCAGCAGCGTTACCTCTTCGGTGATGCAGTCGGTCTGGATGTGTGCCAAATCGGAAACGCTGGGCCGCCTCATGACACCAAAAGAGGCCGCCTTCGACATCAATTTCGCTTATGTCGTGACGATTTTTCTTGCGCTGTGCTTCCTGTTGATGGGCACAGTGTTAATGTTCAATCAAGGCATCGCCGTTGCCAGCGGCGCCACCGGATTCGGCGCACAACTTGTGGCCATGTTCACAGAGGTGTTCGGTACCTGGGCGCAGGTCATTATCTCCGTCGCGGCGCTGTCGGTGATCCTTTCATCCATGTTCTCGCTGCTCGATGGGTGTCCGCGCACCGGCACGCGCATCGTGACGAGTCTGCGCGGACGAGCAGCAGACGTAACCGCAGGCGAATTAAACCGCATTTACACGGTGCTGCTGGTGATCCAGGTCATCGGCGGGATGTGCATGGTCGTGTTTTTTCTGAAGTCTTTCAAAGCCTTTATCGACTTGGCAACTAGTGCGGTTTTCATCAGCGCGCCGCTCATTGCCTGGTTGAATCACCGCGCCATGCAGGCGCCTGAAGTTCCCATCGAGCAGCGTCCGGGCAAGGTGCTGCGCATATGGAGTATTTTAGGTATCGTATTGCTGGCGGTTTTTGCACTAGCGTATATTTGGTTTGGTATCCTGTCGCCGGACTCGTAGCCTATACTGTTTCGAATTGCCGCAATCTCTGCGAGCTTAACGACCAAATCCCACAATCTCGCTATGGAGGTCACATGAGCAACGTCAACGGCGTTCATCACCTTGCCATCGCCACCGGCAATATCAAGTGTCAAATTGAGTTTTTTACCGATGTGGTCGGTATGGAATTAACCGGACTATTCTGGATGCACGGCGTGCCCGGCGCGTGGCACGCTTTTCTCAAACTCAACGAATGTGGATATCTGTCGTTTGTGGAAATGCCACAAAATAGGGATATCGAACCAAGTTTCGGTCTTTCGCACGCGCAGAATCCGCGCAGCCCATCCGCTCCGGGCACAATGCAACACGTAGCTTTTAATGTTGCCGATGATGAAACATTACTGGCAATGCGCGATCGAATTCGTGATCGTGGTATCAATGTCATGGGCCCGTTAGCCCATGGGATCTGCAATTCAATCTATTTTGCCGGACCGGAAAATCTGACGTTGGAAATCACGACAAATGATCAGGGTATGGATGCGGAGCAGTGGATCGATCCAGAGGTGGTCGCACTGGCGGGCATCAGCGAGGAGGAACTGGCCAGCTACAAAGCCCCGGCAAAATTCGCCTCGCAAAGCGGCAAGGTAGTGCAACCGCCGGTGGATCCATCCAAACCCCAGCTTGGCTATCCTCGGGACGTGTTGGACAAACTCATGAATACGCCTGACGAGAAGCTAAAGGAAGTCTACAGTTACGCCGAGCCTCCGGTAAAAAGGAAGGCCCAAGTCGGTTAGTTTAGTCGTGCGGATATCGACGCCCGCATCAGAAATCGGTTAGTAGGCGACCGTAGCCGGTTATTGTGTCGCGAACGCCGTTGGCCCGAAGCGCGTGCCAGTAGGTTGCCGTATTGATGGCAATTACCGGTTTTAGTAATTGTTTTTCCAAACGCGCGGCCAATCTGATCATCGACAGATTCGTTCCCACCTGCACAACTGCATCTACGTCGTCACCATTCACCTGCTGAATTGCCTCAGCGGCTTCTTCCTCGGTTACCTCGGCAATAGCCGTCCAGCGGCGACACTGCAAACCCAGATCCCGCACAACCGAGAAACCGGAATCTTCAAAATAGGTGCGCACCTCCGCATTGGCGGCTGGGAAATAGGGCGAAATAAAAGCAATGCGCTTAATCCCACCATAGGCCAGTAAAGCGGCTCGACATGAATGGGAGCCGATACTGATTTCGACTTCGGCGACATCGGAAACCCGCTTGGCAAACGCATCCGCACCGGCCGCACCGCCATAGAAGGTAATAGCCGACATACCCATTACCAGGTAGTCCGGACTGCAGGTCATTACGCTTTTAACCGCCTCGATGACGTTATCCGAAATGACCTGGGTAGCGGCCATGAACGTCTCGTTGCTCACTGCATCTGCGTCGAGGGTGAAGATACGACTGTAGTGGTTGGTGACCCCCGAGGGGCGTAGATCGTCGAAATCGGGCTGCACGACTGTATTCGTCGAAGGGCCCAGGACACCGAATTTCAAACGCGAACCCAAAACGTCGCGCCGCTGCGTGGTCGCGTGGCTCATGGCATTGAGGTTATTGAGGCTCCCGCCGTCAACTTAGTTCGGTGTAAATCGGGCGTGCAGCCACTGCCGTCGAAGTGCGCAGGCGAAACTCGGGCGAACGAGGTCGCCCGGGTTCCGTCAGCCACCACGCGCCCTCAACTCAGTGCAGATCAAGCACTCTTTTGCTGCGCTTGAAACTGCGCCAGCGCCTGCTGTTGCAGCGCATCGACCTGTTTCACGGCCTCGCGCGCGGCAGTTGTGGCGAGTGAATCTTTGAGGCCGGGCACCGCATCAACGATATCCCATTGGTAGACGGCTTGGGAGGTCATGTTGCAATAGCCGAAGGTGTAATAGGCATAAATATCGGCTATCGAAAACTCGCTGCCTGCCAGATAAGGCGCAAAACTGCCGAGTTCAGCTAGCGCCTTCACTGCCTTTTCGAGCACCGGCTTCACTTCCGTCACCGCCGTATCGTTGAGCGCGCCGCCAAAAAACACGGTGTCATAGTGACGACGCACCGGCAGTTCGACGTAAAGTTCAATGACCCGCACCATCTCTTTGACTTTCGCCCTGGCCAGCGGATCGGACGGGTATAGCGGCGGCTGCGGCGAGATATCATCGAGGTAGTCGAGGATCGCGGTAGTCTCGGAGACGTACTGCCCGTCGACTTCGATACATGGCACTTTGCCCATCGGACTTTTGCCCGAGAGCGACTCGTCGCCCGGCATAACCGGCACAACTTCGAACTCTATACCTTTTTCACGCAGAGTAACTTCGACCATATTCGTGTAATTACTCAGCGGGATACCGTAGACCTTAATCATTTTCGTAGACCTCCTCTGTTTTGTATTTCAGTGCTGGGCTACTGCAACGTCCGCACCAATTAGCGTTTCAGAGCCTGCATGACACAACGTGCGCCAACTGCAGCGACAATAGACACGATTGCCGGTGATACCGGTGAATGCTGGACGCCTGACCACCAGGCCGCGGCCACCGACAGGATCCAGATCGTCACCGCAGCATAATCCATCGTCGGCAGCGTTTCATCCGTGCCCCAGCGCTGCCCTTTTAGTCGGGCCATCCAATAATCAGCCTGGATGATGCCCATTAGCGGCGGCACCACGATGCCCAACGTCTTAAGCCACGGAATAATGAAGTCGATGGAGCGAAACAAACCCAGGATCACACCGATGATCGCCAACACGATGACCATACGCGAGCGCGGGATACCGCTGGAGGCGGAAAACGTCAGTGATGATGAATACAGCGACTTGTCCAGGGTGGTTAAGGTCAACAATATCAACATCCACACCCCGAGGTGATACATACCCACAGCCCGGCCGATTTCGATGACGTCGCCGGTTCCGGCTGCCTTCAAACCGACGATACCGATTAACAATATGAAGAAAAATCCAACGCCCATGGACAAAAAACCTGCAATCGCTCCATGCGCCGGCGTACGGCCGTAACGCAGGATATTCATGGACGCGCTGGTCGCACCTGTGACGAAACTGCCTACCGCGATCGTGATCGCTTCGCCCATGGATATCGGCTTTATCGGTGGCAACGCAAACAGCGGCGCGACCCCACCGCTCTGCCACACCGGACCGACGATCAACACAAGCCCGAATATTGTGCAGAACAAGACCGTTGGGTAACTCAAATACACCAACATGCGGATACCGTAAAAAGCTGACAGGAACAATAAAGTGCCGATTACGACCACATACAACTCATAATTCCCGCCGTAAGCCTGAACAAAGGTCTGCGCTACAAATGACACAGAGATCCCGAACCAGGTCACCAGGATCGCGGGAATGATGACGTTCGGAAACCAGGCACCGGCCCGGCCAAATGAATAACGCACCAGCAGGCCAAAACTCAGCCCCGTATCTGCGGCGACCAAACCATCCAGTCCCGCGAGTACGCCGAGCAACAGCGCAGCGGCTATGCCGGCAATAATCGCGTCGCTCAGATACAAACCGGAACCGAGCAAGCCGCCGGCGTACACGACCGCGAAGATAAACACGTAGCCGAGCAACGGGAACAGCACAGCGGAAAAACTGCGGCGCTCGCTCAAAGGCACAGGTTGTTGATAAAAGTCCTCCGCTTGCTTCATGGCGAGCCCGATCCTACACGAAACCGAATGCCACATTTTGCTCCTTGCCCGCCAAGCCGATTTGAGCAAGGATCTATCCACAAGGCATCACAAAACATGAGGAGAACGCCATGGCCACGCCCGCAGAAAAACTCGAAACCGCGACACCCGCACCAAAACTGGATGACTACAAAGCCATAGAAGCCGCAGTCGCGAAATACATCGAAGGCGGCCGCCGCGGCGATTCCTCAATCATGAAACCGGTGTTCCACGAAGGTGCGGTCATGTACGGCCACAGCGGCGACGGCTTGACCCCCGGACCTATCCAGGCGCTATATGATTACGTAGACGCCGGGGAAGCTGCCGAAGCGCTGGAACACCGCATCATCAGTATCAACATCTCCGATGGCGTTGCGGCCAGTGTCGTTCTGAACGCGGATAATTGGCTCGGCGCCCATTACACGGATCACTTTCACATGTTGAAAGTCGATGGTGAATGGAAGATCTTCAGTAAAATTTTTAGCCATAACTGAAACCGCGGGGCAAGCTAAAATGCGAACCGCCGCTTTGTTACTGCTAACTGCATTACTGTTCGTCCACGCTGGCCCGGTAGTGGCGGACTCAGAACGTGGCAAAGCTATAGGCGGCAAGCAAGTTGTCGAACGTTGGTTTGACGAGGCTGCGCCCGCCATTGGCGAACCACTACCGGATCTCGTGCTTTACGACGCCACCGGTAAGCAGGTCCGGATTCGAGAGCTTGCATCCGGTCAATACACCGTATTGGTTTTAGGCTGCCTCACTTGACCCCCGTTTCTACGTAACGTCCCCGGTCTGGAGACGCTCGAAAGGGACTACACCCCGAAGGGTGTGGCGTTTTATTACATTTACAAGCCGCTTGCCCATCCTGAGTACAACAATTACATCTCGCCGTTCACCATCGAAGAGCGGTTGATGCACGTGAAAGAAGCCGAGCGGACGCTGGGTTCACAGATCCCGTGGCTATCCGACAGCATGGACAACGCATACCACACTGCAATGGGTGGCACACCCAACAGCGAACTGGTCGTCGCACCTAACGGCCGGGTTGCGGCCCGACGCGGCTGGAGTGACCCGCTCGCACTGCGCCGGGACCTCGAGCGTCTGGTCGCTAAAGTCGCGCAACCAACCCGCGTGGAAGATTTGCAGATGCAGCAGCTTCCACCGCCAACAACCGTGGCCAAAGGCATCGTGCCTCGCGTAGAACTGCCAAAAGGCATGTGGTCGTTGAAAATAAAGCCGCTGATTGCCGAAACCGAAACACCGTTTTACGTCAAGCTCCGTGCCGAAGGAGATCCGCCACTACTGGACACCGGTACGGGTAAAATGTATCTCGGCTTTCATCTGGACCCGTTGTATCGCGTGCATTGGAACAATGAAGCCAAACCCGTCGAGTTTCAGATTACTACCCCGAACGGCGTTCAAGTCACGCCTGCAACAGGCGTCGGCCCGACGATTGAAGAACCAGCAGACGCTGATCCGCGCGAGTTTTTAGTCGACGTCACTGCAAGCGACAAGACTGTGCCCCTGGAGGTGGCCGTCAAATATTATGCCTGTGATGATGCGTTGACATTTTGTGTTCCTGTAAAGCAGAGATATCTAGTCAGTTTGGAACGTGATCGCAGCCACGGGTGGAGTATGCGCACTGCGGTTGATGGGGGTGTTAACTGAATTTAATTACCCCTCACCCGACCGCCATCCCTGGCGGTCGGGTGAGGGGTAATTAAATTCGACTACATATTCGGATAATTCGGTCCGCCGCCGCCTTCCGGGACTACCCAGACGATGTTCTGGGTCGGATCTTTGATATCGCAGGTTTTACAGTGCACGCAGTTCTGGGCATTGATTTGCAAGCGCGGTGATCCATCTTCTTCGACAATCTCGTAAACACCGGCCGGGCAATATCTCTGCTCGGGTGCATCGTAGAGTTTTAAGTTAACGTCAATGGGTACGTTCACGTCCTTAAGAGTGAGGTGACACGGTTGATCCTCTTCGTGGTTGGTGCTGGACAGAAATACCGAGGACAACTTGTCGAAACTGAGCGTGCCGTCCGGCTTGGGATAATCGATAGATGGACAGTTCGCAGCGGGCTTCAGTGTCTCATGATCGGAGCTTTGATCGTGCAGGGTCAGTGGCAACCGGCCGCCGAAGATGGTCTGATCGAGATAATTAAACGCGGCACCGAAAAACAAACCGAGTTTGTGCAAAGCCGGACCGAAATTTCGCGACCTGTGCAAGTCATCGTAGGCCCAGGATTTACGAAAATTCTCGCTGTAAGCGGCCAGATCCTGGCGACCTTCATCACCACCGTGCAAACTGTCAAACAGGGTTTCAGCGGCTACCATGCCGGATTTCATGGCGGTGTGCGTGCCTTTGATCTTGGCAAAATTGAGTGTGCCGGCGTCGCAACCAATTAACAGCGCTCCGGGCACGGTCATTTTCGGCAGCGAGTTGAGCCCGCCTTTGGTGATCGCGCGGGCTCCGTAGGACACGCGCCGGCCGCCGTCCAACGCGCGCCTAATCACCGGGTGGTGCTTGAAACGTTGAAACTCGTCGTAAGGGTCCAGGTGCGGATTGCTGTAATTCAGATCGATGATGAGCCCGACCACTGCCTGTCGCTCCTCAAGATGATAGAGGAAAAATCCGCCGGTGGCGTCGCCGCTTAACGGCCAACCCGCCCCGTGTACCACTAACCCTGGCTCGTGATGCTGTTCTTCCAGTTCCCACAATTCTTTCAAACCAATGCCGTAGTGCTGCGGGTCGGCATCCGCGGCGAGCGCAAACTTGTCGATCAACTGCTTACCCAAATGGCCTCTGCAGCCCTCGGCAAACACGGTATAGCGGCCATGCAACTCCATTCCTGGTTCGTAAGCACCCTTGTGCTCGCCACCGGCATTAATGCCCATATCGCCGGTGGCGACACCTTTGACACTACCGTCGTCGTGAAACAGCACTTCGGCCGCGGCAAAACCGGGGAAAATCTCCACGTCCAACGATTCAGCTTGTTCGCCCAGCCACCGACACACGCTGCCCAGACTGACGATATAGTTGCCGGCGTTGTGCATGCTCTTGGGGACCAGCAGATTTGGCGTCTTAATGGCACAGGTCGCATTGGTCAGGAAGTAGAACTCGTCTCTGGCAACAGGCGTCTTCAGCGGCGCGCCCTGCGCCTGCCAATCAGGAATGAGTTCATCCAGCGCGCGCGTCTCAATCACGGCACCCGAAAGGATGTGAGAACCGACCTCGGCGCCTTTTTCGAGAACACAAACACTTATTTCGTGCTCGCGCTCAGCCGCGAGTTGGCGCAGTCGAATCGCAGTTGCCAGACCGGCCGGGCCGGCGCCTACCACGACTACATCGTATTGCATGGATTCGCGTTGTTCGGCCATGTCGGTACTCGTTGGATTACGCGAATTGCGCTTCGCTGATCTCGGTGACCGCGACCGAACCGTAGCTGATGATGTCGTTCAGGCCGGCGCTTTCAGGCAACACCTGAGTCGCATAAAAACCCGCTGTTTCAATCTTGCTGCGATAGAAAGTCTCGTCATCGGTGCCCGCGTCGAGACAACGTCGCGCGGCCAATGCAGCGCGTGCCAATTGCCAGCCCCCAGCAACGATCCCCCACAGCTTGAGATAGTGAACGGCAGCGGCAGCCGGCAGCGCCGGGTCCCTGGCGCCCGCGGCCAGTAACCAATCGGTTGATTCGTTTAGCGCCGAGACGGCGCGGCCAAGAGACCCGCCGATCGCCACAAGTTCACTCTCGCCCGTGCTTTCGAGCTGCGTGGCTACGCCCTTCATCGTGCCGATGACGGCGCGCGCAGTAATCCCGCCGTCACGCGACAACTTACGCCCGACCAGATCGCCTGCCTGGATCCCGGTAGTACCTTCATAGATTGGCGTTATGCGCGCATCGCGTAGATGCTGCGCGGCACCGGTTTCCTCGATATAACCCATGCCGCCGTGCACCTGTACACCCAGTGACGCCATCTCAACCGCCATCTCGGTGCAATGACCTTTGACGATCGGTGTGAGCAAATCGAACAGCGCCAGATAGCGTTTTCGTTCCTGGGGATCGGGATGCCGCTGCGACACATCCAGCGCTGCTGCATCTACGTAAGTAATCGCGCGCATGGCTTCGACATGTGCTTTCATGGTCATGAGCATACGGCGAACATCAGGATGCTGGATTATGGCGACGCTCTCGGTACCCGAACCGCTGAGTGCCCGTCCCTGAATTCGCTGTTTCGCATAATCGAGCGCGCGTTGAAAGGCGCGCTCCGCGAGCCCTACACCTTCCAGCCCGACGGCATGGCGGGCGACATTCATCATCGTAAACATATACTGCAGGCCGCGATTCTCTTCACCAACCAGATAACCGACGGCGCCGCCATTGTCGCCGTACGACAGGACGGCCGTTGGGCTCGCGTGGATGCCCATTTTGTGCTCCAGGGATACGCAGCGGACATCGTTGCGTTCGAGCAATTTCCCGTCCGCGTCGACCGTAAATTTGGGAACCAGGAACAACGAGATCCCGCGGGTACCTTCCGGTGCATCGGGCGTGCGCGCCAACACCATGTGAATAATGTTATCGGTCAGATCGTGTTCGCCGTAGGTAATAAAGATTTTCTGTCCCGAGAGCAGATAATGATCACCCTTTGCTACAGCCTTGGTGCGCACCGCGCTCAAATCCGAGCCTGCCTGCGACTCGGTAAGATTCATCGTGCCAGCCCATTCGCCGGATACCAGGCGAGTAAGATACAGTGCCTTTTGTGCGTCGGAACCGTGCTGCATTAAAGCCTCGACCGCCCCCTGGGTAAGCATCGGACACAGGGCAAACGCCATATTGGCGCCATTCCACATCTCGGCCACTGCCGTGCCCACCAGCCAGGGCAGACCCTGGCCACCATAAGCTTGATCAAAACCTATGGAGCACCAACCGCCATCAGAGAATTGCTTATAGGCGTCCTTCCAACCTTCGGGGGTCTGCACAGCCGCATCAACCAGGCGAGAGCCTTGCTGGTCGCCCACCTCATTAAGTGGCCCGAGCACCTCACTGGCAAATTTTCCGGCTTCCTCCAACACCGCGCCAACCAGATCGGATTCCAGCTCTTCAAACCCCGGCAGACCGGTCAAGGCATCGAATTCACACAGCTCATTAATCACAAACTGCATATCGCGCACAGGCGCAGTGTATTCGCTCATGACGGTCTACCTCAGTCCTTGGCCAAGGCCGCAGTTAATTCCGGCACGGCTTTGAACAAATCCGCTACCAGCCCATAGTCGGCGACCTGAAAGATCGGCGCTTCTTCGTCTTTATTGATGGCAACAATTACCTTGCTGTCTTTCATTCCGGCAAGATGCTGAATGGCGCCGGAAATCCCAACTGCGACATAAAGCTGTGGAGCGACGACCTTACCGGTCTGACCTACCTGATAGTCGTTGGGTACGAACCCCGCATCCACTGCCGCCCGCGACGCGCCGACAGCCGCGTTCAATTGGTCCGCAAGCGCTTCGATAACGGCAAAATTCTCCGAGCTGCCAACACCGCGGCCACCGGACACTATGATGTCGGCTTCAGTCAAATCCGGGCGCTCCGATTTCGTCAGCTCCGCGCCAACGAACCGCGACAACTCGCTGGCAGCAGCGGCAGCAACCTCTTGTATTGCTGCGCTGCCGCTTGCGCCGTCAACTGACTCAAACGCAGTGGTCCGTACAGTGATCATTTTTACGGGATCGATGGATTGCACTGTCGCGATGATGTTGCCCGCATAGATCGGGCGCTTAAAGGTATCAACCGATTCAACCGAAATTATGTCCGATAACTGCGCAACGTCGAGCAGCGCGGCGGCGCGAGGAATGACGTTCTTGCCCGTGGTGGTAGCAGCTGCAAGCACGTGGCTGTAGTCAGCGGCGAGTTGGACCAGCAACGGGGCGACGGCCTCAGCGAGTTGATTGGCGTAAATTTGCGCATCGGCCAAAAGAACCGTGCGCACACCCGCTATTTTCGCTCCCGCATCCGCGACTGCGCGACAATCGGCACCGACGACCAGCAAATCAACGCTCGCATCAATCTGCGTCGCGGCCGCGACGCTGTTGAGATTCGCCGGATTCAATTTGGCGTTATCGTGTTCTGCAACGACGAGTACGGCCATGATCAGATCACCTTCGCTTCGTTCTTGAGTTTATCGACCAGCGCCGCCACATCCGCCACCAGTACGCCTGCCTTGCGTGCCGGAGGATCAGCGACGTTCAAGATTTTCAGCCGCGGCGTTATGTCCACCCCCAACTCTTGCGGGGTTACAACATCCAGCGGTTTCTTTTTGGCTTTCATGATGTTTGGCAACTTCACATAACGTGGCTCATTGAGCCGTAAATCTGTGGTCACTACCGCCGGCAGTTTCAGCGCAACCGTTTCATTACCACCATCGACTTCACGGGTAACGTTGATCTCGGCGTCGCCTGTTTCAAGTTTGCACGCAAATGTGCCCTGCCCCCAACCCAGCAACGCCGCCAACATTTGACCGGTTTGATTGGAGTCGTCGTCGATCGCCTGTTTCCCCAGTAACACGATTTCAGGGTTTTCACGGTTGACCACCGCTTTAAGCAATTTGGCAACCGCCAGCGGCTGCAGATCTGCGTCCGTTTCCACGTGAATGCCGCGGTCCGCGCCCATCGCCAGGGCAGTACGGATCGTTTCCTGACATTGCTTCACACCCAGCGAAACAGCGACGATCTCCTCGACCTTTCCGGCTTCATGCAAACGTACGGCTTCCTCGATCGCGATCTCGTCGAACGGATTCATGGACATCTTAACGTTAGCAAGTTCGACGCCGGTGCCGTCAGATTTGGGGCGCGCGCGCACGTTGTAGTCAATTGCACGTTTGACTGCGACCAGGATTTTCATGCACTAACTCCGTGTAGGTAACAACGGCAGCAGGCCGTATGCTGCACTGCAGTATAACTTACTTTATTACGCGTCCGGATAGCACCACGACGCACTACGGCCCAGTTTTATTCCATCATTTTAGCGATTTGATCGACCTTTTGTTCCGGCCCAATGGCGCAATAACCGCCGTCTACTGCCAGATCTTCACCACTGATAAACGACGCCCGGTCCGAGCACAGAAACGCCACGGCGTTAGCAACTTCTTCCGGATCACCGATCCGCCCCGGCAAGTGCATCTCGCCGCCGATGCGGTCCGCTTTGGCGCGATCATCGCCTGACAACATGGCGATTGGATTGGACCAGGTCCAGCCGGGCGACACTGAATTTACGCGAATGTTCTCGGATGCCAGCGCTAATGCCTGATTGCGCGTCATGCCGAGGATTGCGGCCTTGGACACCGCGTATAACATGCGCCCGGGTTGTGCCCGTTTGCCGCTGATGCTGCCGAAGTTGACCACCGCCCCGCCTCCCCGGGCCGTCATGTGCGGTACTGCTTTCTGCACGAGCATGGCGCCACCAATGACGTTGGTATTGAGCGCCGTCATCCACTCGTCGCGCGTTGAGCCGATACCGTTGTCAAGGTAGGTCGCAGCCACGTTGACGACGATATCAAGACCACCGAACGTTTCCAGCGTCACTGCGATGCAGGCATCCAGATCCGCGTCCTGGGTGACATCTGTATGTTTGAATATCACGCCATCACCGAGTTCATCAGCCGCTGCCTGGCCCACATCATCGATATCCGCGATGACCACTTGGGCGCCTGCCTGCGCTAAGGCAGCGGCCACCTTGGCACCAATCAGCGTGGCACCGCCGGTTACGATGGCGATTTTGTCTGCTAGGTCATTCATTATGTAGTGTTCTCCTGTGCTGATACGGTCTACAAGGCGTTATTGAGAGTCTGCCGCGCGATTATAAGTTTTTGCACCTCCGAGGCGCCCTCATAGATCCGCAAGGCGCGGATTTCGCGATACAACTCTTCGACTTTCACGCCCGTGGTAACACCCAGACCACCGAAGATCTGCACCGCCGCATCGATCACCTGTTGCGCGTTTTCAGTTGCGTACAATTTTGCCATAGCCGCCTCACGCGTGACTCTCTCGGCAACGCAGTCCTTGGTCCACGCAGCCCGGTAAACCAGCAGTGCGCTCGCATCGATAGCAACCGCCATGTCGGCGATTTTTGTTTGCGTGATTTGCATATCCGCCAACGGCGCACCGAACACCTTGCGTGTGGAAGCGCGATGTATGGCCTCGTCGAGTGCCCTTCTGGCCAGACCCAGCGCAGCAGCACCCACGGTTGAACGAAATATATCAAGCGTCGCCATGGCGACTTTGAAGCCTTCGCCCGGCTTACCCAGCATCCGCGCACGACCCACCCGGCAATCGGTAAACTCAAGCGTCGCCAGCGGATGCGGCGCAATCACATCGATACGCTCAGTGACCGCCAGGCCAGGCGTGTTGGCATCGACCACAAACGCGCTCAGACCGCGTGCTCCCGACTCTTCTCCGGTGCGGGCGAAAACGGTGTAATAGTCGGCGATGCCTCCGTTGGAAATCCAGGTTTTGGTGCCGTTTAACACATAGTCGTCAGCATCGACTGCCGCGCTCATGGCCAGGGCGCCGACATCTGAGCCTGCATCGGGTTCAGACAACGCGAAAGCTGCTATTTTGCGACCGTCGCGAACCGCCGGCAGATACTCGGCGCGTAGTTCATCGGAACCAAACAATGAAATGGGACCGCTGCCCAGGCCCTGCATGGCAAACGCGAAATCCGCCAGTCCCGTATAACGGGCGAGAGTCTCGCGGATCAAACACAGGGAACGCACATCGAGTTTGATGGAGCCGTCTGGCTGCGCCTCAGGCGCGGCATAGGCAAGCCATCCGCCTGCAGCCAGCGTTTTGACCAAGGCCCTGCAGGCCGCGTCGACGTCGTGGTGATCAACGTGCTGCAGTTCCCGCGCGGCCCAGTCTTCGAGCTCGACGGCCAATGCCCGATGCCGGGGCTCGAAAAACGGCCATGCGAGAAAACTCCTGTCAGGCATCGCCTAATCGCCTTCGAAAATCGGCTTCTGCTTGTCGACAAACGCACGATAGGCGCGCTTGAAATCCTCGGTCTGCATACAAATTGCCTGCGCTTGCGCTTCCGCTTCGATGGCCTGCTCAAGGCCCATGTTCCATTCCTGGTTGAGCATAGTCTTGGTGATCCCGTTAGCAAACGTCGGTCCCGCGATTAATCGTTGCGCTTGTTCAATCGCGTCGCCATTCAGTTCCTCGGCGCTACACAGCTTATTGAAAAACCCCCAGCGCTCACCCTCCTCACCACTCATGCTGCGGCCGGTGAACAGCAACTCGGCGGCACGCCCCTGACCAATGATGCGCGGCAGGATCGCACAGGCGCCCATGTCACAACCTGCCAGACCCACGCGCGTGAACAGGAACGCGACTTTGGTTTGCACTGTGGCAAATCGCAGATCGCTGGCCATCGCCAGAATTGCGCCGGCCCCCGCACAGATCCCGTCAACCGCGGCAATAATCGGTTGTGGGCAGGCGCGCATTGCTTTGACAACGTCACCGGTCATGCGGGTAAATTCCAACAGCCTTTTCATATCGAGTTTGGTCAGCGGCCCAATGATTTCGTGTACGTCACCGCCAGAGCAAAAGTTGCCTGCCGCACCAGATATCACCACCGCATGTACATCGTCGGCATACACAAGTTGGCGAAAACACTCACGCAACTCTGCATAGGAATCGAAGGTCAGCGGATTTTTGCGGTCCGGACGATTCAAAGTAAGGGTTGCAACGCCGGCATCGCAACTCCACAAGAAATGCTTGGGTTGGTAGTCTTGCATGTTCATTGCTTTATGTTCTCGTCAATGCGGGCGCGGGCGTTTTCCTGCGCTTTGCGCAGCAAGCGCGCCAGATCCTCCATGTCACGGGTCCCGAGTCCTGCAAACGTTTCCACCACCCAGCGTTCGTGCTCGGCAGCCATACTTTGGAATCGCAGCAGACCGTCATCGGTCAGGGAAATGTACTGCACGCGCCGATCCGTTGTAGATGCCTGACGTTGCACGTAGCCGTCGCGCACCAGGCGGTCAATCACGCCGGTAATATTACCGTTAGAGACCATGAGATCCCGCGACAGCGCCGACATGGTCATCGGCTTGCCTGCGTGTTCAAGTTCAGCCAGTACGTCAAACTGTGGCAACGTGACGTTAAACGTCTGTCGCAGACGTTGCCGAAGCCGCTGCTCAACCGTGTTTTCGCAGGCCAGCAATCGCAACCACAAGCGCAGGGCCTGTTTGCTGCGATGTTTAGTGGCGTCGGCCGTTGCGCTGTTCGCAATGGGCGTCGTCACATGACCTCTCCGCCGGCCAGGGCGATGGCTTGGCCGGTCACCGATTCTGAGCCGGGAAGGCACAGCCAGGCCACGGTCTGCGCAATCTCGACGGGTTGGATAAAGCGGTTTTGCGGGTTTACACGTTTTAATTGCTTGACTGCATCATCCCGCGTACAGCCGGTTTTCTCGATAATATTCTGCAGTGTGCGCTCCAGTAATTCCGTTTCCGTGAATGTCGGACAGACCGCGTTCACGGTAAGGCCGGTGCGCGCGACTTCCAAGGCCAGCGCCCGGGTCAATCCAATAACACCGTGTTTGGAGGCACAGTATGCCGGCGTATAGGCATAGCCTATGAGACCGGCGGTACTCACGATTGAAATTATTCTGCCCCAGTCCTTCGCAACCATGCCCGGCAGCACGGCGCGCGTGGTCAAGAACGTACCCGTCAGGTTGACGGCAAGCGTACGGTCCCACATTGCCATGTCCGTTTTAGCCAACGGCGCGCTCTCGGCAATACCGGCGCAGTTGACGAGTATCTCAACCGGACCGAGGGCACTTTCGGCTTGCGTGAATGCCTGCTGCACGCGCTCTTCGTCAGTGACATTGACCACAATTGGCTGGGCGCCGGCTAATTCGGTGCTTTTTGCCTGTAGCGCATCCTCTGCAAGATCCAGCAGCGTCAGATTGCATCCAAGTGCGTGCAAGCGTTCAGCAACCGCGGCACCGATGCCCCGCGCCGCGCCAGTAACTGCGGCGTGGCGTCCCTGCAACTGCGCGTTTTCCTGTCCCTTAGTCATGGCCAATCATGCTAGCGCCCGTCATGTTATTGTCAACTTAAAATTTTTATACTGAGAACTATTGACACGCCTATAACTCAAGATACAGTGGCTGGTCCTTAGCCCGCATATTGCATGAAGGCGCCGCGCGATGCGGGCAAAACTCAGATGTTGTAAATGTTCGGTGTCAATGGAGGACAAACACACTTTGTACCGCATCGCGCGGCTATCCTGGCGCTCGCGGGTCCGCGCCGCCTGAGCTTGCGCTTCACGCCAACCATAGCGACGGCTATGCTTGGCGCTCCAGCGCGGCGCCCAGACGCACGCGTCCTGCGCGAGCATCCAGGATCCTTCATGAAATATGCGGGTTAGCCCGGGTTCGTCGTTCGGGCCCAACCACAGGAGACACCATGAACGAGACACTACAGCCCCCCGGTTGGCCCAAACCCAGGGGCTATTCAAACGGGATTTCCGCGCGCGGCCAAATGGTATTTGTCGGCGGGCAGATCGGCTGGGATGAAACCGAAGAGCTCGTTAGCGATGATCTGGCCACACAAGTGAAGCAAACGCTGATGAACACTGTTGCGGTGCTCAAGGAAGCGGGCGCGGGTCCGGAACACATCGTGCGCATGACCTGGTATGTAGTCGACAAGCACGAATACCTGGGGGCGTTGCGCGGAATCGGTGCCGCCTATCGCGAAGTCATTGGTAAGAATTTTCCGGCAATGGCATTGGTCCAGGTCGTCGCGCTGGTAGAAGATCGCGCCAAGGTCGAAATCGAGACGACCGCGGTGATCCCTGACTGACGGCGGCTGTACGCATGCAAGAATTTACGCGTGACTGCTGGCCAGTTTTCTGCGTCGTGCTGAACGGAGGTAAGCGGTGAGCTACGATGCAATCATCGTCGGCGCGGGCCACAACGGACTCGTTACCGGCATCTACCTCGCCAAAGCAGGGTGGAAAGTTCTCATCCTCGAACGCAACTCGGAGGCCGGCGGGGCTGTGAAAACCGCGGAAATCACACTGCCGGGATTTCGCCATGATTTGTTTGCCACGAATTTGAACCTGTTCGCCGGTTCACCGTTCTATCAGGAATTCAAAACCGACCTGGACAGCCACGGCTTGGAGTTTGCTCCTGTGCAGCATCCGTTCTGCTCGGTATTTCCCGACGGTAGCTACGCAGGTGTGTCGGCGGATCTGGAGACAACCGTGCGAAGTATTAGCGCACTTTCCGCCGACGATGCAGATGCCTGGCGCCGCCTGGTCACCGAATTTCCGGACACGGCGGCGCACCTGTTCCCGCTATTGGGCGAGCGCATGCCGTCGCTGGGACTGGCGCGTGCTCTGTATCGCGGATTTCGCGCCCAAGGCAGCGCCTGGGTATTGGAGACTGCTCGCCTGCTGGTTTCATCGACGCGCGAGTTCTCCGAACAGCATTTCACCGATGCAAGACTGCACTCGCTGATCGGCGCCTGGGGCATGCACCTGGGCTTTACCCCGGACATGGCCGGCGGCGCACTGTTTGGCTATCTCGAGTCGATGGCCAACCAGGCGTTTGGCATGGTGCTGGGTAGAGGCGGTGCCGACAATCTGATCAATGCTCTGGTGGCGCTGTATCAGAGCCTTGGCGGTGAAATCCGGCTCGACGCTGAGGTGACGCAAGTGAGCGTCACAAACGGCAGAGCTACTGGAGTGCGCGTAGGCGACGAGCCATTGGTCGCAAATAAAGCGGTGATCGCCAACCTCGCCCCTAGCGTCTTGTACGGTGGACTGGTAGCGCCGCAGAACCTACCGCCGCCGTTTCTGCGTAGAGTCGAGCGCTACCGGCATGGGGCCGGCGCACTGATGATCCATGTCGCACTGGATACACTACCCCAATGGAACGCCGATTCTGCACTGAGCAAGTTTGCCTATGTGCACATCGGACCCTACCTCGGCGACATGACACGTACCTATCTTGAAGTGAATGACGGCCTGTTACCCGCCTCTCCAACTCTGATCATCGGACAGCCGACTGCTATCGACCCCTCGCGCGCACCGCCGGGCAAACACATCTTATGGATCCAGGTGCGTTCGGTGCCTGGCACAATTAAAGGTGATGCACTGGGTGAGATAGATTCTGTTGATTGGGAGTCAGCGAAAGAAGCCTACGCGGATAGAGTGATCGCAAAAATTGCCGACTATGCGGCGGGCATCAACGATTTGATATTAGGCCGCGCGGTACTGTCACCGCAAGACCTCGAACAAAGCAACCCGAACCTGGTCGGTGGCGACAGCTTGGGTGGCGAGCACACCCTGCGGCAGAATTTCCTGTTCCGACCTTTCCCTGGCTGGTCACGTTATAGGACTCCAATCGACAAGCTCTACATGGTCGGCGCCAGCACCTGGCCAGGAGCCGGGGTTGGTGCAGGCTCAGGACGGCTGCTTGGGAAGATGTTGACGTGAATACTCCTCAAGGGGAGACCACAGTGTTTTCACCTAGGTTGTTTTTACAACGGCATAGACAAAACCAACGCAGTAACTTCGTGCTGTTAATCGCGTGCTGGTGGCTTGCAAGCATGGCGCCAGCCTATAGCGAAGAACCCGCAGCCGATAAGTTACTACGCCAAAAATATCATTCGGCGGCTACCGGTCAGGCGCGCGAGTATTTCCTTTATCTACCGCAAGGCTACGAGGATCCCCCACACAAAAATTGGCCGGTGCTATTGTTTCTGCACGGTGCCGGCGAGCGCGGAAATGGTCGCGAAGACCTAGACTACGTCCTTGCCCATGGTCCGTTGATGGAAGCCTGGATCCAACGGCGCCCGCTACCGTTTATTATCATCGCGCCGCAGCTCCCCGTGTTCGGGATGCATGAACATGTGGCCATGCGCGCCGGCTTTGCAAAACCAGAGCGGCTGGAAAGTGGCGTTCCGCCACGCACACCACGATACCGTTCGGCTCTGCCGATAGCGCGGACCGATGCACAGCACTTCCCGGCAGGACGATACGCGCGGTACGACCCGTATCCGGAAAACGGCAAACTACCCAATGGCTGGGACCGACTCGAACGAGAGTTAATTGAAATCCTGGATGCCACGTTGGGCGGATTCCGGACCGATCCCGACCGGGTTTATCTGACCGGACTGAGCTACGGCGGGTTTGGTGCCTTTCATATGGCAATTGCGTATCCGCAACGCTGGGCCGCCCTGGCACCGATCGTCGGCACTGGCGATCTTGCCGGTGCACCGATCCTCGCCAAGGCGCGGCTGCCTATCTGGCTGTTCGGCGCCGGCAAGGACCCCATAGTCAAACCGCACTGGCTGTACGACATGGCGCAAGCGCTGGAAGCGGCCGGCCACCCAGAATTGCGTTTCACGGTGCACGAAGATATGTCACACGGTGCATGGCGGCGCATCTATGCCGGTCGTGACTTATACGATTGGTTGCTGCAACACCGACTATCCGAACGTCCCGCGGCGCTAGCTGTAACGAGCACAAACGATTAACGCGAACACACAGCTCATCGCCGCAGAAAATTCACGATTTCTTGCGCCGCGCGTTCCGGTTGATCGTGATGCACCATGTGGCCCGCGTCGGCGATAACACATTCATCCATCTGTACGTAATGCGCATGGCGCTGCTCCAGCAACTCTACCCGGTCGGGCCGCTGATAGAGTCGTGAATCATCGCCCAGCATAAACATGACCGGTGCCTGCGTGTTCGACCAACACAGGTGCAGATCTTCAACACTGTACAGATAAGGAGTCACGCGTTTATGTAGAGGATCCGCATATAAGGTGGTTCCATTTTCAGATTCGCTCGCCCAGCAGCTGGCGATGAACAATGCGCGCTCTGCGCTTAACCAGCGATGACGTGCCTGCAGGTGCTGCGCAAGCGCGGCCAACGATGAAAACGACCGATACTGGAAGTTGCCTGTCAATCCATCCAACCAGCGTCCGTATCTTGAAAGCGCGTCGTCGTCTACCGGGCGTGGCGGGCCGAAGCCTTCGATATTGACGAAACGGCGGATCCGCGCTGGACGCATGCCGGCATACAATGATGCGATGTGGCCGCCCATACTATGGCCTACGACCGCGACCGGTTTGTCACCGGCAACGTGTTGCATTATCAATTCCAGATCACCCAGGTAATCTGGAAACCAGTACCCATCACTGGCCCACTCGGTGCCACCGAATCCGCGCCAATCTGGCGCAACGACATACCAGTCCTCTGGCAGCGCATCTACAAGAAATTGGAAGGTCGCGCCGCAATCGGCCCAACCGTGCAGCAACATCAGCACCGGCGCGGCCGGATCGCCCCAACAATTAAGTTTATACCGCAGCTGGCGGATCTCCGGATGCGCTACGCTTAGGCGCTTTTTAGGAACATATGCTTGTACCGTCACCGGGCGTGGATTAAGGCACACAGCGGTATAATGAGCAAGCGCCCGGACACTCAAACGTGATGACCAACCGCGATACGTCGAGTATTCAATCGCTTTACCACGAGGCTACCGAAGCCAAAAGCAAGAATTCTTTGCGCGCGTGGTTGTATCTGATGAAATGCGCCAAGCGCATCGAGCAGGAAATGACCAGCCGCTTGCGCATGAACTACAACGGTTCAATGTCGCGCTTCGACCTACTGGCACATCTGTATCTGGCGGGCAGCGACGGTCTAAGCACTACCCAGCTTGCCAACAAACTGCTCGCTTCAAGGGGCAATATCACTCGCTTGCTCGACCGTATGAAAAGCGATAATTTGATCATCCGTCGGGCCAACGACAAAGATCGGCGGGTCAGCGACATTACCTTATCGGCAGCAGGCCGCGAGCTGTTTGATCGTATGGCGCCAGACCACGAAACCTGGTCTGATGAGATGTTCGGAATTTTATCCGATCGCGAACTCGATGAGTTGGTCAGACTGTTGCGCACCATCCATCACGAACTGGATTAAGCAACACCATATTTTTGGCCTCTCGGGCTAGTCGTTTACTTCGCTTTTGACCTCATGCGTGGGCGGCTTCGTTGCTCTGCGCATTTCGACCAATTGCTCGCGCTCGCGCCCGGCCAACAGGTGCGCCTGGAACTTCGCCGACAGATACGGCGCATTCCAAAACTGGTCCTGGTAGTCGTAGGCAGCAGCGGCATGCAAGGTAAAATTGGGATCGCTCAAATGTCCGCGCGCCAGTGAGACAAGGTCCGAGCGGCCGGCCATGACAATAGTGTTAACCTGATCGGCAGTGGAGATATTTCCGGCCACCAGCGTCGGGATGCCAACGCGAAAGCGTATTTTATCGGCGAACGGCACCTGAAACATGCGGCCATATACCGGCTGTTCGTAACTTACCGTTTGCCCGGTCGACACGTTGATTAGATCCACGCCGGCTGACTTCAACAGTGCGCACAGCGCAATGAGATCTGCTTCCGATAAGCCGCCCGGATACCAATCGGATGCCGAGATACGTACCGAAATGGGTTTGTTCTCGGGCCAGACCGCACGTACCGCGTGAAATACCTCAAGTGGATAACGCATGCGCTGCTCGATCGCACCACCGTATTCATCACTACGCCGATTGGTCAACGGCGAGATAAAGCTGCCCAGCAAATAGCCGTGTGCCATATGTAATTCGAGCATGTCGAATTCGGCCTCATCCGCGTAGCGGGCGGATTGCACCAACTCCTCACGGACTTGATCCATATTCGCGCGATCGATCTCGGCCGGCGTCGCGCTTTCATCACGGTACTTCAACGGTGATGCAGAGAAGATCGGCCAATTGCCTTCGTGCAGCGGCAGATCCATACCCTCCCACGCAACCCGCGTGGACGCCTTTGCCCCTGCGTGACCGATCTGCATGCAAAGTTTTGCTTGCGAGTTCTTATGCACGAAGTCGGCAATACGCGCCCAGCCATCGCGTTGCTCGGTATTCCAAATCCCGGCACAACCCGGGGTGATGCGAGCCGCGGCCGACGGGCAGGTCATTTCCGTGTAGATCAGTCCGGCTCCCCCTAAAGCACGGCTGCAGTAATGCACGTAGTGCCATTGGGTGGGCATACCATCAACTGCGGAGTACTGTGCCATCGGCGACATGACAATGCGGTTTGCAAGTTCCAGAGCGCGCAACCGAAACGGCGTGAACATGGCTGGCGTAGCATCAGCGACGTCATAGCCCAGCCGGCGTTGCTCGGCAACGAACCACGCATCACAGCGCTCGACAAATCGAGCATCACGTAGGCGCAGATTATCGTAGGTGATCTGTTTGGAGCGCGACATCAGCTGAAATGCGAACTGCTCGGGTTCCGATTCCCAATGGTCGTCAATTGTTTCGAACCAGCCCAGTGAAACGTCGGCTGCATGCTGGGTGCGCTCCACCTCCTCGCGTCGGATCTCCTCGAAATACGGCAACGACGCGACAACCGTCTGCTTGGCCTTGAACGCTTCAAATAGAGCAATGGAGCTTTCCATCGCCAGCTTGGTTCCGGAGCCTATCGAAAAATGCGCGGTGTGTTGCGCGTCCCCGATCAGCACTATGTTGTCTTTAATCCAGGTTTTATTGCGGATCGCCGGAAAGTTACGCCACACGGAACGGTTGTTGATGAAGCGGTGTCCATCAAGTCCCTGCGCGAACGCCTGTTCGAGCACGCTGATGTACTCCTGTTCAGGCATTTTGTCGAAACCGTGCGCACGCCAGGATTCAGGCGTGATTTCAATAATCCATGTGCTCATGCCCGGCTCATACTGATAGGTGTGCGCCATGATGATGCCGTGCTCAGTTCGCTCAAAGAAATACTTGAACGATTGCATCTCGCGCGTCGAGCCTAACCAGGAAAAATAGTTTCTACGCCACTGAATTTCGGTTCCGAAATGTTCTTTGTAAAGTTCCCGCACGGTTGCGTTGGTACCGTCGGCGGCGATGATAAGGTCGCTGTCGGCAAATTGCTCGATGCCGCTGACTTCGACTTCGAAATGCATCACGACGCCAACTTCCTGGCAGCGCTGCTGTAGCAGTCGCAATAAGGTAATGCGCGAACACCCGCAAAACCCATTACCGGCGACAGTCGTTACCTGCCCCTTGAAATGGATATCGACGTCGTCCCAATACGCGAAACTGCGGCGGATCGCTTCGTAGGACGGCTCGTCGTAATCGCGCAGAAATCCGAGGGTTTCATCGGAAAACACAACTCCAAAGCCGAAAGTGTCGTCCGCTTTGTTGCGCTCATATACGCTGATGTCCCAGTCGGGCCACCGCTTTTTCGCCAGGATCGCGAAATACATCCCGCCTGGGCCGCCACCGATGATCGTTACCTTCATTGCCGACCCCATTTGAGCTTGTAATGGTGGAACTCCATCGCCCACTGAACAATACACGGTTGCTAGTATACGATAATTACTTTACACATCAATTATTAATTCATGTATTAATTCAAAGACTTATATTTTTATTTTGGCAAAAAGAGCTGAGGCGACCGTGGCTCGATAAGGATTCTTTGGCATTACGACGCACTCGCCGCAGGGCTGAGGTCGGCCAGCGATTGCACCGAGACATCGGCATAATCACGCAATTCGCGCGTGTCGCTGGGGTCAAAATAGACGGTCTGCACCCCCGCTGCGCGCCCCGCTTCGAGATCGAAACGAAAATCCCCGACCATAACCGCCGCCTCTGCGTTGATGCCCCAACGATCGAGCAAAAGCGTAACACCCTCCGGACTCGGTTTGGGCGCGCAGGATTCACGTCCGACGATATGTGCGCTGGTGAAGAATATCGACAGCCCGCAGGCCTCCAAGGTTAACAGCGCATTGATTTCGCTGTTGCGAGTGAGTATGCCCAACGTGCATGAACGTTGCAGCAGCGCACTGAGGAGTTGCGCTGCGTGAGGCTGTGGCCGTGCCCGTCTAGCGATGGCGCTTTCGATGTCACTCAATTGCGCATTTATCCGGCGCTGCTGTGCGCCGGGCAGTGTTTGAATAGCTTCCAAAATCGGCACATCGGCAGGCAATCCCAAGTCTGCTCGAATCCTTTCAAAGTCGTGGGCCGGCACAGTGAGCGTGCCATCCAGATCGAAAATCCAGTGACGACATCGCGATAGCGCCGGGAACTTGCGCCCAGCATGCGGGTTTTGGTAATCGTCAGTCACAACTGTTCCTGAGTTTATTGTTTTTGCTTACGGATTTAGCAGGAATATTAGTCTCGTTGCCGTCATCCGGACAACCGCACGACACAATTTTCTGACCGGCCGCAAGCTGTTAAACTGTGCGCCCGGACCCAGCACGGATGAAAGGAATGATTATGCGAAAGACGTCCCTACTTGTTGCCGCAACCCTCATATTCATCGCCCCGGTTATCGCCCTTGCCGATGGTGGCGGTAGTGGACGAAGTGGCGGCTCCACGGCCAGTTGCAATGTTCCTGAGGAACCGACGATTCCAAACGGCAAGGGCACCTCTGAACAAGAGATGATTGCTGCGCAGGGCGCCATGAAAGGGTTTATCGCTGATGGCGAAACTTATATCGAGTGCCTGACAGAAGCCGAAGCAAGTGGCGGTGAAGAACTCAGTGCGGAATATCGAGCGTCGCTGGTCGCAAGTCACAATGCAATGGTGGATGCGATGCAAGGCATCGCTGATCGCTTTAACACCGCCGTACGCGCTTACAAGGCTTCCAACTAATCGACATCGCGATTCGCGTAAGCCGCCCGCGCATTGCTAGGCGGCTTACGCCCAGTAGCGCACGAACGCGCCGTTGTTGTCGTTAACGCGCTTGGTCCGCAAGCAGGCATCGTCGAGGCCGGCTGAGCGTCACGCACTCCTCTCACCGTTGGCCGCTAACCGAGCTTCGCGGACCAACAGTGCGAGATCGTCATCAACGCTAATGTATCGACCCGATAGCGGATCGCCGAGTCCGGCGGCCAACTGCAGCAGCATTCGCACTGGCCGCTCAACCGGGGTGTCCTGGCCGGCCGCACAGGCGGCACGGAACGCTTCCTGTATATGCGGCGCTGAGCGAGCCACTTCTTCAGATTCCATGGTGTAATCGAGCATGGGAGTTTTTACCATCCCGGGGTGAACAGCAAACACGCTGATTCCCTGGTTTTGCACTTCCAGTGCAAGCGTATCGGTAAGCCGCACTATCGCCGCCTTGCTCATGCAGTATGCGGAAATGCCGGGGAAGGCCTGCAAGGCAGCCACACTGACCAGATTGATGAGCCGGCCGCGACCACGGTCAATCATTGCCGGCAACACTGCGCGAGAGCACAGGAACGGACCGCGCACATTTACTTCCATTTCGCGCCACCACAGCTCCGGATCGATATCGACGATGTTGCCGAAGGCCCGAAAAGAACCGGCGTTGTTAACCAACAAGTCAACTGCACCCAGTTGTGCTTCGACCGTTTTGAGCATTTGCCGGACTGCGCCGCCGTCGGCAACATTCGCCGGTACCGCTACCGCGCGACCGCCGCCGGCCTCGATGGCCGCTACGCAATCGTCGAGCTCCGATGGCGTACGCGCGGTCACCGCCACCGCGGCACCCGCCTGCGCCAGCGCCAGTGCGAACGCGCGACCCAGACCTCGGCCAGCACCGGTTACCAGAGCAACCTGGCCGGTCAGCGATGGCAGTTCGTGTTCACTCAAGTTCGGTCACCTTTTCCCGCATCGCTTTTAGGCGCGCACGTCTGGCTTTGTTATCCAGCCGCCGTCGTTGCGAACCCGCACTCGGCGTCGATGTCCTGCGCGATCTGTGTCCCGCCGCCACGCTTTGTATGAGCTGACGTAACCGCTCCAGCGCCGCATCCCTGTTCTGCTCCTGGCTGCGATACTGCTGGGCCTTGATTACGATCACTCCGGCGCTACTGATACGGCGGTCTCGCAAAGACAGCAAACGCTCTTTGTAAAAATCCGGCAGCGATGATGCCTGGATATCGAAACGCAGGTGGATCGCGCTGGAAACTTTATTAACGTTTTGACCGCCAGCGCCTTGCGATCGAACTGCGCTGAGTTCTATTTCCCTGTCGGCAAGCGAAACGCGGCTGGAGATCACTAACATTGTTTTTTCAGGCGAACAATGCGATAGCAGCTTACGCCGTCACGGTGCCTCAGTGCCGGACGCTACCCCCGATCGTCGGATCAATAGTCCGGCAACCAGATAGCCCAGATTACAAACGCCGACCCAACGCAACCAATGTGGCGCAACTAACAAATACAGGCCAACCGGAAAGAACGATGTGAAAAACAGCACAATGAGCACACCACCGTGCTGTTGCCATGAACCGATCACGGCGGCCATCGCCAGCACGATCATCAAAATTGACACCACCAGGCTGATCCCGGACAAATTCAATTCGGACACCGGGCTCCAGATCGCCACGCTCCACAAGAGCGAAGCACCGGCCCCTGATGCGGCGCCGATGAGCAACCCGATCGCGGCAGACTTGTTTGCAACTGCCAGATTCATGATCCAATTCAACGGGTCGACGGTGTCTTTAACGACTGAACTCAATGATAGGCATCAACGATCGCGTACTCAACGTAGCGACGAAACATCCGCCGGTGGCTGATCCTCGAATTTAGTCATCAACTGAGGGTAACTCCGGGTCCCGCGGCACGGCGAATTCGGTACGCACCGGCGCGAAAGTGTCGATTACCCGGCAGTCCGTCAGCGCCGTGCCGGAATGCGTCGCGTTGGGCGGTATTACAGCAACCGCGCCCGGACTCAACACCACGGTTTCGCCAGCAATGCACAGTTCCAGTTGACCTTCCAACATATTGACAATCTGCTCGTTCGCATGGGCATGTTCGGGCACGGGCGTCCCGGCCGGGAAAAACCAGAATGCGAGCGTCACTTTGTCGGTATGCAGAAAGTCTGCTTCGACACCGTCGCCGTAGGGCTGCAAATTTATTTCATGTTTGACCATTGCTGTTCTCCGCACACTAACAACCGCAGCCGCTGCGCATCATTATGCATACCATAGCAGTACGCAGTGCATCGTATCGAGACCCATGTGGATGAGTAAACCTATGCCTACAAAACGCAACCGGGGAACCAGGCACAGCACCGCGTAAACGCCAATCAGCGGAAGTTCGTGTAAAGGGTGAAAACCGATACTGCATCGTTGCGGATCATAAATCGGGTCGGCAACAAGATGATCGATATCGACCAGCATTGTCGCGACCATCAGCAAAAAAGCGCGAGTCCGCGCCCGGGCGAAGGCGAAACGGGCCACGATCGCTGGCACCGCGAAATGTAAAACGATGTGAAGGATCTACGGCTCCGCGAACCTGAGGGGCACCCTAATTGCCGCGCAGCGCGTCTAAATTAAGCGTCGCCGCGGCGCCTAACCAACGCGCATGCGTTGTGTGGTCCGCCAGATCGTCACCCGTCAGCCCCGTGTACAAATATGGTCAAGTCGTTCCTGTTTTTATCCAACCATGCCATCAGCGCGTCAAACTCGGCTGCGCTGAAGGCGAGCTGACAGCTCCAACACGGATGGGGGCCGACCGGCTTTTGATGAATTCTACCCACCCGCAGCCCAAAGATTTCACCCGCTGTGGCACACAGCCAGCAACCGTGTTCGAGCGTGTCAGGTCCAAAATAAACGTGCGCGTGGTAGTTCGCGTGAACGTTTTCAGGTCGTTTAGCCTCCATAGAACATCAGACTGCCGCTGCCCTATTTTTCCAGCAGCCTGGGCATCAGCTCCACCAGGTTGCACGGGCGAGTTCGATAATCGAGTTGCTTTACAATCAGCTTGTCCCATCCCAACGAACACGCACCTGCTGATCCCGGCAGGCAAAAAATATAGGTTGCATTTGCAACCCCGGCGAGACAACGCGATTGCAACGTCGATGTTTCGATATCCGCATACGACAACATCCGGAACATCTCACCAAAACCGTCAATTTCCTTGTCGAGCAACGGCTGCACTGCCTCCGGTGTACCGTCGCGACCGGTAACGCCGGTACCGCCTGTGGTCACAACCACCTGCACATCGTCCGCCGCAATCCAGCGACCAACGACCGCTCGGATCTGATAGATATCATCTGGGACTATGGTTTTCTCGCGCCGAACGTGGCCGCTCGACAACAACCGATCGACCAACAGCTTGCCGGATTTGTCGGTCTCCTCGTTACGTGTATCAGAAATAGTCAGCACTGCTATCCCCAGGGGAATGAATTCGCGTTCGTTTTGGGCCGCCATACATCAACTCCGCAATTACCGGTTAGTCGTTATTCTAACCCGCCCAGGTTCAAGGGGCTGCAAATCGTAGTGCTTAGACGAATGCCCGACGCCGGTCGAGGCGCAAGAACATGAGTCCAAGACCCACGCCCCTTGCCCCGTTCATCAACATGAACGCGAACCAAAGGCCATGATTGCCCCAAGGTTGCAGGACGTACCAGGCTGGCAAAAACACGCCGAACGTGGCAACCGCCATGGTGTTGCGCATCGCCGCACCTTGGGTTGCGCCGAGGAACACGCCGTCGAGGAAAAAACACCACACTGACACAAGCGGCGCGACAATTAACCACGGCAGATACAACGCGACACCTGTGCGCACCGGATCTATATTGGTCATCATTCGGGCCAGGGGCGTTGCCGCCCAACGCAAACGCTGCAGCGAATACCCCCGCGAATAGAACGGACCAGACGGCGGCGGTGCGCACTGCTTTGAGAAACGCCGGACGATTCTGCGCGCCGATAGCTCTACCAACCAAAGCTTCCGCGGCATTGGCAAGTCCGTCCAGACCCAGTGCCATCAATAACAGGTACTTCATCAATATGGCGTTGGCAGCCAGCACCACGTCGCCCTGGCTTGCGCCCTGGCTGGTAAAAAATGCAAAAGCAAATATCAAGCAGAGCGTGCGGATGAGAATGTTGTAATTGAGCAATACAAACCGTTTGATACTCGCCAGCTCCAAAATGTGTTCGCGCAGCCAACGGCCGGGATAGGCACGAAGTTCACGCCGTAATAAAAACAAGGCAAGCACCAGGCCGGAGTACTCGGCAATGACCGCTGCTAATGCGACGCCATCTACGTCCATGCCCAGTGCGAACACGAAAACAAAATCCAGGACAACGTTGATCAAGTTGAAGAACACCGAGATGATCAAGGTTGCGCGGGCGTTTTGCATGCCTATGAGCCAACCCAATACGACCATCAGGCCCATTACCGCCGGCGCTCCCCAGATCCGTACGTCGAAGTAACGCCGCGCATTGGCGTGCACCTCTTCACTACCGTCGAGCATCCGCAACGCTAACTCGACGATAGGCACCTGCGCGATGAGAACGACGACAGAGATTGCGATCGCCAGAATTAACGACTGCAATAGACTGGAACGCATCCGGTCGCCATCACCGCTGCCAAAGATCTGCGCGACCACGCCCGTCGTGCCCATGCGCAGAAAGCTCACGCCCCAATACAGGAAATCGAAGACGACGCCGGCAATGGCGACAGCACCGATGTAATAGGGTGCCGGCAGATGTCCGACGACAGCCGTATCGACCAGACCGAGTACGGCCAGCGAGACGTTGGTTACGATGAGTGGTCCGGCAAGGCGCCAGACACCGGCGTGGTCGAATCTGCTACTACTCAAGCGGAATCACTCATGTGTCAGCGGCTGAGGTATGCCCGGATTGCGAATCGCAATCCATGGATTATTCGACCAACGACGCGCCCCACGCAGCAGCAAAGAAACTTTCGCCGAGTTCCCGGCGCGAGCGCGGCGCGAGTTCGCGCTCCTGCATGTCCGCCGGGATCTCGTTAGCAGCAAGTTGGTAACCGATCGCAATCATCGCCATCGGTGCAAAACGCTCAGGAATAGAAAAATCCAGGCGGACTTTGGCATCGTCAAAGCCACCCATTTGATGCACCATAAGCCCAAGTTCGGTCGCCTGCACCACCAGACTGAAACTCGCCATGCCGGTATCGTACTGGCCCCAGCGATTGTCCTTTTCGTTGCCCGAAAAGACAGAGTCGGCACAGGCAAGCAACAATAAGGGCGCGCTGCGTGCCCATTTCTGATTTCCCTCGACGAGACTGTCAAAGGCCCGCTGCCAGGACTGCCAATCCCTTGCGCGGTCCCAGACCAGGAAACGCCAGGGCTGTTCGCCAAAACATGACGGCGCCCAACGCGCTGCTTCCAACAACTTGATAACATCCTCGCGGCTAACGGCTCGATCGGGATCAAATGCGCGACCCGACCAGCGCGCAGCCAGCAGCTCGTTTATAGGCATTGCGGTAGTTGCTTTCTTGTCAAACATAGTGATTAAGTTTCTCGTTTGGTTGCAAACTTGACGCTCGACAACACGTCACTGAAACTAGGGCCGGGTCGCAATGATAACGTGAACCTGACCCCAGACGCAGCAGACAAACTATGAATGCTCATGAAATCTTTCAGGCGCTAGCCGCCAATATCAACAAAGTCATCAAAGGACAGGAGCAGTCTATTCGACGATTGTTGGCGGCCTATGCGGCCGGCGGCCACGTGTTACTGGAAGACTATCCCGGAACCGGTAAAACGACACTGGCAAAAGCGCTGGCCCGCTCGATCGATGCCGACTTCCACCGAATTCAATTCACGCCCGATTTGCTGCCCTCGGATATCCTTGGCGTTTCAATCTACGATCAACGTGCGCAGGACTTTAAACTGCATAAGGGTCCGATTTTCTCGACCATTGTTCTCGCCGACGAAATCAACCGAGCTTCGCCACGCACGCAATCGGCACTGCTGGAGGCAATGGGTGAAGGCCAGGTGAGTTTGGACGGGGCCGTACACCGTCTGGATGAAATTTTCTTCGTCATCGCCACCCAGAATCCGGTTGAGTTTCATGGCACCTATCCGCTGCCGGAAGCGCAAATGGACCGTTTTGCGATGCGCTTCAGTCTCGGCTACGTCGATGTCGAGTCGGAGGTAAGCATCCTCGCCGACCAAAATGAATCACATCCACTCGAAGACCTGACCGCCTGCGTTTCACGCGAACAGGTACTGTCACTGAAGCGCGCCGTTGCAGCCACCCGCATCAGTGATGAATTAAGGCGCTATATCGTGGACCTCGTTGCCAGCACGCGTGGCGGCGAGGGTATTCAGATGGGCGCGAGTCCGCGGGCGTCGCTGACGTTAATGAAGTCTGCGCAGGCCCTGGCGCTGTTCGATGGTGATGAATTCGTTACGCCGGATCACATTCACGAATTGGCAGAGCCTGTCATAGCGCATCGCCTGGTTCTCGACTCGCAGGCGAAATTCGGCGGGGTCACCAGTGCCGATGCCGTACAAGACATCCTGAAACAGATAGAAGTTCCACGCTAGCGGTCCGTCGAACTCGGGTCGAGGCTACTGCGGCGACTGGAAATCGAGGTATTGCCGGTGCTGCGCAAGCTTATCTATCGAAATTTCCGGCTGGTTTATCGCCTCAGCCGTTGGCTAGAGCGCCGGGTTACCCCGGGCGGGGCAATCGTGGTCGGGGCATGGTCGGCGCCGGCGTTTTCGGCATCGACACCCGTCAGACGCTGGCGTTCCAGATCGCGGCGCTGTGTTTTGCGCTATTGCTGGTCGCTGCCATTGCCGCCGTTCCACTTCGCTCGCGCGTGGCCGCCCGCCGGCAACTGCCTCGCTATACCACCGCCGGCGTGCCGCTACGCTATGCGGTACATATCAAGAACCTTGGCAAACACACCGAACTGGACTTGCAACTGCTCGATCAGTTGAGCCCTGCGTTGCCGTCCTTTAGTGAATTTGCTCGAACCGCAGAAACGCAGGTAACGCGTAACTGGTTCGATCGCACTGTCGGGTATCCGCGCTGGATCGAGGCGGTACGGTATAAACGTGGCGCGCGGGTCGATAAAACAGCGATTCCGCCGATACCGGCCGGCGAGGAGATAGAGGTCAAGGTCGATATTCGACCGCTACGCCGCGGTTACCTCGCGTTTACCGAATCTATTGTGTTGCGCACGGATCCCTTGGGCCTGATCAATAAATTTTTTCGACTGCGCAATCCACAGCGCCTGTTGGTATTACCCAAGCGCTACAATGCGCCCGAAATACGCTTCAACGGTCGTCGGAAATTTCAACCCGGCGGGGAGGGACTTGCGTCCTCGGTCGGCGATTCGCAGGAATTCGCATCGCTACGCGACTATCGTCCCGGCGATCCCCTGCGCCACATTCACTGGCGAAGCTGGGCCAAAACAGGCAAACCCGTCGTCAAGGAATATCAGGACGAATTCTTCGATCGGCAGGCGCTGGTCCTCGATACGATTTGCGACCTACGCCACAGCCCACGATTCGAAGAGGCAGTATCGGTCGCCGCCTCATTCGCGTGCGCGGACTGGGGTCCGGACACACTCCTGGATTTGTTGTTCATCGGGCCCGGCGCGGCCCGCTTTACGGCAGGACGCGGGCTCGCAGATACCTCGAACATGCTTGAAGTACTCGCCTGTGTGCAGCCCGCACCGACACAAGATTTTTCCGCTCTGGCCGACCTGGTCTTAGCTCACGCGGGACAAATTGGGACCGTGGTCTGCATCTTTCTCGAATGGGATCAGCCCCGCCAGGATCTCATCGAGCAGCTACGTGCGCTACAACTTAGAGTGCTGGTTATGGTCGTGATAGACCGCGGTGCAAAGCACCCTGAACCTGCCGCGATGGCGGCGGACCCTGACAGCTTCGTGATACTAGAAACCGGCAACGTCGCCGCGACGCTGATGGCGATGGGTAGCGCCAATAACGGTAACGCGCAAGCAAGTACGGGGGCCGCGCAGTGAAGGCACCGCCTCTTCTAATCGGCGCGGCTCTCGTGTTCTGGGGATGGCATACGGCCCATCTGGGCTTCGCCGTGCCGATGGCGATTCTGTTGGAGGGCACTCGGGCACTGGGCTGGCGATTCGAGATCGATGACCGCGATTTTAACCGCATCGCGGATTTCACCAGCGTATTTTTTCTCGTGCTGGTCGTCTACCAATTCAGTAACCGCGCCATGCACGGCATCTACGTCATTCTGCAGCTGATGCCAATCGTGTTATTCCTGCTGATCACATCTCAACTGTACAGTCAGCGCGGGGTACTTCGCATGAGCACCCTGTTCGTCAGCCTGCGCAGCAAGAATCAAGATGCCCCCGCGCCGCTGATGGTGATCTGGACTTGCGTTATCCCTATTTCCTCGCCTGCGTGGTCTCGGCAAGCGTGGTTCAGGATCGCACCGCGTCGTTTTTTGTCGGTGTGAGTTTGTTACTGGGATATGCACTGTGGCCATTTAGACCAAAACGTTACCCCGCGTCATTGTGGGTGCTGTTACTGCTGGTAAGCTGCCTGGTTGGATTCGGTGGCCAACTCGGGTTGCGAACCCTACAACAAACCATGGAGCGCTATGTCATGTCCATGCTGGGAGACATGATGTGGACCAGCCGTGATCCGAATCGTGCCATTACCGCTATTGGCTATATTGGGCGTTTGAAGATGTCCGATGGCATCCGCGTAAGAATAACCACCGAAGATCAATTAGAGCTGCCGATACTGCTCCGTGAAGCGAGCTACGACGAGTTCAGCTTCGGCACGTGGCGGGCTCGCGGCGCAACATTCATCACGTTAGATGCGCTGGCCGGTACCACCGTCTGGCCATTGAGTGATGCTGCACCAAAGTACACGGTAAACATCAACGTCAAACGCAAAGCGGAGTTAAGTGTCGTGCCCTTGCCGCATGGCGCCGCAACCATCTCACACGAAGAAATCCTTGAAGTTCAGAGAAACGACCATGGCACGATCATGCTGGAGATCCCGCCGGGTCACATCGATTACCTGGTTGCGGTCGATCCGGACGCGCGCCGCACGTCTGCACCCACTGAACAGGACAGCCGACTGCCGCGCAGCTACGACGATCTGTTCACAGGCCTGGCCGACAAGCTCGCACTGGCTGCAATGGACCCTGCGCAGCAAATCAAGACAGTCAAAGCCTATTTCGATGAAAACTTTTCCTATTCGCTGATCCAACGCCGCAGCTGGCCTGGGCGCATGCCCATTACCAATTTTTTGAACAACACCCGCAGTGGACATTGCGAGTATTTCGCGACCGCAACTGTGCTGTTGCTGCGCGCGGCAGGTATACCGGCGCGCTATACCGTCGGATTCTCAATTCAGGAATACAGTACTCTGGAACGCGCCTATATTGCCCGCTCGCGCCACTCACATTCGTGGGCTGAAGCGTTCGTCGGCGGGCGGTGGCAGGTGGTCGATACAACGCCCAGCGTTTGGGCTGATCTCGAAGACCAGAATGCGTCGGGCTGGCAGGGGATCCAGGATCTGTGGTCGTGGTTGACGTTTTATATCGACCGTATTCGCAGCGGCGAAAGCGGGCTCGAGGACTACTATGTCTGGATGGTTATTCCGTTGTTGGCGATCCTGGGGTGGCGGCTTTCGGGACGCCGGCGGGTACGCCGCAACGCCGCCAACATCGACGGCGCCCGTGATCCGCGAATGGGTGTGGGCAGAGACTCGGAATTTTTGACTTTACTGGACCACCTCAGCGCCCAGGGCCATGCCCTGCGTCAAGGTGAACCAATCGGCGTTTGGCTACAGCGCCTGGCGCGTAACCCGCATACACGAGCTTTCGTGGCACCGCTGCGAAGATTACTGACGCTGCATTACCGTTACAGGTTCGATCCGCTGGGCATCGACGCGGACGAGCGAGTGGAACTGAGAGAGAGCGCGACCGGTATGACGGACAAGGTGTTGCCCACCTGAGCGGCACAGTGCGAACCTTATTCGTTCTCCAGAGCTTGCGACAGCAACTTACGCTCTAACTCGGAAATATCAGGGGCCTGCAGACGAGCCGAGATCTGATCGCGATCTACCAGCCCACGAAAAAGCAGTTTGCGCTTTTCATCTGCGCTCACGCCAGGGCGAGACAACACATCGTCGGGCGTCAGCGTCCCCGACTCTACGATCAGGATGACCTCGTCTACGATACCGCGCAGCACTTCATACTGTGGCTCAAGGCGGGTATCTACCAAGTCTGGCGCAACGACGTGATTTTCGTAGACGGCACGGATCTCCAGCTTGTAACTACCCAGCATGACCGGATTGATGGTGGCCTCGATCTGCGATTCAATACTGTTCAATCGGCTGAGCACCAAGTCCGGGATAAAGTCATGCGCGTCAAGATCGCTGCCGACCTCTAGATAAATACTGATCACGTTATCGATCGATAACATCCGATAAACGTCGTTGATAAACGTATAGTTCCGTTGTCCCCAAAGCGCGTCATACGAGGAAAATCCCAACGCGTTTAGGGCCCGGGGTAAATGGATGGCATTAACGTTAAAGCCGAACCCGCAGATGAGTTGGCTGGTATTCAAACCCAATCCCTGGGAAATATTCGCGAGTTGCCGTTCGGGATCTCCCGAGGGCTCTGCGCGGAAGCGGGCGAACATAATCGCGAGTTCGTTTTCGTCCCCGCTCAGCAGTTGCTCGAATGAAGCCATTCTGTCTCGCCGAACTCTTGAAAATTTAGTTGTTAAGCAGTTGCCCTGTAGGCTACCGTCCGCTGGTTTTCCTGCCCCTGCAGCGATGCAATGCCTCGCAAAGTATTACATAAACTATAGCTCACAACCATTTGTTATATATGGCCTTAATTTCCTCGTAACAACCTGAGGTACAGTTTCTGGTCTGCGCTGGTAAAGGGCCGCTTGATTGGCCTGCGGGCACCCTCCCAGTACACCCGCCTAAGCGCCTCCACACTCTAGCCGATCCTGCCTATGGCGGCTAGCCCGTGCAGGGTAGTGATTGTCATCATCGAACGCGCCGTACGGAATGCCGATTACTAGCGCTGGGAAGTGGGCAATAAAGTGCGCTTACGCTTGCCGGTGGACTATACGGTTGTTAATCGCGACGCAGTCGCGCCGTGACAGCAATGGGGGTCGGATACCGCAACACAATGATATAGGCGGAGACCATGAACGTGATCAGTGTCGCCATCTGGATCACATATGACGTGTGGGCGTCCATGAAACCGGAATTTACGGCCAGCACGGCAATGAGCAGCGAAAACTCACTCCCCTGTCCCAGCCGTACGCCGATCTCTGTGGACAAGCGCCGACCTTCGCCTGCAAAGCCCAGGATTCGCCGGAACACGATTGGTTTGACCAGCAAAATCATGGCGGCCAGCGTAACCGCTGGCAGGTAGACGTCAGGCAGAACGCCGAGATTAAAGCCTGCCCCGAGGGAGAAAAAGAACAAAATCAGGAAGAAATCGCGCAACGGCTTCAAGGTCTCGGCGATAAACTGCGCGATCGGACAGGATGCCAGCGCTACCCCCGCAATAAACGCGCCGATCTCGTATGACAAACCCACGGACTGGGCAAGCTCGGCAATCCCCAGGCACCAGGCGATCACCAGCAGAAAAATATACTCGTGAATTTGATCATAACGCGCCAGTAAGGGTTCAATCAGGTAGCGTTCCAGCAGGTAAGCAACGAGGATCAGTACGGGTAAGGACCCGAGTTGCCGCAGTATATCCAGCCACAATTCACCACCTTTGCCGAATCCCTGCAGTAACAACAGCACAATTATCGCGATCAGATCCTGCAGCAATAGCACGCTGATAATGACTTCACCGGTGTGGCGGTGGTGCAGCGTCGTTGTCGGCAACAGCTTCAGCCCAATGATAGTGCTTGAAAACATGGCTGCTGCGCCCATCACTACACAGGATTCCCAGCTAAATCCGAACGCGGCTCCAATGGCAAATCCCAAGGCTGCAAACACGACGGCACTCAGCAGCGTCACCTCCAGCGCTTCGGCGAACATTTCCCGCAAACGTTGGGGCGCCAGATTCAAGCCGAGCAAATACAGCAAAAACATAATCCCTATGCTCGAGATATCCTGTATCCAGGCGGAATCCGTGATCCAGCTCAAGCCCCATGGCCCCAGCACCGCACCCAAAACGATATACGCCACGATGATCGCCTGCCGGGCGGCCAGCGCCAGTGTGGCGAACAGCGCCGCACCGACAAAAATCAGGAAAATGGACGAAACAATGGAGTCCGGCATATTGCGTCAACGTAAGGCGGGAGCTGTTACCAAGAATAAGGAATTCCGCTAGCGGAATACAGCGAGTTATCCCGCATATTTCATGAAGGATCGTGGATGCTCGCGCAGGACGCGTGCGGCTGGGCGCCGCGCTGGAGCGCCAAGCATAGCCGTAGCTATGGTTGGTGTGAAGCGCAATCTCAGGTGTGCGCGGACCAGCGAGCGCCAGGATAGCCGCGCGATGCAGTACAAACTGTCCTTTGCCGTCGTTTACATGGAACCTTACAACGCCTGGGTTTCACTCGCATCGCGTGACGTGACCGCCAGGGATGGCGGAAATGCAGACCATGCAGGAGCTTTTGTCTGCCCTTCGTGAAATATGCGGGTTAACCCTATTGCAGTGTGATAACGAAAACGGGAACAGCCACCCAATAGGCGATCGCGGTGACAACAATTACGCCAATCAGGTTAAGTGGCAACCCTGCCCGGCACATTTGAGGAATCGAGATGCGACCGGATCCGAACACGATTGCGTTTGGTGGCGTCGCTACCGGCATCATGAAGGCGCAACTAGCCGCGATTGTGGCCGTGACGACCAACAATAACGGATCGATCCCCAGCGGTAACGCGATGGCAGCGAGAATCGGTACCAAAGTCGCGGTCGTGGCCAAGTTACTCGTGAGTTCCGTGAGAAAAATAACCATCGCCGCCACGGACAGAGCAATCAGCAAGGGGTGAACTCCCCGCAAATAACCGACATGATGACCGATGTATTGGCCAACTCCTGTCGTCTCGATAGCAGCAGCAAGGCTGAGCCCACCGCCAAACAAGATCAGGATCCCCCACGGCAGCCGACTCGCATGCTGCCAATCCATTGCGAAAACCCGCTTTTTCAAGTCCACCGGCGCCACAAACAGCAATAGTGCAGCACCCACTGCAATACCCGTATCGGTCAGTCCCGAAAGCGGGCTCATACCGCCGAATTGCAGTTCGGTTAACACGGGGCGGAATATCCAGGCGCATACCGCAGTCAAAAACACTGCAAGGGTAATCTTTTCACCGCGGTTCATCTCTCCCAACTGCGATCGCATTGCGGTGAGATCCAGCACCATCGCCGCTGACCGACCAAGCGGATACAACCAGCGTGTTAGCAGCCACCAGCTCAGAGGCAGAAACACCGCCACTACTGGCAGCCCAACCTGTAGCCATTGGGCGAAGCCGATCTCGATGCCCATGCTGTCACGTAGATAAGAAGCGAGAAACAGGTTGGGCGGGGTTCCAATTAGGGTACCGATCCCACCGATGGAAGCGCTATAAGCGATTGCAAGCAACAGGCACACCGGCAGGTTTTGATTCACCGCCGACGCTGTGCTGGGGTCGTCGCGCTCCATCATTTCTATGACGCTCAGTGCTATCGGTAGCATCATGACGCAGGTTGCAGTGTTCGAGACCCACATGCTGAGACCGGCGGTGGTCACCATGAAGCCTGCGACAACTCTGTTGGGCCGGGTACCAAATAGTGCCAACGTCGATAGCGCAATTCGGCGGTGCAGGCCCCAACGCTCCATGGCAATCGACAGAATGAATCCGCCCAGAAACAGAAAAATGAGATAGTGACCGTAGGGTGCCGCAACCGCCTTGATTGGCATGGCGTGCAACAGCGGCAACAGGACCAGCGGCAGTAAAGCTGTCGCCGCCAGCGGAATTGCTTCGGTCAGCCACCAACAGGCCATCCACGCCGTCACGGCGGCGGTCGCCCGTCCCGGCTGACCCAAAACCGTCATGGTATCACCGGCGGCATAGCTGTCCGGTAGCAACACAAACACAATAGCGGCAAGGATGGGGCCAGCCGGCAACCCAATCAGGCCCAGGACCTGATTGGATTCAGGCGAGCGATTATCCTGCATATTTGCCGGACCTGTTTACCAAGTGGATGTTAGCTAGGAAAAATTTGAATGTTCGCATATTTAAGAGCAACGCGGGACGCTTAAAGATTGCCATAAAAACTAGGATTCCAGCGCGGCTCACACGTATTTCGCGCTAATTCTCTAAGCCCGACTGCCGGGAAACGGAACGCCCCTGTGGCATGACAAGCACTGCGCGCGCGAATGCAAGCACGCGTGGTCGCAAAGACGCTTTGTCTATCGTCAAGCACACTGGTAACATTAAGCGCTAAATAACTGTCAAGTCGACGCTTATTTCAAACACATTAGATGCGACGACACAACAAAAAAGCCGAATGAACTAATCGTGGCCTTCAAATTCGAAATTTCGGGTTCCCAGATCGATGGAGCCCGGGACTATCAAGAAGACGCGTTCCTAGTAACCCACCTCGGTGGCGACAAGGATGGCAGCGGTGGTTCGCTGGTTGTCGTCGCGGATGGCATGGGTGGTCACGCCGCGGGCAATGTCGCCAGCAACATGGCGGTGCAGGCATTCAACAAACACATAACGGCGAATTATCCCAACGATCGCTTGCACGAGACGCTACACGAAAGCGTGCTTCAGGCGAATAACTCGATCAGTGAAACCGTTCGCGAAACACCAGCGCTGAAGGGCATGGGCTGCACGCTGGTGTGCTCGATTCTGGAAGATAAGTACTTGCGCTGGGTCAGCGTCGGCGACAGCCACCTTTATGTGATCCGCGATAAAGAGCTCAAGAAAAAGAACGCCGATCACAGCTACGGTGGGTTCCTGGACCGCATGGCTGTCGAGGGCACCCCAATCGAGGCCGAAGAAGGCTTCTCGCGCAACATGCTGATGAGCGCGTTGACCGGTGAAGAAATCGCTGACATCGATTGCCCTGAGACGCCGCTTGAATTAGTCGCCGGAGACCGAGTTATTATTTGCAGCGACGGTCTCGACACGCTTTCTGAGGGACAAATAGTCTACATTTGCGACTCTGCGCAGACCCCTAAAGAGTGTGTCGATGGGTTGATTAAAGCCGTCGAGGAAGAAAACGCGCCGCGTCAGGATAATACGACCGTGGTGGTTATCGATGTGGCCGAGGCTGCCATCGTAGCGGAACCGTCAACAGAAGCGGTCGCTGACCAGGAAGATACACACACTGACATAGCGCCGGATATTGATGACGGTCCGGACACTGAACCAAACGACGGCAGAGTGACTGAGCCTCCAGCGGTTACCGCCGACGACGATGCAGATGCGACGCCGACCGAGCCCGGCACAGGCAAAACCGGGATGATGATCGGTGCAATCGCGGCCGGCATTATTATCGTTACGGGATTGGTTTTTTTCCTGACGTCCGACAAGGCTGACGAGGACGTTGTAACCATCGATGACGGCGATGGCGCCATTGTGATCGATGCACCTGACATAGATGTTGAAGATGGCGAACCGGCAGTCGATGAAACTCTGCCCATCGAACTGCCAGCCGTGGTCGCGCAGTCAGGTGCCTTCAAAGATATATTGAAAGGCGCAGGGACCGGACCCGAGATGGTATGGATCCGCGGCGGCAGCTTCCAGATGGGCAGTAACCGCGGCCGAGCAGAACCGGACGAACGTCCGACTCACACGGTACACATCAACAGGTTCGCAATGAGCAGGTACGAGATTACCATCGCGGAATACGAACGGTTTGCCCGTGCTACACAGCGCCCAATTCCAAGGGATGTGGGGCTCAACAAACAGACCCATCCGGTGACTCACGTCAACTGGGATGATGCATTGCATTACACCACGTGGTTATCGAAACAGACCGGTGCAAAATACAGATTCGCCACCGAATCAGAATGGGAATACGCGGCGCGCGGTGGCAGTCGAGATCACTATTGGTGGGGCCGCAAAGGCGGTGGCGGTCACGGACATTGCGCGTTTGGCTGCGATTCTCGATTTGACTCGCGCAGTCCCACAGCAGTCGGTAGCTTTAAGCCGAATGGGTTTGGTCTTTACGATACCGCCGGCAACATAGCGGAATGGGTGCGCGATTGTTATCACGTCAACTATCAGGACGCACCAAGCCGCGGTGAGTCGTGGGAAACCGGTAACTGCTCAGTACGCGTAATACGCGGCGGATCTTATGCCGGTAGCGATCGCTCCTTGCGCTCGGCGAATCGAGAAGTGTTCAAGTCCGAAGCAAGCAACGACGAGATCGGGATCCGGGTAGTCCGCGAGCCCTGATACGCTGTCGCGAAACTGTTGCGCCGACCGGCGGTCAAAGCCCGCATGCGTTCTGCGTGAGGGCTGAATGGAAATGAATATCAAACCATCTTCGTGGGCCGTCATTATCGTCGCGACGATGTCTTTTCAGGTGGCGACGGCAGAGCAACTGGCATCAAATTCCTCCACTGCGCAAACCCGTGTGCCCCTCGGTTACGGTCCATACAGCGACGGTGTACACCTGGGTTACGGTAACGACAGCCCCTACTACGGCAAAGGCTACGATTATCAACCGCACGACGGTTACGCTTTGGTTTACCGCGACCGAGGAATTCGCGATGCCGACACTAACCGCCATCATGGCGCATTGCATGACCGTCACGCGCCAGATCACCACGCCTATGACGGGCGCTATGAGCGTCATCTGCGCGATGGTGTTGCCCAAACGCAGGTACGCACCCGTAGCCATGCGTACAAACAAGGATATTACGGGACCGGCGCACGCCGGCAGCGGCCTTATGGCAATCATCGACAGCATCACGACGGTATTTCAGGCTCCCACGGCTACCAACCACGCAGTTCCTCGGCACGGCGTAGTTACAGCGCGCGCAGCCGACGCTAATCAATCGCGAAAGCGTTTAACGTCGAGTTTCCATTCCGCCAAACGAGTATCGAGCACGATACACGACGCACCGCCAAAGGTGCGTGCGCGGCCGCCCGCGCCGGGGTTTATGATCCAAGGCAACTCCGAGGAATCACACACCAGGTGGTGACTATGGCCGTAAACAACGCATCGGGCCTCGGGGTAGTTGCGTCGCAAGCGAGCATGACGAGTCTTTGGCGGACCGTGCCGATCGCCATGGACAACGACGACCAGGCCACCTGGTAATTGCAACTTATTTTCCAATGGCAGCGTACGCAGGTGTGACTGCTCTCCACTAGGCCATTTTGCAACGACATCGTTATTGCCGCGCACGGCGATCAGAGCGCGGCGCGGACGCAAAGCCGCGAGCACCGCTGCGCTGCCGACATCGCCGGCATGCAGCACATAGTTGTAGCGCCGGGATAAGCGGACAATTTCGGGATGCACGCTTCCATGGGTGTCAGACAGCAGCAGGATTTTCATTCGCGCCTGGCGCCATAACGCATGAGATACAGGGCTAAGAGTATCGCCGGGATACCGATCAGCGAGGCATATACGAAGAAGTGGACATAACCATAGCCATCAACAATGACCCCGGAAAAACCACTGATAAATTTTCCCGGCAGGGTCATGAGCGAACTGAAAAGCGCATATTGGGTGGCGGTATACGCCTGGTTAACGAGGCTGGACAGGTAGGCTATAAACACCGAGGTGGCAAGCCCGCCGCTGAGGTTGTCGGCACTGATCACAAGAACAAGAAGTGACATTTCGCGGCCGCTGGCAGCCAACACAGCGAATAGCAGATTCGTCACGGAGACCATGATGGCGGCCATCAGCAGTGGCCGCATAATTCCGTAGCGAACCACTAACGCACCACCCAGTATTGCGCCGGCGATAGTCATGAAAAAACCAAATACCTTGGTGACATTCGCGATTTCGAACTTGCTAAACCCGATATCCAGATAAAAAGGATTAGACATGATCCCCATCGTGATATCGCTGAGACGAAAGACGCTTATGAATGCCAGTATCACGACAGCGCGCGCTCCGTTACGTACGAAAAAATCGACAAACGGACAAACGACTGCACCGATAAACCAAGCGAACCCCGCGCGCAAATGCGGCGACAAATGCGCGGAGCGCTGCATGAATGCAACTACGCGCTCTTCAGGTATGCTGTTTTCAGTTACACCGTGGTGGTCGGGTTCTGCAATCACCAGCGCGGTAACTATGCCTACCAGCATTAAGGCTGTCATCGCATAATAAGCTGCAGACCAAGAGGCGAGTTCAGCAATGTAGAACGCGCCGGCACCGGCAACCAACAGCGCAATCCGATAGCCAAGGATATAAGTTGCGGCCATCGCGGCCTGACGCTCTTCGCTGACCGCTTCTATCCGGTAGGCATCGATTGTGACGTCTTGCGTCGCTGAAGAGAACGCGACGAGCAATGCCAGCAGCGCGAAAGTGGTGAGACCCTGACCGGGCGCAGACCCCGCCATGCTAAAGAGACCAATTGCGATGCCGAGTTGCCCCACGATCATCCAGCTGCGGCGCTTGCCCAATAGCCGGGTAATCAATGGCAGTGATACGCGATCCACAACCGGCGCCCATAACACCTTGATCGAATAGGTGATGCCCACCCACGCGAAGAAACCGATTGCTGTACGGCTTACGCCGACGTCGCGTAGCCAAGCGCTAAGGGTTGTAAATACCAACAAATACGGCAGTCCCGCCGAAAATCCAAGAAACATCATCGCTGCAACGCGCGGATGGTGATAGACGGCAAACGCTTCGCGCCAGCTCGCCGTGCCCGCCGCGTATTTCTCGTTCACGCCGCTTGCTGGTCGCTGATGTGATTCTTTGCGTTAACAGGTCGCATCAGAGCATTACTGATTAACGCAATGAATAGCAGTGCTGCCATCAAATACATAGTTGTGTTGTACAAGCTGCTGGTCGGATCTATCGTGCCGGGCGGCGCGATTTCCATCAAGTTGCCAATAGTCACGGTTTTTTCGGCAATCAATAGATCAAGCTGATCCACGCCAGCGCCGAAGGCAAGCTGAAAATGTTGCGGATTGATCCGGTCGGCAAGCGTATCAATCGCTATGCGTATCTCGCGCTCACGTAACGACGTTATCGCCCACGGCCCTAAAACACCAGCGGTGCTCCAGGCGGTTAACAATCGGCCATGTATGCCACCGACGTAGCGCGTGCCGAAGATGTCGGCCAGATAGGCGGGTATGGTGGCAAACCCGCCCCCATACATGGTAAATATCAACATAGTCACTGCGTAAAAATAAACCAACCAGACCACTGACGGGTTGACGCTGACTTGGTGTGCGCAGTACGGAATTGAGCAATACAAAAGTATGCCCAGCGTGAAGAAGATCCAATAGGTGGGTTTACGTCCCAGATAATCCGACGCGCTCGCCCATACGAACCTGCCGAGCATGTTGAATACGCTGATCATGACCACGTACGTGGCCGCGAAGGCACTATCGACGATACCCGGTAAGGTGGTGCCGAATATTTCGCTCATCATGGTTTTCGCAACGCCCAAAACGCCAATTCCGGCCGTAACGTTAAAACACAAGACCAGCCACAGTTGATAAAACTGAGGTGTTTTCAGCGCCTCATCAATGTCAACGTTGCCGCGGATCATCATACGGTCTGCCGATTGGGCTTCGTCCGGTGGCTGCCAGCCCTCGGGGCTCCAATCGTCGGCCGGTATCCGGTAAGAAAAAGCAGCCACTACCATGACGAGAAAATAGATCAGGCCCATCGCTACAAACGTCTGCGCAACGCCGACACTACCGGTGCCCACCAGATAAACGCCCTGCGGGCCGGGGAGGATCATGCCGGCGACGTCGTTGCTGCCCACTACCACCACTTCTTGCAGGCGGCCCCCCAGTTGAATAAAGCGCTTGCCGGCATCCGTTACCAGTTGCAACTGGGCGACAGTGCCGAGGTAGTCAGGCGCAACGTAGAAATGTTTGATCAAAAATTCCTTCAGCGGCGCGCCAAGCATAGCGCCACCGCCAAAACCCATTATGGCCATGCCCGTTGCCATGCCGCGGCGATCGGGGAACCAACGGATTAAGGTACCCACCGGCGACACGTAACCCAGACCCAGCCCGGCGCCGCCGATGACGCCGTAACCGACATACAGCAGCCACAGTTCATGGACAAATATACCGACGCTGCCAATCAGATAACCGCCACCCCAACAACAAGCAGCAACGAAACCGACCATGCGTGGCCCGACGGTTTCCAGCCAACGACCAGCGAACGCGGCCGATAATCCGAGTGAGACGATAGCAACGGTGAAAACCCAGACGACATCTTTCAGCGACCAATCACCTGCTGCACTCGTGACTACGCCAAAGGTCCTGATTAACGCAGGGTTGAAGATACTCCAAGCGTAAACCGACCCGATGCACATATGTATGGCGATGGAGGCCGGGGGCACCCACCACCGGTTGAACCCGGGTTTGGCGATAATGCGCTGTTTCGACAGCAGGCCTGCCACAGATCTCCTCCCTAGCCCAACTATTGCTGACCAGGCATATGCTAGAATAACCAATCCGGCAGAATGGCTTTACCTAATGTTAGACGAAAAAACCTCATCCCCCGCATTGATCGATAAATTCGGTCGGACGGTGGACTATGTGCGGATTTCCGTCACAGACCGCTGCGACTTTCGCTGCGTCTATTGCATGGACGAGGAAATGCAGTTCCTGCCGCGAGCGAGCATCCTCACGCTGGAGGAACTCGGGTTCATCGCTCGCGCATTTTCCGAGCTGGGTGTGAAAAAAATCCGCATCACTGGCGGCGAACCGCTGGTACGACGCAATGTCGAGCATCTTTTCCATGAGATAGGAGCGCTGCCGGGTGTCAGTGAACTGGTGTTGACCACCAACGGTTCGCAGCTCCCACGTCTGGCCGGAGAGCTCAAGAACGCAGGCGTGCGGCGGATCAACATCAGTCTTGATTCACTGGATGCCAAAAAATTCAAACGCATCACCCGTGTTGGCGAATTGGACAAAGTCCTCGCCGGCATCGACGCCGCGATTGCAGCCGATTTCGAGCGGGTGAAAATAAACACTGTCATTCTGAAGAATCGCAACCATGACGAAGTCGTGAATTTAGTGCGTTTCGCGAGCAACCGCGGGATGGACATCAGTTTCATCGAGGAAATGCCGCTGGGTGTGATCGGCGATCACGATCGAGCCGAGGCGTACTACTCCAGCGACCAGATCCGCGCCGACATCCAGACCCAGTACGCGCTCACCGAAACAAATGAGACGACCGGCGGCCCAGCGCGCTATTTCCGCATTGCAGAAACGGGCACGCGTGTCGGCTTTATATCACCACACAGCCACAATTTCTGTGACAGCTGTAACCGCGTACGCGTTACCGTGGAAGGCCGTCTGTTGCTGTGCCTTGGCCAGGAGCACTCGGTAGATCTCAAACGCATCGTGCGCGGTAATCCCGGGGATATCGAAAAGCTCAAGAGCACGATACGAGCGTCGATGGATATCAAACCCAAGGGGCACGAGTTTAATCTGGAGGCCAAGCCGCTCATTTTTCGGCACATGAGCGTCACAGGCGGCTAGCGCGCGTTCAGTAACCAGCTTCGGAGCGCTTGGGGTATTTCAAGCAAAGCATCAACCCGGAGTATTACGCTCCACCCAACGGTGTCCGTTCTGCAGCGCTTCCTTTTTCCAAAACGGCGCCTTGGACTTTAAATCTTCCATCAGGAACCGGCAGGCGTCGAACGCGGCAGCGCGATGAGCTGACCAGGCCGCGACCAGAACGATGGGGTCGCCAGGCGCCAACTTACCGACGCGGTGAATAATTAACGTATCGACCAGGTCCCAGCGCTCGCCAGCAGTCTCGCAGATTTGGCGCAGGTGCTTTTCCGTCATGTCGGGATAATGCTCGAGCGTCATCCCCAGCACCGTATCGCCTTCATTGAAATCCCGCATGCTACCGACGAATGACGCCGTCGCGCCGTAGCTACCCTTTTGGGCGAGCGCCTCTTCGTGATCGCGTATTTCCTCCCACGGATCAAACGGTGCATCGCGCACTTCTATCTTCATGTCATTAACCGCCGGTGATTGGAGGGAAAAAGGCGATCTCGTCGCCATCCGCAACCATCTGCTCAGCCGTGCAATAATCCAGATTGACCGCCATCATCGTTTTCTCGCGCAACGGCGCGCAATCGGTAACCGCGTCCCAGACCGCGGCGACGGTCATTCCCTCACCCACGTCAAGTTCGACCTCCTGCAAGCCGAGGCGCTCGATCAAGCTGGCGAAAAATTTTACCTTCACTGTCACGTTGGTTTACACGGCCATTAGCGAGCGAATAGTATGCGAGCCATCGCAGTTGTTGGCATTCTAGCCCACCCTTACTAACGGATGAACAAACTAACCCATTTCAATAAAGACGGCGAGGCGCATATGGTGGATGTGGGCGCCAAGGATGTCACCCATCGACGTGCCGTCGCCGCAGGCATCATCACCATGGCACCGGAGACACTGGACAAGATCCGCGATGGCCAGCACGCCAAAGGCGACGTGCTCGGTGTTGCTCGCGTCGCAGGGATCATGGCGGCCAAGCGCACGGCTGAGCTCATTCCTCTATGCCATCCGCTGGCACTCACGCGGGTAACCGTGGACCTTGCGTCGGACTCCCTCGCCAGCCAGGTCACTGCAACGGCCACGGTTGAGACGGACGGCAAAACGGGTGTGGAGATGGAAGCATTGACGGCGGTGCAGGTGGCTCTGCTGACCATTTACGACATGTGCAAAGCCGTCGATCGCGGCATGGTCATGTCTGAGATCCGCCTGCTGGAGAAATCTGGCGGCAGATCAGGCGAGTGGAAGCGCGGTTAGCGCGCCGTAGTCATTCGTGTATAGCGCAGGCGTTAATCGGAGCAATACGATGTTGCCAGGGCTGGGCTTGCTCGATTTGACTCGCCAGGCGTAGCAGCGTGTCCTCGCGGGCATAACGACCACCGAAATGCACGCCAATCGGCAAACCGTCGGCAGTCCAATGAAGTGGTAATGAAATACCAGGGTTTCCCGATACGTTGAAATGCGCCGTGAACGGTGCATGTCCGAACAGGGCGTTATCGAAGGCATCGAGATCCTCGCCGCGCATCGAAATAACCCCGTGTTGCAGTGGCGGCTGAGCGGCCGTCGGCGACAACAAGATGTCATAGTCGTCGAAGAAAGCGCCCATTTGGCGGCCAATCGTATGCAGAGTCTGGACCGCGCGCGCATAGTCGGCGCCATTGTAACGGCCGAATTCACCCGCGCGAACCCGCGAAATCGGCTCTAAATCGTCCTCGCGCAGTGGGCGCCCAAGCTGCGTGAGCCAACCCTCAATGACGTTATGCAAGTTGGATGCGACGATTACACGATAGCACCAGACCATGGCCTCCATGTCGAAGCTGAAACCAGCCTCTTCGACGTTATGACCCAATTGCGTACACAGTTGCGCAGCGTTTTGTACTGCCGTCTTGCATTCAGCGTGAACCGGCGCACCATTGGGTGCCTCGTCCGTAACAGCTATGCGCAAGGTTCCAGGTGCCGCGCCCACTTCCTCGGCGAATGGGCGACGTGGTGCCGGAACGCTATAAGGGTCACCCGATTCCGGGCCATGACTTACGTCGAGCAGAGCGGCGGTATCGCGTACGCTGCGAGTAACGGCATGGTCCACCCCTACCCCGCTCCATCCCTCGCCGAGATCCGGTCCGCAAGGGATCCGGGCGCGAGTCGGTTTCAACCCCACCAGAGCGCAATGCGCGGCCGGGACCCGGATAGAACCCCCGCCATCACCGGCATGTGCGGATGGGAGCATTCGCGCCGCAACAGCCGCCGCGGATCCACCGCTGGATCCAGCGCAACTGTAACCGGATTTCCATGGATTTGACGTGGCTCCGAATAGGCTCGGCTCCGTCGCAACCGTCAATGCAAACTCCGGTGTATTGGTTTTACCGACAATCACCACGCCGGCGCCGCGCAGGCGCGCAACAAGTGTGCTGTCATGATCCGGAATAAAATCGTTAAACAAGCGACAACCCGCGCGCGTGGGCACCCCCGTATAAAACAGACCGATATCCTTCAACGCGTAGGGCACGCCGGACAACGGACCGTCCGGCAAGCCTGCCTGAACGGCCGTGCGCGCTTCGTCGTACATGGGATGAATGATGGCGTTCAGCTGTGGATTGAGCGCCTCGATAGTCGCAATTGCGGCGTCCAGGACCTCCGTAGCGCTCACTTGCCGATCAGCGATCAGCCGTGCCAGGCCGACGCTATCGTATTGCGGGTACTCTTTGAACATATTCACGCCCACAGTTCCGCTAAATTTGCACCGTGCCTTACAACACCCTACTCATATTTAATGTACTTAAATCGGGGATCCTCAGGCGTACCGTCAAGCGCCCCCTCCTCTGCTCCCGGCTGCCACATGATCATTTCCTCGATCTTTTTTGCCAGCTCAAAGTCCTTATTGGTGACACCTTTGGCGGCGTGATTCATGAGTTTGACGATCACGAAGGCATACGACACCGTCAAGTCCGGATGATGCCAGGCCGCCTCTGCGAGATGACCTACGGCGTTCACCACCATCAAGGTACTCTTCCAGCCTGACGTTTTGTAACGACGACGGATCCAACCGTCTTCGAAATACCATTGCGGCAGTTCCTCTTGAAGACGCGCTTCGATTTGCGCCTCGTCGTAAACCTCTTCTTGTTTTCGTTGTCGCCAGGAGGTCATATCAACTCCGTTACTCTCGTTTTACGAACCCAACGGCTTCGATGATAGCACCGATAGGCACAAAGCTTGTCCCGTACAATCTAATGTTTGTTATGCCGCCGGCGCATCGAGGAGCCGTGTCACAATCTCGAAGGTGTCGGCGGATAGGCCCGATGTGTCGCGCACCCGTTCCAGCGCCAGTTGCGCAGCACTTTGTCGCGCACGGTCGAAACGTCGCCAACGATCGAACGCGCGGGCAAGACGCGCGGCCACTTGCGGATTGATCGGATCGAGCGCAATAACCTGATCGGCAGCGAATGCGTAGCCACTGCCATCGCCGGCATGAAAGTGCAAATGGTTAGCGTGGCAAAACGCGCCAACAACAGCACGGACTTTGTTCGGGTTTTTCAGATCGAACGCTGGATGCTGCAACAAGCGGCGTACTGCATCGAGCACGCCGGGCAAGCGCGATGTGGACTGCACGGCGAACCATTTGTCGATCACCAGTTGCTCATGCTGCCAACGTTCATAGAACGCGTCTAGACATCGAGCACGTGCGGGTGAACCGGTATTGGCAAGCATCGCCAACGCCGCCATTGCATCCGTCATATTGTCGGCACGCTCAAACTGATCTACACATTTTTGCAATATCTCGTCAGCTTCGAGTTCGATCAGATACCCCAGACACAGGTTACGCAGCGCTCGCCGACCGGCTGCTTGTGCGTCCGGCGTGTATGGACCCGTTGTTATAAAAGTGTCGTATGCGTTGCTTAAGTCCGCTTGTAGTCGGGCCGCGATGTGCCGACGCAGAGCAGTGCGCACCGCGTCGATTGCATCGGGATCGACTTCTTTCATTTGCTCGGCAATGTATTCGGCCGCTGGCAATCGCATCACCTCGGCGGCGAAGGCTGGATCAGTCTCAGCGCCGGCGAGGACCCGGCCAATCGCATCGACGAATTCGTCTGGGAAACTCACGTCGCCACCCGAGCGGAATTTCTCGATACCTTTCAGCAGGATTTGCATTGACAACCTTTGTGCGGCTTCCCAACGATTGAACGGATCGTCGTCGTGCGCCATGAGGTGCGCGAGCGCGGCTGTATCGTAATCAAAATTGAGCACAACCGGCGCCGAAAACCCGCGCAATAGTGACGGCACGGGTTGCTCGGGGACATTGACGAACACGTAGTGTTCTTCGTTTTGTGTGAACTGCAGTACGCGAGCGGTGCCGGCCGCTTCGCTTTCACCCTCGTTCTGCAGTGCCAACGCGCTACCGTCAACACCCACAAGAGCGACAGTTACCGGAATGTGAAACGGCAATTTCTCGCTTTGTCCCGGTGTCGGTGGACAAGATTGCCGCAGTGTCAGTGTGTAGCGGCGGCGCGCAGGGTCATATTCGCCGCGTGCATCTACGAGCGGGGTACCTGCCTGGTCATACCAGCGACGAAACTGCGATAAGTCGAAGCCGGACGCGTCCTGCATTGCCTGCACGAAATCTTCGGTGCAGACGGCTTTACCGTCATGGCGCTCAAAATAAAGATCCATCCCCTCGCGGAAGCCTCGCGCGCCAAGCAGCGTGTGGATCATGCGCACCACTTCCGCACCTTTGTCATACACGGTAGCCGTGTAGAAGTTGTTGATCTCCATATAGGATTGCGGGCGCACCGGGTGCGCCATCGGGCCGGCGTCTTCGGGAAACTGCGAAGCGCGCAGGCTGCGAACTTCCTGGATCCTTTGTACCGGCCGCGAGTAAACGTCGGCGCCGTACTCCTGATCTCTGAATACCGTCAATCCTTCCTTGAGGCTCAACTGAAACCAATCGCGGCAGGTCACCCGATTACCAGTCCAATTGTGGAAATATTCGTGCGCTACCACTCTATCGAGGTACATAAAGTCAGTGTCCGTAGCCGTGTCGGCACGAGCCAGGACAAATTTGGTGTTGAAAATATTGAGTCCCTTGTTTTCCATCGCCCCCATGTTGAAATCACCGACGGCCACGATCATGTACTGTTCCAGATCGAGTTCCAGGCCGAAGACCTGTTCGTCCCATTGCATTGCCCGTTTTAACGCCTGCATGGCAAAGTGACATTGGTCAATCTTGCCCGGCTCCACGTATACAAACAGTCTCGCTGTGCGACCGGACATGGTCTCGTAGCTGTCTTCGAGTTTGTCGAGCTTTGCGGCAACCATGGCAAACAAATATGAAGGCTTGGGAAACGGATCCTGCCATCGCGCCCAGTGCCGGCCATGGGCCTCGTCACCCTGAGAATGTAGATTGCCGTTGGAAAGCAACGTCGGAAAACGCGCACGCTCCGCGTGAATGGTGCAGGTATAGCGAGCCATTACGTCAGGACGATCGATAAAAAATGTAATACGGCGGAAGCCCTCGGCCTCGCATTGGGTGAAGTAGCCATCCTTGGATGCATACAAACCCATCAACTTGGTATTGTCCTGCGGTTTGATCCGCACCAGTGTCTCCAACGTAAACACATCGGGGACGGCCGCCACAACGAGCTCATTTCCGCTCAGTGAATACTCGGACTGCCCGAGCTGCGCTGCGTCTACAACAATCGAGATTAATTCGAGATCCTCACCGTTCAGCACCAACGGTGCGGCGGGATCGCTGGCCTGCGGGTTGCGGCTAACGCCAAGTTTTGCCGCCACTTGGGTATGGTCGTCGCGAATATCCACATCCAGCGCGACCGTGCTGATCAGGAACGGCGGTGGCGTGTAATCTTTGAGGTAAGTCGTTGTCGGTGTAGGTTCGAGCATCGCTTGCGTCTCTCTGTGCTTAGGTCAGGCGGCGTTGATATTGAGTTTCTCTAGGCGTGGGATGAGCGCGCGTATGCCCTCAAGGGCAGCCCGATCCAGCTCCGCCGTGCGGCTTCCGCGGTGGCATAGCGCGCCGCGAAAGCCGAGGTAGTCAGGTTGAAGCACAAGCATCGGCGCAACGTCGGCGCTGCCAAGACCGCCCGCGAGCCCGCTCACCAGGCCGGCACCGCGCGCGACGCTAACGAAAGCTTTGATTTGCGCCGGCGAACGATATGCGCGCAAACTTCCGCCCTGCTTTGCTGCGGTATCCAACATGACGCCCAGGAATCCTGCCGTTGCAAACGCCTCAATCGACGGCAGCGACCAACTACGCTCTGCCAGCAAAACTGCCACGATTTGGGTACCGCCGACACGCGCGGGTTGTAGAGCTTCCAAGATCCGCGGCCACTCTTGGACTTCGGCAAACATGCCAACTTTGACGATATCCACACCCAGTGCAGCGGTGGCTTCTACCGCCGCGGCAACGGCTGCGGGCGGACCGACAAGGTCGCCGATGGTAGCGCTGACGGTCACGCGCTTGCCGATCTCATCGACAACCGCACGAATGATTTTAGGATCCAACGCGCCGAGAGCTCCGGTACCCGGATCCTTCAAGTCGATAATGTCGACGCCGGCATCCCGCACCAATTTCGCCTCGGCGAGGGTCGCAACACTGGCTAGCATGCGGGTCACGCCGCATCTCCACGACCACTGTGGTTAAAGACGTCTATCGCGTCGCATAACCATTGCCACGCCTGCCGCTCACCTGCCCCCGCCGTCTTGTCGATGGCGATCTGCAGATAAGCCATCTCTCGCTCGATTTTTTCCCGTGGCAATAGGTGCAGGCGACTTACCAGAATTGCCGCTTCCACGACTGCCGCCTGTGCCCTGTTGAATCCAGCAAAAGGTGCGTGCATCGCATGATGCCTTTGCGCGCATACGAAACGCGGCCGCTGCTCATCGTCCTCAACCGCGGCAACCTCCACTTCGTAATGCGTCAGCGCATCACGCAGATACACGCCGTCAATCCTTTGCGCCGGGAGCACTGGCCAATCCGTGCGACGACCGGTTAAGCATCCGGCGATAATCGCGACCTTGTCGGTCATATTGACTACCGCCTGCCGCGATCTTCGCAGATTCTCCAGCGTTATCGACGGGCTGAACGGAGCGATGACGAACTGTTCGCCTTCGTAACGGATCCCCATCGGGGTAATGTGGGCTGAACCGTTTTCGTTTTGGGTAGTTATAATCGTTTCGAAAATCACGGTTTGACCTTCTTTTTGCGGCGCGCACGCAACGTCGTCCCCGCGGCTTTATGTTTGGTAACACGATCAGCGTGCAGGCTTGCCCACGACGCGCCAGCAATACCCCATTGCAACTCGTCGTCCTGCACGTAACGCTTACCCAATTGCCAACCGATTTGGGCGCGCGCCAATTCAACTCCCATATAAAACGCATGAGCAGGGTCGTTGTCGAGCTCGGCTAGCGCCGGATATAGCGCGAACGGGTCCTGAGCTACATGCATTCCGTCCCGATTATAGACGTGGATCCCTGCCTCACTCACCTGCACGCGGTAATTCGGATCACGGATCTGTGCGGCCGTTTCAGCAATCTCGTCGGGCGCATAAGGAAAAGGCTTATTCTCGTGCAACCCCAGCAATGCCGGGTCATAGCCTTTGGGTAAGGCACTGTCGCGCGCCGCGGCAAAAACAATACGCCGTGCTGCGTCGAGTTCACGCACAACGCTACGTGCATGGGAACTGACTTCAGTGGTGAGCACTGCATTAATCTTCAGTTCAGACAGCACACCGGCCAACAACGCGTTTACCCCCACAGTATCGGCCTCCAGTAGTTCGGTTACATTGCCTACGCCCATCATGATTTCGGCATCCGGGCGATGCTCACGTAACGCCATGTATCGCCGCAACGACTCTGCATAGCCAAAGTGGACAGGGTCGAGAATACTGTCCGCCAGATAGGGTATAGCGAGCCTATCGAGTTGATCCATGGCCGCATACAACGAGGCCAAATCACCGGCTTGCTCTGGAATCAGTACCGGCGTGGCAGCAAACTCCTGTGCCAGCGACAGGGTGCTTAAAGTCAGACTCAACAGGTAATCGGCACCCGCTCGTGCGCCACGGCGCAATTCCTCAGTGTCCAACGAATCGACGCTGACGGCGTATCCACCGTCCTTTAAAGCTTCAACGCTCGCTTCCAGATGCGGAAACGCCCTGCCCGGCAGACAGCCAAGGTCGATTACATCAGCGCCATCGTCTGCATAGCGAGCTGCGCGCGCAATAATTGCCGCGACGTCGAGCATCGGCGCATCCACAATCTCTGCAAAGATCCGGATAGCGTAATCCGAAAGATCCGGCTCCACTCCGGCACTGCCCAAAAACGCCGGAAGATCTTTCAGATCGTTGGGACCGCGCTTTACCGGAACGCCTAATCGCTCGGCAAGCGGCTGCAGATCACCCGCGCAAAGCCCAGGTACAATAATGCGACTGGCGTCGACCGCGTTTAAACGGCGATCGATTAACTGTGCCGTCATCAGCGCGGCAACACTGACGCCGATCTCGCGCACCTCCCACGTAAAACCCGGCTCAACGATAGAATCGAGTACGCGGTGCAGACTACGCTCAGCAAGCTTCCCCGTCAGGAATAGCAGATGCTCGGACATCTAAACGCCGTGACTGGCCGCCCATGCAACATCGGCCGCCTGGCGATTCGGACCAATGTCGTGAACCCGAAATAATTGCACGCCCGCGCGTACCCCTAAAGCCGTTGTTGCACAGGTTGCACCCACCAGTTTGCGGAACTCAGTCTCTGCGCAGATCGAACCCATGAATCGCTTGCGACTGGCCCCAAGCATCACGGGATATCCGCACGCAACGAGTTTGTCCAACTGCGCTATTAAGTCGAGGTTATGTGCTTTTGATTTGCCAAAACCAATACCGGGATCTAGAACGATTTGTTCACGCCGTAAACCAACCGCGCTCGCAGCCGCGGCCCGGCTCTGCAGAAACTCCAGGACTTCCAGTACGACATCCTCGTAGTTCGGGTTGTCCTGCATACTGGCCGGATCACCTTGCTTGTGCATCAACACAATGGGCACATCGTGCTCAAGCGCGAGTTCGAACATGGCCGACTCCATTCCGGCGGACACATCGTTGAGCATGTTTGCGCCGGCGCCCAGCGCGGCCGCGCCGACCTGCGTGAGCGTCGTATCAATACTGATCAATGTCTGCGGAGGTAGCCTCGCTCGCAACTCTTCGATGATCGGCAGAACGCGCATTATCTGTTCATCGGCGGACACACGTTGTGCTCCGGGTCGCGTGGATTCACCGCCGATGTCGATGCCATCTGCACCAGCTGCCAGCATGTTCACAGCGTGTTGCACCGCTACATCAGCATCAAAATGCTCGCCCTCATCCGAGAAACTGTCGGGGGTCACGTTCAGGATCCCTAACAACACGGGTCTGTTGGCCACAAGAAAATTCATGACGGGTTCAAACTGTCGAACATGTCCCCGGTTGCGGTGACCAAAGCATCGACCATGGCGGTCTCGCTGGCCAGGTGTCCAGCCGTCGGCACCATGATCAGTCTGGAGCCGGGGAGCGCATGGTGTAACTGCCAGGAAGATTCCGGAACACAGGTCAGATCACGACGTCCATGAATAATGGTGGTTGGCACCTTGGGAGTTTTTTCTATATTGAGCAGGATCTGGTCGGGCTCCAGGAAATATCGGTGGTAAGCATAGTGGGCTTCGATACCCACATCCGCAATTGCCTGGCTTCCTTCACTACCCGCATTGTTGCCGGCTGGTTGCACCAGCGCAAAGGATACAATTCGTAGCGACCAGTCGGACCACGCTTTCGCCGCCGCAGGCCGGCTGCTTTCTTTAGCCATCGCGTGGTAGCCGACGGCCACCGGATCCTCACCGTCGCTAATACCCAAGCCCCGCAAAAACTGCTGCCACTGATCCGGAAAAATCGGTTTGAGGCCACCCCGGAAAAACCAGTCAATATCGTAGTCGCGTGCAAGAAAACTGCCGCGCAATATTAACCCGCTTAAGCGCTGTGGATACGTTTGTGCATACAGCAACGCCAGGGTCGCTCCCCACGATCCGCCAAACACCACCCAGCGCTCTATGCCGAGGTGCTCGCGAATGCGTTCGATGTCGGCGATCAGATCTTGGGATTGATTATCACGCAGTTCGCCACGCGGCGTGGATCGACCGCAACCGCGCTGATCGAACAACACGCATCGATAACGGGTGGGATCGAAAAACTGGCGATGGTAGGACTTTGTTGACGAACCGGGTCCGCCATGTAGACAAATCACGGGCAGACCATCGCGCGCGCCACAGTCTTCGACGTAAAGTCTATGAAGTTTACTGGCCTGCAAATCGAACGTTGCAAACGGTTGAACTGGCGGAAATAGTTGTTTCATAAACAAAAAGGCGCATCACCAGGATGCGCCCGCATTGAAGTGCTGGTTGAGGATCTTACCAGAAGAAATATCCACCTACGGCAAACGTATCGACTTCCTGCTCCTCACCTCCATGCCACTCCGTGTCCGAATTCGTGTATTCGGCCACGATCTTCAGCCATGAGGTGACGTCGTGATAGACCCCTAGTGACCACGCGGTTTGGGTCTCAAGGTAAGTGCCGTTACCACCACCCTGCAGCGATCTGTTACAACGCGCCGCGATGCTGCCGCCCGAGCGGCAGGACCTCTCGGCGCGGGTCTCATTAGCCGTGGTCTCTCCAAAACTTATTCCGACTTTGGTAGCGCTGCCGAAACTGTAAATACCCTGGGCAACAAACCCCGCGTTGTTGCGCTCGTTTCCAGCCGAATCCAATGCGTCTGTGTCATGCAGGAAGGTATTACCCAGCGCCTCGCCTTCAAAATACGAAAATTCCAGTTGCAAAGCACCAAATGTCGCCTGAGTACCAAGATGCACGCCGCTGGCTGTGACCTCGCGACCGATCAACGCAGCATTGGAGGTTAAATCGTCACCGGCCTGTAACTCGGTTTCCTGATACATGCCCTTCAACCAAAAATTTACGGCACCGCCCGCGATATTCGCCGCGTAGCCCGCTTCGGCTTCGAACCTTGGAGTGCGCCCGAACGCACTGCCCGCGCCTGGGATGTCGCGCGTTGTAAACGCGTTGCGGCGCTGAAACAAATTCAGAGTACGGCCGACGCTGATAGATTCCGGTCCGGCCCCGTCAAAGAATAGATCGCGCGCATCGGCCGAGGCGGTTGCCCAGTTTTGGTCCTGTGAATCGGTGTTGCAATTCGGCAGACAGCTGTCAGCCAATTGCAAAGGAAAACTCACGCCCGCTGAACCTCTGAGTCCATGTGTGGCGGAGGTCTGCAAATTAAAACTTAGAAACGCTGGCACCAGATCGGCACGCAATCGTTCCACATCGGATTGGCCGATGGCGCTTTCATTGCCGCTCATCGCCCAAGGTTGCGTGATCGCCCGCGGCTCAACCGGGCCGGCGGAACTGGGTAAGAAGTCGTACGCACCGTTGGCCACGTCAACGTCCCCTACCGTGTCTTCAGCAGCGACAAGGCCTGCGTGGGCGTATGCCATTAAGGCAAGCGCAACTACGACATAATTTGGTAGGTAACGTCCGTCACGCATTATTCGGGTCTCACGACGCTATTCCGCTGCGCGTTTGCGCTCAGAATCCGCCACCATGAAAACTACTACAGGCCGTGCCCGCAAACAAGAACCGGGGCAGGAAAAACAACACATATTTGGCTATTTTGTTGCTGAACAACAACAAAATTGGCTGATTGCCCGTTTCAACCGCCTCCTTTATGGAAAACACGATCGAATCGCCGCATGAAAGCAGCGATGTCGAATTCGTTCATATCACAAAAGCCGAATTCCAGTGAGGTCACCGGAAATCGCATTGAAGCTATTTGTCGTTCACGCTCGGGGGAAAACTGGATCTCTACTGGTACGTCGTTGGCCGTAATCAATATGCGATCGCCGACGACGGTGTATTCGCGGTGTTCTATCGCAGCGGGCAACAGGCGGAAAAGTTCGCCGTGGGTTATCCCCATCTCCCGGGAAACCTTCACCCTCCCGCAACGGGTGGCCAAATCGCCACCGTGTCGCCATTACTAAGCAATGGTTTATCGCGATCTTCCGGCTCTATGTAGGTGCCGTTAACCAACACCAGGTGCGTCATTTTTCGGGGGACGGCATAACGGTCTATCAGATTGTGTACGGTTGTCGTACCCGGAACATCGAGGCTCACCGCCTGGTAGTCAGCCTCCACTGGCAGATAGTCTGTGAGGGAAGCGTATAACTTGAATGTGATATGTATCGTATCCGCATTCATTTGGCGAATGCAGCGGAATTAAAACCGACCGCCTGCGTCCGTGCGAGATAGGCTTCCATAACACGGGTGGGGTCCTTTACCAGCTTTTCCTTCCAGCTACCCAGGCGCGTGCGACTCTGTATCAAGCCGCGTAGCACGCCGACGTGTTGGGTAAGTCCCAGACTGGTCGCGCCTACCAGAATGTCCTCGTCGAATTGCAGATTCAAATAGCGGAAACGATCGGGGTTGTACAATTCCGCTTCTTCGCCGCCCGCTACCCCCATCCACAAGCCGAACGAACTGGAGATTAGACCTATCGTGTCCAGAACGTTCATATTGACGCTACCTTGATGCACGATGTTAGCGCCGAGCATGTTGCGCGCAGCGAGTTGGCCATGATCGGACGCAGTCGGCTGAATTGCCTGCACCGTGTACTCGCCGGTGGAGAAATCACGTCCCTTCGCGACGTCGCCAGCGGCAAAGATATTGGGATCGCTGGTCTGCAAATGACGATTAACGAGGATACCTTGCTCCGTTTCGATACCGCTATCGTCGAGCAACGCGGTATTCGGTCGCACGCCCGTTGCGGAAACAACCAAATCAGCCTCGAGGGTGCTACCGTTGTCCAGACGAACTCCCAGCGGCTCACCGGCATTGATTTCAATAACTTTGGTCGAGGTGTGGACATCGACGCCGTTTTTTGAGCACCACTGTTTTATCAAGTTCCCCGCTTTGTTGTTCATCATGCGGGGGACCATACGGTCCTCTAATTCAACGACCGTCAACGCCGCGCCGCTGCGTGCCAAGGCCTCGAGAATGATGCAGCCGATAAAACCGGCGCCCATCAGCACAACTTTGGCGCCGGGTCGGGCCCCGGCCGCAATATGACGTGCGTCGGCGAGGGTCCAGCACGGATACACGCCCGCGGCGTCAATGCCCGGTATCGCAGGCGCGATAGGTTGCGATCCGGTCGCCAGCAGGAGTTTGTCGTAAGCAATGCTGCCACCTGACGCCAACGCCACGGTACGTGACCGCGCGTCAATGGACGCGGCTTTATCCTGGCGCACCTCAATGGCATTGCGCGTGAAATGCTCCTTGTCTCGGCGCAAATAAGTGCCTGATTCGGGGACTTGCCTGGTTAGATAATATGGCAAAGCCATACGTGAATATGGCGGTTCTGATTCCTCTCCTATTATCGTCACGCCAGCGCCGGGATCGACTTTGCGCAGTGTCTCTGCGGCGATTACCCCTGCCGGTCCCGCACCGATAATCACGTAATCCATGCGCTTCTCCGCGGCAAATTCAATCGCCGTTATCAGGCGCCAGGCAGCGACTGGGCGGCGTGCGCGCGCATGCGCGCGAGTCCGGTATGGTCGGAATCAACGTAGGTGATAGCGTCGGTAGGACAAGCTTTGGCGCACTGCGGATCGCCGCCGCAAAGATCACACTTAATCACTTTGCCGGTGTCTGCGTTGTAGTTAACGGTGCCGAAGGGGCACGCGATCGTGCAGACTTTACAGCCGACGCAAGCATCGGCATCTATGTCTTTAGATCCCGTAGTTTCGTTGTAGGCGATCGCCTCTACCGGGCACGCATGTAAACACCATGCTTCGGCACACTGCGTACAGGTATACGGGGCGAATCGACCTTCGTCATGAAACGTAAAGACTTTTATGCGCGATTTGGCCGGATTGAAAACACCTTCATTTTCGTACGAACAGGCCAATTCGCATTGCAGGCATCCTGTGCATTTTTCAGGTTCTAGTTGCAGCGCTTTCAGCATCTGTGCGGCTCCTTAAGCGAATCAATCCGCCTGGCGACGGTCAGCAATGCCCTATTTGAATTGAGAATAAACAGTTTCAATAGGGTTTTCCACTCTGGCGTCGCCCGGCAGCGCGCAGCGGCTTAGCTTGGTAGACTTAGCCGATATGCTGCTCCGCCAATACACACTCAGGCACGCGCAAACTCGATGTTGAACAGACGATTCGGATCGGGCTTGCTCGCGGCGATCGCGCTGGCATCGGCATCGGTAGCAGCTGCCCCCAGTCAGCATCGTTTTTTATTCTTGGGTCACAATTCGGGCAGTGCCTACAGCGGCGCCGAACAGGGCATACGCGAAGCCAACATTCAGGGCCAATTTCTGGGACAATCATTTGTGTTGACACGCATGCGCGCCGAGACAGCAGCGCTACCGAAGGACACAATCGCCATCCTCGTCTCCGAAAAAGCACCGGCGTTGCATCGCCTCAGTCGTGACTTCGCAGACCTGCCAATTTTCAATCTGGTTGAAGATGACGATGCACTGCGGGACGAATGCATGAATCATGTGTTACACGTGCTACCCAGCCGGCGCATGAAAAACGATGCGCGGGCCCAGTGGCGTATCAAAAATCCTCGCTCTGACGCCAAGGCCAATGCCTGGCACCATAGCTTCAAGAAATACGCCGCCGCACAATTGAACCAGCGCTACCACGGCGCGTCACAACGCAACATGGACGACGCCGCGTGGGCGGGATGGGCCGCCGTCAAAATGACATCGGATATGATCGCGCGAACCCAGCTCCGAGACCCGGAGAAGTTATTGCGGGCGCTGCGAACCGAACTGGCATTTGACGGTCAAAAAGGCGCAGCGTTGAGTTTTCGGGAAAACGGGCAGTTGCGTCAGCCGTTGCTGTTGGTGGATGGTGCGCGCGTCGTCGGCGAGGCGCCGGTACGTGGTGTTGCACAGGCGGGGGATCTGGATAGCTTGGGGGCCGTAAGCTGTGCGAAATAGTCGGAGAGATAGCATCTTAAAACACGTGGCGATCGGATTGGCGTTGGCGGCACAGATATGTGCCGCAGCGCCCACTTACCGGGTATTCGTCAGTAATGAAAAAGACGATACCGTGAGCGTGATCGATTCGCGAACCAACACGCTGGAAACTACCATTGCCGTGGGCAAGCGCCCGCGCGGGATTGGTCTGGCACCTGATGGCAGCGCCCTGTATGTAGCGCTGAGCGCCGAGAATGCCATCGCGGTTATCGATCCGGGCACCCTGGAGATCCTGCGGAGATTTGGTTCAGGCGACGATCCCGAGGCCTTCGCGGTTCACGAAAATGGCAACATTTACATCGCCAACGAGGAGGATGCCAAGACTTCGGTTTACAACCCGAAGACCGGCGAGTTGCTGGCGGAAATTCCGGTTGGCATCGAGCCCGAAGGAGTCGCCGTTTCGCCGGACGGGACCCTGGTGGGAGTGACCAGCGAATCGACCAATATGCTGCACATCATCACAGTCCCGGCGCATCAGCTGGTAGGAAACATTGTCGTTGGCGCCCGGCCACGTGGGGTTGCCTTTAGCCTAGACAGCACATCTGTATACGTGACATCTGAGATAAGTGGCGAGATAACGCGCATTGATACCCAAAGTTTCGCGGTCACGGGTAAGGGATCATTGGGGCAAGCAACAGCTAAGCCCAAGGACTTATTATTTAGCGCTAATGGCGCCAAGCTCTACGTTGCCGGCGGTCGCGCTGACCAGGTGTTCGTCTTGGATCCCCAGGCGCTGACCGTGCAAAACGCCATACCGGTCGGTAAGCGGGTGTGGGGATTGGCTTTGACGCGCAATGGCAAGCGCCTGTATACGACTGACGGCGTCAGCGGAACTGTATCTGTCATCGACACCGACACCGATCGGGTAATAGCCACCATTAATGTCGGCAAATTCCCCTGGGGTGTAGTTATCGACGATTAGGCCTCCACAACGCCGTGTCGAATAGCAAGCCGGGTCAGTTCCGCGGTTGTTCGCACTTCGAGTTTGCCTTTGATTTGCGTACTGTAGTTGGCGACGGTCTTGTAACTCAATGACAAGCGCGTGGCGATGTCGTTGACATTACAACCCTCCGCGAGCAGAGAAAAAATCTCGAATTCACGCGTCGATAAGGTGGAAAACGGCGTGCTGCGACCGCGTGTCTTCTGCAACGCCAGGCGCTGCGCGATTTCGGCCTCCAGGTAGATTTCACCCGCAGCCACCTTGATTACCGCATCGACCAGCGTCTCGGGCGCGCTGCGTTTGGTCAAATAACCACGCGCTCCCGCTTGTAAGGCCTGCTCAACGAACAGCGTATCCTCGTGCATGCTCAAAACCAGGACTAGTGCAGCATTGTCGCGAGCAACGATGCGCCGGATCGCTTCCAGGCCGCCCATGCCGGGCAGCGACAAATCCATAATCACGATATCGGGTTGTAGCTTGACATAATCCCGATACCCCGCCTCTCCGCTGGCAGCTTCGCCAACAATTGTAATCTCCGGAGCATTTTGCAACAGAAGACGATAACCCGCGCGGACAATAGCGTGGTCGTCGACCAGCAAGATTTTTATGTTATCCATTTTTAACACTCGACAACGGAACTCGGATATCGATATGTAAGCCTTTACCGGGACGTCCGTCCATTCGAAATCGCCCGTTCATGGCTGCCGTCCTTTCCTGTATGCCCAACAATCCCAGGCCCAGCGAAACCTGGTCGGGATCCACGCCCTCGCCATTATCCTGGATCGAGAGGTCTACAAAAGTCTGCGGCATAGCGACAAATTTCAATTCTACCTCCACTTCGGTCGCACGGGCGTGCTTGGCGACGTTGGTCAGCGCTTCCTGGACGACCCGATACAAGGAAATACTCAAATCACCATCTATCCCGGGATCATCACCGTCACGAATAAATCGGCAAAAGCAATCTGAGTGGCGCTCGTTCCAATCATCGATCAGCTGGGCCATTGCGCTGACAAGTCCGAGTTCATCAAGAATCGCCGGCCGCAGTTGCTGCATCATGCGACGCACGTTGCTATAGACCTCATCGGAGACGGTGGCAATCGTGCGCAGCCGCTCGATCACGTGCTCACGCCGGGAGTGTTCATCAATAGACAGCGCGACCGCCTTGATGGCGCTGATTGCCTGACCCATCTCGTCGTGCAACTCTTGCGCGAGCCGCCGGCGCTCCTCCTCCTGGATGGCCAGGGACTTCTGGGTCAATTCGCGATTCTGTTTGCGGCTATTCTCCAGCACTTCGGCCATACGGTTAAAGGCCGCGCTTACTCGACCAAATTCCGCCGGCTGGATTTCCGCGAGCCGCGCCCGGTAGTCGCCAAGCTCGATGTTCTCCAATCCCTTGAGGATCGCATCGATGGGCCTCAAAGCGCGACCGATCGAGATATACACCAGGACGTTAGCCAATACGGTAAAGACAAACAATAAACTCAAAGCCGTACGGGTTTCTTCCCAAGCTTCGGTGATTTCACCCGCAGGATCGGCACGAACGACCAATTCTCCAAGCGCCTGTTCGCCAACCCTGATGGTGCGACGAAATTCTTGCGCCTGCACGGCGAGCAAATCGACAAACCATGCCGGAGCATCCGCCGATTTACCGTGACCTACGGATCGGCTGGGCAAAATCACACCGTCGCTGCCGCGGAATTCCACGTGTGAGTGTCTGGGCTGCTCGACTTGCTCGAGCCGGCTGATCAGCAATCGGATCTGCGTACGTCTTTGCGCGCCGGGCATTGAGTTAAGCGCAACTTCCATCAACCCTAAGGTCAACTCGGCGGCCGAATTTGTTTCTTCGGCGACGGCGCTTTGTGAATTACGAATGATGAGTAACGCGCCCGCGCAGAGCATCAACACGAACATCAAGCTGATCAGAACGTTTAACCGGAAACGCAGGCTCATAGGCGTAATGCGTCAGCGCACGGTCGTGAACGCTCCATATTAAAACTCGCGCTTAGCCCGGTATCAAACGCTACCGACCGCGCTATTGCGGTGAGCTTACCGAGCGCTCCGGTGGAACTGTGCTTGGCGGGCTTGTTTGCCTACCCTGCTCCCCGCTGGCCCTGGCGATCCTGATAGGCAGCCTTCTGCTCGGCGCTTGCCTCTTGCTGGTATTTGGATTTCCACTCCGAGTACGGCATACCGTAGACGATTTCCCGAGCTGCGTCGTAGTCAATCTCGACACCGATCTCGCCAGCCTCGGCGCGATACCACTTGGACAGACAATTACGGCAAAATCCCGCCAGATTCATCAGGTCAATGTTCTGCACGTCCGTGTGTTCGCGCAGGTAATCGCGCAGGTGACGGAACGTTGCCGCCTCGATTTCCAATTTCGTCTGCTCATCCATATCGACTCAACCTCCAAACATCTTTCTCAAATTATCGAAACCGGCCTGATAAATGCCCTGAATCGTCTGAACCGCGTCCGTTTCGGAACCCACTGGCTCAAATTCACTCGACCAGTCGAGCGTCGAGGTGGATCCATCCTCGTTTTGTCTGACCTTTATCGTTGCCTTGTAATTGCTCACCGGCAAAGCACCGTGCTGGATGCTGTATGAATAGGTACGTTCATCATCATCAGCCTCGATTAGTTCTTCTTTGATCGTGACGCCGCCAGTGATGGAAAGCGTCCGAATTTTCCCACTCTCATCGAGTTCGCTCTTTTCTATCGCAGGATGCCAGTTCGGCAATGCATTAAATCCGCCAATCAGCTTCCACAGCTCATCGGCGCCAATGGCCACTTCGGTCGACATGTTTATTTTACTCATTTGCACAATTCCTCTTGCTGGATCGGCGTGGATATTGGCCGTAACAGTGCCGCAGCCGGCTGCTCAGGCACCGCTCGGAGCGGCAGCTTCGAAGTAAGCGCCCCGGCTCTCACAATGTCAATGCTACACTGGCACTGGGTGAAGCGCAGGGGCTAAAAAGCACCCCGCAAGGTGCCGTTTGCTATATCATATGCGGCGTTTCCAGCCTGAGACATCAGTTATGGCTCTAGCCGAAGCTATCCAACAACCGACGCAGCAACGCACGCGCGCAAATTCCCCCGATCTACGCAAAACTGGGATTCACCCGGACTACTGGTATCCGCTAGCGCGCTCGCGGGACATTAAACGCGGTAAGACACTGGGCCGGTTTTTTGCCGGAGAACCCGTGGTTCTGGTACGCACCGAGCAAGGTGCAATATTTGCGCTGGAGGATCGTTGTGCGCACCGCCAGGTGCCCCTGCACGTCGGCGTGGTTACCGGTGAGCAACTGCAGTGCACCTACCACTGTTGGGCTTACGACAAAACCGGCAAGTGTGTAAACGTCCCCTATCTGGACAAGGGCAAACAGTTGCCCAACGGCGTGCGCAGTTATCCCTGCCGGGAAGCTTACGGTCTGGTGTTCATTTTCCCGGGTGCCGCGACGCCGCAGAAGCTGGCCAACTTTCCGCAGGTGACGAGTTGGGGGGAACCTGAGTACAAGACTCGCTATCTGGACCGGCGCGTCAGTTGCCACTATTCGTTCATGCACGAAAACCTGATTGATATGAACCACCAGTTCCTGCATCGCCGGCTGATGGGACGGGTCCGCACGATATTTCTGGAATTGCGCCAGGGGCCGGGTTGGATAGAGTGTGACTACACCTTCGCCCGTGTGGGCGGCAGTCAACCCATTGGTGAACTGCTAATGCTGGGCAAACGCCCAGAGCCGACCAAAGAGCGCGACAAGGATTTAATGACGATACGCACGGAATATCCTTATCAATCGCTCAAATTCTGGACGGCGGGTAGTACCCATCCATCGCTGGATCTATGGAACGTATACATCCCGACCGATCGACAACAACGTATCAATCAGACCTATGGCTTAATGAACATCCGCAAGCCCGGCGTACCCGGCCTGATCCACCTGCTGTGGCCATTTATGATCTGGTTTACGGAAGGTATATTTGGCGAGGATCGGCGCATCGTCGAATTCGAGCAACAAGCATTCGATCGTCAAGGTGGAGACTGGAATCAGGAGATTTTCCCGATTGTTAAAGGGTTGCGCGAGCTACTCATCGAGCAAGGCGTGCCTTTAACAGACGCGCAACTCAGCGCCTGATTGGTGCCCACGGTAACAAACTCAGTCAGCCCGTTCCGCCGCTAACGCAGTTGCCGTTTTCACAATACGCTGCCAGGCCTGTTGGACGTGGCGTAACTCGGTCTGGGATTGTCCCACGCACAAGCGCAATACGTAGTGTCCCGCCAGGATGGTGTGCGTGAGAAACAGCTCGCCGCTGCTGTTTAAGCGCTGCATCAATTCCTGATTGAATTCGTCACCACCGAGGTGACGAAAACACACGAGATTCAGTGGCGCGGGAGCCGCTAATTCGAACTCCTGCGCGGCCTCCACCCAACCGACAAACTGCTGCGCCAGTTCGATGTGACGGCGAACATGGAAACGTAAGCCTTCGACACCGTAATAACGTAGCACAAACCACAATTTCAATGCACGGAAACGACGCCCCAACGGCACATGCCAATCCCTATAATCGATCACGGCGCCGGATTCCGTCGCTTTATTGCGCAGGTATTCGGGTAACACGCTGAGTGTCTGGATCAAGGCCGCGCGATCAGCGACGTAAAAACAATCACAGTCGAAATTAGTGAACATCCATTTGTGCGGATTGAAGCAATAACTGTCCACCAATTCCAAACCAGCGTGCAGATACTGATACTCGGGACACACAGCAGCTGTCCCTGCCATTGCTGCGTCGACGTGTAACCATACGCCTTGCCGCTGACAAATCTCACCGATTGCTGGCAGTGGATCAAGCGCATTTGACGACGTCGTACCCAAGGTGGCGCAGACAAAACACGGGATAAGTCCCTGCGCCCGATCTGCATCAATCTGCGCGTCGAGAACGTCGGCACGCATTGCGTAGGTGTCGTCGACGTCGATTACCCGCAGGTTATCGCTGCCCAGCCCGGCTATTTTCACCGCCTTTTCCACTGACGAATGGGTCTGGCTGGACGCGTAAGCAATCAGACGACCATCGCTACCCTTGGCATTTGAGGCGAACTGGGTGGCCCGTTCACGTGCACTGAGCAGTGCGCACAAAGCAGCTCCTGACGCCGAATCCTGGATCACCCCACCACCGTCGGTGTTTGATTTGAATTTGGCAGGCAGATCGAGCACGTCCGCCATCCAGTCGAGCACGTGCGTCTCGACTTCGGTACATGCAGGGCTGGTTGACCAGAGCATGCCCTGCACGCCCAGTCCTGACGATAACAAGTCGCCCAAGATTGCCGGCCCAGACGTGTTCGCCGGAAAATAAGCGAAGAAATTTGGCGACTGCCAGTGAGTGATACCTGGCATGACCACCTCATCCATATCCGCCATGATGGTGTCGAAGGGCTCGCCCGATTGCGGCGCCTTGTCGGGCAATTTGGCGCGGATCTCCCCAGGTTGAACCTGCGACAACACCGGCAAGGTTTCCACTCGTTCGTAATAGTCCGCTATCCAATCGATAACGGCCTTGCCCTGGCGGCGAAACTCGTCCGCACTCATGTGGTAAGTCTGATCTTCGTCCATGAGTTCTCCGCTGTATTGGTTTGTTTTGGTTATTACGGACAGGCTGTTTACAGGGCCTGCCACCGACTAACTGACCAGCACCCCCCACAAGTCGTGATCGCTGGAATCAGTAATCTCGACCTCAACGAGGTCACCGGTTTCCAGCGCGTCGCTAGTGTCGATATAAACCTGACCGTCTATTTCCGGCGCATCCGCGTAACTGCGTCCGACCACCTGATCCGCATCCACTACGTCTACCAGCACGCTCACGCGCGAACCCCGCTTGGCTGCCAGGCGGCGAGCGCTGATGCCGGTTTGAGTTTCCATGAAACGCGCCTGACGTTCGTTCACCACATCCGCGGCGACCGCGTCCGGCAGCGCGTTTGCCGCAGCACCCGCCACCGCCGAGTATGGGAAACAGCCAACGCGGTCGAGCTGTGCCTCATCCAGAAAATCCAGCAACTCGGAAAACTCTGCCTCGGTTTCTCCCGGAAACCCGACGATAAAAGTGCTTCGCACCGTTAGTTCAGGACACACTGCGCGCCAGGCTCTGATCCGTTCCAAATTACGCTCGGCAACGGCAGGGCGCTTCATTAACTTGAGGATGCGCGCGCTGGCATGTTGAAACGGCACATCCAGGTAAGGCAACAGTTTACCCTCGGCCATGTACGGGATGATCGCATCGACATGGGGATAGGGGTAAACGTAATGCAACCGTACCCATACGCCTAATTCCCCCAACCCCTGCGCCAAACCGTCAAGTCGCGTGGCGTAATCGCGCCCCCGCCAGCTTGCCCCTGCATACGCCAAATCCGTGCCGTAAGCGCTGGTATCCTGTGAGATCACCAACAATTCCTTTACGCCAGCGTCGACCAGACGTTCGGCTTCCGCCAATACATTGTCAATCGGTCGGCTCACGAGCTTGCCGCGCATGGACGGGATGATGCAAAACGTACAGCTGTGGTTACAGCCTTCGGCTATTTTCAGATAGGCATAATGCGAGGGGGTAAGTTTGACCCCTTGCGGTGGCACGAGATCGTAAAAAGGGTCGTGCCTGCGTGGTAGGTATTCGTGTACCGCACCCATAACCGCTTCATAGTCTTGTGGACCTGTAATCGCCAGCAGATCAGGGAAGCGCGATCGCAGTTGCTCACGTTTAGCACCCAGACATCCGGTCACTACAACTTTCCCGTTTTCGGCCAGCGCTTCATCGATTGCTTGTAGCGACTCCTCGACCGCGTCATTGATAAATCCACAAGTATTCACAATCACCAGATCAGAGCTCGCGTAATCGGGCGCGACGACGTAGCCCTCTGCACGTAATTGCGTCAGGATCTGCTCGGAATCCACTAATGCCTTGGGACACCCGAGGCTGACGAAACCCACACGTGGGTTGACGCTAGACATTAGGAAAACCGCGCTGCCCCACAACTGGAGAAGTCTCTGCGGCGAGCACCCCAACAGCGCGAGACCGGACACCAGGCGACAACGCCGAAACCTGGGGAAACGCGATAATATTTGGCAGAGAGGTCAATGTCCGACTAAAATACCGTGGCAACAAGGGGTGTTGGCGGTAAAAGCTAAAGAAATTCTCATCTTTGTCGGCGTTACGCGAGTCCGCATCAGGGCGGCGCAGCATAGCACGCGGCGGCAGTTGCCAGCCATCCGCAACGTTCAGTAAAACGGGAGAGTCGTTGGACACTCACGAGCATTTCAGGCTTTCGTCACAAAGCGCCATGCGGTGTTGTCACTACCTTCATGTTGCCCTCCTGTGCACACTATTGACGCTACTCGTTGCCGCGCCGGTAACGGCCAAGACCACTACCGGTTACGAACTGGAAATCATCAAGTCAGAACGCGTGCTTCTGGTCAAACACGGCGATGGGGTGCACAAACGTTATCAAATAGCGACAGGTCGCGGCGGAAGCGGCGATAAACAGGTGACGGGCGATCTACATACGCCAGTTGGCACCTACCGCATCGTCCGTTTCAACGAGAACAGTAAGTTCCATTTGTTCATGCAAATCAATTATCCCAATGTGAAAGATGCCTTTTACGGCTACAAATCGAAGCTAATCTCGCGCGGTGAGTTCTATAGCATCATCGACTCCTTGAAGCAGGGCTCTGTACCTACGCAAACGACCAAGTTGGGCGGCGCAATCGGCATCCACGGTATCGGCGAGATGAATCCCAAGCGCTTACGCATACACAAAGTGCTGGATTGGACCGAGGGTTGTATCGCACTGACTAATGAAGACGTCATTGACCTACGCAACTACGTGTCGCTCGGCACCAAAGTCGTTATTTCCGAATAGCGCAGTGCCAAGCTGTCACCATGCCGTCCACGCGCGGTGATTGTGTCTAGAGCGTGGATAGTGGCGGCACTGGGCCTGCTTGCCCTCGGCGGTTGCGCCACAACTCTCGCGGACAATCCACTGGTGGCACGTTACACTGTTGCCAAACCATTCGATGACGTGTTGGAGGATTTGGAATTCGCGATTACGGAACGCAATTTTCGAATCGCCGCACGTCACAGCGTCGGTAGGGCGATACGAGAACGCGGTCATTCGGATTTCCCGAATGTGACGGTCATACATTTTTGCAATGTTGATTATGCCCACGAAGTTCTGCAACTAGATCTGGATTACGTTGCCTGGATTCCATGCCGCGTCACAGTGCATGAACAAGACGCTCAGGTTGTTATCAGCGCAGTGCTGCTACCTGAAAATCATGCGGACCCACGCGTTAACGCATTTGCCGCGAGAATGAATGCAATCTTGCGTGAAATTGCCAGCTATCCGCTGCCTTGATGCAAAAACCCGCGCATTATCTGTTATTGATCTACCTTAGTTGGATCGGTCTGCTGGTATTCGCCGCAGTAGTCGCCTGTGATCGGGGACTGGTCGACTTACTGCTAGCCTCAGACCGCAGCCGGATATCACTATTGATTGGACTGCTGTATGTGTCGGGTACGCTGTATTGCGCCCGTCGCATCGTCTTCGTTTCCACCCAACTAACCCTCGCCGAGCATGGCGAAACGCTGATACGTGGCAGCGACGGCGCGCCTAGTGTTAGCGCGCAGCAAGTAACACGCAGTGATGGCGCCTGTCTGCCCGAGGGATTTCTAGCGAATTACGTCAGCGACGTGCTTCGCGTCGGCGCCAACAAAATTGACCGAACGTGCGCGCGAACCGGGCAACTTACCTGATGTGTATGCCAGCACGCTGAAAGGACCGCATGAGCTCGGCTGGTTTCTTGCAGATATTATGTTGAAACTGGGCTTGTTGGGCACCATTGTCGGTTTCATCCTGATGCTCGGCTCGGTGGCGCAAACATCCACTATCGATGCGAACACCATGCAACAGATACTGCGATAAATGAGTAGTGGCGTGGGAACTGCTTTGTACACAACGCTGGCGGGTTTACTGGGCAGTGTTGCGCTGGCAATACAATTTCAAATGCTTGATCGCGGCGCGGCCGAATTGTTGGCGCGTACCATACGCTGCGCCGAAGTTCATTTACGCTGGCAGAGCGACTCGCTCGAAGTTAAAACATGAATTTATTCGCTAGACGCCCAAGCACGCGTAGTGTCGCCTGGGATCCGTTTACGGATCTGCTATTCAATACCTTACTGGGATTCACTTTGCTCTTCCTGGTCGCAATCATGTACATGAATCCGATTGCCAAGCAGGGCGTTATCAATCCCAAGGCTGAGTACATCATTACGATTACCTGGCCGGACAACGATGCTGCCGACATTGATGCCTGGGTCGAGGAGCCCAGTGGCGGCCTGATATGGTTTCGCGCCCGCGAGGTTGGGCTTGTTCATCTCGATCGCGACGACCGAGGCCTGTTAAACGACACCTTCAATGGCAACGGTCGGACGGTTAAGAATCCGTTGAATCAGGAGATTGTCACCATCCGTGGGGTAATCCCGGGGGAGTACATCGTCAATGTTCATTATTACGCGACCGAATCCGGAGAGCCGGTACCAGTGGGTGTCAGAGTAGATAAGGTCAATCCGTCGCTGGAAGTCATCTACTATGACACTTTGACGCTAGCGAAAAAGGGTGATGAACACACCGCGGTGCGCTTCAATATAGGTGCAGACGGCAGCGTATCGAACATAAACAGATTACAAAAAAAGGGCCTGGTCATCGGCGCTGCATGAGCATTGACGGGGAGATATTCGCGTGCCGACCCTGAGCGTTGCAGCATTGATAGCGGGGTACGTACTCTTAGCAGTACTGTTATTGAGTCTGAATTTCCATTCCCATTGGCCATGGCAAGTTAAAGCGGGCGCCGTGACGCTCGTCAGCGGATTCTACATTGTGACCTATTATTCATTTTCGCCATTACTGGGTTGGCCGGCGGCGGCTGAGCTTCCCAATCGTTTTCAACTACTCGCCGTTGACATTCGCGAGCCTGACAAAACAACTGGCTGAACGCCCGGGGCGCTACCAGCCACGCGCTTACAAACTCGATTACAGCGCTGAATTACACGCCGCAGTGGCGCAAGCGCGCGTAAGACTACGCAAAAACCTGGAGCAACTCGGGGAGGTCGATGCCCGGGAACTGGAGCCTAACACCAATCCGTCGGGTACAACCCGACTTGGACAGCAGAGTGTTAAGATCAGGTTTTACGACATGCCGGCGCCAGTACTACCGGACAAATGAGTCGGAAACGAGATCGAATTCCTTGACGATAGCTGCCGGAGTCGCTATTGATCCCTATTTGGCAGCGTAAACGACCATGACCACTATCGGGCGGAGTTTATTTACCTCATTGCTAGTCGCGCTGAGCAGCGGCGTGACCGCCGTGCGCGGTGACGAAACCGCCCGCTATGATTGCAGGCAAGCCCGTACCGAAACCGTTGTCTGCAGCTACCGCTATCTCGATTCGGCGAAACTGCTGAGCGCTCGTCTAGCGCTCGGTAATCTGGATATTGCGCCGCTCACGAACATGACGTTCTTGACCACTGGTGAGGCTGTGGCGGTACTCTTTTTGGTGGACACCAGCGATCCTGCCCGTAGCGTAGTAATTGAGAGGAACATCGAGCAGATCGGCCGTCTGGCAGACGCTGCGGGTTCCCAGCACCGACTGGGCTTGGCACGTTTCGACAGCAATCTGGAGGTGCTTGCGCCGCTGGGCAGCAGCCCCTCGGAAATACGAAGCGCCGCCAGCGGCCTTTCCGCCGTGGGCAAAACGACCGAGTTGTATCGCAGTTCAATCGAAGCGATTCGCGCATTGGACGCCTATGATGCTGGGCGCAAAGTATTATTCGTCCTCTCGGATGGGCTCGCCGAGGATTACGCCTATCACCACCAAGATGTTATTGCGCGGGCGCGTGAAGCTGGAGTAGTCATTCACGGGGTCGGGTTCGCTCGCTCCATTCCACAATCGGTAGCACTGCAATCACTCAGACGTTTGGCCGAAGAGTCGGGCGGAGAATTCATTCGCGCCGACGATGTGGATTTCACACTGCCCGAGGCGTTTTTTGCTGCTCCCTACCACAGTATCGACAGCGGCGGTGACCTCACCTTCGATTTGAGCACGGCGCTCGCAGCAGGATTGCACGGTCCGCAAAATGCGCTGGTGAGCTTTGCGGACGATGGCGGAACCAGCAGCACACTGTCGGTTGAAATCGTCTTGCCGCCGGCTACTACCACTGTTGTAGAGGTAAGTGCGCGCGCGTACGCTTCAGAGGATAACCTCGAAGCTGAGTTAATGGATGCCATCGTCGCAGTGAACCCATCGCGGGCATCGAGCGTTTCCACGACGAATATCGCCAGGTCGCCTGCCGCGGCACCACAGCGCAGCTCAAAACTGAATACGTGGCTGTGGTACGGGACACCTGCCGCCTTCCTGCTGGTCGTAGTGATTGCACTGATGGTCTATGGCTGGTTGTTCCGGCGGCGCGTTGCCGATACCGCGAAAGGGTCGCCCAACAACAAACCCTTCGCCTATCTCATGGCAGCGGACGGCAAAGAGCGTTTTATAATCAGTCAAACACCGTGGCGAATCGGACGCAGTAAAACCAACGAATTGACACTCAGCGATCACTCCGTGTCACGCCTGCATGCCGAGATCCGACGCAATCAAGATGGTTCGTTTACCATTGCCGATTTGGATTCCCTCAACGGGGTGTTCGTCAACGATAAAAAGGTCCGCAGCTCCGAACTGACAGAGGGTGATGGCGTCGACGTTGGCGACATTGGCATGAAATTCACCCTCTACGATGACGATTCGGCCGCACAAGAGCCGACGGTGATGATCCGAACCCACACACCCTGAATATTCGTCTAGTGGTAGTAGTCAGGCTGCCACAGTAATTCCCACCCCGGTTCACTCGGCTCAGCAACAAAGGGCGCAAAGACCCACAGGCCGGCGACCGCGGCGAGATGATTGTCGACGTAGATCAGAGGGATGCGATTGCGCTCCCATGGCGGCACAGCAACTGCCTGAAATAATTTTTTCAGTGACGAGCGGTGACTGCGCTTTGGAAGTAGCGCCCGCTCACCGCCAGTTCGAAACCTTACCGAAAGTTGGGCGTTCGCACAGAGCTGCGCGCTCAAGCCCCTTCCCGATGTCGGATTCACCCGCAACCGGCCTGTGTCCAGAGTCAACGGCGCGGGCGGCGACCATGTTAATGATTCGCCTGCGTAATCAGGGCGCGCCTTTAACAGATACAGGCGATCGCGATAACGCCTAACTTCGTTATCGTCCCAGGCAACCAGCCCGCATTCACCGACGTTCGAGCACAGACCATCAATAATCTGCGCCAGGCGCCGATACGCCGGTGGTGACACCCCGGACTGGCTAAGCCAACGTCTGACTGTATTTGCGCGCCGCGCCAGATCGAGTTCCAGCAGCGCCGTCACACAAAGTTCCCCGCCGCGCTTAATTGCATGCAGATCCTGGTCGGCCAGCGCCTGCAACAAGGCGGCGGACTGCGCCTGCAACATCGCTGCACGGCCGAGGCTCTGGCGGGCGCCTGTCCAGCGCGCCATCACGGGCGGTAGTACAACATGGCGCAAATAGTTCCGATCAAATCGCAGATCGGCATTACTCGGATCCTCGACCCACTTCAACGCATGGCATTGTGCATAGCTCCCCAGCGTTGCTCCGTCCACAGCCAGTAGCGGTCGAACCAGCCGCCCGGCTCCGAACTGGGCCTGTTGCGGCATAGCCGCCAGGCCTTGCGGGCCGGCTCCGCGAAGCAATTGTAATAACAGCGTTTCAACCTGGTCGTCGCGGTGATGGCCGGTCTGCAGCATGTCGCCGTCTTGTAACAGCTTCTCCAGCTCAGCATAACGGCGCTCTCGCGCCCATGCTTCAACACTCGCGCCGCGTGGTAGGTCAGTCTCTAGCAGGATGTGTCTGAAGGGTACACGCCAGCGTTCGCACAGCGCTGTACAAAATTCCACCCAGTCACCCGCGGCGGATTGCAGGCCGTGATTAACATGTACTGCCGTGATGGGCGGGCCATCGGATTGCGTGATGGCCAGTAATGCGTGCAGCAGCGCAACCGAATCACGGCCACCGCTAAGCGCGACTACGTAGTGCTCGGCCGCCGGCAACATATCCAAAGTGGCGCGGATCTGGCGTTGCAGCGGATCTGCACAGTTCGCGGTCGCCATGTTCTCGCCTACCTCGGACTGTTTGCTCCCAGGTCGCTGCCACCCGCTATGAGCTACACAGCTCTCAGGGGGCTAGTCTGCGAATTTCCCGTACTGCAAAAAACGCGTTGAACGCGCCGCCCGTAACGCTTCTGCGTCCATCTGCTCCAGTTCCGCCAGGGCGCGCAGCAGCGCGTCCTTGATACGGTCAGCCATCGTGCTCGGGTCCCGGTGAGCACCCCCCAAAGGCTCTTCCAGTACTTCATCAACTAACGCCATTTCGTGCAATCGATCCGCGGTGATTGCCATCGCCGCCGCCGCATCCTCGGCTTTGTCCGTACTTTTCCATAATATCGACGCACATCCTTCCGGCGAGATCACGGCGTAAGTCGCGTATTCGAGCATAATCAGCCGATCGCACACGCCGATCGCGAGTGCGCCACCTGAACCTCCCTCGCCAATAACGGTCGAAATTATCGGTACACCTAATTCCATCATCACCAGCAGATTCTGCGCGATTGCCTCGCTCTGCCCACGTTCTTCCGCATCTATTCCCGGGTAAGCACCAGGTGTATCAATAAAGGTTAACACCGGCATCGAAAATCGTTCCGCCAGCTGCATGATGCGTTTTGCTTTGCGATAACCTTCAGGATTGGGCATGCCAAAATTTCGATGAAGATTGTCTTTGGTGTTACGGCCTTTTTGATGTCCAATGAACGCGACAGAGCGCCCGTCAAGTCGAGCTACGCCGGTTACTATCGCGGCGTCATCGCCAAACGCGCGATCGCCGTGCAGCTCTTCCAAATCGGTAACGATATGGGCAAGGTAATCCAGGGTGTAGGGGCGCTGTGGATGTCGCGCGAGCTTGGAGATTTGCCACGCAGACAGCGAGCCAAAAATTGACTCGGTAAGTTCGCGTGAACGCTTCCCAAGACGTTCGATTTCGTCAGTAATATTGAGTTCGGAATCGTCTCCGACCAGACGCAGTTCCTCTATCTTCGCTTCGAGTTCGGCGATAGGTTGTTCGAAGTCGAGAAATTGTGGATCCATAATCTATGATTTCAGGTCGGTTCGCGGTCGTTATTCTACGGATAAGCGCATCTACTCTCCACGGATACAGGTGGAGCGGCTTTCATTAGTATTCAAGTCGCACCGCCGCGGAACCAAATTTCTCGCGCATCCTTTCGATTAAGCCATCTGTTGGATGCACGTCCCATTGTTTACCGAGGCGGATACAAGCCTTCGCATCATCATGACTATAATCTATCGCAACCGGACACGGCCCACCTGACTGGCCGGACAAGTGTTCGCGTAAATCGTCGATAAAACCGTTCGCGGCGCGCTCTGCACTTATCTCGATGACGAGACGTTTGGCCAGCTGTTCGCGCGCCTGATCCAAACTCAATACGGACTCCGCAAGGAGTGCACGTTCGCCTGTAAAATCGTCCAAAACGCAGCTTCCTTCTACAACGAATATGCGATCTAGCACCAATTCTTCACCAATTTTCTCGAATAGATCCGAATAAATTGCGATGTCGGTGCGAGCACTACGATCGTCCAAAACCGCGTACACAACGCGCCCACGCCGGCCTCGGCTGGTGCGCATACTGGTCAACAATCCGGCAACCCGTCGTTTGCCGGGGCTCAAACCTACCAGGGTACAGCTAATGAACTGCTCCAGTTCTCGTCGGTAACGCTCCACCGGATGGCCGGTCAAGTACAGGCCAAGCGCTTCTTTTTCCGCCGCCAAACGCTGCGGTTCCGGCCATTCAGCAACTTCGTTAAATTGCCTCAATGCTACGTCGCCAGCAACCAGCTCGTCGCCAGCTGACAACCCAAACATGTCGTTCTGACCGGCTTCGACATCCTTTACGTGCTGTTCGGCGATACTGAGTGCGTCATCCAGATTATGCATCAAGGTGCTGCGGGTGGGACCGAGTTGATCCAATGCACCAGCGCGGATCAACGCTTCCAATACGCGGCGATTAGCACGGCGTAGATCGACTCGTTTGCATAAATCGAATAAATCCACGAACTCTCCACGCTCTTTGCGTTCCGCCAGCAATGCGTCAATTGCACTACGGCCAACGCCTTTAATCGCCCCCAATCCATAGCGGACGCTGTCATCATCGGCAACCGTGAACTTGTGCTCACAGCCGTTGACCTCCGGCGCCAACACTCGCAACTTCATGCGCCGGCATTCGTCTATGAAGATCACGATTTTGTCTGAATTATCCATATCCGCGGACAACACAGCCGCCATAAACGCCGCTGGATAATGAGCCTTCAGCCACGCCGTCTGATACGCCACCAATGCATAAGCAGCAGAATGTGATTTATTGAATCCATAGCCGGCAAACTTCTCCATCAGATCGAAGATACCGGTCGCAATCTCTTTATCGACGCCGCGTCCAGCCGCGCCGGACATAAAAATCTCACGCTGTTGGGCCATTTCCTCCTGTTTCTTTTTACCCATCGCACGACGCAACAAATCCGCGGCACCCAGGGTGTAACCAGCCAGTTCGCGCGCAATCTGCATGACCTGTTCCTGATAGAGGATCACGCCATAGGTGGGTTGCAAAATGGGCTCCAGCGCCGGATGCGGATAGCGCACGGCTGCCCGCCCGTGCTTACGATCGATGAAGTCATCAACCATTCCCGACTGCAGCGGCCCGGGCCGGAATAAGGCGACCAAGGCAATTAGGTCCTCAAACGAATCCGGCTGCATACGCTTGATGAGATCTTTCATGCCGCGGGATTCGAGCTGAAAAATCGCGGTAGTCTCGGCGCGCCGAACCATGTCGAATGTGGCGCTGTCCTTTAATGGGATCTGGGTAATATCGATTGGTTCCTGCTCAGGCGCCATACGCGCTTTGTTGACGTCGGCGACGGCCCAATCAATGATTGTCAGGGTACGTAAACCCAGAAAGTCAAACTTCACCAAGCCGATCGATTCCACGTCTCCCATATCGAATTGAGTAACAGTCAACTCGCTGCCGTGCTCGCAATAAAGCGGCATGAACTCAGTCAAGCGTTTCGGTGAAATCACGACGCCGCCGGCGTGCTTTCCTGCGTTGCGCACCATTCCTTCCAGTTTGCGCGCAAGATCAATCAGTGTCCGCACGTCCTCTTCATCGTCATAACGCCTTTTCAGCGCCGGCTCATCCTTTAACGCACGGTCCAGAGTGATGTTAAGTTCGAATGGAACCAGCTTGGCAATCTGGTCTACGAAACTGTAAGGCTGACCTAGTACCCGGCCAACGTCGCGCACAACCGCCTTGGCCGCCATCGTGCCGTAAGTAATGATCTGAGAGACTTTGTCGGCACCGTAACGTTGCTTGACGTATTCGATTACCTCGTCACGTCGATCCATGCAGAAATCGACGTCGAAATCGGGCATGGATACGCGTTCGGGGTTAAGAAATCGCTCGAACAGCAAGTCATAGGTTAAAGGATTCAGATCGGTGATGCCGAGCACGTAGGCGGCCAGCGAGCCGGCCCCGGATCCGCGTCCGGGCCCCACGGGGATGCCGTTTTTCCGCGCCCATTCGATGAAATCGGCGACGATTAAAAAATAGCCGGCAAAACCCATCTTGGTAATGACTTCGAGTTCCGTTTCCAGGCGTTGCCGATAGTCAGGCTGGTGTTCGGGCTGCGGTGACTCACCATCCAGACTCACTGCCAAACGCCGTTGCAATCCGGCAGCGGTCTCCGCACGCAAGCGCTCATCGACGTTACTGCCAGCCTCCACCGGATACTCTGGCAGGTGATAGTTGTCGAAGTCGAAACCCACGGTACAACGAGTCGCTATGTGGACAGTGTTCTGCAGGGCCTCAGGAATGTCCGCAAACAGTGATGCCATCTCCTCAGGGCTACGCAGATACTGATTCTGCGTATACTTCTTCGAGCGCCTGGGGTCACTCAGCGTTCGTCCCTCTTGAATGCAGATCCGCGCTTCATGAGCCTCGAAATCCTGCGCGTAAATGAATCGAGCGTTGTTCGTCGCCACAACCGGCAGCCCGGTGCCCATAGCAAGTTGCAGCGTGGAATCTATAGTTTCGTCCTCGCCAGGGTGGCCGGTGCGTTGCACTTCCAAATAGAAGCGATCGGGAAACAGGTTCTGCCAATACTCCGCGCGTTGTTTCGCCAAATCGGAGTTGCCCGTGGACAGGGTCCGCCCAAGATCACCATGCGCTCCGGCGGACAACGCGATTAGACCGCTGTTGCAAGTTTGCAGCCATTGCGGTGCAATTTGTGGGACACCGCTGCCGTCTTGCCCTTCCGTGTAACTTCGCGTAATCAGTTGGGTAAGGTTCGTATAGCCTTGCTGGTTTTGACATAACAGTACAAGTGAAGTCGGGTTGGTTTGGTCTTGCGTGGGCTGGATCCAAACTTCGGCGCCAATGATGGCTTTTAAACCACGCTGTTGAGCAGCGCGATAGAACTTTATCGCGGAAAAGAGGTTGCCTTGCTCGGTAACGGCAAGCGCAGGCATCCCCAATTCTGCAGTACGCGCAACCAGTGCTGGAATACGAATGACGCCGTCGACAATCGAAAACTCAGTGTGGACGTGCAAATGAATAAATTGCTTGTTCATTAGCTGAGTTTGGTCAGGCGCGGCAAAGGATTTCAAGTTCCTGATGATACTCGTTCGACGCAGTTCCAGGCTAGCAGGATAGCCCGCTTAGTCTGCATATTTCGTCAACTTAGCAAAGTTTGTAAAATTAGTTTTCGGCTGACAGCGCGCGGCGCACCGGGGCGAAGGACCGCCGGTGGATTGGGCACGCTCCGCGCTCTGCCAGCGCAGCAAAATGGGCAGAGGTCGGATACCCTTTATGCCGCGCAAATCCGTAACCCGGATACTCCGCGTCCAAATCCAGCATAATGGCATCCCGCGTTACCTTTGCCAGAATTGAAGCCGCGCTGATCGCGCGCACCTGCGAGTCACCTCGCACTATCGCGCGGACCGGGCAAGCAAGCTGGGGACAGTGCTGGCCATCGACCAATGCCAAATCTGGTTGCTCCGGCAATGCCGCCACCGCACGTTGCATAGCCACTAGAGCGGCCTGCAGAATATTGAGCTGATCGATTTCTTCCACTTCTGCGCGGCCGATAGCCCAGGCCAGCGCGTGCCGTTTGATTTCGGCGGCCAGCCGTTCACGCTTCTTCATGCTTAAGGTCTTCGAATCCGCCAGGCCACGGATATAGCGTCGATGATCAAGCACCACCGCAGCAGCAATGACCGGGCCTGCAAGCGGCCCTCTGCCTGCCTCGTCTATACCCACCGTGCGTGCGAGCCTCATCGCCGACCTGGGCCAGTTTGCGCCAGTGCCAACACAGCCTGCGCCGCGCGCTCATTCGCGCCGCGGCGCAGATTGCGATGCGCTGCATCGAACTCCTGCAACATCGCAGTGGCCTTTTCTGGATTTCGCAACCACGTTGTCAGTTGTTGCGCCATGGGCTCGGCCACCATATCAGCCTGTACGAATTCCGGGACCAGCGCGCGTCCTGCCAAAACGTTTGGCATACATATATAGGGTATCCGTATTAATGCCCGGATCACCCAGTAACTCAGCCAGGCGACCCGATAAGCAACTACCATAGGGCGTTTGTGCAGCATTGTTTCCACCGCTGCCGTCCCTGAGGCGGTCAGTACTACGTCCGCCGCGCTCAAGACTTCATGTGCCCGCCCGTCCACCATGTGGACATCGATTTTTTCCGACCTGGCTGCCAAAGCGCTTCGAAACAACGTGGCAAGGGCATCGTTTACGACCGGTACAGCACATTGCAGTCCAGCCACGGTCTGGGTGCACAAAGCCGCGGTTTCAATGAAGGTCGACGCGTGTTGCTGCATCTCGGAAGCGCGGCTACCGGGCAGTAGCGCCAATACGGGCTGGTCCTGTGCAAGCCCCAGGGATTTACGTGCCGCTTGGCGATCCGTCGCATCAGGGATTTCATCCGCCAGTGGATGACCGACAAATACCGCCGCGACGTTACGCTCGCGGTAATACCCTTCCTCAAACGGGAACAGGGTCATTATCAGGTCGGTGGCGCGGGCAAGTTTACGTACCCGACCCTCGCGCCACGCCCACACGGTTGGGCTCACGTAATGTACGGTCGGGATCCCCGCTTGTCGGCAACGCTCTTCGATGTCGAGATTAAAATCCGGCGCATCGATACCAACCAATACGTCCGGACGATTTTCTATCATGTAGTCGCCGATATCGCGCTGCATGCGTCGCAACGAGCGGTAATGCCGGAGCACTTCGACGATACCCATTACGGCGATGCGCTCACTCGGCAAAAACGCTTCGCAGCCAGCCTCACGCATTGCCGGTCCCGCCACCCCAGTGATCGTGACATCGGGACGCAACCGCCTTAACGCGGTAATCAATCCCGCTCCCAATCGATCTCCTGAAGGCTCTCCTGCAACGACGCCTATGCGCAGCCTGCGTTCTCCTTAATCGACGTAGTTAGCTCGAATATTGCACCAAGCGTCGTCCGACGCTTGCGCGGCCCCCGTTCGAATCGCTGCGCCAGATGAAAATCACGCATCAGCGCACAATTCCACGGTGCGAGTCCTGAATAAAATCAATCAAACGCCCGACTTCGCTGCACTCGGCTGTCATCTCAGATATTTGCGTTAAGGCTGCAGCCAGATTCAGGTTGCGACGGTACAAAATCTTGTAAGCGCGTCGCAGCATACTGATGGTCTCGGGATCGAATCCGTGGCGCCGCAGCCCTTCCCGGTTCAATCCATGCGCTGACGCGGTGTTGCCCGTAACAATGATAAAAGGTGGTACATCCTTCACGATAATTGAAGCAATGCCGGTGAAACTGTACGCGCCAACCCGGCAGAACTGGTGCACGCCCGTAAATCCGCCCAAGGTCACATGGTCCTCAATGAACACGTGCCCGGCAAGCGTGGCGTTATTGGCGAAAACCGTGTGGCTGCCCACCTGGCAATCGTGGGCAATATGGCAATAGCCCATAAGCCAATTGTCATCTCCCACGCGTGTAACGCCGCCGCTGGCAACCGTGCCTCGATTAATGGAGCAGTATTCGCGGATTACATTGCCGTTGCCTATTTCGAGCTGGGACCCGGCTTCGCCTTGGTATTTTTTGTCCTGAGGGTCATCACCAATTGAGCAAAACGGGAAAATTCGGTTGTTAGCGCCGATACGTGTGGGTCCTCGCACGACGACATGCGGACCGATGTTAGTGTCGTTGCCTATTACAACGCCGGCGTCGATGATGCTCCAGGGGCCTACGGATACATTGCTGCCAAGCACGGCGTCGGGGTGAATAATGGCCTGCGGATCGATCAACGATCAACCTCCATCTTCGTCGTCATAAATTCGGCGGTCGATACAACGACACCGTCGACGCTGGCAACGCCTGAGAATCGATAAATATCACGAATCCGCCGTTGCAGCTGAACTTCCACGCGAAGCTGATCGCCCGGTTCGACTGGTCGCTTGAAACGTGCCTTATCGACGCCAACCAGGTAATACATAACGCTATCTTCTGGTTTTCGCTGCAGCGAGTAGAACGCCAGCAAACCAGTTGCCTGCGCCATGGCTTCCAGTATCAATACCCCCGGCATTACCGGTCGGGTCGGAAAATGGCCATTGAAAAACGGCTCGTTGTAACTGACGTTCTTTATCGCTACCAGAGATTCGTTCGCCGTGCAGTCGAGCACCTTATCGACCAGCAGGAACGGATAGCGGTGCGGCAGCAGTTCCAGCACCTTGTGGATATCCATCTCTAGCATCGACAATTCTCCCCGGTACTACCGGTAAACATTGTGTTCGTGTCGCCGTCCCTGGATTTCCAGCCGCTAAGGTTTTATTCCTTGCGAGCAGTCATACGATGTAGCGCCGCTACAGTACGCCGCCACACCCGTGCTTCGCGGCTGGGCCAACCGCCGGAATAGACGCCGGCCTCGGTAATCGACTTGGTGACAAGACTCATGCCGGTAATCGTAACGTCATCAGCAATTTGCAGGTGCCCGGCGAGGCCCACGCTGCCACCAATCTTACAACGTCGGCCAATCTCAACACTGCCCGAAATGCCCGCGCAACCGGCAATGGCCGTGTCGGCGCCAATCCGAACGTTGTGGGCAATCTGCACGAGATTGTCTATTTTCACACCGTCTTCGATGACCGTGTCGCCCAATGCGCCGCGGTCTATTGTCGTGTTTGCGCCGATCTCAACGTTGTCACCGATCTCCACTGAACCCAGCTGAGGTATCTTAAGCCAATGCCCGTCCTCAGGCGCGTATCCAAATCCATCAGCACCGATAACGGCGCCCGGATGAATGACGCAGTTGCGCCCGATGGTAATACGCGCGCCAATTGCCACGTTGGCATGTAAACAGGTTTGCGTACCAATGTTGGCGCCCGTTCCTATTACGCACCCAGGTCCGATCCGAGCGCCATCGCCAACCTGGACATCGTCCTCCAACGTGGTGTTTGCACCAATCATCGCGCTCGCAGCCAGTTGTGCATTGGCGCCGATGGTGGCCGTACTATGAATACCAGGCTTAACAGCCGCCAAAGGATGTAAAGCCACGGCGGCCTTGGCATACCCCAGATAGGGATCGGCAACAATCAGGGCGTTGGCGGAGCAATCCTGCGCATCTTGTGCAGACAAGATCACTGCGGTGGCCTGTGTTTGCGCCAGATATTCCCGATATTTGGAATCGAGAAGAAAAGAAACGTCGCCGGATTCTGCTGTGTCCAACGCCGCAACCCGGTGAACGCGAGCATCTGCATCACCCCTTAACGTTGCGCCCAACTGCTTGGCAAGTTCAGCGAGAGTTAACGTCATCGTGCCCAGCGCGGAGCACGCCGACCCCGCCGGTGTTGTTTATGGCTAAGCCGCATAAGGCGTTACAGAGCGTACAGCACTCTCGCCACGGGGACCGCCGGAACGGAGCGGATACTTGAAATTTAGTAACTTGGCAGCTGCACCGGATTCGCATTCACACGGCATCGCAAGACGCCCCAGCGCAATAGATAAACTAACCGCCAGCGCCGCCAAAATCAACTTTCAGTCGATCGACTACCTTAGGGGTCAAATCGACTTTACCGCTGGCGTAAATTACGCCCTCGCCCACGATTAAGTCATACTTGTCTTCGCGAGCGACTTTTTGAATGGCTTCTACAATCTGACGCTGGATCTTGCCGAACTCTTCATTGCGCCGAAAATTGACGTCCTCGCGAAACTCATCCTGGTCACGCTTTAATTCCCGCTTTCTGGAAACGATGTCGCGCTCCAGCTTGGAGCGCTCGCTTTCGCTCATGATCGCCGCATCTTTGCCGAGGCGGTCTTGCAACTGTTTTACTGTTTTCTGGTCTGCGACCAACTGCCGGTCGCGCGCGGCAAACTCTTTTTCAAGCGCCTTGCGGGCGACTTCGGCCTGCGGCGCCCCCTCAAGGACCTTCATGACGTTCACCACGCCAATTCGATAATCTTCTGCAAAAATCGGCGTAGTTACACCGAACATAAGCAGCACTATGAGACAGTAGTTAAACGTTCTCGCCAATTTCAAGGCCTTGCTCCGTGTTTTGTCACAATATTGATGAAAAATCGGATTGCGATACTAACCCATGGAACGGCATTTACACCAGTTTCAATGCATGCAGTTCGCATTGCTCATGCACCCTGGCAGCGTCCCGCTTTTGCATAGGTAACTCAAATTCAAGCTAAAATAACTCGCGCCATTGCCGCAACGCGAACGGTATTGAGATACGGCACCAGTCTTATTAGACCCGATTTCAGAAAGATGTTCCGAACGTAAACTGAAATTGTTGCGTTTCGTCACCTTGCCGTACTCTCCCATTCACGATTTCCGTCTCTTTCTGATAGTGGAATGGTTTGGAAATGCTCACGCTCAACACACCAAACGGCGATAGCCAGATACCGGAAATCCCCGTAGCCATCCGCATTTCGTCGATTGAAAATGAGTCATCGTTGGTGAAGACGTTACCGGCATCGATGAATCCCGTCACCCGCACCGACTTCGTATCGGGCAGAAACGGCAGTGGAAGAATGATCTCCGCATTGCCGACCACCAGCAGATTACCGCCAACGGCGCGATTGAATTCATCTTCGGGCCCTAGACTGTTTTCCTCATAGCCGCGCACCGAACGCGGTCCGCCGGCAAAGAAGTTCTCGAAAAACGGCAGTTCTGTGGTGTTGCCGTAGGCATCTCCGTAGCCGGCACGGCCCTTAAGAAGGAAGGTGAAACTGCGCGTAATCGGGAAAAACCAGCGCGTGTCGTAGTCCACTTTGTAGTACTGAAGATCACCACCGGGTACCGCTATCTCCGTGGTTATCCGATTCAATGAGCCGCGCGTTGGAAATAGCGAGCTGTTTCGCGTGTCGTAGGCAAACCCCGCAGTTAAGCGCAAAACATCGAAATTGTTGCCTTCCCGCTCAATGAAATCCCGGGTCGTGCTTGCGACAAAAAAGTTGGTGTCGAGTTTGGTTTTCTCGTAACTCCCGCCTGCACTGAGGTAACGGAATTCAGACACCGGCAGACCGAAGTTGACACCTAGGCTCAACGCACTCGAGTTATACCGTGTGATGTTTGCGTCACCGGAATCTGTTTCTTGAAAAGAGACCCTGTAGCCACGGCTGACACCATGGACGGACCAGTAGGGGTTGGTGTAACCCAGCACGAACTGCCGATTAATGCTGCTATTGTTGAATGCGAATTCCATCCGCGTGCCGCTGCCCAGAAAATTCTCCTGGGCGACGCTGGTGTTGAAGATCAGCCCCTGAGTCTGAGAGAAACCCAAGCCCAAAAGCAGGTTGCCTGACGGTCGCTCCGTTACGGTATAGTTAACGTCGACCTGGTCCGCGCTCCCCGGAACTGCTGGGGTTTCAACATTTACTTCGGTGAAATAGCCGAGGCGGTTGAGCCTATCTTTTGAGCGTTCAACCTGAACGGTTGATATCCAGCCGCCTTCCAGTTGACGCAATTCGCGGCGCAATACCTCATCGCGCGTTTTCATGTTGCCGAAGAAATTGATACGTCGTACGTAAACGCGTTTACCAGGGTCAATGAAATAAGTGAGTGCGACCGTGCGATCGTCTTCGTTGACCTCGGGGATTGCATTAACGTTCGCGAACGCATAGCCGTCCTCACCCAGGCGGTCCGTAATATTGGTGCTGCTATCGGTCACCAGCTTGCGCGAAAACACCATGCCGGTGCGCGTGTAGACTCGCGGAAACAAATCCTCTTCCGGGGCGATCAATTCACCGGCCAATTTAACTTCGGACAAAATAAATTTTTCACCTTCCGTAACATTGATGGTGACGTAGACTTCAGTCTTGTCCGGGGTTATGGAAACCTGCGTGGAATCCACGGTGAAGTTGATATAGCCGGTATCCAGATAGAATGAGCGCAGCGCTTCCAAGTCACCGGAAAGCTTTTGCCGCGAATACTGATTGGACTTGGTGAACATCGAGATCAAGGTCGGACCCGTGAGCTCGAACTGCTTGAGCACTGTAGCATCGTTGTAGGCAGAATTGCCGACAATATTGATCTGCTTGATCTTCGCTGCCTTGCCTTCAGAGATATCCAAGGCGATGGCGACCCGATTTCCGGGCATACGGGTGAGCGTTGTTTCGATCTTGACCCCGTATTTGCCTTGCGCGTAATACTGGCGCCGTAGTTCCTGCTCGACCTTGTCGAGCTTGGACTGGTCAAAGACTTCACCCACGGCGAAATCGATTTCTTTCAAGCCTTCCAACAGATCGTCGGTCTTAATTCCTTTGTTACCCTCGAACGTGATGTCGGCTATGGCTTCACGTTCCTGCAGCGAGATGACCAGAACGTTGCCGTCGCGCTTGAGTTGGATGTCGTCGAAGAATCCGGTTCTGAACAAAGCGCGCGCGGAATCGCTGGACAGGCTGTCGTCAAAAACGTCGCCTACTTTAAGCGGTAGATAATTGAAGACCGTTCCAGCTGAGATGCGATTCAGACCTTCAACGCGAATATCCTCGATGACGAAGGACTCGACGGCCATCGCGATATCGAGAGTAAAGGCAAGAACGGCGCAAAACGTAGCGGTGCGCTTAAGAAAACCCGGCATGTTGTCTATCGTTATAACCTGTCTACGCCCGTATCAGGTCGCTTTTTTTTAAAATGTCAGCCTTTATACAAGCCCGGCGGATGTACCAGCAGCCACCCTACCGAGAAAAGGCTCCAGCGTTGGCGCCATAAGGTAAACCATTAGCCCGTCAGCATCCAGTGCCAGCGCATCTAATACTCTGAATCAGTTGCAATTGCTTGCTACGAGCTTGCAATCGCCAAGCGCATGCATCGTCAAAGCAGCGCTCGTATAAGCCTCGCTGAGTTGACTCCAACCGTTGGCGCGACACCGAGTGTTACCTGCAATTATCAGGCCTATTGATTGTAGAAATTTATATCTTATTGAAATATTTAATTATTCTGAAGATAACGGAACAAAACAAATATTAGCGCGACCTCGCTGAACCCTAGCTGAATCCGAATTTTAGTGCGCAATCGGCACAAAATTGCCGTCGCGGCGTTTCAACTAATACGGCGGCAGCCCCCAGGGCTGGGACTACAAAATGCGCGCGAGATCGTTGTAAAAGGCCAATCCCATCAGTCCAAGTAACAGCACAAGACCGATCTGCTGACCAAACGCCTGGACGTTCTCGGACACTGGACGTCGGGTTACAAGTTCCATTGCGTAGTACAGCAGATGGCCACCGTCCAATAAGGGAATCGGTAATAGATTCAAGATACCGAGGCTGACACTCACGATCGCAAGAAACGACAGGAATGCGGCCATGCCAATGCTCGCAGACTGCCCGGCGTACTGGGCGATACTGATCGGGCCACTCAGATTTTTTACCGAAGCCTCGCCAACAATCATCTTGCCCAGTAGGCGCAAGGTCAAAATCGACATATCCCAGGTTTTAACGAACGCCTTGCCCAGAGCCGTCACTGGGGAGTAACGCTCGACACCGATAGCCAACTGCTCGATGTCGTCGGGATTCGCAACCATGGCACCTATGCGACCGATTTTGCGGCCATCGACGGTAACGAGTTCGGGTTCAATAACGAGGTCAACCAACTCGCCACCGCGCGTAACTCGCGCTGTGAATGATTGTCCACCTCGCGCCTGAACGAACTCGACCCATTGACCCCAACTAACGATAGATACCCCGTCTGCCGAGATAACGGTGTCCCCCGGCTGTAGCCCCGCGCGCTCAGCGGCACCGCCGGCCAGCAGCTCACCTATCCCGGCCGGTAAGACAGGACGATAAGGCTTGAAGCCCAGTTTGTTGAACAAATCGCCACGCGTAATGTCATCGACATTGATGCCGGAAACATCGAGCACAACATCGCGATCCAGCGTACGCTCTGAGCGCATCGTGAAGGTGACGGTATCGCCATCGAGCACACGTGGAATCGTGGCATGTATCACGGTTTCCCATGTCGGCGTCGTTTCTCCGTCGACTGCGGTGATTAGCTGCTCGCTCTGCAGTCCCGCATACTCGGCTAGCGAGCCTGGTTCAACCTCACCGATCCGCGGCTGCAATCCGGTAACCCCAACCATATACATCAGCCAATAGGCGAGGATGGCAAACGCAAAATTTGCAAGCGGACCGGCAACCACAATTGCTGTGCGCGTCGTCAATGTCTGGCGATTAAACGCACGTCGCAATTCGTCCTGGCGCACCGGACCTTCACGCTCGTCGAGCATTTTGACATAGCCGCCCAACGGCACAGCGGCCACTACGAACTCGACCTGATCGCGGCCTAGTTTGCGACGCCACAGCGGTCTACCAAAACCGATCGAAAAGCGAAGAATTTTTACGCCCAGCTTTCTTGCAACCCAGAAATGACCAAACTCGTGAATGACCACCAGCAAACCAAGCGCGACGAGAAACGACGCCAGTGTGTGAAGTAACTGCATCAATGGGCTACCGCGGCTATTGCCTGTTTCACGTATTTTCGGGCCGCATCATCGTCTGACAGTATCACGTCCAGTAATGTTGCGTCATGGTGCTCAACGCCGTTGAGAGTGGCTTCGATAAGGCCCGCAATATCGGTAAACGCAATCTGGCCATCGAGGAAGGCGGCAACCGCGACTTCGTTCGCGGCGTTGAGAATGGCAGTCGCGGTGCCGCCGACGCTCAGCGCCTCGCGTGCCAGTCGCAAACAGGGGAATCGTTCAATATCGGGCGGTTCGAACTCCAGTCGTGCTACGTCGGTAAGATTCAAGCGCTCCACGCCAGACGGCATTCGCTGCGGCCAGGCCAGCGCGTAGGCGATTGGCGTACGCATATCCGGATTGCCGAGCTGGGCCAGCAACGAACCGTCAGCGTACTCGACCAGTGAATGAACCACACTCTGAGGATGGATAACGACGTCGACCTGGTCTTGCGTAGTGTTGAACAACCAACACGCTTCAATTATCTCCAGACCTTTGTTCATCATGGTGGCGGAATCAACCGATATCTTGCGTCCCATGACCCAGTTCGGATGCGCACAAGCCTGCGCGGGCGTAACGTCGGCGAGGTCCTGCACACTCATTGTTCGAAAGGGACCGCCGGACGCCGTCAACACAATACGCGTTACCCCGACCTTCGCCAGACCGTTTTCAAAATTGCTGGGCATGCATTGGAACACCGCGTTGTGTTCGCTGTCGATTGGCAGCAATTCGGCGCCGTTGTCGCGCACGGCATCCATGAACAATTGCCCCGACATTACCAGGGACTCCTTATTCGCCAGCATCACGCGCTTGCCGGCGCGCGCCGCCGCCAAGGTTGGCAACAAACCCGAAGCACCGACTATACCTGCCATCACATAGTCGGTAGCAGGTAGTTCGCAAACTCTACTTAATTCCTGCGGCCCCGCGAGCGCTTGCGTTTTGAGTCCTGCGCCTACCAATCCATCGTGCAATTTATCGGCCAGGGATTGGTCGGCAATGACGGCGTAATCCGGCTTATGCTCGATGCACTGATTAAGCAGTGAATCGACGTTGCGATTTGCCGTCAACGCCACAATCCGATATCGCTGTGGGTAGCGCGCGGCGACGTCGAGCGTGTTAACACCGATTGTCCCGGTCGCACCGAGTATCGTCAGTCCAATCAAGAACCTATCCTCATCGTCATCATACCCAGGGCAAACACCGGCGCCGCTGCTGTTAAACTATCCACCCGATCGAGCACACCACCATGGCCCGGCAGCAGCTTACCACTGTCCTTGACCCCTGCCCGCCGCTTTAACAGGCTTTCGAACAAGTCGCCAACAATAGAAAAGCTCGCGGCCCCCAAACATAAAGCGACAAAAACCCATCGATTCAACTCGACGTCGACATGCCGGAACCCCAGCAACGCGATAACAAGTGTAGCGGCAAGGGCGCTGACGACGCCCTCCCAGGTTTTCCCGGGGCTGAGCTTGCTGGCCAGTGGCGTGCGGCCCCAACGGCGCCCGCCAAAGAAAGCGGCGATGTCCGCGCCCCAGATAATTGCCATTAATAGCAACACCAGGGATGGGCCAATACTACTAAATCTATGCAATTCTACGACTGCCAGCCAGGCTGCCAGTAACACCAGCCAACCCAACAACGCCAGGCTTATCGGCGTCAGTGTCACGACTGTTATCTCGCGCCGCTGAGCAGCGAATATCCAACACCAGGCCAGGCACCACCACAGCACCGAAAATATCAAAATCCCGGCCGACGTGTTCGGTCCTAATGCATAGAGAACGGACATCAGCGCTACCGTCGCCGCAAGATAACAAGACCGCCACACGGTCTTGCGCACACACGCCAGCGCGCACCACTCCCACGCGCCGATCAGGACGATGATGCCAAGCGCGATGGCGAGCCAAAGATTGGGCAGCCATAGCACGGCGGCAACAACAACGCCGCCCAAGACCACTGCCGTTAAAATCCGCTGGTTCAAAATACGCCCGTCGATAAGGCAGCGAATAAATCTGCCGCACCGGCCGTGCTGGCGCTGATCACACGGTATCCGCTTCTAAGTTCAACTGTTGGGTCGTGCGCCCGAACCGCCGTTGCCTTGCGGCGAAGCTCGCCAGCGCCGTGTCGAGTGCTTTGTCATCGAAGTCCGGCCACAGGCATTCCGTGAAATACAACTCGGTGTAGGCGAGTTGCCACAATAAGTAATTGCTGATCCGCTGTTCACCGCCGGAGCGGATAAACAAATCCGGTTCAGGAAGATCGCTCAAACACATCTGCGCTTGGACGTCATCGACAGTTACACTGTCGGCGTTCATTTCACCGGCAGCAATTTGGGCGCAAATACCCCGTAGCGCCTGCAGGACGTCCCAACGACCACCATAATTAGCAGCTATGACCAGCTTTAATCCGCGATTGCCAGCAGTCAGAATTTCGGCCTCGGCAATGCAATTCTGCAATTTTTCAGGAAATCTCTGCCTATCGCCGATAAAGCGCAGACATACATCGTTGTCGTAGAGCTTTTTGGCTTCCTGCTCCAACGCCGACAAGAACAGATCCATTAGCAAACCGACCTCGCGTTCGGGACGCTGCCAGTTTTCACTGCTGAAAGCGAATAAAGTCAACACCTTGACACCGCGCTGGGCGCTAGCTGTGACGATGCCACGGACCGCCTCCACGCCGGCGCGGTGGCCAGCAATGCGCGGTAATTGGCGCTGTTCCGCCCAGCGACCATTACCATCCATGATTACGGCAATGTGTTGCGGAATTTTCGACATTCGTCAGCCTGGGTGGTTAGCGAGAAACGAACAACGGTGCGCCTATCAAATCTCCATCAATTCCTTTTCTTTTTCGGATAGGAGTTCATCGATTTTCTTCACGTGGGCGTCGGTAATCTTTTGAATGCGTTCTTCGGCGCGGTGCTCGTCATCCTCGGAAATCATCTTGTCCTTCACCATATCCTTCGCGGTGTGATTAGCGTCGCGGCGAATGTTGCGAATTGCGACGCGTGCATTTTCTGCTTCACCGCGCACGACTTTAGTCATCTCACGCCGACGCTCTTCGGTCAGCTGCGGCAATGGGACGCGCAGCACATCTCCAGACGTGACCGGGTTAAGTCCAAGGTCAGAGTTCATGATTGCTTTCTCGATGGTCTTTACCATCGCCTTGTCCCAGGGCTGTACGCTCAAGGTACGCGCATCAAGCACGCCCACCGTAGCTGCCTGGCCAACAGGTACCTCGCTGCCGTAGTAATCCACGTTCACGTGGTCGAGCAGACTCGGGTGCGCGCGACCCGTACGCAGTTTTGCCAGCTCCTGATTGAGCGAATCGATGCTTTTATTCATGCGCCGGTCGGCGTCCGCTATGACATCTTCAATCATGTCTACCCTCCGGTTTCGCGGCGACGCATAACCAGTGTACCCTCCGGCTCACCCATGACAGCCCGCTTCAATGCCCGCGGCTTTGTCATGTCCACTACGCGCAGCGGCATGTCGTTATCACGGCACATAACGATGGCGGATGCATCCATAACATCGAGACGCTTATCCAGGACTTCATCGTAATCGAGTTGCTCAAAGCGTGTCGCGTCCTTAAATTGAGCCGGGTCCGCGGAATAAACGCCATCCACCTTGGTAGCCTTTATCATCAGATCCGCATTAATCTCCACCGCTCGCAGGCTGGCAGCGGTGTCGGTCGTAAAAAACGGGTTGCCGGTGCCTGCCGCAAAAACGACCACCCGCCCTTTCTCCAGATGGCGCACTGCGCGCCGCCGAATGTAATCTTCACAAACTTCATTAATTTTGATCGCCGACATAACCCGGGCAAATATACCCTGACGCTCGAGCGCGTCCTGCAGCGCCAGTGAATTAATCACGGTCGCCAGCATACCCATGTGATCGGCAGCCACACGATCCATGCCGGCTGCGGCGAGCCCGGCGCCGCGAAAGATATTACCTCCGCCGATCACCAGCGCCACCTCAAATCTGGCTTCCACCAGGTCCTTGATTTCAACGGCGAGCCGTTGGATAACCGTCGGCGCGATACCATAGTCCTGATCGCCCATTAATGCCTCGCCGCTCAACTTAATGAGGACACGACGAAACCGACCCGGGGTTAGCTCAGCCACTTATTCGTCCCGCTGCTCCTCCGCCGCCTGCCGCACCTGGGAGAGTACTTCCGCGGCGAAATCGTCTTGTTTTTTAGCTATGCCTTCGCCAACCTCCAGGCGCGCGAAACTCTTCACTTCAGCACTGCGCTGTCCCAGCAGTTTGCCAACCGTCGTCTCAGGATCCTTGACGAATGGTTGTCCATAAAGCGTTATTTCTTTGAGGAATTTCTGCAACCTGCCCTGTACCATTTTTTCAATAATCTCGGTGGGTTTCCCGCTTTCTGCAGCCTGTGCAGTGAGGATCTCCTTCTCTTTATCCATCAATTCGGCAGGCACGTCCTCATCGCGAACACACACCGGCCGGCTCGCCGCAATATGCATTGCCACGTCTTTAGCCAGATCAGTATCGCCGCCAGCAACATCGACCAGCACACCGATACGCCCACCGTGGAGATAACTGCCGAGCGAATCCCCGGAGCCCTCGACGCAGACGAGCTGGCGTACTGAGACGTTTTCGCCGATTTTGGTGATGAGTGCCTGCCGCGCTTCTTCGATAGATGTTCCCGCAGCGCCATCCAGCGGCAGTTGCATCAGTGCATCGATATCGGCGGGCGTATGGATCAGCGTCGCGTTCGCGACGCTATCGGAGAAGTTTTTGAAATTTTCATCCTTGGCAACGAAGTCGGTTTCGCAATTCACTTCCACCAGCACCGCGCGTTGTCCCTCAATGGCTAATGCGATTAAGCCTTCGGCGGTAGTACGACCGGCTTTCTTCGCGGCTTTGGCCACACCGGACTTGCGCAGAATTTCAATCGCGATTTCAACATCGCCGGCTGCCTCGACCAAGGCTGTTTTGCAGTCCATTATGCCGACGCCGGTCCGTTCGCGAAGCTCCTTGACGGTTGCCGCAGTGACCGTCATGACGCGGTAGCTCCGTCATCCTTTGTCGTAACCGCCTCAGCGTCATCAACGGCATCCGGCTGTGGCGGCGCAGACGGGGTGTCTGCTGGCGCGCTGTCGGCTTGCGCTTCAGGCGGAGTCGCGACCGATTCAGCGACGGTCTCTTCGGTAGCTCCCGCTGAGGCTTCATCATCCGCGGGCGCCCCAGCGGTGCTGCGTTTCTTGATCGTGACTTTGACCTCAGCCTGTTTCTTGGTGATTTTTTTCCTGACCGTTTTTTTGCCGACAGCCTTTTTTCTCGCAGGTTTCTTAGCCTCTGCCGGCGCAACCACCGGCTCACCCGATTCGTCCAACTCGACGAATTCGTCGCTGCTCTCCGTTATTACGTCAGGAATTGTGCCCCGGCCCTCGGCAACCGCATCCCCAGCAGCGCGGGTATAAAGCTGGATAGCGCGGATCGCGTCATCGTTGCCAGGCACTATATAATCAACACCGTCTGGACTGCTGTTGGTATCTACAACGGCAACGACCGGAATCCCAAGTTTGTTCGCTTCGGCAACGGCAATCTTCTCGTAGCCGACGTCAATGACGAACAAAGCATCGGGGAGACCGTCCATGTTCTTGATACCCGATAGACTGCGCTGCAACTTAGCGAGATCGCGTTGGATCGCCAGGCCCTCTTTTTTGGTCAGACGTGCCAGGCTGCCGTCTTCCTGCATCGCTTCCATGTCTTTGAGGCGTTTGATGGACGCTTTGACGGTTTTATAATTAGTCAACATACCGCCCAGCCAGCGCTGGTCCACGAAAGGCATGGCACACCGCTCAGCCTCCGCACGGATCGCCTCCTGCGCGGCACGCTTGGTACCAACGAATAAAATCGTGCCTTTGCGAGCCGCAAGATTGCCGACGAAATTCATTGCCGCGGTGAACAGCGGCATCGTCTGCTCGAGATTGATAATATGGATTTTGTTACGCTCCCCAAAGATATAGGGGGCCATTTTTGGGTGCCAGTACCGGGTCTGATGTCCAAAATGGACACCGGCCTCCAGCATCTGGCGCATGGTGACTTTAGCCATGACGATGCTCCGTATGTGGGTTAATCCTCCACGTATCCCGCGAGCCAACCCTGTTCGTGGGCACCCAGGCTCGCGTGCCGATACGTGTGTGAAGTAGGAACCTTCGCAGGTGCCTTAAATTGCTATACAAGCCGGCGCTTTATACCATAGACAGCTAAGTTCAACAAACGAACAGCAAGTATGCCGACAGCAATAAAGAACGAGTCAGAAATCGAGAAAATGCGAACTGCCTGCGCACTGGCGGCTGAAGTGCTCGAGATGATCAAGCCTCACGTGCGCACTGGTGTCACCACCGACGAGCTGGATCAGATCTGCCACAACTACATTATCGACGAACTCGACTCGATTCCTGCGCCGCTTAACTATCACGGATTTCCGAAATCAATTTGCACATCGGTTAACCACGTTGTCTGTCACGGGATACCAGGAGACCGGGTACTAAAATCCGGTGATGTCATCAATATCGATATTACCGTGATTAAGGATGGCTACCACGGCGACACCAGCAAGATGTTTTTTATCGACGAACCGTCTATCCGGGCAAAACGCCTGGTCGAGGTTTGTTACCAATCCATGTGTGCCGGCATCGAACTGGTAAAGCCCGGGACGCGCCTGGGCGACCTCGGAGCCGTTATACAAAACTACGCCGAATCACAGAATTTCTCGGTGGTCCGCGAGTACTGTGGGCACGGAATAGGCCTGGGCTTTCATGAGGATCCGCAGATCCTCCACTATGGAACGCCCGGCACCGGGCTGGCCATCGAGCCGGGCATGACCTTCACCATCGAACCCATGATTAACATTGGCAAACGCCACGTGAAACTTCTTCCTGACCAGTGGACCGTCGTGACTAAGGACCGCAGTTTGTCGGCGCAATGGGAACACACAGTGCTGGTGACTGAAAACGGACACGAGGTATTGACTCGGCGCCCAGATGAAACTTTCTAGTCCCCTTATTGCGTGAGGCGTCCACAACTCTCGCCGCCGAATGCTGATTAACCGCTAAGGTTATGGTCGATTCAGGCTCCGCTGAAACCCAGCTTGATGTGCGTGCCCTGGACCAGGCGCTGAACGGTTCGCAGAGCGTTGTCGATGTCTTCCGTGCGGCACTGCACGACGCCAAGCAGCAATTCGACGCGGAATTCTTAAAGGGAAATCCTACGCGGACGCTGGTAACGCAGCGCGCCGGGGTAGTCGATCAGATTGTTACACGCTTATGGCGCCTCGCGGGCCTGGACACAGCCGACCATGCCCTGTTGGCCGTGGGCGGTTATGGCCGCGGTGAGCTGCATCCACATTCCGACATCGACATCGGCGTATTGCTGAGAAAGGACGCGGATGAAGCACTGCGCGAGAGACTCAAACAATTTATCACCAGTTTGTGGGATGTCGGCCTGGAAGTCGGGCATAGCGTCAGAACACCTGAACAATGCGTGGCGGAGGCGCTGGCGGATCTCACCGTCACCACAAATCTTATGGAAGCGCGCCTGCTCGCGGGTGATGCCGCATTGTTCGCGACCGTGTGCCAAGTCACCTCACCCGAGTGCATCTGGTCAACCGCCGAGTATTTCAAGGCGAAACGCAACGAACAAATCGCCCGACATCGAAAATACAACGATACGGTACACAACCTCGAACCCAATCTGAAAGAAGGCCCGGGCGGCTTACGCGACATCCAAACCGTAGCTTGGGTCGCCATGCGCCACTTCAATGCCGGTTCGCTGGCGCAGCTCGTGACCCAGGGTTTTCTGACCGAGGATGAGTTCAAAACACTAGACGAAGGGCGGGCATTTCTGTGGCGGGTTCGCTATGCACTGCACTATGTCAGCGGCCGACGCGAGGATCGCCTGTTATTCGATTATCAACGCAAAGTCTCGCAGATGTTTGGGTATCACGACGCCGGCAACGAAACCCGAAGCGTTGAACAGTTCATGAAGCAGTACTACCTGACGGTTACGGAACTGAGCCGGATGAACGAAATGCTGCTCGAATTGTTCGAGGAGGCGATCCTCGAGGCGGGTCAAGCTGTCGAAACACGAACGCTAAACCAACGATTCCAAGCTCACAATGATCTCATCGAGGTGCGCAACCGTAATGTATTCAAACACCATCCATTTGCGCTGCTGGAAATCTTTCTGTTGCTGCAACAAAACCCTGAGCTTAATGGTGTCCGTGCCAGCACAATTCGTCTGCTGCGCGACCATCGACATTTGATCGACGACGCATTTCGCCGGGACTTGCGCGCGCGCAGCCTGTTCATGGAGATTATCCGCCAACCTCGACGGCTCGGCCACGAACTGCAACGCATGCACTTATATGGAATTCTCGGCGCCTATCTACCTATATTCGGCGCGGTTGAAGGACTGATGCAGTTCGATCTGTTTCACGTTTACACGGTGGACGAACACACTTTGTTTGTCGTGAGAAATATGCGCCGCTTTGCCTTTCCTGAGGACGACGCGCTGCCGCTGTGTCGCGAAATTATGTTGCAGCTGCCCAAACCGGAACTGCTTTATCTGGCGGGACTGTTTCACGATATCGCGAAAGGCGGGAAAGTCGATCATTCGGAACTCGGCGAGCAGGCCGCGATCGAGTTTTGCCGCGCTCACGAGCTGAGCAATTGGGACACCAAACTGGTTGGCTGGCTCGTCCGCAACCACTTGATCATGTCAACGACAGCGCAGAAGAAGGACCTGTCGGACCCGGCAGTGGTTAATACCTTTGCCGGCCTCGTCGGCGACCAAACGCACCTGAACTACCTGTATCTACTGACGGTTGCGGATATTTGCGGTACCAATCCAGCATTGTGGACGAGCTGGAAAGATGCACTGCTAAAGGAACTATATTTCGGCACCCTGCGGGCGCTGCGCCGCGGGCTGGAAAATCCGATCGAACGCGAGGAGCGAATTGCCGTAAACAAGAACGAAGCGCGCGCACTGTTTCGTGCCAACCACGCGGACGAGGCACCACTGGATGCATTGTGGGCACACCTCGATGATGAGTACTTTCTGCGCCACGCGCCGGACGAGATTGCCTGGCAGGCCGCCGGGATCGTTGGCACGCTTGCCCAAGAGCTACCGTTGGTGGCGTTGCGGGAGGAAACCGGCCGCGGCGGTACCGAAATATTTGTCTACGCCCGGGATGTCGATAACTTGTTTGCCGTTATGACGGCGACGCTGGAGCGACTCGGCTTGACGATACAGGATGCCCGCATAACCACCTCAAGCGACGGTTTCGCGTTGGACACCTGCATCGTGCTCGATGCCGAAAGCGGCGCCGTCGTCAAAGGCAAGCGCCGAATCAGCAAAATTACCAACACCTTGCGCAGCGACTTGCAGACGGCTGCTCAGGGCGTGGCTGCAGAAACACGTCGAGCGAACAGAAAATTCAAGCATTTTTCCATCCCGACGAAAGTCAGCTTCACCCTCGACGAAGTTAATCAGCGCAACGTCATGGAAATAGTAACCGGTGATGGCCCGGGCGTTCTGTCGCGCATCGGCGGAGCGATGCAACGGTGCAATATCCGTCTGCACAATGCCCGCATAACCACGTTTGGCGAGCGCGTAGAGGACATCTTTTATTTGACCAATCGAGATAACACGCCTATCCAGGACGAAGCGACGTTTGCGCTATTACGTACGACCATTATCGACGCGTTGGATGTACGCAGCAGCGAGTAGTCCAGCGATGGATCGGTACGCTTACGCACCCTGACGAGGCATTGCACACGGCGATGCGGACACCGGCACCCACCAGCGAGCGCGAACTGATGGCGCGGGCAAATAGCATCGCCGGTCTGAGTCTGGCCGAACTAGCGCTTCAAAACGACTGGCAAATTCCAACAAGTCTGCGCCGTGCAAAGGGTTGGGTCGGTGCCTTGCTGGAAGCCGAGCTAGGTGCGAGCGCCGGTTCCGCGCCCGAGCCTGATTTTCAAGCTATCGGTATCGAACTCAAAACCATCCCGGTAAGGCGGGACGGCCGCCCGACGGAATCAACCCATGTGTGCACCGTACCGATGCACGACCACATAGGCTTGAAATGGGCCGATTCACTGGTGCGTCGCAAGCTCGCCCAAGTGCTATGGATACCGGTGGAAAACGAACGCGGCACACCGTTAGCGCAGCGGCGCATCGGAGCACCCCTGCTGTGGCGCCCCACGCCTATCCAGGAATCGGAACTGCAGGCCGATTGGGAAGAGTTAATGGAACTGGTCGTACTCGGCGACGGTCATCAAATCTCCGCACACCACGGCTCGCATCTGCAAATTCGACCGAAGGCCGCAAATGCCCGCGAGCGTATCGCCGGTATCGGCGCGGACGGCCGCAGCGCCATGACATTGCCAATGGGTTTTTACCTACGCCCGTCGTTCACCCGCGCGTTGCTGGCCGAACATTTCGTGCGTTCGCGGGTATAGCTAGGAGCGTTCAGTCAGCCAGTTGCGGCCACAGCAACATACCAGTGCCAGAGCGCCACGCGTGCGCGGCCATGTAGTCCAACACTTGCGCCGGGCCACGGGTGAAAGCCAAGGCAACAAACCAGGCGATCAATTCCGCCGTGCCACCCGATCCAGCCTGTTCCATGCGCTCAAGAGTACATTCGCGTAACAGCTTCGCATGATCTCCGGCAGCCAGCATGTTCATAAACCAGTTGTCGAATTCTTCGTCGATGAAAAAATAGCGTGGGCCACCCGGTTCGTGCGACAGACCTCCGCTACCCAGCACCGCAACACGTTCCTCGCCGGGGTACTCCGCGATGACCTCGCGAAGCAGCATACCAATCTGGTACGCGCGCTCGGGGGTTGGGATTGGGGGTACCGTGCAATTCATAGAAATTGGCAGCATGGGTATGCGCATGTCTGGATTCAGATGAGTCAGCGGCACGGAAAATGCGTCATCGAACTGCATGTCCTCGCGCAGATAGGCCATGCTCACGCCACGGCGGCCAGTGGCGTTAACGATGTGGCGGGCGAGCCCGGGAACACCGGGCACGGTGTAGGTATCCAGTTGCAGCCACGGCGCATACCACTCGTGCGGACCGGTAAATTGCTGAGCAATACCGACGGTATATTCAGGCGTATTATTAATCGGCCAGTTAATCAAATGATCGTTGGCGAAGATCAGTAGTACATCCGCGCGCGCCTCTGTCAGATGCGCCCGCATCCGGGTAAACGCCTGCAACGCCCGCTGTTGATAATCTTCGGATGCGCTGTCGAACCAGCCGGTTAGACCCGGTGTGTGGGACATCGCCAGCGCCGCAACGACTTCAGCCATCCGGCGTCTCCAGGTCCCAGGTCGTGCCCTTTAGCGCGACCGTAGACTCTCGCGGGAAGGCGTTCTGATAGGCGGTCAGTGCGGGGTGATTATTCGTCATTTGCGTCACCCCATAGAACAAGCGAAGTATGTGCGGGATTAAGTATTGGTGAACGCCTATGTCCATCAGTCCTTTCACGTCTTTCGCCTGCAGCGCCTCAAGCTCCGCTGCGCTAAGACCGTATTCGCCTGCCAAGCCAACCAGATCTGAGTTCCAGCGTTCGCGTAGCGCGGCGTCTTTACGCACGTAAAATACCAATTCGTTCAACGGCAAAGTCTTGTCGACGCGTTCTACATTGCCCATAACGAAACCTCGATTTGCTGTGTTTAGTCTAATCAGGCCTGTGCGCTGTTGCCAGAGCGTCACCCCCGTCTTCACGCCCGAGCATCGAACGCCGAAACTGACTTGCGAACGCGGCACGTTCCCGGCCGGCTCGCGCGGAGCGATCGCTTACCGAACCCAACCAGGAAAACAGCAGCGTCGCCGTCAGCGAGAACAACGTCGCATACCGGTACGGGTGCAACGGCTCGGGATTCCCCAACACATCGACCCATACCATGGGGCTGGTCACGACCATAGCTACTGAGGTGAGTAAACCGATTACCCCGCCCGTCAGCGCGCCACGGGTCGTCAAACCACGCCAATAAATGGCCAGCAGCAACAACGGAAAATTTACCCCCGCTGCAACCGAGATCGCGACGGTCGCCATGACTACGACATTCTGGTGTTGAAACGCAAACCCGAACAACACGGCGACGATACCGATGAAAAACGGGGAAATCTTGGAGACACGTAAGGCGTCCGCATCGCTGGCGCGCCCTGACTTGATAACGCTGATATAGATATCGTTGACGATCGCCGATGCCGCGGCGATGGTTAGTCCGGCCACAACAGCGAGGATGGTGGCAAAGGCCACAGCCGAGATAAAGCCTAGAAATATGTCGCCACCGAGCGCTTTTGCCAGGTGGATAACGGCCATATTTTGCCCGCCGAGCAGATGGCCATCGTCGGCGTAGAATTCAGGTTGACCAGCAACGAAGACAATGGCCGCAAATCCAAGCACCAGCATGATTACCTGAAACACGCCGATAATTACCGCCGCAACAAAAATGGATTTGCGGGCTTCGCGCGCATTGGGGACGGTGAAGAAACGCATCAAAATGTGCGGTAAGCCGCACACCCCGAAAACAATCGTCAGTCCGAATGAAATTGTGGTTATCGGATCGGACAACAATGCCGACGGACTCATCAGGGACTCACCAAGTTCGTGCATGGCGACCGCCTGGCGAAACAAGCCCTCAACGTCGAAATTGATCTCAAACAGAACCGCAAACAACAGATAAAACCCGCCGACCAGTAGCAACACGGTTTTGGTGATCTGCACCCAGGTTGTTCCGAGCATACCGCCGAAACTCACATACAGGCACAACAGCACGCCGACCAGCACGATCGCCACACCGTATGGCAGACCGAACAAGACCTGGATCAAAGCGCCGGCGCCCACCATCTGCGGGATCAGGTACAGCAGTATGACTACCAGACCTACGCACGCAGCAAGCAGCCGGGTGGGTTTGTCTTCCAGCCTATAAGCAATGATGTCGGAAAAATTGTATTTCCCCAGATTTCGTAGCGGCTCTGCTATCAAAAACATCAGCGCGGGCCAACCGACCACCGCTCCAAGTGCGAATACGTAGCCATCAAATCCCGACACAAAAATGAGTCCGGAAGTCCCAAGCAAGGTCGCCGCCGACAGGAAGTCACCCGAAATAGCGACGCCGTTCTGGACACCGCTAATACGGCTGTCAGCGGTGTAAAACGCGTTCGCGGATTGGGTTCTGCGCGCCGCAAAATAGGTGATGGCCAACGTGATCGCGATGAACAGAAGAAAGAAGCCGATCGCGATCCAATTAGTGGATTGCTCGCCAGCCTGGGACGCCAGTGCCCCTGCCGCGAACACCCAGCGGCCGTGCAACAACAGCAGGAAAATTATGCTAATGCGCACGTTCGGTAACCTTACGCGCAGCTCGTTCGAGTCTATCGATGTGGGTATTTGTAATCAGGAGATAAACCCCGATTAGGACGACGGCAAGCACAATCTGGCCCGTGCCCCAGAGGATCCCTACTGAAGTGGAGAGCAGGCCAAAAACCGGCCGGGCAAGAAATTCCGGCGCAACGCTGATACACAGCTGAAACGCCATGTAAGAACCCAGATTAAGCAGTGTAAACCACACGCCGAGCAGCACACGTGCGCGAACAAGGCGGCGAAAACTTTGCTCGGGAGTTGCCTGCGTAGCCGGTTCCACCGCGTCAGTTTCCGTGTACCACACCCGTGGCAATTCCGTATTCCAACGTCTCCGCATACAGGTCGAGTTGCGGCGCGTCGCCGCCGGCGGCCTGGTGTGCGGCACACGCGGCGATCCAGGTATGCAGTTCCAACCAGCCGATGCCGGCGCGCTCGACCATGGAAGCCGGATCCCAGCCGTCGACCTCGGCCAGCCGGCCTTGCGTCAGACAATCCAAAAACACACGGTCCACCTCCGGATTCATCTTGATATCGGCGCGGCTGCGAGTTCCGTCTGCCAGCATCTCAGCCCCCTCCAGGTGCATGCTCTCAAGACGTTGTAACCACTGAGCCTGCGTGAAACTGCCGCCACTCTCGCCACCGAGTTGCCAATCGCTTACCGAGGGCTCCCCGGTCCCGTAAGCGGGGTAGTAGCGCGTTGGATTGTGCGACATGCCACCGGAGCCCAGCAGCAAAACGCGCTGCCCTAAACCGGCCGCGAACTTGCCCAACGCGGTTCCGAGCGCTCGTGATCGCTTAAACGGGATATAGGGCGGGATCATGCAATTGACAAATATCGGCACGACCCGATAGGCCTTGAGTCCGCCCAGAAGCCGATCTATCGTCTGCGAAAAACCGTGGTCGACGCTCATCGCGTACGACACGGCAACGTCCACGCCACCATCGCGTAACGCCTCAACGCAGTCGGTCGCCAGCGCGGCTGGCACATCCAGTGAGCCGGCGGTGCCACCGATATCCGCGCTTGCTTCGGCTGCCAGACCGACACAATAAGGCGGCGCCAATTTCAAAAAAAATCCGTTGTAATGGTCGGGCCCGAAGACAAAAACCACCTCGGGGTCGAACGCTTCGATGGCTGCGGCCCGGCGCGCGAAAACCTCGACAACTTCGGCGTGGTCTTGCGGTTCGCGTGCGTAGCAACGCATCAAAGGGGAATGCGATGCACAGACCATCTGCACGCTCATCTCCAGCTCCGGGTATCAGACAACTTCAATTTTGCGCACCGGATTGCTAAGCGTACCCAGGCCGCTAATACTGATCCTGACAGGACCGCCCAGTTCGGTAATATTTGCCTGGTGTAGGCTGCGCCCCTTCTCCGCAGGTCGAAATGCCGTGCCCATGGCAATGACATCACCGGGCCAGAGACTGTGAAAACGCGTGATGAACGCAATGACCTCGGGCACACCGTAACTGTAGTAACGGGTACTGTCCTCAGCGATGAGTTCATCTTTCAGCCAACAGCGAACCTCGAGTGCATGGGGATCGGGTATTTCATCTTTTGTCACCAACCATGGGCCCAGCGGACCAAAAGTATCGCTGCCTTTATAGCGACCCGCATATGACAAATGCTGCTCAACGCGCTGGATCTGCCCGGGCTGCGTTGTTGATGCATACAAGGCATGATAATGAAACAAATCCTCGGCACGCATGCCGTTGCCGGTTACGTCATTAATAATGGTGTAGCCGAAAACGACATCGTAGGCTTGCGCGACGCTGACATCCCGGCACTGCCGACCTATCACTACCGCCAGCTCGGGCTCTGGATGTACGCTACCGTAATAATCCCGCACTTCAATATTTTCGTTATGGCCGATCAAACAAGAGGCCGGCTTGAGAAAGAATGCCGGATGCGACGGTGCACTGATCTTGCGGGAATTGCTGGCCGAATTATTCATGGCAATACCGCAGATCTTCCCGGGTCGGCGGACCGGCGGGCGCCAGACCACGTCCGCAGTGGGGATTAGTGTAACGGCGTCCGCGTGCGATGCGGCGAAATCGATCGCCGGGTCGAGTGTTCCGGCAAGGTCTGCCTGTGCTTGGATCAAGCCAATCATGTCGCGCGGCAACGCCGTCGGATCCTCACCCATCGCCGCGGTCACATCGTGCAGATCAATAAGGTTTTGTTCGTCCAGGGTAAAACCGATTCGATCCCGCTGCGCGTGACGAAAACTCGCAAGTTTCATTACCGAGAACGCCTCTCAAAAATCATAAATGACGAGTCGTTCGACCTTTTCCCCGATACCGCGCAGATAATCGACCTGCAACGGGTGACTGACGTAAGTATCCCGATCCTCAGTGGTGTCGAACAAAGTCCAGATCTCCACAGCTATCATCAACGACCACACGTTCGCTGGCAATAGGTCTGCCGACCCGCAGATCTTGCAATTCCGCCGCGGTAAATGTGTATCTGACCCCAATTTTTTAGGTGGTGGATAACTTTGTATAGGGCGGCAAGAATGCGGTGACGATGACGGCGAAGATTATCAGCCACCGAACACACACCCAGAATCGGAACGTAAGAACCGGTTCGGTCAAAGGTCTGGCCAAATGCTACAGGTCCCAGCGATGTGCCTACGAGAAGCGCTGCGAATAGCAGTCCGTAAATCTGACCGAAGCTTCGTAAGCCAAAATATCTGCCTGCCATATAAGCCATCAAGTCGATCTCCGCGCCGATACTGAAGCCGATCAGGATAGCGGCAAGGTAGGCCGCGCCGCCGACTCCGCCTAAGGCCAACACCGCCATGCCTAGCGCGGACAGCATAAAAAAGGCCATTGCCACACGTGGGGCGAAGAAGCGGTCGATGAGGACACCGATCAGTACGCGCGCCACGAGAATCGTCCAACCAATTGTCGAGGCGACCAGCGCCGACTGTGTGCCGCTCATCCCGCGATCGGTCAGCATCGGCACGAGATGCGGTAACAGGCCGTAAAAAGTGAACGATAACACGGCGAAAACGATGAATAGCAGCCAGAATTCCGGGCGTCGCAGCGCCTGTGCACGATCGAGACCGGTTTCAGGGGACTTGTGCTGCGCCGGCATCACCTCGCCCCCGTCCGGTTCCAGACCCATCGCCTGCGGCGATTCGCGTAACAGCGCGTATACCACGGGAATGGCGATTGCGAGTGTGATCGCCGCGAGCACGAAGTAGCCCGAACGCCATCCGTACGTGCCGATAAAATACTGGACCAGCGGCGGAACATAACCGTAACCAAGCCCGGCGCCGGCCATAGATAAGCCAATCGCCAGACCGCGCCGGCGATTAAACCACGCAGATATGGTGCGCATGTAGGGTAGAGAGTTGGCACCCGCCCCCAGTGATCCAATGAGAACGAAAATGGCGTACAAGTGCCACAGTTGGGTCACCAGCAGCGGTATGGCCGCAAGCAGTAAGCCCACAGCCGCGATCGATGGCAGCAAGACCTTCCGGCTGCCGACGCGATCGACGATACCGCCAACGACCGGCAATGACAGCGCCAGCACGACCGTGAAAAAGGTCAGGGCCAGACTCACCTCAGCACGCTGCCAGCCGAATTCATGCGCAAACGGCAACATGAATAGACCAAGCGCGGCGAACGCGAACTGCGCCGGCCCGGTGGATTGACCGACGATTGCGGCAGCGACTACCCACCAGCCGTAAAAGAATTTACCGCTCGGAACGCTCAACATATTATTATTTTTCAGTAGCTTATCGCGACGCGTGAGCGCGAGTATAAACTACGGCAGCGACCCGCGCCTAACCTGAGCAGCTATGTCACGCTACAACGACCAACAGATCCAAGCGTTGATTCAGACCGACCGCGTGCACCGGTGCATTTATACGGATCCGGCGTTGTTTCAATTGGAGCTGGAGCGGATCTTTGCACGTGCTTGGAACTATGTGGGGCACGCCAGCCAGGTCCCGAATGCCGGCGATTTTTTTACCACCAGCGTAGCCATGCAGCAGGTGGTCATGATCCGTCACGGCGACGACGACATCCGCGTGCTGCACAACCGCTGCGCGCACCGCGGAGCCCAAGTCGTCGGCGAACGCTGCGGCCATGCGAAGGTGCTGCGCTGTTGCTACCACGGTTGGACTTACCGAACCGATGGCTCGCTGCTCGCAATTCCCCAAGCCGATGGCTACACCAGTACCGAGGTGGCGGCGGATGCGCCGAAGTATGCAATGCCGAGTATCCGCACTGAAACATATCGCGGCTTCGTGTTTGCGTGCCTGGCCGCCAATGGGCCCGACTTGCGAGAATTTCTCGGCGACGCCCGCCATGCGCTGGACAATATGGTGGACCGCGCCCCGGACGGCGATTTACAGGTGACCGGGGGGTGCTTCCGTACCGTGCAGCGCAATAATTGGAAGATTTATCTGGAAAACCTGCACGACGGTATGCATCCACAGGTGGTGCATCAATCGTCCATCGCCGCGAGCGCCGAGCGTCTGGAAAATCGAACCTCCCCGCCGCTGGCGGTGACGCTGGTCAACGGAAACGCTCAAAGCTATAAGCAACTTGCGGCCTTGCGGGTCAACTGTTACGCCAACGGCCACAGTGATATGCGCGGCTTCCGCGATCCCGGTGGTAGTGACCCTGTCTTCGACGAATATGCAACCAGACTGGCAGCGACGCATGGTCAGGTCGGTGCCGATGCGATCCTGAGCGAAAACGTCCACAACGTTTGTGTCTACCCTAACGCTTCCGCCCATCCCGGCTTCCTGCAGATGCGCGTTCTCCATCCAATTGCCGTCGATCGAACCATCGTGGAAATCTGGGTGATGCGCTTACGCGGAGCGCCCGAGAAACTGAACCAACGCAATATCGTGTTCGCCAACACGGTCCATTCGCCCTCCTCGCTCATCAAGCCAGACGATCTGGAAGCCTATGAAAGGGTCCAGCGGGGGCTGTCCGGGGGCGGTTCTGACTGGGTCAGCCAGCATCGGGAATTTGATCCGGCAACCCGGGCCGGCGCTGCGGCGACGTCGGCCTTGAGCGAGCAGTTCATTCGTAACCAGTACCGCGCATGGCTTGGCTATATGACCAGCGAGACCTGATGTTAGTCGCCGACGCAGCACTGGCCACAACGCTGTCCGCAAAGGCATTGCGTGACATTGCGTTGCTGCTGCATGCAGAAACTGAACTGCTGGATCAACAACGCTATGCCGAGTGGCTGGATTTATTTACCGACGATTGTTGCTACTGGGTACCCGCAAACGTGGGTCAAACCGATCCGCTCAATGAAGTGTCGCTGTTCTACGAAAATCGCGAACTGATGGCTATGCGCATAGCGCGTATACAGCATCCCCAAGCCCATTCTTTGAGCCACCCGTTGCGCATCAGCCATGTAGTCGGCGAGGCCGTGATAACCACCAAGGGCGCGGGCGACGGTGATCTGATCGTCTGCTCGCGTTTCACACTTACTGAATACCAACGTGACCACCGCCGTCAGTTTGCCGGCAAGTACACCTACCATGTGCGCAAGCTTGCAGAGGGCTACCGCATACGCATGAAACGGGTGGATCTCATCGACTGCGATTCCTTATTCGAACCACTGCAGGTTTTTATCTAAGGCTCAACGCAGCGAAAATTCTCCGCCGCATCGGTACTGCCAGCGCCGGCGTAGCGCGCGACTTGCGGATACGGGCAAAGCGGTCGGGTGCGCGTGGTCTTGCCGTCTTCGACGCGGGACGCGGGCAGGCGCGACGGTGCGATGCCCTCTTCGACCCAATGTATGACCGGTGTCATCGCGTCGAATCGATCGACGTTGACGCCACCGTAGCAGTGAAACATACCGGGCACCATAAAGGTACGAAAAAAGTCCCGCGTGCCGGACCCGTTTCGCGCCAGTACCTTTCGATAATAATCGACCGTCATTAGCGGATTGACTCCGGTATCTCCCCAACCGTGATACATGAGCATGCGCCCGCCCCGCTCGCGGAATTTATCCAGATCCGTGTCGGTAGCGTCCATGAGCGCTGACATATAAGTGAGTTTGCCCAGATCGTGTTCAATATCGAACTGCTGCCAATCGTAGTCCGGCACGTCAGTTTCGAACGCCATGTATTTGAACCAGGTTGCGACGATGTCACGTGTCTGCTGTTCGCCGGCCAGATCGTCGAACAGGCGACCCGCCCAGGCGGATTCAGACGGCACCGGTTTGAACGAGCCGGATTCGTAGAGCTGACCGCGTGGCTCTGCACCGATCGGGATGCCGGGATAAATAGGTTTGCCGCCAGCCTGCGGTCCCCGGTAGATCCGGGTCAGCGCCTCAATTTCAGCTTCAGTAAAGCCCTTCGCGCCGCTTGGGTCGCGCGGCAGATCTCGGGCCGGGATGAAATCCAGCCGCTCGGGCGTATCGATCACGCCGTCGGCAATACCGTCTAATTCATCAAATAAACTCAAGATAACCTCACCGAGCAACTCGACCCGTTGCGCGCTGAGCGGGGTTTTCGCAATGGCCATCTGATTGTTCCAGCCGTACAACTGTAGGCCCGCAAAATCGAAGACCGGCGCGCCGATGGTGATACCGTCGAAATCCGCGGGGTACCGTTGTGCTGCCTTCAGTCCCTGGCCGCCACCAGTGGAGCAACCGTCAAAATAAGAATATTGCACAGCCTTACCGTAATACGCGCGCGCCAAACGCCGTGCCGCCACAACCGTCGCATGCAGCGCCCGATAACTGTAATCAATCTCACGTGCTCGGCTATTGTGGGCCCACTGCGTGCCGGGAAACGCGTCGCGGTCGTGCCCCAGGTTGCTGAAACCAGCCACAAATCCGTGCCGCAACGCGGTTCGTCGCGCTTCGGCTCCATAATTGCCGTCCGGCGATTCACCGCCGTAACCGCCGTTGCCGTGAACATACAAGCGTCCATTCCAGCTCTCAGGCAGCTCAACCACAAACTGGATGTCGTCCGCAATCACCGCGCGAACCCGGCATGCCGCGGGCGTCTGCTCACTTGCTGAAACACGTGTGACGCTTACCTGATGGTAGCCGAAGTCCTGCGCGCCCAGGCGCTCGCAGTTCATACTCGGCGCATCGCGCGGCCATGCCTGCATCAATGCGGAAACATCCGCCTCGTCAAAGCTGGAGCCGTTGGTTTGCGCGTGTGCGGCCACCAACAAGGTCACACTCAGCTGTATCGACCAGAGCAGTTGTTTTAATAATTTAGGCATCCTCGTGCTCCCAATTCAGCCTACGCACTTCGAGACCGAAGACCAACTACCATTAAAGTGAACACAGATAGTAACAGCAGCAAGGAAAGGTCCAGGCGCATTGCACCGATCTTCCCCGGCACTAATCCGGACAACGAGCACAGGAACACCAGCACCGCGGCGGCCGTAGCAGCAATTATTTCCACCCCAGGCGGTCGCGACGACAGAACCGCGGCAATGATGAACGGCGCCAGCAAACCGGTACCCGCAAATGTAACCCTGGCCAGCAATACCAACTGATCGCTGCTGCGGATCGCGACGACAAGCGCGGCCAGCGCAAAACAAAAGATCGCAATCTTGGTGCGTCTCATATTCTGCTGTTCGTCGCCTGGCAGTATCGAGCGTAGCTCTGCGCCGACGGCAAATATCTGTGAATCCGCAGTCGAGATAGCGGCGGCAATGAGACCGATGGCGACGGCCGCGCCAACCAGCGGTAATTGATCGAGGATCAAGGTTTGCGCCAGAAACTCCGCGGTTGGCAGATCCGCATAGTACACGGCACCGTACATGCCAATGGGAATAGTGGCGCCGATGACCAGCATCGCGAATACCCCCAAGAGAACGGCCATTCGGCGCAGGGCGGCAAGATCTCGCATAATGACCAGGCGAGTCGCTACCTGCGGCTGTGTGACCGGGATCAGGGCAAAAACCACCGCTGATGCGAACAGAAATTGCGGCGTGAACAGGCCGTGAGGTCCGGGCGCAGACAGCAAAGCCTCGTTAGCCGAACGAACTGATTCGAATAACGCGGTAATGCCGCCGGCGTTATGAATGCAGCCGTAACCAATGACTAATGTCACCCCCAGCAATATCAGTCCCTGCATCGCATCGGCGTAGACGATCGCCTTCAATCCGCCAATCTCACTATAGGTCAACATCACCGCCACCATCGCCGAGGCCCAACCCCACACCGGCAAAAAGTCCGGGAACGTTGCATTCAGAAAAATGCTGACGCCGCGGATCTGGATCGCGACATAGGGGATGAGGAATACAAATACACTACCCAGATAAAGATATCCGGCCCAACGGGACTGATAACAGGCCTGCATCAATCCGGCCAGGCCCTTGAATCCGAATTGCCGGGCCCGACGACGCAGGTGAACACCGAACCACAATACGACAAAAGCCAGCACAGCATCAGCAACGCCGAGAAAAATCCAGGCGGCAATACCGTGGGTACGAAAAAAGTCAGGCATGCCCAGCAGCGTGAAGGTGCTGAACAAAGTAGCGGCCACGGTCAACGACCCCAACAGCACGCCGATGTCCGAGCTCGCCAGCATGTAATCATTGGCGTTGTGTATGCGTCGTCGCGCCCGTACGGTAGCGCTAAGCAACGCGCCGAGATAGACGACACCCAAAGCGACGAACCAGGCGCTCATGAAGTGTCAGACAGCATAACGCTGGAACGATAGTTAACGCGTGCCGGCCTGGCGGGACGGTAGCCGCCGCGGCGCCACCGGCCCTTGTGCGACATGCGGATTACTCGCTTTGCTCGTCGCTGCGCACCATCGCGCCGATACAGGTAATAGCGACAACAGCGAAAGCAATCAGCAAACCGGACCAAAGCGTCCGCGGCATCCCCAACAGCAGCGGCTCAACCTGTCCTGGCGGGATCACCAGCGGCGTAAACGCCAGCATTGCCAGGAGCGTCACCAGGCAACAACAAACTTTCCAAACCGTACTCTTATTCATCCAAGTCGGGAGCTTCCCATGGAATCGGCATAGCCTCACCGTCGGCGGTTTTGACGCGCACCGGCGCCATGCCCAGCGCAGAGACCAAGTGGATCTCGTCATCGCAGGTGTTGATCAGTTGGTGGACTACGTCCGGCGGTACGACGATGGTCGAATTCGGACCAAATTCCGTAGTGGCTCCGTCTATGGTTATTTCGCCCGATCCCGTGAGGATAACGATTACTTCCTCGCAGGCGTGACAGTGCACTGGTGTCTCGGCGTGTGCCGCGACCTTCTGTTGCCAGACTTCCATGGATTGCACACCCTGGGCATGTCCCGCCAGTGTCTGGTGGTTCAGCCCGGGTAAACTGAAATTGCGCAGCTGCGCATTATCGATCACGCTCATCGAACTCACCTCGTTATGATGGTAGTTAGTTTAACTCCTATCGTCGTTATCGCGTTGTTCACTGCGTTGCGATTAAGCGCAAATGCTCAGCAACAACGGCGGGTTGAGACAAAAACGGCGAATGGCTGGTATCCAGGGTGAACACCTGCGCCGGCGGTTGCGTCGCGCACAGGGCGCGTTGGGTCGCAATCGATATCGCGCGATCCTGCAAGCATTCCAGGTAATACCGTGGCACCGTCCCGTATCGCGTCGCGCTGAGGTGGACTTTGGCGCTCGAGGGTTCAGTCGTTTCGGCCACCAGGCGCTGCTGCGCCCAATCGACATCGGCGTCGGAACAATCATGATACAGCGGCGCGCGTGCCTTGCCGGGTATGACCGTTAAAGTCGTGCCAGCCTCGTTGGCAACCGTATTCGGCACGATCGTATTACCCGGATCATCCGCAGCTATGTCTGCGAGGCATTGTCCATCAGACAGCATGAACGCCGCGATATAGATGAGGCCGGCAACGCGCTTGGGCCTGTTTTCCGCCGCCTCGCTGACGACCATGCCGCCGGCACTGTGTCCGACCAGATAGACGCGATCGGCACTCTCGTCGATTGCAGCGACCACGGTGGCGACGTAATTGGCCAGCGTCTGCGCCGCGACCGGCGCCGGGTTTGCGCCTCGGCCGGGCATGTCCAGCGCGATTGCTTCATCGCCTTTAGCTTGCAATAGCGGCACCAGTTTGTCCCACGCCCATGCACCGTGCCAGGAGCCGTGAATTAATAAGAAAGTCGCCACGGGTGAGAGGCTACAACATCCGCGCAAGCGCCGCTTTACTGACCTTGCGCGTAGGCGTAATCGGCATCGCATCGATCAGGACCAGTCGCTCGGGCCATTTCAATTTAGCAATATCGTGATCCGCCAAAAAACGACGCACATCGTCCAACGACAGGGCTGTGTCATCGTCACACACGGCAAACAGGCACGCTTTTTCACCCAACATCGGGTCCGGCATCGGGATGATGGCCGCTTCTCGAATTCCGGGATGGCCAGTCAGCAGAAGTTCGATATCCGCAGGGTTGTACTTGATTGCGCCGCGATTGATGATGTCCTTCACGCGTCCGGTAATTCGCACATCGCCGCGCTCGTCGCTGACCGCCAGATCACCGGTTCGAAACCAGCCATCCGCGGTAAAAGCCGCGGCGTTGGCGTCCGCGTTGCCAAAATATTCCGGAATGACTGAACAACCGCGCACGTGGATCTCGCCCTCCTCGCCCGTGGACGCAAGCGTTTCGTCGCTCAGCACTATCCGATGGGCCACCGCGGGCGTCGCCGCCCCCAAGCTGCCATGACGCACGTCCGCCGGCGCATCAAAAGGCGTGTGTAGTCCCATATACGTCTCGGACATCCCCCACATTTGGCCGACCACCCCGTTTTCAAGCAGCACCTCGAAATCGTGTGCCAGTTGATACGGACATGCCGCACCGGAAACGGTCACATGCCGGATCGATGATAAATCACGCTCGCGAAATCCCCCGGCGCTCAGGCAGGCCGCTATGTGGGCAGGGGCGAGAAACAACAAATCCGGTTTATATTCCTCGATAGCGTCAGCCAACATCGGCGGAGAAAAAGCCGGCATCAAGACATTGGTCGCACCGGCGCACAAGGTAAAATTAATGACACAAATACCAAACGCATGGGTAAACGGTGCGCCGGAAAGAACGCGGTCCTTGGCGGTAATGCCATAGATGGGCGCACACAAGCGATTATTAGACAGCATCGTATGATGATTGTGCACAACGGCCTTGGGCGCGGTTGACGTGCCCGAGGTGAAACACAGCAACGCCGGATCGCTGGCATCGGGCTTGCCCTGAGCAACCGGGAACTCCCCGTCGGCTATGCAATCGGATAACGCGATCGTACCGGTCGGCGCTTGCGTACCTGCGACAAGCACGTGCTCAATCGACGTTGGCTGACTGGCCAGATGCAACATTTCGGCAGGCGCGTCGTAGCCGTCACTGGCCGCGGCACAGATCACGACACGGGCGCGCCCATGCGCCAGCATCGGCTGCATATCGGCACGCCGCAATGGCATATGCAAAGTGCCCAGGACCGCACCGATCATGGTGACTGCATAATAAGCGAGTGCGAATTCAGGCAGGTTGGGCAGCTGGATGGCAACGACATCGCCCTTGGCTATCCCCAGTGTCGTTAACGCACCGGCAAGACGCCGTGCACGCCGGAATGTCTCGCTATAGGTGAGCGTCGCTCCAGCACCCATTAGCGCGGCGCGCTCAGGCGTGACCGTCGCCCAATGTTTGAGCAGCGACGCAACCGTGTCATCGGTCCAGTCGCCGCTGTGCAAATAGCCGGCGGCCACGGCAGCGTCAAAATTGAGAGTTACGTACGGTTGCTGTTCAGCCATGTGCGGACCCAAACCGAATTAGCCAGGTGTGCTTGCGTTCAATACAACAGTGCGCTTATCTTGGATAATCTTGCCGCGAATATCTACTGAATCCGCTTATCCCGGCCTGCGCTCGCGCGGCTGAGTTTGCCGCTCACGCCGCTTAATGAGGATACAACATGACCGACAACACTCTGGCGTGCTGCATTACTTTCGATTTCGACGGCATGTCTTCGTGGATCGGATCGGATAAGAGCAATAACCCCAGCATGATCTCTCGTGGCGAATTCGGTGCCGTGGCGCTGCCACGGATCCTGGCGCTGCTGCGTAACTACGACATCCCTCCAGCTTCGACATACCAGGCCACACCGCCTACGCTTTTCCGCCGCTAATTGAACAAATCGTGGATGCAGGTCACGAAATCGTTCATCACGGTTGGGTCCACGAGAATCCCGCCGAGCAGGATGCGGCTGGGGAGCGCCGTGTGTTGGAGTTGGGTCTGGAAGCACTGGAGCGGGTCGCACAGCGGCGCCCGGTTGGCTATCGTTCGCCTGCCTGGGATTTCAGCCCGCGCACCGTGGACATCCTCATCGAATACGGCTTCGAATATGATTCGAGCTGCATGGCCCACGACTTCAGTCCTTACTACCTGCGACATGGCGATCAATGGTCGCTCGACACGACGTATCAATTCGGCGAAGTCACTCCGCTGGTGGAGATACCGGTTACCTGGGGACTAGACGATTTTCCTGTGTCCGAATTCGTTATGGGTTTGAATGCAGGGTTGCGGCCACCTTCGGAAGTCGAAGAAAGCTGGCGTGCCGATTTCGATTACGCGCTGGCCCATTGCGTGGACGGCGTTTTTACCCTGACCCTGCACCCGCAGACTATCGGCCGCGGTGGACGCATGCATTTGTTGGCGAGACTGCTGGAGTATTTCGCCGGACATTCGGTCGAATTCAAAACGATGGCCGACGTGGCAGCACAGTGGCAGGCAGCCAATCCACTACAGGACTGGAAGCAGGCGAATCCGCTGATGACCGGCGAGCACGCAATTAGCTGACAACGAGGAGCAAGCATGTCTAAAGAATTATGTTACCTGTCCGCGAACGAGGCGATTGAGCGTTTCAAATCGCGTGAGTTGTCCCCGGTCGAATTATTACAGGCGTTGATCGAACGCGCCGAGCAGGTCGAACCGACCATCAACGCCTTTGCGTTCACTTATTTCGATGAAGCCATGGATCTGGCAAAGGTAGCGGAAAAAGCCTACGCCAATGGCAGCGCCCGAGCATTGGAAGGCGTGCCGATTGCAATAAAGGACGCAACCAGCATCAAGGGCAAGATCACGACGTTCGGTTCGCTGCTGCTGAAAGATGCGGTGGCCGACCATACCGATCCTTTGACCGAGCGGGTAATCGCGGCCGGCGGCATCGTTCACGCTACCACCAAAGTGCCCGAATTTCTGATGGCCTCGGCAACCGTCTCACGTCAGTGGGGTATTACTTACAATCCGTGGAACACGGATTACACCCCGGGCGGCTCTTCAGGGGGTTCCGGCGCTTCGCTGGCCGCCGGCACAACGACGCTTGCCAGCGGCACCGATATGGCCGGCTCAATCCGCATTCCATCGGCGCAAAACGGCGTCGTCGGCTTCAAACCACCGTATGGTCGCGTACCGCAATATCCCCCGATTAATCTCAACGCCTACTCACACGACGGCCCACTCGCCAGAACCGTCGCCGACGCGCTGCTGTTTGAAAACATCATTGCCGGACCGCATCCCGTCGACATCGCGAGTATCCATCCCAAATACGAGATCCCGACCAGCTTCGACGACATCAAAGGCATGCGTATCGGCTATTCCGTGGATTTCGGCCATCGCATTGTCGACCACGACATTGCGGCCAATATGCACAAGGCGCTGGATGTCTTTCTCTCACTCGGCGCCATTGTCGAAGAGGTCGATCTCGGCTGGACTGATCAATGCAGGGAAACCGCGATCACCCACATCATGTTCATTACCGCGAATACCGGACGACATTTATTGTCTGAGATCTGGGATCCTGAGCTGTTGACGCCCTACGCGCGCTTATTCTTCGACAAAGCTGAGCAAGTCACCAAAAACGAATTCTATGCCGCAAAGCTGCACGAGACCGTGATGTATCAACAACTGAGTGCGATGTTTGCGGATCATGATCTGCTGATTTGCCCGACCATGACCATCGCCAGCTTCCGCCCCGATTTCGATTACGCTTTGCATGGTCTGGAGATAAACGGCGAGTCAGTCGACCCGCTGTTAGGGGAATGCATGACCTATTTCTTTAATACCCTGAGTCGCTGCCCGGTACTGGCGGTGCCATCCGGCCATGACCGAAACAACGTCCCGACCGGGATCCAGTTAGTCGGCCGGACCTTCGACGATGCCACCGTCTTTCGCGCGGGAACGGCCTACGAAGCCGCGCAATCCGGCTTCATCAATGCAGACAACGCGCCGGACTTTTAGCGCTACAGTCGCTCAGAGTCCTTCCACGAATGCCGGCTTTATATCGGTACGCGTCGTCCACGCATCGCCGTAGATTTGCTTGAATACCTGCGGCCGATCAACGCTGCCCTTGGCGGTGCCGCCCTGCCAAAGATCGAACTCAGACTCAGCGTATTCGGCAAAGAAGTTTTTTAGCCGCGCTTGCAGCTCTTTGATAACGCCGGCGTATTCGCTGTTATGGGAGAGATTGTTGTGTTGTTCAGGATCGGCATCCATATCGTATAGCGCTTGTTCACCGGTGCCCGCCAAGCGCTGCCAGTAGGCGAACCGGTTTGTGCGCACACCGCGCGTTTCCTCTTGTTCGAAAAAAACGGCTTCACGCTTCGTCGCGTCAGAGCTGTTGCTAAGCAAGCCTGCAAAGCTCCGCCCCGGGCTGCCTTCCACCCGCACACTGCCGTAGCCCACGTAGTCCAGAATGGTCGGCATGAGATCGTATTGGCCGATTAACGCATCTCGTACCTGGCCTGGGGCTATGCGCCCGGGATGCCGCACGATCAAGGGGATCCGCATGACGGCTTCATAGGGACTCGACGGCGTGGTGACAATAGTGTGCGCCCACAATCCGTATTGCCCGTAAAAATTGCCCTGATCGCTCGAATAGATCACCAATGTGTTTTCCGCCAGACCTTTGCGTTGTAATGCCTCCAGTACCCGGCCCACGCCATCGTCAACCAGTGTATTTTGCGAAGCGGCGTTGGCCATGGTTTCCGCATCGTTGTGCATCAAGGCGATCCGCGATATAGCCCAGTTACGGAAATCCACCGCTGGATCGAAAACCGGCCCGCGGATCTGAGCGACGATATCAGGATGCAGCGGCGTGCGCGGGAACGACTTTAAATCACGCCCCAGGTAATCGTTGTAGTAGCGGTTGCGCGCTGGTCCCAGATTCGTCGGCGGGTTCATGTACGGCCCGTCGTAGTTGAGTTGCAAGTAAAAGGGCTGCTTGCCGTCATGCGTTTCGATGAAATCCACGGCCAGATCGGTGAAATGGTCAACGATATGTTGATCTTTTACACGGTACTGCTTGTCGTTCGTAATGATGGTGTTATCCCAGAAATCAACCGTGTGGCCCACAGGAAACGTCACCCAGTGATCGAAACCAATCGCGGGTTTCCAAGGTTGACCCAAATGCCACTTGCCGATCATTGCGGTCTTATAGCCTCGATGCTTTAAGGTCTGCGGCAAAGTGCGAAATTCCTGCACCGCGACCCATTCGCGTGGCCAATCAGCAAGCATGTGATCGTTCAGCCAGCTGTGCACGCCGTGCTGCGAGGGCATCAATCCGGTCATAAGCGTCGCGCGCGTGGCGGAACACATGCCATTAACGGCATAAGCGCGGTTGAACTTGACGCCATCTCTGGCGAGTTGATCGATGTTCGGCGTGGCGATATCGGGGTTGCCATAGGTCGCCAGCAGTGTCGCCGCCTGATTGTCCGATAATATGAACAATACGTTGTATCGCGGCGCCTCTGCAGCGCCGGCGACTAACGGCAGCACCGCTAACAGCGCCGCAACGCAGAGTTTTTTCGACATCACAATTCCCCTCCATCGTATGCAGTTTCACCACCGACCATGGTGCGCATGACTTTGGTATTCGGTAACGCGTCGAGTTCACAGGTCAACGGATTCTGATCGACCACGATCACGTCCGCATGATTACCGGACTGCAGCGTGCCGACGCCATCCCAACCAATGACGCGCGCCGCATCACGCGTCCACATCAATAACGCCTGCTCTCGTGTAATCGCATGCTGCGAGAGGCGATGGCCGCTGCCGCACAGTTCACAGGTTTCGGCAAGTTGAATTTGTTCGAAGATATTGGAGGGTCCCCAATCACAACAACCGCTGACCGGCACGCCAGCGTCCATATAGCGTTTAAACGGTACCAGATCGTTCCAGATGTGCTCGCCGATGCGCTCGGCGTACATATCGCCTTTACCCCATCCAAATCCCTTACTGCTGGTGAACCGGCAGCCCATCTCGCCCAGCCGTTTGATATCGGAATCTCGGATGATAATTGCATGCTGGATGATCCAGTCGCGCTGCTTGCTGGTGTATTGTTCCAGGTGCGGTTCGACGGAATCGTAAAAGTCTTCATAATCCAGCGGTACCGCCAGCACCAAGTTCAAACGCAGATCATTTTCGACGCAGAATTTGACCGCCTCTTCCTCTATCCACTTTGGCTGCAGCAGTCGGCCGGTTGTCAGACGGCCATAGGGATCGTGGAACGGCGCGCGCTGACGCATCAGGCCCGGCCAACACGGACCGCTGCGCCCGACCGTGACGCCGTTTATTTTGAGCATGTCGTCATCGAGCGAGGTCATGGCCTGCATGCGCTGCATGTCGGCAAGCAGTTGCTCGTGCGTCGGCTGATAATAAGGATCCATCGGGTTACAAAGATCGTAAGTTGCATAGCAGCGCATCTTTAGCTCGCCCGCGGCACGCAGCGACTGATACGCTTCAATGTTCGCAAAGTTCATGCAATGGCCTTCGTAGCCACTGGTAACACCGCGTTTTAAACGTCGCGGTTCCTCAAAGCGTATTCCGAACTCCCAAAGCGAATCGGGCGGCGGCGGGAGGTTTTTCAGTACTTGCAACCAATAGGGATCGTAATTATAGAGCTGGGTCACGCTACCAAAACACAGACCCGTAGGGATTCCATAGTCGTCCTTGTCGATCCACACGTCGCAGACACGCTCGGGCAGAAGATGGGTAATACCCAACGTCTGCAGCGCAAGACTGTTAAATGTCGCCGCGTCTGGAACTCGTGGGCCGGGCGGGATCAGACAAACGGGATGTTGGTCAGTCGCACGGTCCAAAATATGACGATCCGGCAACTCGCCTTCAACCAGATCGCGATAAGAACGGCGAACGAAATAGTATGGCTCGCCGACGCACGACAGAAATATCCACTGACCGGCAGGCAGTTGCTCCGCACGAGCCTTGACCCGCGCTACGATTTCATCGTGATCACGCGCATCAGTGATATCCACCAACCCTGCATCCCAAGCACCGAAGTGCACCAGATGCGAATGCGAATCTATAAAACCCGGCATGACCGTCGCACCCTGCACATCAACCTTTTCCGCACCGCCGCCGGCAAGTGAGCGCATGTCGTTTTCACTGCCCAGGGCAGCCACCTTGCCGTGCTCCAACACAATCGCCTCCTGCGGCGCGCTGACGCCGTCGCAAGGCAATACCGTCCCCCCGAATAGCAAAGTTTTGCGCGGATTATTCATTCGGATTATCTCGCTGTGTTAACACTGCTTTTGCGGTACTAGCGCTCGGCCAGCAACGCCCCCAATACGCGTTCGCCGGTCAGCGGGATTTCGTCGATGCGCACTCCGGTTGCATGAAAGATGGCGTTGGTCATCGCCGGCGCAATACCGACCAGAGATGATTCCGCGATGCCTTTGGCGCCAAACGGGCCCTGGGGATGGGGTTGTTCGACAATAATGGATTGTATGTTCGGCGGGCTGTCGGCGAATCCGGGAACCTTGTAGTCCATCAGCGTGGGATTAACGAGGTGCCCACCTTCCCACAACAGCTCTTCCATCAGCGCGTAGCCCATGCCCTGTACAACCCCGCCTTCGATTTGGCCTTCTACCGCGGCCGGGTTGATGGCTTTGCCAACATCGTGCGCCGCCCACGCTTGGGTAACTTCGATCCCGCCGGTAAGCTCATCAATAGTCAGCTCTACGATTTGTGCGCCAAATGTGTTCGCGCCCACCGCGTAGCCTTCCTCACTGGCAGCGCGTTTCGGATCGTAGTCCAGCGGTTGATAGGTCCAGGTGTGTGCAGCGTGGATCTCGCCGCCGCCCTTGAACAGGGACCAACCGCAAATATCTTGAAAACCGACTGCGCGACCCGGCATGCCCTTGACCTGTACCTGCCCACCGGGCTGCAGTTCCAGATCCTCGGCCGCGCATTCGAGCATCGCGCCGGCGGCTTCCAGGATCTGTTCGCGCGCGCCCACTGAGGCTTCCCACACCGCGCGTCCTACCATGAAAGTCGTGCGACTGCCGGATGTCTTGAAGTTATGCGGCGACGCGTCGGTATCGGGACGCACATAATTGATGCGATCCATGGGCACGCCCAATACGCCCGAGCAGATCTGCGCGAGCGCCGTATCGGCGCCTTCACCGATATCGACAGCACCACAACTGACCGACACACTGCCGTCCTCTAGCAACCGCACATCGGCGCTGGCGCCGAGTATTCCGCAGATATGCCACACCGCTGCCACGCCAATTCCCGTGCGCTTGCCATTCGTTGCTTCCACGGAAGCATTGCGACGCGTATTCCAATCGGCTGCATCGCGCACCTTTTCCAAACACTCTGTCAGAGAACCAACTTCAATCGTGGTACCACCTAACCAGGGATCGCCGGTTTGCATCGCATTTTTGATGCGCAAATCGATAGGATCGATGTCCAGCTTGGCTGCGAGATCGTCAAGCTGACTTTCTCCGGCGAAAGTCGCCTGCGGATTTCCGAAACCGCGAAAGGCGCCGCCGCGCAGGCGGTTGGTATAAACCGCGCGGCCGCTGGCGCGCTGATGCGGAACGCGATAGGGGCCACCGATGCGATTCAGTGCAAACGCAAGCACGGCCGGACTTTCGTCGGCATACGCGCCGGCGTCCAGTAACACCTGCGCTTCGCGCGCGACCAGGGTGCCATCACTTTTGGCCCCTGTTTTTAAGCGGATGGTGCCGCGATGACGCGACTTCATCATGCACATATCTTCGTCACGACTCAGCGTTACCCGCACCGGGCGCCGGCTGCGTTGCGCCAGCTTGGCCGCCAAGGGTTCGACGGTGTATTCATACTTGGCGCCGAAGCCGCCGCCAACCATGGGCACGATGGCGCGCACTTTGGCGTTGGGAACCTCCAGTGCTTCGGCCACGGCAGTTTGCATCCCGGACAAGCCTTGCACCGAGCCCCAAACGGTGACATTGCCGTTCCAATCCACTTCCGCAAGCGCCGAACACGGCTCCATATACATATGTTGCTGCGCCGGCACTACATATTCACCCTCGACGATGACGTCGCATTCGGCCCACGCCGCGTCGACGTCGCCCTGGCTAAACTCGATGAACGCATTGACGTTTTTCTCGGTCGCCGGCGGGATCAGCTTGGCGTATTCGGCATAGTCCTCGTGCAATACTGGCGCGTCCGGCGCCAGCGCTTCGTCGACCTCCATAACAAACGGAAGTTCTTCGTAATCCACGACAATAAGCTTGGCCGCCGCCTGTGCGCTGTCAAGATCATCAGCGGCTACGGCGGCCACCGGCTCGCCGATGTAGCGCACGCGGCCCCGCGCTAACGGGTGTTCATCCTTTACAAACGACCCGAATCGATGGGCAGTAAAGTCATCAGCAGTAATCACAGCATGTACACCGCGGAGCGCCGCCGCAGCGCTGGTGTCATAACCCAGGATACGGGCGTGGGCGTGCGGGCTGCGCAACACGGCTCCATAAAGCATACCGGGACGCTTGATATCGTCGGTATACAAAGCCCGGCCGGTAATTTTCTCAGCGCCTTCCAGCCTTGGAACAGATGTTCCGACAACGTCGCCGATGGGTTGCGTGGAATCTGTCATTGTTTGTTCTCCCTGCTGCGCACAGAATAATGGAAGAGTCATTCGAGCGCGATTATTACGTCTGTGGGCAGGTAGAAATAGTTGGACCTGAGCGCGCCGAATTCGTAATGTGTGCAATTGCCTAAGGAGAAGAAAAAAATGCCTAACGAATTCAAACATCCCGACACTCTGATGCCCGATGTCCAGTATGGTTTCACCCATTGTGCGATCGCCACCGGCAGTAAGACGGTTTACGCCGGCGGACAGGTGGCCTGGGATGCCGATGAGAATCTTGTCGGCGAAAATGATCTGGGTGCACAGCTGGAACAATGCTTAAAGAACACCGCGATCGCATTGGCTGCGGGCGGCGCAACCCCGGCGGACGTCGTGCGACAGCACGTGTATATCGTCGATCACACGCCGGACGATGTCGCAGCGATAGTCAGCATTACCAATGCCTTTTTTGCACCCGGCGAGCCACCGCCGAGCACGCTGGTCGGTGTAGCGCGCCTGGCGTTACCCGGTTTCCTGTGCGAAGTCGAAGCAACCGCTGTGATCGACTAGTCGGGGGGAGACAAATGACCTACAAGGAACCTTCGGTCGCAGACGTCAAAGCTGTCGCCGCCGCGCTGAAGTTCGATATCGACGACGCCTACGCGGAAAAGTTGTTGGGCTTCATGACGCCTTTCGGCGACAGCTGCAAGTTTCTCGACGGCGAATCTGACGAGTTACCGGTCGTCAAATATCCACAGCGCAGCCATCATGTCCCGGCGGCCGAAGATAATCCCTATAACGCCTGGTATGTAAAAACCGACATACGGGGCGCGGACACCGGTCCTCTCGCAGGACGTGCAGTGGCTATCAAGGACAACATCTTTGTTGCCGGCGTACCCATGTCAAACGGTACGTCACTGCTCGAAGGTTTCGTCCCCGATTTTGATGCCACCGTGGTAACCCGGCTGCTCGACGCAGGCGCACACGTGGCGGGCAAATCGGTGTGCGAGTATCTGTGCGTCAGCGGCGGCAGTTTTACCGGCAATGACCGCATCGTCGACAATCCGCACAAAAGTGGCTATTCCACCGGCGGCTCATCCTCGGGCAGCGCGGCATTGGTGGGCGGCGGCGTTATCGACATCGCGCTTGGCTGCGATCAGGCGGGCTCGGTGCGCATTCCGTCGAGCAATTGCGGCATCTACGGTATGAAAGCCACCCATGGATTACTTCCCTACACCGGCATCATGGGGATGGAGGCATCCATCGACAACGTCGGGCCAATGACCTCGAGCGTCGCCGACAATGCCTTGTCGTTGGAAGTCATGGCGGGTTACGACGATCTCGATGGCCGTCAGCGGCGTTTGCAGGTGCACAACTATACGCAAGCACTCGGTATGGACGTGAAGGGCTTGCGCATCGGCGTGCTCAGCGAGGGGTTTGCTCAACCCTACTCAAGTGCCCAGGTCGATGAATGCGTTCGCGCGGCGGGTGAGCGCCTGCGGACGCTCGGTGCCGAAGTTGCAGAAGTATCTGTACCCGCACACCTGCAGGGCCTACCCATATGGTCGGGCGTCGTTACCGATGGCATCTTGCAGACTGCTAGTTTCAATGGGGTGAGCTGCCACACCATGTCGGTCGCGTCGCCGGCCCTGTGGCAGGCAGTGGACGGGTGGCTGGAACGGCTGGAGGAAATGCCCCCGAACGTACAGGTAATGTTTTTGTTCGCAAGCTATCTGCAACGCTATAGCGGGCATTACTACGGCAAGGCGATGAACCTGGTGCGCAGGCTGCGGGCTGCCTATGACGCGGCGCTTGCGGACTGCGACTTGCTGTTACTGCCGACGACGGTCACCACTGCCAAGCCCAACCCGCCGTCGCTGGAAGAAGCCTCGATTGAGGAAATTATCGAGCACGCCTACGGCACCATATTCAATACCTGTCCGACTAATGCCACCGGGCACCCCGGCATGTCCGTGCCCTGCGGCATGCGCGATGATCTGCCCGTGGGCATGATGCTGCTCGGCAAGCATTTCGACGAACCCACGATTTACCGCGCAGCGCACGCGTTTGAACAATCCGCCGATTGGCGCAGCATGTAAGGGAGGACGCAACATGGCTTTGATCTGTGACGCCGGCGAGGTTCGGGCACAGCCGAAACTGGGTGCATTGCATCGATTGGATGCCACACCAAACACCGTCCACTGGGGCTACTTCGATGCCGGACTGGCGCCCGCACTCAATGTTAAGAGCGGTGATCTTGTACAGGTACAAGCCGTGACGCACCACGCCGGCGACGCACCCGATCTTATGATGGATAACGACGTCGAGCGGATCTTCAGCGACATACCCGAATCGGACCGCAATCCTGGCGTGCATATTCTTACCGGCCCCCTCTACATCGAAGATGCCAAGCCTGGCGATATGCTGGAAGTTCGCTATCTGGAGATGACACCGCGATTTAATTACGGCTCCAATCTCGCCGCAAACTGGGGTTATCTCTACAAGGAGTTTGGCGAAAAGGAGCGTGTCACGATTTACCAACTCGATCCCAATGCCAACGTTGCACACGCTTTATACGCCTACGATTATCCCGGACGCTACGACGTCCCCGGAGCCATTACCCACTGCGCCGAATGTGACCGGCAGACGACACTGGAAGGCATACGTGTACCCGTGCGGCCGCATCTGGGCACAGCCGGCGTTGCGCCCGATGTCGTCGGCCGCGTCAGCAGCATTCCGCCGGGAAGACACGGTGGCAACATCGACAATTGGCGGATCGGGGCCGGCTCAACGATGTATTACCCGGTGGCCGTCGATGGTGCATTGTTCTCGGTGGGCGATCCGCATATCTCGCAAGGCGACGGTGAGTTGAGCGGCACCGCCATCGAGGCCTCACTGGATGTGTTAATGCAAGTCGTGCTGCGCAAGGACTTTGCGTTTCCCACGCCACTGTTGGAAACGCCGAATTGGTGGATCGTGCACGGCTTTGGTGATGATCTCGATGAGGCCATGCGTGCCGCTTCGCTGGACATGCTGGGGCTGCTGACTGAACACCACACGCTGTCGAGGAATGATGCGTATTCGCTCATGAGCGTGGCGGCCGACTTTGCCGTGACCCAGGTAGTAGACAGTACCCAAGGTATTCACGTACGGATCCCGCGGAGCATCTTTCCCGCCAGAGGTGTCGCCGCGGATCCAGAATGAGGATTTAGGGGGGCCGCCGGCGAGCAGCGTTTAACTGCGGTGTGGCCACGACTTTCAAGAGGATTCAAACGGTTTTTGTCGTTGCCAACACATGACAGATCCACAACCCGCAACAAAGCTTGAACCAGTCGATACACTGATATCGGGCGCCACTATCGTGACCATGGATGTGCAGCGCCGGATAATCACCGACGGCGCCTTGGCCATGCGAGGCGACACGATAGTGCAGGTCGGCAAGCGCGTTGAGGTCGAATCGCGCGTGCAGGCAGCTGACGTTGTTGACGGCCGCCGATTCGTCGTCACGCCCGGCTTCATCGACAGCCACATCCACATCACTGGCGATCCCTTGACCCGTGGCTACGTGCCGGACGACGTTGAAGACGGCTTTGCCGACACCTTGATGCGCTGGGTTATTCCACGGTTCCACGCGCACACCGATGCCGACGAACGTCTGTCGGCGCAACTCGCAGCGGTGGAAATGCTGCGCGCGGGCACAACCTGTTTCCTCGAGGCCGGGACCGTGCGCCACCTCGATGCGGTTATGGATGGCCTCACGGACATCGGCATACGCGGGCGCGTTGGCCTGTGGGTAGAAGGCCGCAACTTCAGCGGCGAAGATCAATCCGCAACGACGGATGCCGCCATCGCGATATTGCAGGACGAAGTGGCGCGTTACCCGGCGCACGGCAGCGCCAGACTCGCCGCCTGGCCACTGCTGGTTGGACACACCACCAATACGGACGAAGTGTGGCAGGCGGCCAAGGCCTTGGCCGATGCCAATGGCCTGGGCGTCTCGGCGCACATGAGTCCTTTCCAGGCGGATCCTGATTGGTTCCTGCAACACACCGGACACCGGCCGATCGAACATCTAAACGAAATCGGCGTATTGGGCGACAACGTCGCACTGACCCACCTAGCCCATATCGATGAACATGAAATGGCGTTGCTCGCCACTACGCACACCAACGCCATACTGTGCCCGTTTGCCGCGCTCAAAGGCGGCTTCGGTCTCTCCACCGTCGGCCGGTTTCCGGAAATGGCAGCCGCCGGCATTAATATCGCGCTAGGCAGCGATGGTTATGCATCGGACCTCATGGAGAAAATGGGATTGGCGGCGGCGTTATTCAAGGACGCGCGCCAGGACACCAAAGTGTTTCCGGCGCACGAAGCACTTTGTATGGGCACCTTGAACGGCGCCCGCACACTGCAGATGACCGACGAGATCGGCGCACTCGAGGTGGGTAAGAAGGCGGATATCGTGCTGCATGACACCGATCGGCCCGAATGGCGGCCACTGTTAAATCCGTTGCATCAACTCGTCTGGTCGGTGGACGGCCGCGCTGTGCACAGCGTCTGGGTCGATGGCGTACGTGTCCTCGACAATTACCACATGACTACTATCGATGAAACCAGCCTTTACGCCGATGCACAGCGAGCGGGCGAGGCCATCATCGAGCGTTCGGGAATTCCATCCGTGTGCGCCTGGCCGACAATCTAAAATCGGGAGATTCGCAGGATGAGCCAACTCACCACCGCACGCTGGACACACATTGCGCTTCCTTCAGTGGATATCGATGAATCCGTTGCCTGGTACGAACAATACACGCCACTGGTCGTGCTCGAGCGATTCGAGGACGCCATGGGCAAAAGCGCATGGTTGAGTCATGACGGCCAGGCCGACCCGCCGTTCGTATTGGTGCTCGTCATGTTCTACGCCGATCAAGGCAAGAAACAGCCCCAGTTGGCGCCGTTTGCCCACATCGGCATCGAAGTTCCCAGCGAAGCTGAACTTGACGCCATTGCCGCCAAAGCGAAAGCGGCCAACTGCCTGGCCATGGCACCGCAACGGCTACCCGCGCCCGTAGGTTACGTCTGCATGCTCGACGATCCGGACGGCAACCGTATCGAGATCTCCTACGACCAACAGGTCTATGACAAAGTTCAGGAGCGCTGGGGCGGCGGCGCATGAGTGCTGAGGCCGGGCCGAAGCATACGGTTCGCGCCTACATCGAGGCCCTCAATGCGGGCGACATCAACGCCGTGGCGGATCTGGTCAGCGAAACCTTCGTAAACGAGCATACCGCCACACTGGGCGAGTCCGTCGTCGGCAGAGATGCCTATGTGCTGCGGTTGTCCGAGTTTCTGACCGAGTTCGCCGACCTGCATTACGAAATCGAGGACCTCATCGTCGACGGCGACCGGGTTGCGCTACCGTACACCTTGTCAGCAACTTGGCACGACCCGACCGCACCGAGTGCAGCGGCACGACCTTTTTCCGTCCGCGGCATGTTCCGCTTCGAGCTAAGCGGCGCCTATATCACCCGCCGTGTCGATTATTGGGATAGCGCCGACTTCGCCCAGCAGGTAGGGTTGCCGCGATGACGGCAAACATGTACACCCTGCATCGCTGGGGACTGTTCGCAATCGTCAGTCTGATTTTCTTACAAATCAACGGCGCTACTTTCCTATCGCTCGGCGTCGTGTTGCCGTACATGGTCCAGGAGTTGTCCTGGAGTTGGGAGAGCGCAGGTCTGGGGTTCGCGCTGCTGGGGTTGACTACGGGCCTGTGCAGCTATTTACCCGCCTGGATAATTCGCAGATTCGGTATCAAGGCCACTTACGGCATCGGCGGGGCCATCATGGTTAGTGGTTTCTGCTTGATGGCAACCACGGCCGGGTTATATCAGTATTTTTTTGCCACTTTACTGCTTGGCGTAGGCTTTGCTTCATGTGCGACGGTGCCGGCCATGCACATCATCAATAGCTGGCTCCCCGATAAACGCTCGTTCGCCATCGGCGCCTATCTGACCATGGGCGGACTCGGCGGTGTCCCAGGTCCGCTCATTGCCAACGCGTTCGCCGGCGGAACCGGCGAGTGGCGCCTGCACTGGTGGGCGATGGCTGCCTCGCTGTTGCTGTTAACCGTGCTTGCGGTGATCTTTGTAAAGGTCGCACCGGAGGGGATCTCCGTTGCCGAAGGTGAAACCGGCCGGGCTCAGGAGCGTCTTTCGAAGCGGGTTTTCCGCTCAACGGTGGACTGGAGTCTGCGTGAGGTTCTGCGGACGCCACAGTACTTTGTCTTGATAGCCGCATTAACCGTCGTGTTGATGTGTACTACCACGGTAAACGCCTTCGCACCCGCACATATGGGCACACTCGGCGTATCCGCAGCCGTTGCTGCTGGCGCACTCAGTGGCCACGCCATGGTTAACGCCTTATCGCGCTTGTTTGGCGGCGTCCTCGCCAAACGCATTGATCCCAAATGGTTGCTTGCCTCAGCGCTGGCGGCCGAGATTGTCGCCATGGCGGCGCTGGCGGTTGCCGACAATGCAACTGCCATCACGATTTTCGCCGTCGCGGAAGGCTACGCCTTCGGCATGTGCTACCTCGCGGTAGTCATACTTGTGGTGAATTATTTTGGTACACGAGACAACCCCGAAATCCTCGGAACGGTGCATTTATTCACCACAATCGCCACGATTGGGCCGTGGCTTGGCGGGGTCGTCGGGGATCGTTTTGGCACCTTCGGCATGCTATTTCAAGGCTTTGCCGTGCTCGTATTCGTGCTCCTGATTGCGACTCTGATGATGCAACCGCCGCGACACAAGAGCACAGAATAAACAAGCAGGTAGTAAGGCTAAACGCCGAGTAGCGCTTCAACCTGGGCGAGTTCTGGCATCGAGGCTGCCGCGCCCGGGCTCTCGACCGAGATCGACGCGGCCATGTTCGCGCGCTGCAGTGCTTGTGCCAATGCTTGCCCGGCCCCTAACGCCGCTGCAAGCGCCCCACAGAAACAGTCTCCCGCACCGGTTGTATCAACAACACTGGCGCTACGACCAGCGACTACGATCGTCTCCTCGCTATCGACTGCGACGGCGCCGTGCGCACCCAGCGTGGTGACCACGCTCTGGCCGTCTCGAGTCAACAGCGATCGCGCGCCCTCGACGACCTCGTCAATCGCTTCAGGCACTTCAGACAAGCCCGCGAATTGCGCCAACTCGACTTCGTTTACAACCAGGATGTCCACCAACGGGAAAAGGGCGGCGGCAGCGGGCATACTTGGAGCGGCGTTCAAGATCCGAGTGCCCTTTACCGCAACTTCCATATTGAACAAAGCCTCGATGGCCACGAGCGGCGTCTCCAGTTGCGCCAGGAAAACCCGACGCTCACGCAAGCAATCGCCCACGATATCCTCAACGCCAAACGCGCTGTTGGCACCCGAAGCCACGACGATGGAATTCTGTCCCGACTGGGCAACATTGATGAACGCTTGCCCGGTTAACGCATCGGCGCGCACTACAATACCGGCGACATCAACGCCTGAGTCTTGCAGAAAGCTGCGCAGGGTTTGTCCCGACTCATCATTGCCGATCATCCCCAGCATCACCGTAGCAGCACCCATACGTGCGGCCGCGACCGCCTGGTTCGCACCCTTGCCGCCGGGAAAATGCTCAACGCCGAGAGCCATTACTGTCTCGCCGGCCAGCGGCAAGTTAGCAACCCGGGCGACGATGTCCAGATTTATGGATCCAAGTACGCAAACGGTCATGATCGATTATTCAAACCCACTCGTCGAACGCGCGGGACTGGGCTGGACTACGGAGAATTTAGAAAGCGCTTAAGAAGCGAGACGGGCAGACTGCCCTGACTCGAGCAGTCGCACGAAATGCTGTCGCCAGGCGATCGACGGCTTGTCGGATTGCGTGTGCGCGAGGTCGCGCGGTGACAAGGGCAGCACGCCGGGAATACTCTCGAGCATGCGCCGGTCTTCGGCGCCTATCCTTCGATCAAACATCATCAGTTCTTCGGCGGACACACTGAAATCATCATTACGCCAAACGATAAAGGTGAAATACGTACGCAGGTCATCGATCGGAGAGTTTACCAACAGCAGAATATGATCCAGTCCCTCAGGATACAAAATCGTACTGCGGGTAATGAACGGCAAATTAAATCCGGTACTCATCTTGCGCGTAAACCATTCGCCCTGGAGGTTACCTGACTTGTCAGGCCGATCGCCGACGCGGACCTCATATTCATAGCCATGAAAGTCCGGGTCGAGTTGTTTGACCTCGATGTCCGGGACAAACGTTGGCTGATCGTCGCCAAACGTGCCGCGGTGCGCAAATGGGAAATGGGCGATATCCATGAAGTTATCAGCCATCCGCGTCGCTGACGTATTCCACACTTCCACAGGATTGTTGATGCGTCGAAACGCGGGATCTTCGTCCTGTACGATGGACGGGATAGGCTGCGGGTTCTCGCCAAGACACACCCAGACGAGGCCGTAGCGCGTTGTAGTGTTGATTAGAGGTAAATTCGCATTTGCCGGAAGTGGAAAATCGGGTGCGGCGGACGGAATGCGTACGCACTTACCCTCGGTGCCGAAGGACCAACCATGATAGTGACAAGCGAGGACCCCGCCTTTGACGGTGCCGTTGGACAACAGCGCTTCGCGATGTGGACAGCGATCCGGTGCCGCCACAACATTTCCATCGGGATCTCGGTAGATCACGATATTCTCGCCAAGCAGGGTACGGCCGACGGGACCGGCGATGATCTCGCGCTCGGCGGCAATTGCGTACCAAAAATTTCGCATTGCCGGATTTTCGTAAAATATGCTCAAGGTCCTTCTATCTCCTGCGTTTCCGGTGGAACATTGCGCCCGGCTTTTTGTATATCCTATGCGTTGACCCAATCCTCGACAACCTGATACTGGTGTCGGCAACAGATTTCCTGGTCGGAGAAAATCAGCTCTCCCACCTGGCCGGTCATCAGCCCTGCCTGCATAGCCTCCATGGTTCTGAAATCCTCGCGTATCACAAACCGGTACATGGATCGGGTGTGCTCAGCGGCGACCATTTCGGCGGCGTTCGTCGGCTTGCGACCGTAGCAACTTGTCTCGAAGTAGGTTCTGTCCGGCGCGACCGGCCACATCATCTGCAGAAAGGTCATCTCATTGGCCGTGTCGTACATGAAATTCGGGAAGAACGTGTTGACGTCGAAACCCCAGTTGTCGATGTTGAGCGGGTTGGTTCCCGGCGTCGGTCCTACCTTCGCATCCTTCTTGACCGTGTAAGTGACCTTCATCGCCGCGCTTTCCGAGGGCAGCGGTGTGTAATGTGGATTCAGTGGTACAGAGTAAGCGCGATGCGGACCGTGCAAACGCATCTCAGCATGAGCGTAGGGGTTATCAATCGGATCGTTGAAGGTTTTCATCAGCGACAACTTATGCACGGTGGCTTGATGATAGGGCTCCTGAAAGGCATCGATACAGACCTTCCAGTTAACTTTGGCTTCGATAGCCCAGTGGCCAAGCAACGTCAGCTCTTCGAACGGAAACCCTTCGAGTTTGTCCCCGAGCTCACCGAGAAATTCTCGTAAGCCCTGGCGCGGGTTCGGGTCTACGTTAATAAATACGTTGCCTTGCCAAACGTCGCAGGCCACTTCGCTCAGACCACGAGTCTTCTTGTCGACACCGACGAACTGCTCTTCGTCGCTGACGAACAACAATTCACCTTCGGTGCTGTAGGTCCAACCATGGAAATTACAGACGAAGGCCTTTTTGTTCTGCTTGCAGACCTCACCCGGTTCATTCCTGCCGAGCTGGTTGCCGCGATGACGACAGGAATTGTGAAACGCACGGATAACACCGTCCTTGCCTCGAACGATAAGAAGCGAAACGTTGAGGACGGCGATGTTCTTGACGAAGAAATCTCCCGGATTGGGGATCTCATGGGCCGTGGCGACGCGCAGCCAGGCGTGTTTGAAGATTTTCTCTCGCTCGAGATCAAAATACGCTTGCGATATATAAGGCTCAGCCGGCACCGGCGCTACGCCCAGTTCCGGATATTTCGCTGCGTTGGGTCGTAGCGTCGCTGCGGCAACGCTTTCCGCGGTCGCTGTCATGAATTCACCATTTCGTCGACAACCTTGTACTGATGCCTGCAGGTCACTTCTTGATCGCCAAACATCAATTCTTCCATCTGGCCGGTCATGAGCCCTGCCTGCATCGCCTCCATCGTCCGGAAATCCTCGCGCACGACGAACCGATACATCGCCCTGGTATGTTCCATCGCCACCATTTCAGCCGCGGTCTTGGGATGGCGCCCGTACAAAATGGTCTCGTAATAAGTCTTATCGGCTGCCAGCGGCCACATCAGTTGCAGAAAGACCATCTCGTTCGCCGTGTCGTACATGAAATTCGGGAAAAACGTGTTGACCTCAAAGCCCCAGTTTTCAATCTTAAACGGATTGGTTCCCAGTGTCGGTTTGGGTGCGTCTTCACCTTTCTTGACGGTGTATACGACCTTCATCGCCGCACCTTCCGAGGGCAACGGCTGGTGATGCGGATTAAGCGGCACAGAGTAAGACCGGTGCGGGCCATGTAAGCGCATCTCGCGCATGTGACAGTAAGGGTCGTTGTCCGGATCGTTGAAGGTCTTCATCAGCGACAACTTATGCACGGTAGCCACATGGTATGGCTCCTGGAAGGCGTCAATGCACAGCTTCCAGTTGACCTTCGCATCAATCGCCCAGTACCCCAGCAACGTCAGTTCCTCGAATGGGAAACCTTCGAGTTGATCCGCCATCCCACCGAGAAATTCCCGCAGTGGTTGTCGCGGCTTCAGATCCATGTTGATGAAAACGTTACCCTGCCACACGTCGCAAGACAGCGGTTTCAGGCCTCGGGTTTTCTTATCGACACCGACGAACTGTTCTTCGTCGCTGACGAAAACCAATTCACCTTCCGTGCTGTAGGTCCAGCCGTGGAAATTGCAGACGAAGGCTTTCTTGTTCTGCTTGCAGATCTCGCCCGGATTACATCTGCCGAGTTGATTGCCGCGATGCCTGCACGAATTGTGGAACGCTCGAATAACGCCGTCTTTGCCGCGGACGATGAGAATAGACGCATTGAGAACGGCTATGTTCTTGACGAAAAAATCTCCGGGATTGGGGATCTCGTGCGCCGTCGCAACGCGTAGCCAGGCGTGCTTGAAGATCTTCTCGCGTTCCAGCTCAAAATATTCCTGCGAGATGTAAGGCTCGGCCGGCACCGGCCCCACGCCTATCTCCGGGTAGCGGGCACTGTTCGGCCGCAGCGTTGCATCGGTAACGCTTGGCGCGATTGTCATTGAGCAAACTCCTGAGGAACGTTCAACTTTGGCTTGATAATTACCACCACACACTACCCGGCGGTGCATAATGCTCGATACGCTCGACCTCGAAAGCGTCTGGATGTTCGGGCAGACCGTAGTTTTCGATGGGAAAGGCTATATCCATGAACATCTGACCCAAGCGGATCAGATTTGCCACATCCTCCGCCACGTTGTCCAGGGAAAACTCACCCAGGTAATCGAGCATCTCCTCGATGCGCGGCAACACCGCGTTATAGAAGTCTTGCTTTTCTTCGACTGACGAGCTCATACGTTTGTGTATGAGATCCATCTCATTGGTCGGCGCCCATTCAGGAAGAAAACGCTCAAGCTCGGCGAACTGCTGCGGCAAGGAGCGACTAGACATGCGGATCTCCAAACCTCAAGTTTTTATTTAAATCAGACGAAGCGTCCTTATGTCGTAAAGGAAAGCGCCGATTAGACCGGCGCCAACAAGCGTTTTTGCCGGGTTGTTGGCGCCGTTCCCCGATGCTAGTCCCAGTGATACCTGACCGAACCAATAACCTCGGCAGGGGGGATGTATTCGTTGCTGGTGCTCCATACGCCGAACGGATTGTTGAACGTGTTATTGATTCCGTCCTCGTCGAAGATGTTCGTTGCGCTTAAGTTGATAGTGACCGGCATGTTGTTCAACTCATAGCTGAAAAACAAATTGACAATGTCGTAACTCGAGATCCCATCCACTAGCGGATTATTGAAAACCCTAGCCTGCATTTTGCCCCGATGCACGTACTCGACCCGCGAACTCAGGACGCCGCTGGAAAAAGAGTGTGTGTTGCTCAAGGCGAGCCGGGCGGTGATATCCGCCATTTTCGGTGGTTCATTTCCATTAAGATTAGTCGATGTGGCAAGATCGCACCTGATACTGACACCGGCAGTTGTCGGGCAATTTTCATTACCCGGGAAGTAAAACGCGATCGGATCGATAAAGAGACCGGCTCCGGGCGTTCCTGCCTCTATCGTTTCGCGGAAATCGATTACGTCGAGCGCGAAAACGTCGCTCTTGAACTTCCCGTCCTGCCAGGCCAGCATGCCGTCGATGCGCCAATCGTCATTGATCAGCCAGCTGAACTCTGATTCGACACCGTACTCTTCCAGTTCGGGAATGGTTCCGGTGCCGCCTGCGAAAGCTCTGGGATCTTCGAAAATGAACTGCAGATGCTCATGATCGTAGTAGAAGGCAGTTACGTTCAGCCGAACCCGTCCATCGAGAAAATCATTTCTACTGCCGACCTCGAAAGCCATGATCTCTTCGGGTTCAAATTCCCCACCGAGGAATACGGCCACACCAGCAACTGATCCGGGATTAGTGCCGCCGTTTTTCCAACCTGTCGAAACCAACCCATACAGGAAGTGGTTGTCGCTGAGCGTTACGTCAACACCCGCTTTCCAGGTAACTTTGCTGGCTTTGAGGGTGGTGTCGAACTGAGTAATGCCAAAGAACTGTTCACCAAAGTCACGCTGATCTTCGTCCTGATAGCGCACACCACCGGTGATGGCGAACATGTCATTGACGCGGAAGGTCGCTTGGCCGTAGGCCGCAAAATCGTTGCGCGTCACGGTACGTGCTTCAACGAAGTTTAAGACGGACGCGAAAGGCGGTAGTGTGGCAAGGCTCGGGTTGGCGAGGGCGGCAATGGAATCCGAGAACGGGGCCGGGCCGGTAGCTTCAAGGAAGTCATTGAAGTTTTTGTGCCACAGATAGTAGCCACCGATCACAACGTCGAAACGTTCACCTTCGTAGGTGACATTGAGCTCCTGGCTGAACGCTTCAGAATCATTGTCCCAGAACGTGAGCACGTCCCAGTTGTCGGGGGGGCCCCGAAAATGCCAAGACCCGTTCGGTCGAGCGAAAATGTTGCCTCGGTAAGCCGATCGCCGTCGACGCCCTGGCGCTTCTCAAGTTGCTGCCAACCGCTCAGGGACTTGACCGTAACACCCCACGGCGTGTCCCAAGTCATGTGGAGCGAGGCGCTGTAGTTATCGAGCTTGTAAAATCCGGGAAAGTCGTTAGTTAACTCACGCTCGTCCGGATTGGGATCATCCAAATTCTTCTGCGCGGCCGCATTCTGGTCTGAGTCATGCAGAAAACCTTGTAGGAGTATGGACAAGTCTTCGTTGGGCTCCCACAGAAATGCCGCTTTCGCGGAAACGGAATCCGCATCGTCGAGGTCGTAACCGTCGAGGGCGCCGCCACTGATATCGGCGAAACCGTCATGGTCGTATTTCTGTACTGACCCCCGGAATGCCAAGGTGTCGCCAAGCGGTACGTTGACAGCGCCACGTGCGCGGAGCGTGTCGTAGGTTCCGTAACCTACTTCGACTTCGCCGTTGAGTTCACCGATGACCGGTTTCTTGGTAACCAGGTTGATTGCGCCACCAGTCGTCCCCTGGCCGAACTCGGTGCCTTGCGGGCCGCGCAACACTTCAACGCGTTCCAACTCGCCGAGATCCAGACCCATGGAAATTGGATTGGCGAGATAAATGCCGTCGATATAGGTCAACACGCTGGGCTGCGAAGCGAGGTTTTGAGCCGTCTCCCAGCCGACGCCACGAATAGTCACGACGCGACCGGCACCGTCGTTCTTTGAAATCGTGAGGCCCGGGGCATAACCGTTGAAGTTATCGAGTCGGACGATATTGGATTTGTCAAAATCGGCACCGGAAACCACCGAGAGAGCGACCGCTGCTTGCTGCAAGCTGACCTCGCGTTTGCGCGCAGTCACCACGATCTCTTCCAGCGTCTGCGCTGCAACAGGCGTGACCGCCAAACCCAAAATTGCAGTTACAGTCGCGAAAAAGGCCACCAGCCGAATGCTGGTTTGCTCGAACTTGGTCATCATTAATTTCCCTCAGGAACTTCGGTCACAAACCTTAAGTCTACGTCAAAAACCACAAACGTGTTTGCATGTTCGCGCCCTATAGTTTGACTAATGTCACGCACTACGAGGCAGGTGTTGCGGAACTATACGAGAGGTAACGGTGGGCTGCAATGGACAATCGCCGCTTCAGTCCATTGCGTCGCAGTTGCTTTGCTATTCCTGGTGGGCTATCGCACAAAGTCGCCGCCGTTGTTGTTGTTTTAAGACAACTTCTTTCACCACCTACGAAAGGCCGCTATCATCCGGCCGTATTGCGGATTGTGTTCGTCCAACCGTTTTTTGCTGACATGGGAGTAATTTGTTGAAGGCATTGTTCTACGATCAGCACGGTGGTCCTGAGGTTCTTCGCTACGAAGAGATTGCCGATCCCGAGCCGGGCGAACTCGATGTGGTGGTCAAGGTTGCGGCAACGACCATCAATCACCTTGACGCAATTCAGCGTAATGGCTGGTTCATGATGCCCGGCTTCAACCTGCCCCACATCGCCGGTATGGACATAGCCGGGGCCGTGGTTGAGACCGGCGCCCAGGTCACGCGGGTGAATCCGGGGGATCGTGTGCTGGTAGACCCGTCCCTAAGTGAGGTGCCAACGGGGTCAAATCTTGCCGGCATGGGCGATTTTTATGGCGCGCTCGGCATTATCGGCGGCACAGTCGCCGGCGGCTACGCGGAACGGTGTCTGGCGCCCGAGACCCATCTGTACCCCATTCCCGAAGAAATGTCCTGGCATGATGCGGTTGGATTCCCCTGCGTTTGGATGACCGCGCATCACGCCCTGTTCGATGTCGGCCGGCTCCAGGCCGGCGAGACCATGATGGTACATGCCGCCGGTAGCGGTGTATCCATGGCCGGCATTCAATGGGCGAAACAAGCGGGGGCGACGGTTCTGGCCACTGCCGGGAGCGAGAAGAAATGCGAGCAGGCGCTAGCGTTGGGGGCCGACTACGCCTGCAACAACCGCACCGCCGACGTCGCTGCGTGGGCGCGGGAACGAACTGGCGGCAAAGGCGTGAACCTGGTGTTCGATCATGTTGGTGAGGCTTTGTGGGCGGCGTCAATGTCCTCGCTCGCACCGCGCGGGCGGTTGGTAAATTGCGGCGGTACTTCGGGAGTTTCCCCCACCATCCCAAGTCTCGGCTATATGTATCACATGGGACTTCAGATCCTGGGATCGGATCCTTACCGCTATGAAGAATTCGGCCCTGCCTGGGCTCAGTATTGCGCCGGCGATTTCCAGGCGGTGGTGGACAGCGTTTTCCCGTTAGCCGAAGGCGGCGCCGCCCAAGAGAAACTGCTGAGTGGCGAATTTTTCGGAAAACTGGTGCTGGAACCTTGATCGTCCGCGTATGAGCGCCGATCCCCCCTACCCCGAACTGAAGAAAAGCCACACCATGGCCCACAGCGGCCGACCGTGGCGTGACTATAAACCACCACCCTCGGGCCCGGTTTGGGCCGTGATCCAGGCGAACTCCACCTATTGGATGCTGGTCGCAGCGATCGATCTGGGTGTGTTCGACGCACTCGAGGAATTGGGCAAGCGTACCGCCGAGAGCCTGGCAGAACACCTGCAACTTTCGGCGCCACATCTACAGCACCTGCTGGACGCGATGGTCACCCTGGGCTTTCTCGATCAAATGCATGACGAATACGAGGTCACCGAGACGGCCGAACGCTACCTGTGTCGCAATGGGGCCGCATCCATGGCCGAGTTGGTACGGGTGTCACCCGGACCCTTGGAGAATTGGACGGCTCTGGCGGAAACCATCCGCAGCGGCCGGGTCGCCACTCCGATCGAGCAGGACATCCCGGGATTTTATGGTCCGCTGGTACAAGCTACATTTGCCACGCAACTGCGCGTGGGCACTCGCCTTGGACTCAGGTTGGGTTGGCAGCGGATACCACGGTTACGGATGTTGGATCTCGGCGCGGGCAGAGCGCCGTGGGCTATTGCCGTACTGGAGCAATCCCCGGACTCCACTGCCGTTATCAACGATTTCCAGGAAGTGATAGGTCTGGCCGAAGCAACCATTGCCGAGCGCGGACTGAACACGCGCGTCAGCTTCCGGCCAGGTAACTTTCATGACATCGAGATAGAGAATGAGGCCTATGACCTCGTCGTGTTGGGCCACATCTGTCGTACCGAGGGACCCGATCTAGCGCCTGGACTGATTGCACGCGCAGTTGCCGGACTCAAACCGGGCGGCAAATTGCTGGTGGCCGATTACTTTGCCGACAACGACCGTAAAATGAACGCATTCGGCGTACAGATGGGCATGACGATGCTGGCCAATACTGAACGGGGCCGCATGCTCACGCACGCGCAAATGCATGGCTGGCTTGCCGCTCAACCACTGGAAGCGATCCGCATGGTCGAGCCGATTGGTTTCAATCTGGTTTACGTAGCGAACAAGAAACTCTAATAAGGAGCAACATTCTCATGCCGGAGACAACGCCGAAAGAAATCGATCTACTGGTGGATGGCTGGTACGTCGTGACCATGAATGAGACGCGCGACATCATTCATCGCGGATCGGTCGCCGTCCACGGCGATCGCATTGTCGATGTCGGCAAGACCGCCGATTTGGAACAACGCTATAAAGCATCAAGGCGCCTGGGCGGTGAGCGTTTCGTCATCACGCCGGGCCTGATCAACACGCATATTCACATTACCGGTGAACCCATCACCCGCGGCTATGTGCCCGACGACACACCATTCGAGGAAAACGTATTTCTGTGGCTGTGCACGCTGTACTCCGTCGCCAACGCTGAAGAGGAATATGTCTCGGGGCAACTCGCCGCGGTCGATATGTTGCGCTCCGGCACCACCAGTTTCCTTGAAGCAGGCACGATTAACTACCTCGACGAGGTGGTTGACGGATTAAACCAGGTAGGGATCCGCGGACGCGTGGGCAAGTGGATCTGGGACCTGCCTCCCGAGCCGTCGGTCTACCGGCAGACGACCGACGCGGCGATCGGCAATCTGCAACGACAACTTGAGACCTACAGCGCGCGCGACGATAGCCCCATCTCCGCGTGGAGTATCGTCGTCGGCCACACCACCTGCAGCGATCCTCTGTGGAAGGCCGCGAAAGCGCTGTCGGATGAACACGGCGTGGGCCTGGGATTTCACATGTCGCCGGCAAAACTGGATCCGGATACCTTCATCGCCGAATTTGGCCAGCGACCCATGATCCATCTCGCCGAGATCGGCGTGCTCGACAAAAACTGTGCGATCACCCACTGCGTACATGTGGATGAGCAGGAACTGAATGTCATGGCCGACACCGGTGTGAATGTGGCCCACTGCCCGACCACGGCGCTCAAGGTCAGCTACGGCATCACGCAGATCGGCAAATTCCCGGAGATGGTGCAAAAGGGAATCAATGTGTCCATAGGCATCGATGGCAACAATGCCTCCAACTATTCCGATCTCATGCGCGCTACGTATCTGGTCGCGGGCTTGTTCAAGGACGCGCGCACCGATCCGCAGATGTTCCCGGCGGAAATGGCGTTCGAAATGGCGACGCTGAGCGGCGCACGTACGTTACAGATGGAGGACACAATCGGCTCCTTGGAGCCGGGCAAGAAGGCCGATCTGGTTTTACACGATACCGATCGTCCGGAATGGCGACCGTTGTTGAACGTGATCAACCAGCTAGTGTGGTCCGCTGACGGGCGCGGAGTACACACGGTGCTGGTCGATGGCAAGGTGGTGGTTGAAGACAGTCATTGCATCACCATTGACGAAGACCAGTTGTGGGCTGACGCGCAGCGCATGGGCGAATCGATTACCGCCCGTTCCGGATTGCCCGACAAAGCCAAGTTCCCTGTGCTTTGAACTAGCAGTCTGTCGCATGAAGGCGCGCGCCTGCTGCAATTACATCATCCGCTCTATGATGCGTTGCTGCTGCGCACTGCTCAAACCCAGTGGCCGACGGGCAAGTGAGCCGCCCTCATCCAGCACAGGCTCCAGTTCATGCAGTGCCGGGGCGTGTCGCTGGAGGAACAATCCGGTGTAAATAGTCTCGCCCCAAAGCAATGCCTTCTCACACGCGCTCTTCCAATCACTGGTGTCGTGATTCTCGTCTTCCAAACGCTTGATGCGCTCCCTGAAAAACGGGAAATCGTTATCGTGATTGAAGGTCACGCAAGGACTGAAAATATCGATGAGAGCAAAGCCTTTGTGCTGAACGGCCTTGGTCATCAAGTCGGCAAGTTGTTTTGGATCGCCGCTGAAGCCGCGGGCAACAAAAGTGGCTCCGTTCATGATGGCAGTCGTAATGGGGTTGACCGGTTGCTCGACGTTTCCGAACGGGGTGCTCTTGGTCTTCATACCTTGGGTGCTGGTAGGTGACACCTGCCCGGTAGTGAGTCCGTAGATCTGGTTGTTCATGACCAGATAGGTGAGGTCGACATTGCGGCGCGCCGTGTGCACGAAATGATTGCCGCCAATCCCATAGCCGTCACCATCACCGCCGGTGACTATCACGGTCAGTTCGTGATTCGCCATCTTCGCGCCGGTGGCGACGGCAAGCGAGCGCCCGTGCAAGGTATGCATACCGTAGGCATTGAAGTATCCCGGGAAGTTGGACGAACAGCCAATACCGCTCACGACCAGCATTTCATGGGGATGCAACCCAATCGCGGCGCACACCTTTTGCAGGCTGCGCAGGACGCCGAAGTCACCGCAACCGGCACACCAATCCGGGTCAACGAGGCCTTTGAAATCCTTGAACGTGAGCGCAACAGGAGTGTTGCTGTTGGTTAAATCCGCTGTGGTGGCTGCGCACATAGTCGTGTACCTCGTTTACACCATGACTTCCTGATAGGGGACATATTGCTGCGTGTTGCCCGCAATCGACTCGCGCACGCCGTCGACGATGTGATGTGGCATAAACGGTTCGCCATCGTATTTGCGAATGTGGTTGTCGATCGTCAGTCCAGTTTCACTTCTCAGGTAACGATAAAACTGGCCGGAATAATTGTTCTCGATCACGATCGGGATTTTCGCCCGCGATACAACGGAGACAACGTATTGGGAAGGAAACGGAACGAGCCACTTGACGTGCAAATGATTGGCGTTGACGCCCTCACTAGCCAGTTGCTCAATTGCTTCGGTGATTGCGCCGTAGGTCGATCCGAAGCCTATCAATGTTACCTCGGCGTCCTCAGGCCCCTGCAGCGTCGGCGGGCCGACCTGGGCGGCGACAGTGTTGAATTTACGCGCGCGCTTTTCCACCATCTTGCGTCGTTTGTGGGGGTTTGTGAACTCGTCGCTAAGGAGCACACTGTCTTCATCGTGCTCGTCGGTCGCAACGACATGCACATAGCCCTCGAGGCCTGGCAGTGCCCGCGGTGAGATGCCACTTTCGGTATTGAGGTAGCGCTTATAGTCGTTGTCCTTTGAGGACTCGGTGATCAGCTCTCCCCGATCGATGTTAACGTCCATCTCGATCGCGTCAGGGTCGACGGAAAACGTGCCTTCGGAGATCAAGAGATCCGACAATACGATCCCGGGGCATTGGGCCTCGTCGCACAAATTGAACAATTCCGGAACGGTGTTAAAAGCGTCTAATGCATCGCGAGGTGCAACAATAAACCGCTCGTGATCGCCCGAACTTGCGCCCAATACCTGCCACAAATCACCCTGCTCGGTTTTGGTGGGGACGCCTGTCGATGGTCCGGCGCGTTGTACGTTGATGAAAACGACCGGGATCTCCATCATTCCGGCCGCGCCTAGGGCCTCGCTCATCAACGCGAAGCCGCCCCCGGAGGTGGCGCACATGGCGCGGCAACCTGTGTGCGCGGCACCGATCACCATGTTGGCGACGCCGATCTCGTCTTCGACCTGGCGAACCATAATTCCTAATTCGCGGGCATTTTTGGACATCCAGTGCAGCACGCCTGTTGCGGGACTCATGGGGTAGGCACAGTAGAACTTCACACCCGCGGCGGCGCCTCCCATTGCCAGGGCGTCATTACCGGTCCACACCGCTAAGGGCTTATTTCCCGTCGGCACAGCTTCGGCGAACGGCTCGAAGTTCCCGGCGGCATGATTGAAACCAGCGCGCGCCATGGCAATGTTCTCGTCAACGGTATCTTGTCCCTTGCGCTTAAACTGCAGCGCCAGCGCTTGTTCGAGAACGTCGAAGTCGAGCCCCAAAACCGACATCAAAACCCCGAGTGCCACGGTGTTTTGCACGAGCTTATTGCGGTTGCCCTGTGTCAACTCACCAACCGGATAGGGACAAAAGCGCACGCCCTTCACCGAGTCACCCGGGGTGATGGTGTCGCTGTTGAAAAGCACACGGGTATCGGCGCGCATGAGGTGCAAGTGGCGGTCCATGGTGTCCTGGTTCAGACACACGAGCAGATCCAAGCTGTCGCCGTGATTGCGGAGCTGGCCGTCACTCACTCGCATCGTGAGGAAGATGTGCCCGCCGCGGATGATGGACTGGTAGGCGTTGTAGGCGTAGAAACTCAGACCGCGACGCACAAACAGACGGGCAAGCACATTACCCGGTGTTGCGATCCCCTGGCCGGCGGCCCCGCCAATGCTCAGGGCAAGATCGAATGCACCAGCGACCATACACGCCTCCTACCCGTCAGTGACCAACAGTGTGATGACATAGCGATGATTACGTCAAGATCGGTGCTGTAGCCGAAGTCGACCCGTCCCCCTCAGGCCTTGTTGTTTCCCCAGACCTCGCGAACTTTTTCGTAGACGCCCTGGTCGTAGGAGAATTCCACCATATTACCCTCGGGATCGCGCAGAAAACAGATATAGCCGATCCGTTTGGGCATCTGCTGGGGCCCGAGTATCAGGCAGCCGGCCGCCTTCGCCTTGGCTGCAGTCTCATCGATCATCTCTTTGTCCGGAACCTCGATACCGATGTGCGCGAACGGCCCCAGTGCCGGATGCTCCATCGGCGCGAACGGGTCATGACCAGGATTGAACTGTCCCAGGACCAGAATGAAGGGATTGTCGATCTGAGTTGAATCGGCAAGCCACGCTGCATAGCCGTCCTCGTCTTCATCACGGCACAAAAGACTTAGATGGGTAAACTCCTCATACCACGCGACTACCTTGTCTATGTCACGCACATGCAGAGCAATATGCGACCACGTTGATCGGGTTGGGCCAAGTTCATGTTGCGGTTGGTCGGTGCTCATTACTTACTGTCTCCCAAAGCTTGTTATCGCGGACGATGCTGTCCGCCAGTAGAACTGCTTGCCTTCCAGTATTCCACAATCGTAACGCAGCGCTCAATGAATAACTTTGATCGACGCGCACCTCACCATGGCGAAATAGCCCAGTGTGCTCAGGTAACGCTCTTGCGCAGCTTCTCGAGGATCCATTCGCCGGAGGTCGTCGGTGCATGGCGTGGCGGCGACTCGGCGGAGCTGCAGGTGGGGATACACTCGATGACCGAGTCGAAGTTAGGTTGATGAAAGAAAACCAGCGACATGCGCGAGTCAGTAGCAAAGTCGCGCGGTGGATTGACGACACGGTGCATCGTTGAGACCCACCGATCGTTGGTCCAGACAGCGAGGAGATCGCCTAGATTGACAACGAAACTGTTGTCTACAAACGGAACGTCAAGCCATGCTCCGTCACTGAGTTGCACCTGCAGGCCGCCATAGGCGTGGGTCTGATAGAGGATCGACAAGCTGCCATAGTCGGTGTGAGCGCCGCGCCGCAGTTGCTCGGGAAGCGGTGCAGTTGGCTGCGGTGGGTAATAGTTGGCAACCAGATTGGTAGTGTGCTGGTCGCAGAACGGAACAAACCAGTCGTCGGGCAGACTCAGTGCGCGAGCCATGAGGCCTAGCAAGTGCGCAGTAAGGCCTTCCATCGCCGAGTAGTAGTCTGTCCACGCTTGCTTAAAGCCGTCGATCCCTTCAGGCCAGATGTTCGGCGCGAAAAACGCTTCGCGCCCAGGTCGCAAACCGGCGCGCGTCGCATCGGCAGGATCATCGAAGCGGTTGACGCAGTACACCTCGCACAGATCCGGTGGTGTTTCGATATCGAGGCTGGCAGCAAGTGCCGACGCCTGCGAGGGAAAGTAGCCTCGAAAAATATAGGGGCTCGAGGGCATTGCGGCGATCCGATTCTCGATCGGTTGGGTGAAAAACCTCTCGCCGGTCTCGATCATGCCGGCAACTGTCTCGGCGGGCACGCCGTGTCCCGTCACAATCACAAAGCCCAATGACTCGCAGGCGGACGCGATCTCCTCGGCGACTTTTGCGCGACCGATATCGTCGGCAAAGGAGCGGCTGAGATCGATCACCGGTATATGGCCGGTGGTAACAGCATCTGACATATAAAGAGCCCCCTATGAATTGCGCATGACGGCGCCGCCATCGATCGCGATCACCGTACCGCTGATATAGCCCGCCAGGTCAGAGGCAAGGAATGCAATCAAATACCCCACTTCTTCGGGTCGACCCGGGCGACCCAATGGAAGCGCTGCGAGATAGTCCTGCCAACGATCGGCATCGCCGTAATCAATTTCAGCGCGGCGCCGCAGTTGCAGTTCCATGCGTTGCGTTGCAATGCGCCCGGGGTTGATCCCGACCACCCGCACATGGTCATCCACCGAAACGCCACCCAGCGTTTTAGTTAATGCAATCAGCGAGGCGTTACCGACAGATCCGGCGATATATTTGGCATCGTGTCGCTCGCCCGCGTTACCGATGACGTTGATAATGACACCCGCTCTGCGACTTGCCATGTTGGCCAGCATGCCACGGCACATATTGATGTAACCAAATACTTTAAGGTCCCACGCTTCACGCCAGCGCGCCTCGTCGACACCTGCAATCGTCCCCGCTGGTATGGCACCGGCATTATTGACCAGAATATCGACGTCAGCACATGCCTTGAGTAATGCTTCGACGTTCTGCGAGCGGCTCAGATCGCAGGGATGAACTTCGACGTTCACCGCATGCGCGTCCAGGATTTCGCGACGCGCGGCGTCCAGCGTCTCCGCGGTGCGCGCCGCCAGGTGCAGGTTCACGCCCTCCCCGGCCAGCACCAGCGCGGCGGCCTTACCAATGCCCTTGGAGCCGCCCGTAATCAAAGCCGTTCGTCCACGCAGTTTCAGATCCATAGGCGATTCCCGTCAGTTCACGTCAAGCAACACAAAGATCCATCAATGCGGGCACCGACTCCAGATTTTCCAAATTACGCACGGCGGCAATGCAGGCATCCATTCGACCAGCAGACAAGGTGCCGTCTGCGCAACTTCGGAATTTAGCTTCCAAGTCCTCGCGCGACAGCGGATTGGCCCGACTGCCGCGATTATTGTTTTCGACGTGCGTAAATTCCCGGCCATCGCTCAACCACACGCGGATCGCGCCGCGAAAACTATCGCGTGGCTGCGGATGTTCATCGACACGGATGCTAATACGTTCGGCCACTACCGGTATGCGCGCATCGGAAATTGCGTCTTGTGCGTAGGCGGCGACATCCAGACTACCGCGAATCACCACCGCCGCAATAGCGTAGGGTAATGACGCGCGCGCATGTGTAGGTGTCGCCGGTCTGAGCTTTTGTGCGCGCGGCTCGCAGACGATAGGGATCGCAAACGGCGAAACGGTCGCCTCTATGCTGTCGATAGCCTCGGGCTCGATCCCATGCGCAGCGACCAGCGCCAACATCGCATCGACATACGGATGGATTACGTGTGCGCAGGGGTAGGGTTTATAGGATGTCGTCAGCATTTCCCAATGACTGCCTAGCCTCTCCAGTGCGCTGTCAAAAACCAGCGATTCACCGGGTAAATGCGAACGGAATAAACCGAATCGTCCTTCCACGACCGTCGCCGGCCCAGTGAAATCTGCTGCCGCCAGACGCGCGGCAATAACACCGGAATGTGCCGCCCAACCCGGGTGTAAAGTCTTCACCGCGGTGCCGTCGGTCAAGGATTCCAGGATCCCGGCGCCCTGGCTGCCGGCGATGCCGGCTGCAGCGGCCGTTCGCTGTGCATCCAGACCCATTAGTTTGGCGGCGATCAACGCTGCGCTCAATGCACCCAGCAGACCGGTGGGGTGCAAGCCCTGACGGTGGAAAGCACCGGGCGCAATGAGGGCCAGGCGGCATGCAAGTTCACTGCCACCGACAATCGCAACCAGTAACTGCGCACCGGAGCTGCGCAATGATTCACCCAATGCAAGTGCCGTTGTCACGCACACTGCGCTGACATGCAGGACTGTGGCATTGTGGGTATCGTCGAAATCAAGGGCATGTGCCAGCGTGCCGTTAACCAGCGCGGCGCTGCTCGCGGGTAGGTATTCACCGGTGCCGAGCAAGCGCGCTTGCCTGCCGGTCCCCAAGGTCAGTGCAGCCTCGCGTACTGACTGGCCAATGGGCGTGGCAACCGCCGCGAGCGCGACGCCCAAGGTATCGAGAACGCGCAGGCGAGCGTCAGCGACGACCTCAGCGGGTAGATCCGCTAATTCCAAGTCTACGAGCCAGCGACTGGCCTCAACAATCAACGGTTCACGGGAGTCGGTCATGTTGGCAGCGGGGGCGCGCGGTCAAACAGCGTTATAGCCGCCGTCGATCAGCAGATCGTCGCCAGTCATGAACGATGACTCGTCTGAGGCAAGAAACAGCGCCGCGGCCGCGATCTCCTGCGGTTGACCACGACGTTTAAGCAACGTCCGATCACCCATGTTCTGCCGCTGCTCACGGGCGGTGGCATCGCTTGCGGTGTTGCGTTCGGTAGCAATCGGTCCAGGCGACAAAGTATTTACGCGGATGTTGTCTGCCGCGTGATCCGCCGCCATGCAGCGTGCAAGTTGCAACAATCCGCCTTTGGTCGAACAGTAGTCGCTGCGTAACGGTTTCGCGACGCTGGCCAATTGCGAGGCAATATGAATGATGGATCCACCACCGGCCTTGCGCAGCGCGGGGATGGCGTACTTGCTCATTAAAAACGGACCGGTGAGGTTGACGGCGAGGCTGCGCGTCCAATCCTCCAGCGCCATGTCTTCAACCGTCGCCGGCGTTGTGAAATGCGCCGCGTTATTCACCAGAATGTGCAACGCGCCGAAGGCTGTCTCGGTCGTTTGCACGGCTGACTCCGCCTGCACCGGATCGGTGACATCAGCTCGATATGCGAGCACGGTGCCGCCCTGCCCCCCGATCGCGGCAGCCGTCGCCGCTAGCCGATCGGCATCGAGATCGACGATAACGACGGATGCGCCTTCAGCACAAAAACGCTCGGCAATCGCTCGTCCTATTCCACCCATGGCGCCGGTGACGATCGCCGATTTGCCCGCTAATTGCTCGCTCATTGTGACAAGCCGCTATGAGCGTGTTCGGCCATCTGTTCATCGTAACCGCGGCGATAGCGTTGATAAGCCTCCACATGATGTCGGGCGTTGGCGCTCGCATCGTGCTCTCGCGGGTCCGGTTCGAGCTCAAAATGCTCAAACGTGTCCGACCCGCGCACCAAGGTTGCGGCCATTGGCTGGAAGCCTCGATGGCGTACATGGGTCGGTATGTAACTGATGCCAAATCCTACGCGTCGATAGTTACACTCATTGGCGCCGGAGCGATGGATCACCAGGGTATGGTGTAGCGAGAACTGCCCAGCTTGAAGCGGCGCAGCGACGACGCGCTGCCGATCGAACGGCTCGATTATTTTCTGACCGCCGTGATTAACACTCGTGGCCACAGCTTGCGGCGCGTGGCGGAGCTGTCCCAGTGACGAACTCGCGCTTACGAATTCCATGCAACCTGCGGCTTGCGGCGCATCCGAAAGTGCAATCCAGGCACTGACGTGCTCATGCGGCAGCAGGCCGAAGTAGGTAGCGTCCTGGTGCCAGGCGGTAACCTGCTCGCTCGCCGACTCCTTAATAAAGAATGTCGAATTGAACACCAAGATGTTCGGACCGATTATCGCAGCGACCACGTCCAGGATGCGCGGGTCACGAATTAACTCCGCAGCCCAAGGTTCGCGAACGTGCAGTTTGCGCAATTGCCACGATTGCAGCGGCCCTGCGTCCTGCTGCGTTTCATACGTTTGAAAACAATCAAGATAACGTCGCGCCTCGTCCGGCCGCAGCGCGTCCAGTGGCGTTAAAAAATTGTCGTCGCGATAGCGCGCAATCTGCGCGTTCGTCAAAGCCGGCGCGGGGCAAGATTCCACTGGATCCACCGAAGCGCTCATCCTACCGGCAAGGCATCAGCCGTGGAAAACGCACGCAAGACATTAGCGGTAATGCGCGAGACATTGTTGTCGTAATCGTTGTGCGACAGGGCACCACACCAGGCAATCGAGCCGGTGGAGAAAACCGCACCATCGTTCGGGTATTCGAAGAAAACCAGATCTGCATGAACCCGGGGATCCACCGTGCCACCCTGTCTGGAATCGCTGATCAGTACTTCCTCGATCACATGTTGATAGGAATCCGAATGACCGAACGAGGTCGCCAGCAACAATGCATGGGCGGGCGTGCCCAGCCGCTCGTCATAGCGGTCCAGCTCGAAACCCGCCGCGCCGTGACGCATCACCAACGAGTCGAAATCCCCGATCACCTCATCGTCCACTCCGTCAAAAATGAACGCGGCGCGCGGATCGTAGCTTCCCGGTTGGCGCCGATACGGGCTGCTACTATCGAAACCCTGGGCGGAAAAACCGACACCCACAAGCTGCTGTGGTGGCTTACCCCGCCAACGCCACAAACCGCCCGGCTCGCCCGAGAAGCTGTGATACAACTCACCGGGTTCATGCTCCCAGGCGCGAATACCGTCGGCGCGCCGGATCTCTACCGCGTGCGGGCGACCAGGTGCGAACGAAGTGACCCAATAGAAACCGTTACCACCCAGGTACATGATGCGACCGCCGTTACGCAAATACGCCTGCAGTGCATCGAGCATCTCGTGCGACCAGTACTCCGGGTGGGTGCCCGTGACGATGGTGCGATACGGTTGCAGTAATGCATTGCCTTCAGCATGCAATAAATGATCGGTAATGACGTCGTAGTTAAACTGCTGGGCTTCCAGCCAATCCACCAGATGCAGATCAGCGGGAAACTGATGTGGTGTCGCCAGTACCGTATGGTGAAATTCGGGTCGCATGTTGACGATCGGTCTGCGCGTCGAGGAATAACACACGCCGCTGCCATCCTCGTGGAGATCATAAGTACTCAACAGATTGTTGGCGAAACAATAGTCGTAAGCAGCTTTGTGTAGCGTCGGATCCTTATTGGTGAACAGGGCCTGCGGACCGTCGATCATGCGGTCGTTGGCATAGGCCAGATAACTCGCGGTCGGCACGAGAAACGCGATATCTGCCTTTGCCTGGCCAGCCGCAGGGCAGACAAACACCGGCAGATAATCATCAACCTCGCCAGACTTTACCCGTGCTGCATAGATTCCACTGCGCAGATCCTCAGGCACCTGCCACTCAAAGTCCGCGTCCCAGTGTGCGTCTTCCAGATCATCGGCGTGAAAATGTATCGCACCATACTGCGCCGGTGCGCGCAGATAGTTGTCTTCATTGCCGCTCCAGCCATGCCCGCTCATCGCGCGCGCCGGCATCTGAATGGCAGTCCCATGCAGCGCGTTGGGGGATTCGTCGGTGACCCGTTCGCTGTCAAAATCGCGCGCGAAACTCCAGGCGCCGACAATGGGACCGTCCACGCTACGCCAACCGCCCGCCTGCACGGATCGCAGTTCGTCCCGCGTCAGCGCCCGGCCAAATACAGCCGGCGCTTCGAGCTTGCCGTTGTAATGACGCTCGGTTAGTACTTGGCCACGGTCCTCGCCCGCGAAACAAGCCGCCATGATTAGCGGTGCTTTACAGGCTCCAATTGCAGCGGCCAGATCAGTGGACACTTCCGCGCCCGAGGTATCGTGTGGCCAATCGGCCAAGGGTCGCTGCACGAGTTGCGCCGTTGCAGTGGCTGCATCGAACGCCGCCGCGATAAAGTACCAATGCCGGGCCAGCAGTCTCGCCTCGCTATGTATCTCTGCGACTGTGTTGCCGTCGCCTAGCCGCAGCGCCAGAGCGCCGTTGTCGTCTATAAGCAGCGCAAAACCGGCGTTTGCTTCAGGGTCCCACTTACCCATGATCCCCTGCGCGCCTTTGTCGGGCGTGGTCGGATATATCCAGCCCGTAATCGTAATAGAGGCAACTGCCGCTAAAACCGGAGCGTCGGCGACGATGACGCACGAGCCCGTGCGGATCGGCTGGACTCGCCCGGGATAATCGCGCTCAACGGCCGAGGTCACGGCTTCCAGCTTGAGACCGGGCCCTTTGGGATTGGGATCACCGTGGATAACACGAACAATCTCGGCCCGATACTCCGGCAATTCGCTGCTTACCATGAATTTCACGGTTCCGCCGGGGCGTGTCGTCAATGGATCGGCATAACCGGTGAGCCTTATCGTCATTGTTATAAGCCCCTGGACTAAGCTGCATTTTGCAATATCCGGGCTAAACTACCGCAGTCACTGTGCCGCATCCAGCTATGGTGCGAGATCTTGTTGTGCTGCACCGCCAATGCTTCATAATCTGCCCGCTAATAATTCCGGGAGATCAATCAATCATGCCAAACAATGACCTAGAAGCTCTGGTTGCGGCCGCCAACGCTGATCTCACCGATCCGCACCGAAACATGGTGATGCGCCCTCGCGGTGACCAAACCCCGCGGTTCGAGTTGTACCACGCAGGCACGTCGATGTGTTCGCAGAAATGCCGCGTTGTGCTGCACGAAAAAGGCATCCCTTACACCTCTCATGAGATGGTCATTCTATCCGGCAAGGGAATTTTTACTGAAGAGTTCTCTGCAGCGGAAAACTACCGGCCCAGCTACGTGCGACTACGCATGGCCGGTGGGGCTGACTTAGGTGTGGATTACGCCGTCGAGCACACAGGCGTTTCGTCGGTCGAAACTGAAGGCTTCGATCCGTGCGTGGTTCCGCTGTTGGTCGATCACGAGAAAGGAAAAATCATCGTCGATTCCCTGCGCATCATCGAACACATCGACGCCGAGGTTCCAGATCCGATTCAATTGATCCCCACGGACCCACAGGCACGGGCAGCGGTTATGCATCAGGTCGAAATTGTCGATCAGACGCCCCATCCCGGCATTCTCTACGGCTTCCATCCGGAGGATGATCGCCGCCCGGATTTTATCGTCGGTGTCATGGGTGAGGTTCATGACAATAAATGTAAAGCGCTGCAAATGTTTATCGATGAGCAAAGTGACAACGCAACGCTGGTCGAGGCGTACACCAGCAAAATAGCCAAGGAGCTGGCGGGCAAAGCCCTGGCGTTTGATCCTGAGCGCCAGCGTGGCGTGCGTCAGCGCTTCCAGGACATCATCAACGCGCTCGATGCGCAATTGGGCGCGCACGCAAACCCCTGGATATGTGGCGAGGACTTCACGATGGCAGATGCCGTGTGGGGGATCAGCTTGTTTCGGATCCAATGGCTGGGTCTAAGCGTATTGTGGGACGGCTTGCCACGCGTGAAGGAATACACCGCACTTGTGTACAGCCGACCGTCGGTGTTGGAGGATGTCATTCGATGGCCAAACCCGATGCCACCCTCACCGTATACCGCGGAGCTTGAGGGCAAAGAAGCCGCCTAACCACGCTGTGCGAGTATGACAATGGCGTTTTTCCCGGGAGCAACGTTCCCGCCGCGATTAAAGATGCCTCGTTGGGCTTTGTTGCTGAGTGTGTTCGCGCCGCCGCTGGTATTGGCGTCATCGCCGGAAGAGGCCGAGGCGGTCGATCTGCGTTACCAGCGCGGCTGGTACATGGCGGAGGCAATAGGCGACTGTCAAGGCTGTCACACCAAGCGCAATCCCCCCGACTTCAGCGTTCCGTTTGGCGAAGAGTGGGCCGGCGGCGAAGAGTTCGGCTGGGATTGGAAGTTACCGGGCTCATTCGTGACGCCTAATCTGACGCCGGATGTGGAAACTGGTCTGGGCACCTGGACCACGGACGATATCAAGAACGCCATACGCAACGGCTTCGATAAAGACGGGCAGCGTCTGTTTCCGCTGATGCCTTCGCATTATTACCAGTCGATGTCGGATGACGATCTGGACGATCTGGTTTATTACCTGCAAAAACTGCCTGCGCGAAAAAAGCCCATGGAGCAGGAAACTGAGCTGAGTATTGCGCGCGAAGATATCCCGCCCCTGCCGCTGGTAACCCATGTTCCAACGCCAGCGGCTGATCCGGTATCCCGCGGCCGCTATATCGTCGTTACAGCCAATTGCCTGACCTGCCACACAACGACCGAGAAGGGGCGACACATCGAATCTCGGTATATGGCGGGCGGTGTCCTGATCACCGCACCGTGGGCGACGGTCGTTCCTCCCAATATTACGCCGGCCGAAAAAACCGGCGTCGCCGGCTATACCGAGGAAGAGTTCTTTCGCCTGATGCGAACCGGCATTAAGCGCAACGGCGCGAGACTGCTGTTTAATTACATGCCATGGTACGTTTACAAGAACATGACCGACGCCGACATCCAGGCGGTTTACGCTTACATGATGTCAGTGCCACCCATCGAGAACGACGTCAACGACCCGAAGAATCAGTTTCCGTTAGGCAATTGAACGGCGGCAATCGCATTTTCGAGGCCGATCGCTACCTCTCATCCGCAGCTAAGGGAGAACGACTATGACAAAGCGCGTAACGAGTGATTTCATGCTGGTAGGCAGTCTGCCCCTGGAGTCGACGGAGGATGCGCTGCGTGCCGGCAGTGAACTGTTCGGCGACTGCTGCTTTGCGTTGCCCGACGGCGAAACCGGAGAACGCTGGCTGTGGGTCGTTTACGAGGCGTATCGACTGTGGCGCCCGCATCCGCAAATCGAAACCGTGCATGTGCCAACGGACTCCCCGCCGGGTCTGCCCGACTGGGTCCCCGGGCACTGGTGGGATCTGTGGACATTTCGGATCCCGCCGGCGGTCTCCAAGCTCGAATTCGAGCGCTGGCCGCGTATGGACGACGCCATCGAGTCGTATCAACAGTTCAAGGCTTTACGTGACGAGGGGGCAATCCCCGAAGGTGTGCGCTTCCAGATTGGATTGCCGTTCCCCGGCAGCGCGATGGGTAACTGGTTCCGCGAAGACTACGACCGGGCGTTTGATATCCTTGCACCCGCGTATACCGACCTCGCAATCCGTGAACTCGCCCGACTTTTCGAACACGCGCCCGCGCAGGACATAGCCATTCAGTGGGACGTCTGCGTCGAGGTGTTGGATCTGGAAGGCACGATTCTCTGGATGCCCAAGGAAACCGCCTGGGAACGCTATACCAAATTCATCGAACCGCTGGCGCAAGCCGTGCCCGTGGAGGCGTTGCTAGGCTACCACCTGTGCTACGGAACCTTTCCGCAATGGCCTATGCACGAAGCCGACGACATGGGGTTGGTCGTGCGCATGGCCAACGCCGCCGTGGCCGGCGCCGGACGCCCGGTTGATTTCCTGCACCTCGCCGGACCAACCAGCCTGCGCAGCGATGACGATGCGTTTTACGCACCGTTAAAGAATATGGAAGCGGGCGATGCGCGTGTGTTCCTAGGCCTGGCCATGAACGGCGACGGCGCTACTGGCCTGAAAATCCGCCAGGCCAGGGCCCGGCGCTACCTGCCCGACTTCGGCGTCGCCAACTACTGTGGATTCGGCCGCCAGCCCGGCGTCGCGCCGATGGATACACTGCGCGCCCACCGCAAGCTGGTGGATGCATTCCACGGTTGACACCAGTCCACGCAAAGCAGGCATCAATAAATGGGGGTCAGATAAATGGTGGTCGATAAATGGGGGTCAGATACACATTTTAAAAAAATGTGTATCTGACCCCCATTTATCGACCACCATTTATCTGACCCCCATTTATTGAGAAATAATCTACGCGATAGTGGCCACCGCCTGACCTTCTTCAACCGCGTCACCGACCGCTACGGTAATCGCGGCGACAGTACCAGCCTTATGCGCGGTCACCTCAATTTCCATCTTCATAGCCTCAATGATCATCACCGGATCACCTTCGTCGATCGGATCACCAGGCTTCACCACAATTTCGAGCACATTTCCTGCTAACTGGGTTTCCACCGGAGAACCCTCAGCCACTGCCGCCGCGGCAGGCGCCACCTGACTCACACTACCGCCTTCGTTGACGTTGACGCTGTACTGACGGCCGTCAACGGTGACGTTGTAAACGCCGCTGCGTAAACCCGCGGCGGTGACAGCGGGCGCGGTAGCGACCGACTGCGATTCACCGTCAGGTACCGGTTCGAACGCCGAGGGATCGTCGCGATTTTCTAGAAACCGCATTGCGGTTGGTCCAAACAGTGCAAACGTCAGCACATCATCGACCTTGGCATCGGCCAGTCGAATGGATTTCTCAGCCGCCGACTTATCAAGTTCCTGCTCGAAGCGATCCAACTCCGGTTCGAGCAGATCCGCCGGTCGGCAGGTAACGGGCTGGGCGCCGTTCAAGGCGCGTTGTTGCAACTCCGCATTCAACGGCGCGGGCGTGGCGCCGTATTCACCCTTGAGCACGCCGGTTGTTTCTTTGGTCAGCGTTTTGTAACGCTCGCCAGACAAAACATTGATCACCGACTGCGAACCGACGATTTGAGAAGTGGGCGTTACCAACGCAATGTAACCCAGATCCTCGCGCACCTTCGGGATCTCCTCGAGCACTTCATCGAAACGATCCGTGGCCTTTTGTTCGCGTAATTGATTTTCCAGATTAGTCAGCATTCCGCCCGGCACCTGGGCTACCAGAATGCGCGAATCCACGCCACGCAATGAGCCTTCGAATTTCGCATACTTCTTGCGCACGACGCGGAAATAAGCCGCTATCTCCTCCAACAACTCTATATCCAGGCCGGTGTCGCGTTCGCCGCCCTCGAGGATCGCGACCAGTGACTCGGTTGCGGAATGTCCGTAGGTCGAACTCATGCTGGATATCGCCGTATCGACGTTGTCGATACCCGCCTCTATGCACTTCACGTAGGTCGCGGTGGATAAACCGGTTGTGGCGTGGCATTGGATGTGAACCGGGATCTTCAATGTTTCCTTTAGTCTTTTGACCAGTTCAAAACCAACGTAGGGTTTGAGCAACCCGGCCATGTCCTTGATACAAATCGAATGCGCCCCCATGTCCTCGATCTGGCGTGCCAGCTCGCACCACAGATCTATCGTATGCACCGGGCTGACCGTATAGGAAATGGTGCCTTGCGCATGCTTGTCGTTGTCGATGACGGCCTGGATCGCCGTCTCCAGATTGCGCGGGTCATTCATTGCGTCGAATACGCGAAACACGTCGATGCCGCTTGCAGCCGCGCGCTCGACGAATTTGCGCACGACATCGTCTGCGTAATGCCGGTAACCGAGAATGTTCTGCCCGCGAAACAGCATTTGCTGCGGCGTATTGGGCATGGCGGCTTTGAGTTCGCGGATCCGCTCCCAGGGATCTTCGCCCAGGTAGCGGATACAGGCATCGAACGTAGCACCACCCCAGGACTCCAGCGACCAGAAGCCCACCTGGTCCAGCTTGCCCGCAATAGGCAACATATCGTCAAGCCGCATGCGGGTCGCCAACAAGGATTGATGGGCGTCGCGCAAGACGAGTTCGGTAATACCCAGCGGATTTGTAGCGTTCATGATCTCCGGAAAGGTCAGCCTGTGGTGAATTCTGGCGGGCTACTATATTAAGTTAACTCATCAGCCGCAAACGGCCTCAACTATCATCGCCGCGCTGTTTGCGCATTTCATCCAGTGCCTGTCTGGCGGCTGCAATGATGTTCTGATATCCCGTGCAGCGACACAGGTTCGAGGCAAGCAGATCGGTGAGCTCGGCTTCGGCAAATTCGGGATCCCGCTCCAGCGCTCCGGCCAGCAGCATCAGGAAACCGGGCGTACAAAAGCCGCATTGCAACGCATGATGCTCAACGAACGCGCGCTGCAACGCGTGCAGTTCATCACCGTCGGCCAGGCTTTCCACGGTCCGGATCGAGCGGCCATCTGCCTGCACGGCGAACATCAAGCACGAACGCAGCGTATCGCCATCGACCAATACCGTACAGGCGCCACACACACCGTGTTCGCAGCCGAGATGGGTACCGGTGAGCGCACAATCCTCGCGCAGCGTATCGCCCAGCGTCTTTCGTGGATCCACGGCAATCCGGTAGTCACTACCATTGACCTGAAGCGTCACATCCACGCGTGTCGTCGCAACACTCATAGATTGCCACCCGCTTCGCCGCCCAGTGCTTGTAGCAACGCCCGCCGAACGACTGTTTGCACCAGCCGGCGATGATAGTCGGCGTCGGTCTGCGCATCCTCCAATGGCACGATCGCCGTGGCGGCCGCCTGCGCTGCTGCGGGCAACCCGCGCAAGCAACTTGCCCACCGGCCCGTCGGTCACGGGCTTGTGAAAATCTGCGTGCGGCACCAGCGCACCGACGATGAGACTACCATCGCGCTCCTCGATTCGGCTCAATTCGGCAATGCCGTTGATGTCCACCAAGTGCGATGGATAGGCCACACGCAGCGCCATCATCGGCACCAGACTTTGTCCGCCTGCCAGGACCCGGCCGTCTTCATCGCCGACAACGTTGCCGGCGACAGCGGTGTCCGGTCAATGGTTACGCCAAACGGTGTCAGCGCATCTTCCACCGCGGAGGCTATGGCTGCCGCCGTTGGTACCGTACCGGATTCCCCCACTGCCTTTACACCTAATGGGTTCAGCGGCGAGGGTGACCCATGATGAATGATATCGACGACCGGCATCTCCGCCGCGGTAATCAATAAGTAGTCGACGAAGGTCGTCGTGATCGGTTGAGCCTGAGCATCGAATCCCATCGATTCAAATAACGCGTTGCCGATGCCGTGGGCAACACCGCCGGTGATCTGTCCTTCGACAATCAGGGGATGAATAACCCGACCGCAGTCATGCGCAATGACGAATCTGTTGATCGTAACGCCGCCGGTGTCAATGTCGACTTCAACCTCCGCGGCCGCGCAACCGTTGGCAAAGGTCATATCATCGATGACAACTTGTTCCGTTGCCTCCAGACCTGGCGCCATGCCACCGGAAAATTTGAATCCGGGCGCACCGGCGAGCGCCTGCGCCACCGCCGATAGTTCCAGCGCGCGATCGGGCACCCCCTCACGCTAATCCGTGACCCGTTTAGATCGAGATCCTCGGGCGCGGCTTCCAACATCCGGGCGGCCACTTCGAGTGCCTTCGCTCTGACAACTCCGGCAGCAACATGCGCCGAGGTTCCCGCAATTACCGCCTGCCGGCTGTTAAAGCCACCAATGCCCAGCGTATTAAGCCCGGTGTCGCCGACCGATACATCGATGCGACTCATATCACCGCCGAGTTGCTCAGCGACAATCTGCGCCAACATTGTCGCCGTACTTTGCCCCATGGGGGCTGCGCCGGAGCTAACGTGCACTTTGCCCGAAGAAAGTACCCGCACCGTGACTGCTTCGAACGGTCCGCGGCCGGTGCCTTTGACGAAGTTGGCAAGTCCGATACCCAGGTAGCGGCCGGCGGCCCGCGCCGCTGCCTGACGGCCCGAAAATGTCTGCCATTCGATCTTGTCGAGCGCCTGTTGCTGGGTCGCGTGATAATCGCCACTGTCGAGCACCACATCGTTACCGCCGCGCAATTGGATCGGCTTGCGACACGGCATCTGTGCCGCACTCACCAGATTACGGCGACGCACCTCCGCACGATCCAAGTTCAACTCGCGCGCAACGCGATCGAGCAGACGCTCCATCACGAAGGCCGCCTGCGGATAGCCGGCACCGCACACCGGCGCAACCGGCACCTTATTGGTCAGCACCACATTGATGTCCATGCGATAGGCCGGCACGTTATACGCCAGCGGCAGGGTACTCGCCGATGCATAGGGCACGTTAACCCCGCGCGCAGTGTAAGCACCGTCGTCATGCAGTAGTCGTCCGCGGATCCCGAGGATGCGCGCCTCATCATCCATGGCAATCTCGACGTCCCAATATTGATCGCGCTCCTGGGTGCTGGCGACGAAGTGCTCTTGGCGATCCTCGATCCATTTCACCGGTTGCCCAAGCACAATAGCGGCCAGTGCAGTCGCCACCTCTTCTGGATAAGTCACCAGCTTCGGCCCGAAGGCGCCGCCGACATCCGGGGTAATCACTCTCACGCTGTGATCTTCGCGACCCAGTAGCTCGCACAAAGCCCGCTTCGCCGCATGCGGCGTCTGCGTAGAGGTCCAAACGGTCAAGCGATCGTCGTTAAGATCGTGACCCGCCGGTACTCCTCGGCCTTCCAGGGAATGCGCACAGCCCCCTGTGCTGGTGTAGCGATTGAGAAAAAACGTGGGGCGCGTGCGCGAATGCCGCATCGATATCGCCATAGTGAAAATCAAAGGCGGCGACAAGATTGTGCGGCAAATCGGAATGAACCGTCGGCGCGCCGTCGTCCAGCGCGAGGCGACAATCGGCAATGCACGGCAACTCCGTGTAATCGATATCCACCAGTTCCACCGCGTCTTCAGCGACGTAGCGCGACTCGGCGATCACCACTGCAACTGGCTCACCGACGTAGGCCACTTCGTTTTCGGCGAGCACGCGGCGTTGCACATCGAGTTGGTAGTTCTTGCTCGGCACGACATCGGGCAGGCGATTACTGCTCAGATAGGGAACCAGATCTGCGTGCGTGAAAACCGCGGTTACTCCCGGCACATCCATCGCCGGGTTTACATCGATGGAGCCGAAACGCGCATGGCTGTAGGGTCTGCGTACATAGGCCACGACCAACGTATTGGATAGGCGCAGGTCGTCAACGAACCTGCCCTGCTCGCTCATCAAGTAAATCGACGCTAACGGTTTTGCAGTGCGGCAATGCCGGATAGTGCTTCCAGCGTCATCGTTTCTGCATATTTCATGCGCATATCGAACAAGTTGGCTTCATGTTGTTCGATCGAACGATCACCCACGCAATCCTCGGCAACAACCGGCTTGAAGCCATGACACATAGCGTCAACAACGCTCGCGCGTACGCAGCCGCTGGTGGTAGCGCCGGCAATTACCAACGTTTTTATGCCTGCCAACGATAGCGACGACGCGAGCGTCGTCCCAAAAAAGGCCGATGGAAAGTGTTTTTTGACAATCAACTCGCCTTCCTCTGGGGTCAATTCGTCCACGACCTGACTGTCCGACGATGTCTCGGTCAGGAGCAGGTTGCCCGGTACTTTTTCCGTGAACACATTGGCATCAGAACCATCGTCGGCGTAAACGACGCGCGTAAAAACGCGCAACCAGTTGCGTTCTCGTGCAAGCGCCAGCAACTCCACGCTTCGCTCGATCGCCGCCTGCACGTTACCACCTCCGAAAACATCGGGGTTGGCGAAGCCGTTGACGAAATCCACAATCAGCAGTCCAGTCGGCGGCAGCAGTTCCAGTCGTTGTCCGAAACCCTGCTGGTCGTACACTTCGCTGTTACGTAGTTCATTCATCCGCCGTCACCTCGCAGCTCTAATACTGACGTACGGCTAGTGTAGCAGTTCCGCAAATGTGCGGGCACACGAAGATAGCGCTAAAGCGGCACTCGCGCATTGCAAAATACGTATACTGTCGCCGAACTCTGAAGGAGGCCAGACATGCCATTCCCGTATAACGACATGCGCGAGTACATCGAAGATCTGGAGGGTCAGGGACAATTGGTGCGGATGAGCGAGCCTATAGACGTGGGCCACAAAACCAATGAGTTAGCGGCGCTGGAGTCCTTTGTCGCAGGCAAAGAAGGTCCGTGCATGATTCTCGACAACATGACCAACTACAACACACCCGAAGTACCGTTGCTGCTGAATGTATTCGGCACCCGCGCACGTATGGCCGCGACGCTCGGCTCACGTACCGAATTCGAATCCAAGCGCCGCGTCAGCGACATTCTGAACGCACCGGACTCCTGGCCGACGCCGGTAATCTTGGAACGCGACGCAGCGCCGTGTAAGGAAGTCGTGATCGGCGAACAGGACATTGATCTCAAGCAGCAGTTGCCGCACGTGTGGTTTGGCGACGAACGTCAGTCCTATCCGAATTGCAACATCACGGCGTCCAAAGATCCTGAAACCGGCACACTCAATGCCAGCACCTATCGCTACGGATTACTTGATCTTGATCCGGACGGAAACCCCTACCCTGAAGAATTACAAAAGACCTGCCTGACCACCTACGCGTGGTGGAATCCACCGTATAACGACATCGGCGGGCACTACGCGAAGGCCGTCAAACGGGGCACGCCGCTGCAAATCGCAGCCGCCTTTTCTCCGGAGCCGACCGTACTGGCAATCGGCGGTGGCCCGGCCATCCTGCAAGGTACGCATGAATGGGATAAATACGCGCTGGCCGGAGCGGTGCGCGGTAAACCGCTGGAGTTGGTGAAATGCGAATTGTCCGATCTCTATGTCCCTGCCAGCGCCGAACACGTCATCGAAGGCGAGATCATGGTGCCGCCGCATGAAGAATATGACGGCCCCCACGGCAACTTCCTCGGCTATTACGATCCGGCCTTCCTGTTACCGTTGACCAAGGTCAAATGCATTACCCATCGTAAGTCACCGATCTGGTACAACACCTATGAGATGTGGCCGCCATTCGATCATGGTTACATCGGCGTGACCTTCAGCGCCATCGAGATCCTGTCCGATCTGCGCCGCAAATTGCCCGAGGTCCACGATGTGGTTTTGCACGGTGGCACCTGGCTGCCGTTTGTGGTGGTGCAACTGTCGGTCGATCGCGACGAGAAACCCTGGCCTTATTACGGACGACATGTCATTCACGCGGTCTGGGCGGCATCCGGGCGGTTTCCACGCATGATGAAGTACGTGGTCGTGGTCGGTCCGGACATCGATCCCTATAACCTCACCGATGTGCTCATTGCCATGGTGACGCGCACGCAACCCATTAAGGATTTCATGTTCAACGAACACGGCGGCGCGCTGGTACTGGACCCGTCGGCACCGCGCGGCCCGCAGGGCAACACGCTGGTATCCGAACAGGTCGGCATCGATGCGACGATCAAGCAACCGGAACGCGACGCTGAGTTTCCACTCGTTGCACGTCCGTCGCCTGAGGATCTCGAGAGTATTGCCAAAAAAATCGGCCATCATTTGAGCAATTGATACACACACTCGTCGCCGATGACTGATACGCCCTGCCAACGTCTCGGGCCGATCAATTTGGCGCCCGGGATCACGACGCTAAACGCTGCGACGTTTCTTTACGTCGGACTGGTCGGTATTTGCATGATGACGTATATCAACTTCGCTCAGCCGTATCTGTTTTCCGTCAACTTGCAGATCCCCGAGGCCGAGCGCGGCCGCCTCACCGGCAATCTCGCGTTCTGGACAGAAACTATTTTAATAGTGCTCGCGGGCATTATCGGCGCGCTGTCGGATCGCGTGGGTCGACGTGTTGTCATCACCATCGGCTTCGCCACCATGGGCGTCGGCTACGGTCTGTATCCGTATGCCGAGACTGTTACGCAATTATTCGTTTATCGAACAGTATTTGCGATCGGATCTGCACTGATGCTGACGAGCTTTTTTACGATCATTGCGGACTATCCGCAAAACGATTCTCGCGGCAAGTTGGCGGCGGCCATCTCTTTGATGAGCGGCTTCGGTATCATGTTTATCGTCCTGGTCCTGGCGCGTCTGCCGAACTGGTTCCTGGCGGCCGGTGCCAGTGAAATTGATGCCGGACGATATACTTTCCTCGCCGCCGCCGTTATCTGCATCGTCAGCGCAGGCATCGTTGCCACGGGCTTGAGCGGTGCACGGCCTGCGCACGGCAACCACCGCCATTCGACCCGCGAGTACATGAGTATTGGCATTCGTGCCGCGGCAAACCCAAAGATCGCCTTGGCATTCGGCGCCTCCTTCGCAGCCCGTGCCGACATGATTGTGGTCGGCGCCTATTTTTCCTTGTGGCTGCATCAGGTCGGCACCGGCAACGGCTTAAGCTCTGCGCAGGCACTTGCACAGGCCGCGACCTTATATGCGTTCGTGCAGGGTTCGGCCCTGGTGTGGGCACCGATGTTGGGCTATCTCACCGATCGCTTGAGCCGTCTCAATGCCGTGATTATGGGGGTCGGACTGGCGGCTTTAGGCTTTTCTGCAATTGGCTTCATCACCGATCCCCTCAGCGCCGTGATGTACCCGGCTGCGATCCTGCTAGGCGTTGGTCAAAGCAGCGCTATCGTCACCTGCGAAGCTTTGATCGGTGAGGAAGCGCCGGCTGAAAACCGCGGCGCCATCATGGGGATATTTACGTTATGTGGCGGCGTTGGCGTCCTTTTGATCAGCCTCGGCTCCGGCTACCTGTACGACAAGTGGCATCCGGCCGGCCCATTCGTGCTCATGGGCACGCTTAACTTTTTGATCCTGCTGTGGGCGCTTGCGATCCGACGCCCGGAAACAGCGCATCCGGCGATGTAGCATTGTGGGGCGACACCGCCGCCCCGCGTTTGTGTGCCTACAAGTGCTCGGCCAGGGCTGCCGCAATCTCCTTGGGCGTCGTTTTCGGCTCGAATCGCGCCACCACCTCACCTGACCCGTTCACCAGAAACTTGGTGAAGTTCCAAGTGATATCGCCATTACCCTCGGCACCGGGTTGCGCAGATTTCAGGAATTTATAAAGCGCGCAAGCGTCCTCACCGTTGACCTCTATTTTCGAGAACATCGGAAAATCCACGTCATAGCGCGAGCGCGCAAATTCCTGGATCTCTTCGTTGCTGCCAGGTTCCTGTGCACCGAACTGGTTGCACGGAAATCCCAACACCGCAACACCACCGGATTTACTGTCTTCGTGCAAGGTACGCAGACCTGCGTACTGGGGCGTCAGCCCTCAGGCACTGGCGACGTTAACGAGCAGACATGCCTGATCCTTGAATTGAGAGAAATCGACCGCCTCGCCGGTAATCGATGCCATTTCGTAGTCGTAAAAACTTGCCATCTTCAGCTCCTTTTCTGGTCCGCGGGCAGTATACGCAAATTAGCCTGCGACCGCGTCCTCAGCCCCTGTATTATTCTCCCTGCGAATCGAGGCGACTGACATGCAAAAAATAGATTCTTTCGGCATACGCGTACTCGCAGCTTGCCTGTTCACAATTGTCTGGCTGTGGTTGCCGGGCGCCTCGGCACAGTCCGATTCCAGCAGCCTGTTAGTCTTTGAAAACGCCAACGTCGTAAGCGCGACCGGCGAACCCGTAGCGATGTTCCAAAGCGTAGTTATCCGCGGTCGGCTTATCGAACAGATCGGTCCTGCGGCGCAGATGCCGATTCCTCCAGGCGCTGTCGTCATCGACGCATCCGGACGCTATTTGATCCCGGGTCTATGGGACATGCATACACACGTCGCCGAGCATGCGTTCGTCGACAAGTTCGCCGCTCATAAAGACGTCGTATTTCCGTTGTTCATCGCTAACGGTGTAACCGGTATTCGGGACATGGGTGGCGACTGGGAACTTTTACAGCAGTTCCGCGCCGACATTGATGACGGCAGTGTCATCGGCCCGCGCATCATTGGCACATCGCTCATGTTGGACGGACCGGGTAGTTTTTTCCCGGGCACTTTGATCGTCGCCACGCCAGAGGAAGGACGCGCCGCAGTGCGCCAATTTCATAGCGACGGCGTAGATTTCATCAAGCTGCAGTCTTTCCTTACGCAGGAAGTGTTCGACGCGGTTATCGACGAGGCACGTAGTGTCGGACTGGACGTCGTCGGCCACGTACCATTTTCCATGAAAGCCGTCGACGTCGCTAACGCCGGTGTCAAGAGCATCGAACATCTAACCGGCTCAATCTTCAAACGCACGCGTTTGCCTTTTGTCGCCGGGCAACTTTACCCGCCGGCAGAGCGCGAGGAGATAGTTGAGAGCTATGTGCGTAACGGCACCTGGCACGTGCCTACGCATATTTTGATGCGGGCCTATATGAATACGGATTCGATTATCGCCCGCAGCGATCCGCGTTTGCGCTACGTTCCGAAATTCTGGGTTACCGATATCTGGGAGCCGTTTCTGCAACAAACCCGCGCATCACGCAGCCGCGAGGACATCGCAGAGATCAATGCCGTCTATGCGCGCGAGCGTTATGCGCTGACCCGCCAGCTACGCGATGCAGGCGTGCGAATTCTCGCAGGCACAGATCTGAACGTGCCCTATGTACTACCCGGTTTCAGTCTGCACGATGAGTTGGTGCTGCTCACCAGTTCCGGATTGACGACCATGGAAGCGTTGCAGGCGGCAACCGCCAACGCCGCGCTGTTCCTGGGTCTGGACGAGCAACTCGGTACCATCGAAGCCGGCAAAATTGCCGATCTCGTCCTGCTGGATGGAGACCCGCTGGAGGACATACACAACACCCAGAAGATCCAGGCGGTCGTCGTGCAGGGGAAACTCTATAAACGCGATGCCCTGGATACGATCCTGGAACAGGTGCTAATAACGGTCACCGAGTAACTCCGCCTAGTAGCGACCGTTGCGGTTAGCAGGCTGTTGAAAAAGTCTCAGGCGAGTGCAAGACAAGGCGAAATTGGACGAAAAAGCGCAGTGTACACGAGCATTTTTCGTCCGATTTCAACGCAGTATTGTGCCGGCTGAGGGTTTTTCAACAGCCTGCTAGGCTAACTCCACGGAAACGGGCTATTTGATACCGGGTGCAGCTTACCCTCGGCGAAGCGTGAAAAGCGGAACGGCTCCAATAATCGGCTGGATTGTCCGCAGATCTCATCGGCGACCAGTTTGCCCACCCCGATCATTTTGTAGCCGTGGTTGGAATCCGCAATGACGTAGCAATTCTCGCGGAAGACATCGAACACCGGAAAATTGTCGGCGGTAAAAGCGCCTATGCCGCCCGATGGTTCGCGAGAGAAGCGTTCCATGGTTCCTTCGAAACGTTTCTGACAATGGGCCAGCGCCGAACACCACATATGGGCAAACGCCGGTCCGACAACAAAATCCGGCGACGCCGGACCATAGGGATCCACTTTCACTTCATCGCTCGAGGTCTCCACGCGCAGCGGTTGAGCACCACCCTGGATCCCGCCAAAGTTAAAGTCCGGTTTGTAGTAGATCCCCCACATCTGATCGGTGATCAATGACTGGTCGTCATCGGAGTACAACGGTGCGTCGGAATCCACATGGATGACCGGTGGCATGGCGCCGTCGTTGGTCTTCTGCACATTTGGATCCACTTGCAGCGTTCCCTCTTGCAACGACCAGTACACCCACATCGGCACATCGGCATGCACCGTGCCATCCGTATCTTTCAGCTCGATAGCTTTCGGCAGCCCGAGCGCTTCCCAGATCCGTGTAATCCACGGCCCGGCACCAATCACGACGTAGTCACATTCGATGCTGCCGCGGCTGGTTTCCACCGCCGCGATGGCGCTACCGCCGTTCGCGCTGCGAAAACCTGTCACCTCGACGCCGGTTATGATCCGCACACCTTCGGCTTCCGCCTTGCCAGCCAACCCGTATAGCGACTTGCCGTTATTCGCGTAGCCGCCGCGTTTTTCGTGTAATACCGAGGTGATTCCCTGTGCCTGCCAGTCGTCGAAGATACCCAGCATATAGTCCCGAGTGGCTTTTTCACCCTCGATGAACACGGACTCATATCCGATGTCGCGCTGCTGCGCGTGGATCTCGGCGACGTTCTCGCGCATCACCTCCGCACTGATCTGCATGTAGCCCACGGGGTGGTAGCTATAGGACTCGGGATCGCTTTCCCACACCTCCACGCACTGCACCATGAGCTCACGCATCGCCGGTTGGTAATAATTGTTACGGATCACGCCACAGGCGATACCGGACGCACCCGCACCGATGCCACCCTTGTCGACAAGGAGAATATCGGCGCCACTTCCCAGGCCACGTGACTTCAGCTGCAAGGCCAGATGGTAGGCGGTGCTGAGGCCGTGAATACCTGCACCGACGATTAGATATTTAGTTTGGGTTGGAAACGTCATTGAATTCTATGCAATAGAATTTCACTACATTAAAGAATGACTGTATCAACCTGTCAAGATCTGACTGCGCCAGCCAGTAACCGTTGGAATGCGCACAGTCCGGCAGTGACGCCAACAGCAAGCGCCAATGCCAGACTGGCGTAACCGAAACGTGTGATCAAAAAACCACCCACGAATGGAGATAGCGCGGCGCCGAGGTAAAAAATGCCACCGCCAAACGAGGCCAGGCGCCCGCTTGAATCCAGCACCGCACCGATCCCCAGTTGATAAGCGACGGTGAAGAGAAAACAGAAATTCATGATGATGTAGCCGCCGATGAACGTCTGCCCGCTCATGGTATTGATCGTCACCGCACCAAACACAGCGCACAGGACAAGCATCCCCGTCAATGGCGCCATGATGCCGTAACGCAATCCGGCCCATGACGATAAAACCGTCGCACCAAGTGCAAATAGTTGAACGACGGCCAGCAACAAGGCGATGGCGGCCAACGAAAGACCGGCGTTGATGGCCATGGGTTCGGTAAAACTGTACGCCGCCATGTAGGTGCAACAGACCGCCAGCATGCCGAATCCCAGCAGCAAACGCTGACCGGCGGTGGCTTCGGACAGCGGCTCAGTCGCCGCAGATTTCGCATCGAATCGCGGCCAGCGCAGCAGCGCGATAACCGGCAAACCCAGCAGCGTCAGCGCGACAAGCATGCCGTAAGCGCCGCGCAAACCATAAGGCACGACGATACTGGGCGCGATCATGAACAACAGAAACGCAACCACAACACCCGCGGAGTTCATAATGCCGTAAAGGCGTACCGGATCTGGCACCAATGACGCAGCCCGGTTAATCGCCAGAAATACCAGGCCGACCCCAAACCCCGCCAACAAACGCGTGGCGAGCACACTAGTTATGCTGTGCGCAAACATTGCGCTTACGTTTCCCAACAATGCCAGGGCGGCACCGCCCAGCAAAACCGCGCGCAGCGGCAACCGTGGTGCCAGTGGCGCAAGTAGCACCGGTGTCAATGCCAAGGTCAGCATCTCTGCCGTCAACAGCATACCCGCGCGTTCCGCGCTGAGTGCCAGATCCTTCATGACCGCGACGACGAAAATCGGCAGCACGTTAGGCATGGTCATGACCAAGATGTAGGCCGCCGCGAGGGCTATTGTGTTGCGGCGCAGTGCGGCAGCCGCGTCAGTTATCGCTGCTGCTCCATGGCATGGCGCGTTAGCGCGGCAAATCGATAAATGCCGTGCACAAACTTGCCATACGGCATGGTGACAAAGAACCCGAACACGAATCCCAGGTGAATGGCGAGCAGCATCCCCATCGCCGGCGTCGCTCTGAGCACGAGCAAGGCGAATCCGGTCACGCTGACGAGAAACAGCATGGCCAGGAATGCGACATCCATGCCGTAGCGCGGTTCATCCTGCACCGCCGGATCACGCCGCCATTTCGCGGCCAACAGCCCCGCCGGCCCGAACACCAACCCAATACCGCCGAGCGTACCCAGCACAACCGGCAGACTCAACCAGCCATAGGGTGCCGGCCAACCGAACGCGAAGTGATAGAGCGTCGCGATCGATGTTGAAGCAAAGCACAATCCAAAGCCGTAGGCCGTCAAGTGATGGTAGAACCGGCGTCGGCCATCGGGTTGCTCATCCACATCCATGCAGCCACCACCGCCACCATCCAGATAGCGTAAGGTGGCCGCGTCGTGGAGCGCACGCCACACAGACGCAGCGCTTGCGCGCTCCGCCTCGCCTGTGTCACGCCAGAAGCTGCGTACTCCCATGACCAGCGCGAAGATCGCGTACAGAAATGCGCCTCCGAAAATCGTCACCATCGCTCCGTGCGGCATGATTGCGTAAAAAGCACCCGCCCTTACATGCGCGGAAAACAGCACCGCCGGCGCGTTAGTCGCCATCAAGCCAAGCACGAACAACGCCACGCTGAGCGCCGCACACACACTGATGACTAGCCCGTTGCGCTGAAACAGGCTGGAAACGCACGCCCTGGGCGGTCATGAAATCTCACAGATGTTTTGATTCAGCAATCGTCAACTGCGCCAGCTCGGTGTCACTGTCACCGACAGTAACGCGCATCAGATCAGCGTAAAACTCCTCTTCTGGATAGGGGCCGGTCAGTACTTCATTGCCTTGATCACGCGCGCAACGCAAATTGCGCGTGTGGCGACTGTTACCGCTACGATAGAATTTCGGCGCCGCCTCGACCACGCTGGCGCCCGTCCGAGCGGCTGGGATTGCTGCGCACAGAGCAGCGTTGCCACCGCCGATGATGAGCAAATCGTAGCTGTCGGAAAACACTATGCAATCAAACGACAAACACGCTTGGTTTGTTAGCCGAACGTGGCGCGGTGATCGTTGATGAATGTTGCGAATGACCGTGGCCGTTTGCCAAGGCGCGTTACGAAGGTATCGGTAATTTCGGGATTTTCGTTGCGCGCCACTGCGCCAAACAGCTCAAGCACCGCGTCCACGTACCAGGTGTTGGGTTCCCACTTGAGCAATTGCGCGCCGAAATCCTCTGGCGGCACGTCGATGTAATCAACCTTGCGGCCTAATGCGCTCGAGAATTCGTCCGCCATTTGCGTAAATGACAAAGCCTGTGGCCCGGTAATGAGTAAAGTAGCGTTATCCGGCTTATCTGCGGTGAGGCAGTCTGTGACGATCTCGGCAACATCTCGAACGTCGATAGTGCCAACTACTCCAGCTCCCATAGGCAGGTAAAATTTGTTTTCTGCCGTAATTGTCTGCGCGCTGTGTAGCATGTTCTGCATATAAAACGCTGGACGCACAATTGCGTAATCCAGTCCGGACGATTCCAGATGCGCTTCGGCCTCACCATGAAAGCGCTTTAGCCGCGCGCCGGAATTCGCGTCCGCGTCGATGGCGGACAGTTTGACTATGCGCTGCACCCCTGCTGCCTTGGCGGCATCAATAAAATTAGCCTCTTGCGCCGCCTGCGTTTCCGAATTAGCGCCCAGCAAGAATGCCCGATCCACGCCCTCCACTGCCGCCACCAGCGAAGCGGGATCGGTCAAGTCGGCAACAACGACATCCATCCCCGCCGCTCGCAGCGCCTCGCCCTTGGCCGGATCACGCACCATTGCCCGCGCGGGGATCGAGCGTTGCGATAACAAGCTAACGATTGCCTGCCCGGTGGTGCCGGTTGCTCCAGTTAACAAAATCATAATGACGTCGTCATCCGTTTTTATGAAAGTGCCCGCATTGTGTTGCACCAGTGATACTAGCCGCAACTAGGCGGCAAATTGCAGCGACAATCAAAAGAGAATAGTAATTCCTCACCCCAACCCCTCTCCCGCACGGGGCGAGGGGCTTAATCTTCAAGCCCTCTCCCCTTGCGGGAGAAGGTTGGGTGAGGGGTAATAATACAAACTCATACGCGCGTTCCTGTTCGAATCTCATTAAACTAGCGCATGAAGATCCGAGCAGACCCAAAACCATCGAATGGCCAACACATTACTAACATCGCTTAGCACCCAGCGCCTGGCGGAGCACACTGCTTCGGGGCACTGGCAGAGCGAGACGATTTACCAGATTGTTCAACGTCATGCCGCGCATTCCGCGGACAGCTTCGCGATACGTGACCGCCAACGACGCCTTACTTACCAACAACTGTGTGCCGCAGCCGATGGACTCGCGCAGGATCTGGCCAGTTACGGGCTGCGCGCGGGACAGCGCGTCGGCGTCTGGCTGCCCAGCCGCATTGAGACCGCGGTGGCGGTACTAGCGTGCTCGCGCAACGGCTACGTCTGCACACCCTCGCTACACCGTAACCACACCAACGCGGAAGTCTCCGATCTGATGCGGCGCGCCGATGCGCGCGCGCTGATAGTTGAAAATGGCTACGGCGCTGATCGAAACGACGCGCCGGTCTGCAACTTCGAGACTCTGTCGAAGCTGTATACGCTCGCGCCGCTGAGCGACGACCAAGGCGTAGACGGCAGCTGCGCATTGCCCAGCGCGCTCAACAACGGTAGTGATCAGCACGGTGATCCAAATAGCGTCGTCTATCTGGCCTTTACGTCCGGCACCACGGGACCACCGAAAGGCGTCATGCACAGCGACAACACCTTGCTCGCGAACGCGCGCGCTATGGCTGCTGATTGGAATTTCGGTCCGCAGTCGGTGCTTTACACGGTCAGTCCGTTGAGCCACAACCTGGGATTCGGCGGGCTGATCACCGCGCTCGCGGTCGGCGCGGAACTGGTTGTTCATGATCTGCCCAGAGGCGCCAGCCTGTTGCAGCGCCTGGCCAAGACTGAGGCGACCTTTATTTTTGGGGTACCGGCGCACGCCCGTGACCTGATCAGCGAAATACGCGCCAGCGGTGCCGAGGCCATTCGCTCTGTGACCGGTTTCCGCATCTCCGGCGCGCCGGTTCCGAGCAGCATTGCCGCGGAACTGCTAGCGCACGGTGTGGTTCCGCAAAGCGGCTACGGCATGACCGAGGCCAGTTCACATCAATACACGCTGCCCGAAGACGACCCGAGATTGATTACAGAAACATCGGGGCGCGCTTGCGCGGGCTACGCCATAAAGATTTTCGATCGCGAAAACGCGGAGGTGGAACTACCCGTTGGCGAAATCGGAGAGATAGCCGGACGTGGCGCCAGCTTGATGCTGGGATACTTTGACGACCAGTACGCGACCGAGCAATCTTTCAACGCCGGAGGCTGGTTCATGACGGGCGACCTCGGCTGGCTGGACGACTCGGGGTATTTGCGTGTCACCGGTCGCAAAAAGGACATCATTATTCGCGGTGGACACAATATCTATCCCGCGCATATCGAAAACCTGGCGCTGCGCCACGCCGCGGTCGAACGAGCGGCAGCGCTCGCCATCGCTGACGAACGGCTGGGCGAAAAAGTATGCCTGATCGTGATGACCGCCGCAGGGGCACATGCCGAATCCAATGACATCCTCGCCCACCTGGATACCGAGGGACTTTCCCGCTTCGATATGCCTGAATACTTCGCAGCGGTTGACCACATACCACTGACCGCAAGCGGCAAAATCCTGAAACGCGACTTGCTGGCGCAAATAGCCGATGGACTACTTACCCCTGACCCGGTGAGGTGGGATGGCCAAACATCCGCGGGCCAAACCAACTAAGTCATGTATCGTTCGGATTAAACGGAGCCAGCATCTTGCGCGCAGTCGTCGTCAACGAATTTGGTCCACCCGAGACATTAAGTTTGGGTGAGCTACCTGCGCCCCAGCCGGGGCCCGGCGAGGTATTGATCGACATTCGTGCAACCGCGGCAAACTATGTCGATCTGCTGGTCATATCGGGCGGCTATCAGTTTCTACCCGAGCGACCTTTTGCGCCCGGCAAAGGTCCGGCCGGCACCGTCATCGCCGTGGCCAACGACGTTAACACCCTCAAGATCGGCGATCGTGTTCTCGCAATGGCCGAGCACGGCGGCTACGCGGAGATGGTCGCAGTGCGAGCCGACCAGTGCTATCTCCTGCCTGGCGCAATGTCCTTCGTCGATGCTGCCGCCATGGCCTTGGTTTACGACACGGCCTGGTTCGCATTAAAGGAGCGTGCTCGTTTTGCGCCAGGCGACTGCATCCTGGTACTAGGCGCCTCGGGCGGCGTTGGCAGCGCTGCCGTACAACTCGGTAAAGCCTGGGGCGCGAAGGTGCTGGCGGGATTAAGTTCCGCCAGTAAAGCCGCGCTGGTACCAAACGCAGATACCATAATCGATTTGAGTCGTGCGCAATTGCGCGACACATTACGCGAACAAGTCTACGCCGAAACCATGGGCGCAGGCGCCGATATCATCCTCGATCCCCTGGGCGGGGATTTCTTTGACGCCGCCCTGCGCGCCCTCGCCTGGCGCGGCCGCCTGGTGGTCATCGGATTTGCCGCAGGCCGCATACCAACGCTGAAAGCAAATTACCTATTGCTCAAGAATATTGAAGTGAGCGGCTTGCAGATCAGTGATTACCGCAAGCGCGAACCGGCGCAGGTCGCTGAGTGTTTCGCCGAAGTATTCGCGCTCTACGAAGCCGGTAAAATAAAACCGGCGCCGGCAACCACATTGCCGCTGGAAAACTTTGCTGATGCGCTGGGACAAATCCGCGACCGTAGCGCGCCCGGCCGACTCGTCCTTACACAACCCGAGGTTTAACCGTCATGCGCCGCAAGACTACGGTAATATCGGCCAGGTCTTCTTACCTTCGTACTGACTAATGACCCAACAACTCACCATTCGAAAACCCGACGACTGGCATTTGCATGTGCGCGACAACGAAATGCTCCGCGCGGTTCTGCCTTACACCGCCCGGCATTTCGCCCGTGCCGTGATGATGCCGAACCTGGTACCGCCCGTTCGTATGGCCGAGGAAGCCGTCGCTTACCGGCAGCGCATTCGGGCGGCGGTACCCGATGGTACGGATTTCGAACCGCTGATGATGTGTTACCTCACCGATGATACCGATCCAGACGATGTTGAGCATGGCTTCAAGCAAGGGATCTTTACCGCGGTGAAACTGTATCCGGCGAACGCGACAACCAATTCCGCCGCGGGCGTGACCGACATCCGCAACATCGCCAAAGTGCTCGAGCGCATGGAGAAAATTGGCATGCGCTTCCTCATTCACGGCGAAGAAGTTGCGGCCGACGTCGATATTTTTGACCGCGAAGCAGTGTTCATTGAACGCCGGCTTGAACCGATGACCCGGCAGTTTCCCGGACTCAAGATCACGTTGGAACATGTCTCCTCTAAAATCGGTGTGGACTTCGTACGCGCAACCGCACCGCAAATGGGTGGCTCCATTACGCCTTACCATCTACAGTTAAATCGCACCGACTGGTTGGGCTCGGGCCTGCGCCCTTACATGTATTGCATGCCGGTAATTAAAACCGAGGCGGATCGGCTGGCGCTGGTGGCCGCGGCAACATCCGGTGAAGTATGCTTCTTTCTTGGCACCGATTCAGCACCGCATCCCGTATCCAAGAAGCTGGCAGTGGTCGGCATTCCGGGCGTTTTCAATGCGCCGGTCGCCATTGAAACCTACACACAGGTCTTCGACGAGCAAGGGGCTCTCGATAACTTGGAAGCGTTCGCGTCTTTAAACGGTCCGCGGCATTACGCATTACCGCCGAACGAAGCAACCATCACCTTGGCCCGCGAGACGTGGGTTGCGCCCGAAGAGGTCAGCGTTGAAGGACCCGACGAACGCGCTCTGGTTTATCGGGGTGGCGAGGAAATTCCCTGGCGGGTCGTCTCCCCCTGATGCCTTCCGTCGATCTGTGTGAGCTGACCGGCACAGAAATCACGCAAGGCGCGGCGGCCGGCGCGTTTACCATCGAAGAGGTCGTGCAGGCTCTGCTCAATCGGATTGCGGAGCACGACCCGCTCATTCAGGCCTGGGAAACAGTCGACCCCGAATGGGCATTGGCGCAAGCGCGCAGGGTCGATTCGCTGTCCGAGCGCGGCCCACTGCATGGTGTGCCGATAGGCGTCAAAGACGTAATTGACACCGCCGCACTACCAACCCAAATGGGATCTCCTCTATACGCGGGCCACCAACCGCGTACCGACGCTGCGTGTGTCGCCCAGACCCGGGCGGCCGGCGCAGTGGTGATCGGCAAAACGGTGACTGCTGAATTCGCCGGCACCCAACCCACGCGTACACGCAATCCACGCAACACAGCACATACCCCCGGCGGCTCATCGAGCGGTTCCGCAGCCGCGGTCGCTGCCGGCATGGTGCCGATGGCATACGGCACCCAGACCGGCGGCTCGGTGTTGCGGCCAGCCGCCTTTTGCGGCGTCGTTGGATTCAAACCGACGTTTGGCAGCTACAACCCCGTCGGCGTGAAACCCGCAGCGGAGAGCCTAGACACGCTCGGATTAATTGCACGATCCATTGACGACATCGAACTGTTTCACAATGTGCTGAGCGGCGCGCCACCAATTCTTGAATCAACTAGGCCTACTGCGCCCCGCATTGGCGTGTGCCGCACCCACTTGTGGGACACAGCACAAACCGAAACGATTGACGCAATCGAAGACGCTGCACAACGTCTTGCTACGGCCGGTGCCAAAGTCGTACCGATCGAACTACTCGATGGCTTCCAACAGCTCACCGCAAAGCGGCAAATAATCAACGCCTATGAACGCGCTCGCGGCCTCGCGCACGAATGGTTCGAGCAACGCGACGGCATCAGCGCAAAAATGGCGCACACCTGCGAAATCGGATTCGAAATCTCGCAACAGGAGTATCGGGCAGTACTAATAATCGTTGAACACGCACGCCAACAAGCAAGCCAGATGTTCGACGACCTCGACGTGCTACTGACACCCACAGCACCGGGCGAAGCGCCCCACGGTCACGACTACGCCGGCGATCCGCGCTTCCAGGAACTATGGACCTTACTGCACATGCCCGCGATCACCTTGCCAACGCATTCCGGGCCTAATGACCTACCGGTGGGCATCCAACTCGTCGCCAGACGCTACGCGGATGCGAAACTTCTCGCCGTCGCCCATTGGACAATTGAGCAGCTTTTCAGTGCTTGACGACGAGCAAACGAGCACGCCAGATCTCCTAACTTCGGAACGCGAAACTTCGCATTGGCGTCGCGTCAGGGCGCTCGTAGATGAGCAGGGGACTGAAAAACCCCTGCTTATCGGCACAAAACCGCTTTCCGCACCTAATAAATTCAATGACTTACAGCCGTTTTGCGAGAGGCGCTGTTAAGCCTTCCCAAAAAGAATCCCAAAAATACCGGGGGTGCTCCCGCTAAGGCGGGGGAGTAATAGCCCTGCTATTCCATAGCAAGCACGTCCTTGTGAGTGCTCCCATCCGGTCCAGCCTCGATTAACCCATCCACCATCGAAACGAACGCTGGGTCGAAGACTCGATGCCCGATGGTTGCCCACTATTTACGCATTCGTTCTGTGCCAAGAATCGACGAAATCGGATTCGCGTAAGAAGCAAACGTGACTTCGTCAAGGACACCGTTCTGATATTGGAACCAATTGTGCTCGCGAGTTCGCAGAAATAGTGTCGTAGCCATGTGCAGACGGACTTTATCTTCCGGCGTCAGGGTGCGTTCGTGCATCCCGTCTAACCAGAGGTCCGGATTATCTACGTACAGAGATAAGACACCTATGTCGGCGGCTATCATCGCCTGCCTAGTATCTGCACGCACAGCAGCCGTATTCTGTTGCATCTGCAAAGCTAAATACACCAAGGTGGCGAGTACCGCGATGGAACTCACTATCTCACTCCATGCTGCGACTTTGGTTATGTTCATGCTTCGTTCTCCGTGGGGTTAGTTCCAGACAAGCATTTGCTGATGGTAGGGGATGGAATCGGGTTGCCCTTCGAGGAATGCGTCTACCTCATTGGCGAACGCTGGGTCACAGAGCGTACGCCCGAGGGTGGTCCACCAGGCACGGCATCGTTTCGGACCTAATACCGCTGCGATAGGACGCTGATAAGCCGCATATGTGTCACGGTCCAGCACCCCGCTCTGGTACTGCAACCATTGATGCTCACGGGTGCGCGTGAACTCCATCAAGTATGCCTGAAGACGATATTTTTGCTCCAACGTCAATTCATCTTCTGTAGTCATGTGTATGACAAGCTCAGGGATATCGACCTGCGTGCGCAAAATCTGCATGTCCTGTTCAATGAGCGACTGCCGTGCTTCCGACCGCAGCAGCGTCGCCGTCTGTTTCGTCTGGATAGATAGATACACCAGCGTCACCAGCACCGCTGCCGAACTTATTAACTGACCCCAGGTTGCTACGTCTGTCATGTTCATTACGTTACCCTCCGTTTTATTGCGCCCGACCGATGTGGCGTTGGTGGAAGAAGAAAGCAAGGCCGCCGAGGTAGCTGAGAATCACGACAGCCGCTGGACTGAATTGGAGAAAGGGCAACACCGCATGGGATGTGGTTGCTGTACCGTGCCAGCCGAGACCCGATGGGTCCTGTGCCGCCCGCTCTGCCACTTGGCGGGCGAGGCCTACGAAGTCAGTCCCGAACCCGAACGCGTTAATCGTCAGGTTCACGGTAATCAGTGTGAATAGCACGACCACTATAAATACAATCTTAGTCTCCAGCTTACCGGCGATGAGGTACGCCGCGATGAGAAAAGCAAACAACACAGCCACAAAATTCATAACCGTTGTTTGCAGAGTGGTTGCAACCTGCGTAAACAGGGCGATTAGTTCATAGTCAGTCATTGCCATCCCCTCCATAAAGTAGATAGTCCCATGCAGTATCCTGCGCAGCAGTCGACAAATCTATGCAAGACGACGGAGTCGCAACGAGTGCCCGCCTCGACCGTGCTCCCGTTAATCTGGTAGTAAGGTCAGTTCAGTGCGTGAGACACGTGGAGGTTTGGCGAGGCAGACATAATCCGACCTGACGTGTAGTACGTTACAATTCAAAGCCCAGCACCCCGGGGGATATCGCTTGGCCGACAACCCGTCACTGATACAGCAGCTAGTCCACCGCAAGATGTTCCGCATCACGGCGGGCTATCTGGCGGTTGCGTGGGTGCTGTGGCAGGTCGTAGATACTACTTGTCCGACCTTCGACTGCTCCCAGAGCTTTCAGAAAACCATCTTCTGGTTCTTGATTGCCGGGTTACCGGTCACGCTGGCGATTGCATGGGTACATTGGCAAACAGCTGTCGTGGCCGGTATCGGGCTACTCGCCGGGGTGACTATCACGTTTTTTGTGATGCATGGCCCAGCGACTGAACTTCAAACAGCTACCGCCACGCGGCCAGTTGAAGTCGCTCCACCTGCCTCCGCAGCAGTCGAGGAGAAATCCATCGCGGTACTGGCGTTTGTGAACATGAGCGCGGACCCGGAGCAAGAATATTTCAGTGATGGTATCTCTGAAGAGATATTAAATGCGTTGGTTCGGGTTCCAAACTTGAGAGTGGCAGCCAGAACTTCGGCTTTCTCATTCAAGGGGAAGAACGTCGACGTTCGCAAAATCGGCGAGGCCCTCAGCGTCAATCATGTCCTGGAGGGTAGTGTTCGCAAAGCGGGCAATCAGTTGCGCATTACCGCACAGCTCATCAAGGTAGATGACGGTTTTCACCTGTGGTCGGAGACCTATGACCGCGAGTTAACAGACATCTTTGCCATCCAGGATGAGATTGCACAGGCAGTCGTTGCAAAGCTGGAGGTGGCGCTGGGTCTTGCCGCTGAGGAGCCGTTGGTGAAGTCCGGCACGTCCAACACGGAGGCATACAATTGGTACCTACGCGGACGCTTTCACATCGAACAACAGTCGCCAGAAGGTTTTGAGCAGGCGGTTAAGGCTTTTGGGCGAGCAGTTTCAATCGACCCGAGCTTCGCAGGCGGGCACGGTGGGCTCGCGTACTCGACTGCGTATTTACACGTTTATATTGGCACCCCAATTAGTACCATCGCTGAAGAAATTGCCGCGCCGGCGACACGCGCCCTTGAAATCGACGCGACTCAGACTGAGGCGTTAATGGCGCGGGCTTTTGTGGCCGCTGTTGTCGAGTACGATTTTCCGCATGCTGAAGCGTTAATAAAGAAGGCGCTTTCAACCTCGCCTAACAAGGCTTTAGTGATTGATTGGTACCTGGTCGTCGCGTTGGTACCGCAAAGGCGGCTCGACGAAGCGGTAGTGCTGTTGCGGGAGGTGGAGCAGGCCGACCCGCTATCCGCGCTCGTGAAATCATTTCTCGGCACCGTGCTGCACTGGCAGGGCCGCAACGAGGAAGCGCTGGCTAAATTCCGAGAAACGCACGCGCTTAATCCCATGGATATTCTGTCGCGTTTTACACGGCCTATCGCAGAGGCCCGGCTGCGGCGCTTTGACGAAGCGGCAGCATCGCTGGAGCTACTAGATGAGCTGGTTGGTGAGCATGACATGGCCCTTGCTGCAAGGGCATTGGTACAAATAGAAAAAGGCGAGCTTGCAGAAGCGGAAAAGACGCGACAACGCCAAATCGCGCTGTTCGAGGGCGGCGTAGTGAGCACCGCATCTCGCATCGGCGACGTCACAGCCCGCCTGGGTCGAATCGGCGAGGCGGTCGAATGGTACGAGCGCGCCGAAGAAACGGACACGTATTTCAAGCTCTGGATACCCGTTTACAACTTGGACTTACCCGCCCTCATGGCCCACCCCGACTTCCAAGCCGTCCTCGCCAAAATGAACCTCGACGATGCGTCGATAGCGGCGTTGGAAGCGGCTGAGGCGGGGGAGTAAATAGCCCGCTATTGCAAAGCGAGAACCCGCTGGTAGTAATCCGTATAAGGTTGACCTTCGATACCTGCACCGCCAGATATGCCAAGGTGGCGAGTACCGCCACTGAACTCACTATCTCACTCCATGCTGCAACTTTGGTTATGTTCATTTTCGTTGCTCCGTGGTTGGGTTGGATGACCTTTTTACTTGGACAGTAGATGGTGAGGACAGCCCGCAACTACTCCACCGCGAGAACCCGTTCCCAGTAATCCGAGTACGGTTGTCCCTGGATTAATTGGTCGGCCATCTCCGTAAACGTAGGGTCAAACTCCGTGCGAATTGCCTTCCACATATCACGGGTCCTTTTGGTGCCTAACAAAACCGGAATGGCGTTCCGATAAGACTGCCAAGCGGGTTCGTCCAGCACGCCATTCTTGTATTGAAACCACAGGAACTCGCGTGCGCGCAGCCCCCTGGCCAACGTTACTGAAATCCGTATTTTTCTGGCTGGCGAAAGTTCATCTTCTGAGACCAGGTCCAGGAAAATATCGGGATTCGCTTCCACTGCGGTGAGCAGTTGCTGGTCCAGCTCAACCATTGACTGCCTTGACTCCGACCTCAGCAGCGTCGTCGTCTGCCGAGTCTGAATAGACAAGTACACCAGCGCCACCAGTACCGCCGCTGAGCTTATTAACTGACCCCAGGTTGCTACGTCTGTCATGTTCATGATGTGTTCTCCTGTGTTATTGCGCCCGACCAACTTTACGTTGATGAAAGAAAAAGGTAAGTGCGCCGATGTAGCTGAGAATCAAAACAGCGGCTGCACCGAATCGCGTAATAGATACTGCATGAGGTCCCCAGGGCGTTGCCACGCCGTGCCAGCCGACGTTCGATGTCCCCTCGGCGGCCCGTGCGGTTATTTGGAAACCGACCGCGGCCCAGTCGTACCCATTCCCGATAACGAGACTCAGTTGGTTCAATGCCACCAGCGTGAAGAGCCCAACGATAATAGGCACCATGCTCGACTGCACCTTGCCGGCGATTAGGTATGCGGCGATGAGAAAAGCAAACAACACAGCTACGTAATTCATAACCGCCGTTTGTAGAGCATTGAGATACTCAATGAAAAAATAAACCAGTTCATAGTCAGTCATCGTTACACCCTCCACTTGTCGTTAGTCCCACCCAGTATCCTGCGCCTACTGGGACAAATCCATGCTGGGGTAACGAGCCGCAATGAGTGCCCGCCTCGACCGTGCTCTTATCTATCCAATAGCTAAGCACTACTCTGGTCGGCTCACTGCGTGAGACACGCGGAGGTTTGGCGAGGCAGACATAATCCGACCTGACGTGTAGTACGCTACAATTCAAAGGCCAGCATTCAGGGGGCATCGCTTGGCCGACTCCATCATCCAGCAGTTAGTGCACCGCAAGATGTTCCGCATCACGGCGGGCTATCTGGCGGTGGCGTGGGTGCTGTGGCAGGTGGTAGACACGACTTGTCCGACCTTTGAGTGTTCGCTGTCATTTCAGAAGTCCATATTCTGGTTTCTCGTAGCCGGGTTACCCATCACGCTGGCAATTGCATGGGTGCACTGGCAAACAGCTGTCGGTGTAGGAATCGGAATACTGGCCGGGGCTACGGTGATGTTTTTCGTAATGCGTGGTCCAGCAGTTGAACCTGAGACATCTACCGTCACGTCACCAGCAGCAGTCACCCAACCTGCACCCGTAGTCGAGGAGAAATCCATCGCGGTGCTACCGTTCGCGGATATGAGTGCAGCGGGTGACCAGGGATATTTCGGAGATGGTGTTGCAGAGGAAATACTCAACGCGCTGGTAAAGCTACCCGAACTGCGTGTGGCTGCGCGTACCTCGGCGTTTACGCTGCGTGGGCAGAGTATCGATGTGGTCGGCGAAAAGCTCAACGTAAACCACGTACTCGAAGGAAGTATCAGGAAGGAAGGCGACCGTCTACGCATCACCGCACAATTACTCAAAGTCGATGACGGGTTTCACCTCTGGTCCGAAACGTATGACCGGGAGTTGACGAGCATCTTTGCGGTGCAAGATGAGATTGCCAGAGCAGTCGTCGATGCCCTAAAAGTCGAACTTGGTGTAGAAACAGGTACTACCCTGGTAGACATCGGCACGAGTAACCGAGAAGCCTACGACTGGTTTTTGCGCGGTAAGGACGCACTGGTCGGCGGTACCGCAGAGGGGTACAAACCAGGCATCGAATACTTCAACCGCGCCATTAAGGTCGACCCCGATTACGCCGACGCTTACGCCTATCTCGCTTACGCACACATACTGCAGCATCCGTTCACGCCGTACCGAGAATTAGCGCCGGCCATCCAACAAGCCTACTCGAAAGCCCTGGCATTGGAACCATCGCACAATGCGGCGCTGTGCACCCAGGGATATGACAAGATGTTTTCAGATTGGGACTGGGCCGCAGCGGCAAAGCTGTTCCGAAAGGCGACACGCGACGGGAAGATGAGTGACGTTTGTTCGGGAACCTATCTCGGATGGTATCTTCTGGCGCTCGGCCAATACGATAGGGCAATTACAATACTCCGCGATGCAGAGCGAGTTGACCCGTTGAATCTCGGGATTAAATATCAGCTCGGCGACTATCTTGGTACTTATGGTGGAGAGTCGGAAGAGAGTATTATCCGCACCCGCGCAGTCCTTGACGCTGCGCCCAATCACGTATTCGCGCTTGTCAGCCTTACTCAAACACATCTCAACGCTGGTCAACTAGAGGAAGCAGAATCGCCGCTTACACGTTTGGAAAGCTCGGCAGACCCGGCCGCCTATCAGTTTGCAGTCTGGTTGCGGGTTGAACTTGAGGTACTCCGTGGTGACGGTGGCAAAGCGCAGTCTGTTTATGACGAGGGACGGCGCGTTGCCGAGAGCGGCGTCAACAAATCACCGGCCCTCTGGCTTAATCTTGGGCTTGCAGCAGTGTTTTTGGGCCATTTAGACGAAGCGATAAGCCTGTTCAACCGCAGTTTGGATGCTGGAGCACCAGGTGTCGTTTGGGTCCGCCCGTTCATAACATCGTGGCCAGCGTATACCCAAGGCCACGGCCCCGCCCTCATGGCCCACGCCGACTTCCAAGCCTTCCTCGCGAAAATGAACCTCGACGATGCGTCGATAGCGGCGTTGGAGGCGGCTGGGGCGGGGGAGTAAATCAACGCTATTTCAGAGCAAGCACCTGCTCCCACACATCGGTGTACGGTATTCCCTCAAGCATTTTGTTGACCTCATCGACAAACTTGGCATCGACTGCGCTGGAACCAATTGTCGTCCACCAGTTACGCATTCGCTCTGTCCCGAGGACGTTTGGAATTGCACTGCGATAGGACACCCACATCGCTTTACTCACCGTGCCGTTCTTATATTGAAGCCAGTGGTGTTCTCTCGTTCGCATAAAATGTACTCCGCTCATGTGGAGACGAACTTTATCTTGGTTGGTCAACTGTTGTTCCGGCATTTGGCTTAGCCAGATGTCGGGTTTATCGGCATACAGTTCCAAGCTCCGTAGGTCGCCATCAAGCATCGCCTGACTGGTCTGCGCCCGAACCGCAGCCGTATTCTGCTGCACCTGTACCGCCAGATATGCCAAGGTAGCCAGTACCGCCACTGAACTCACTATCTCACTCCATGCTGCGACTTTGGTAATGTTCATTGTTGTCTCCGTGGGGTTATTTCCAGGCAAGCATTTGTTGATGGAAGCCGATATAAGGCTGTGCTTCCAGCAAGTCATTCACCGTTTCCACGAATGCGGGGTCGTAGAGCGGCGGACCGAATGTTTTCCACCACGCACGGCATCGTTCAGAACCTACCACTACGGGAATAGCGGATTGATAAGCCGCCCATGCTTCACGGTCCAGCACCCCATTCTGGAATTGAAGCCAGTGGTGTTCGCGGCTGCGCAAAAAGGCACTCAAATACGCCGAAAGACGATGTTTTTGTTCCAGCGTCAATTCCTCTTCCGCATCCCAGTTCATTGTTAGCTCTGGAAATTGGACCTGATTGTTCAAGATGTGCATGTCCACCTCAATCATCGCCTGCCGTGCCTCCGACTTCAGTAGTATTGCCGTCTGCTTCGTCTGAATAGATAAATAAATCAAAGTCACCAGGACAGCTGCCGAACTGATTAACTGACCCCAGGTTGCTACGTCTGTCATGTTCATGATGTTGTCTCCGGTAATTGCGCCCGACCCACATGGCGTTGGTGGAAGAAGAAGATGAGACCGCCGAGGTAGCTGAGTACCAACACAAGAAGGACGCTTGCCCGCAAGGTAATTGCGCCCGACCCACATGGCGTTGGTGGAAGAAGAAGATGAGACCGCCGAGGTAGCTGAGTACCAACACAAGAAGGACGCTTGCCCGCAAGATAGTTATGCCGATGGTGCCCAACCAAGTTGTTGTCCCGTGCCAACCTACGCCAGATGAATCCTGCATCGCCCGTGATGCTATTTGACCCGCGATTGCCGCCGTGTCGTACCCAATCCCTATGACGTTAATCGCTTGCGGCAATGCCACCAACGTGAACAGCCCAACGATGATAAACACCATCCCGGACTCCAGCTTGGCGGCGATTAGGTATGCCGCGATGAGAAAGGCAAAGAGCACCGCCACGTAATTCATCAATATCGTTTGCAAAAGAGTCATGTGCTCCACGAACATGTTGATAAGCTCATAGTCAGTCATTGTCACTCCCTCCGTCAGTAGTAAGTCCCACCCAGTATCCTGCGCCACAGTGGACAAATCCATTTGGGCTATGCTTGGGTAATCACATCAACGAGAGAGGGGCGCATCATGGAAGCCATGACACTGGAACAACTAGCCTATGCCAGCGAGACTGTAGCGGCGGTCGCGGTGATTGTCACTCTTGCCTACTTGGCTGTTCAAGTTCGCTATGCACGGTTGGCGTCTGCCGACGTGAACAGACATTATCGAGCGGAAGGGGTTACACAGATGGCACTTGCCTGCGCGACTAATCCGGGCTTGGCCAAACTCTGGACTAAAACGTCGCAAGCCGAGTCAACGTACCAAGCAATTGGGAAGGACCTAGATGTCAGTGTCGATGAGGCAATGCAAATTGATTACGTAAGTGTCTATTGGATGTGGCTGCATTGGGGCCAATATGCATCAATCAACACGCCTGAAGACTTGACCGAGCTGGAGCACCTTATTTCGGAATTTTATTCCGTACCACCAATGTCCGTATCCTGGCGAAGGAGTCCGCTCGGTAGAAATATGCTGGATGAACGTTTTGTGCGATTTGTAGACGAGGCTCTCGATAAAAAGAAAGAACGGGGCCGTGCGGGGTAAGTCGGCCTGCCGATAACGGAGCCGCAACGAGTGCCCTACTCGACCGCGCTCACACTAACTCGGTAGTAAGGCGTTACTCAGGTCAGCTCAGCGCGTGAGACACGCGGAGGTTTGACGAGCACGGGTTCATCTGCCGTGGTCGTAGTGAGTTACAATTCAAAGGCCAGTCTGCGAAGCTCCCCTGAACATATCAGCGGGGAGAAACGCGATGAGTGAGTATGAGATGGCGGAGTTGGTCTGACCAAATTAGGCTAGTAGTTTCTTATCTCTTAGGTTTGCGGCCTGCAATTACCCAAGCCATTAACGCGGGAAGCGGGGCAAAGACCCAGGCCGCTCTTTCCTGTCCAATGGCGCCGCTCAGGGCTGCTCGTACGATTGCAAAGACGCTTGCTGTCAGCAATACCATCAAGAATAGTCCTGCACCTAACAATTCAGGGGGCATCGACGTCTTTCGATGATTCTTCAAGTTGTTCGTCAGTGGAAATTTCGGCATCTGGAGGCGCGCCGATAAGTTCAGCATCCATTTCTGGATAGTATTCCTTAAAAAGCGCGGTCCTCATTGCCGAATATTCGTCGTCTGAAATCTTGTTCAGTTCTTTCAATTGGTCCAAATCATTAAGCTTGCTTATGAAGTCAGATTTAGCGTCTTCAGAAGATTGCAGAATCTCACCTTCTTCGAGAGACTCCAGGCGGACATTGATGCTCTCTGGACTAAGGTTGTATTGCGCCCCAGATGAAGCATCGACGCCCCATCCTATGAGACCTCCTAGGAGGATATTGCCCCAGACTGCCCCGCCGGTACTTTTCGTGATAGCGATGGTCTTAGGACGGAACCCGCTCTTTGATATCGTTACGAGATGGTCTCGTTTGCGCGTGAGACTGATATCGATTGGCGTCTGCCCCATAATTTGCCCGTCCGCGCTGACATCGGCGTTTTCAGGGTCGGATGCTACCGGGATTTCCTGTGTAGTTCCTTTTACGATAGTAGCGCAGCCAGTCAGCAATCCGTTAGTCAATATGAAAGCGCACAACGGAACTCTGATGGGCGTAGTTCCTAGCATCGCTCACCCCCTCCCGAAATTTAAAGTATAGACTATGAAGTCGTCCGGCCTGCCGCGGTTTCCCTGGCGGACGAACAAACAGGTTCTCGAAGTCACTTCGTTGACGGCACCTTCTCCGGTTTGCGGTTGTACAGGTCCGCCATGCGCGGGCTTTTGTGTCCGGCAGCCTTTTGCTTGTCGCCATCAAAGTCAGTTATGCCTTTGGCTTTGAGGTCATGGAACGTGAAGCGCTCTTGCAGACCCTTATCCAGCGCGATAGCCATCAACCGGTTCCAAGCGGACTGAAAAGTGCTTTGTTTGACCGGCTGCCCGCGTTGGTCGTGTAACAAGTAGAAGCTTTGGATGGTGCTGGGGCTACTGGACATAGCCACGGCTTGACGCAGCCGGTCTGACCACTCGATGATTTGTTGTTTGCTGCCTTTTTTGCGCCGCGCGGCGATACCTTGGTCCGTGATATCGCTATGCCTCAAGTCTAATACCTCTGACTGGCGTAACCGCATCAAATAGGCAAATTCCATCGCCGGTCGCAGGTAATACGGGAACTGTGCGGCCAGGTCATACAGGTGCTGGTACTCCCAGTCCTCGATGTATCTTGTTCTTGGCGGTTCATGGGTTTTCTTGACACCAATGGCGGGGTTGGTGGTGATGAGGTCCCGCTCATACGCCCAGGCAAACACTATAGAGAGAAAACTCAATTCACGGTTCGCCCGTACCCGTGCCGTTTTAGCCCGCCAGTCAACGTAACGACGCAAAATGCCGGGTGTTATTTTTCGATACGCTACCTCGCCCAGCACCGTGCCGTTTTTGAGTTTCGCATTGATGAGCTTGGCGTGTGACTTTTCATAATCATCACGCGTTCCTTGTTTCTTTTCTTGATGCTGGTCTGACTTGAGGTATTCGTCGCACAGCCACCTCAACGTACCAGGGTCTTGGTCACCGACCAGCGCGTTATACGCGGTCCATACTTGTCCGACCGGCGTACCCTCAACCGCTAAAAAAGTTTCTTTGCCCAGTTTGCCTTTGCCGAGATAGGCGACATGCACAAAGCCGTTCCATTTCAAGTACACATACGGCGGCAACCGATAATCATCGCGCCGTTTTCGTGGTCTGCCCCGGTTAGCCATCAATCAACAAACTCAATACCATCAACGGGTGGTTGTCCACTCACGGCGTTGTTGACGGCATCGATGGTGGTACAAATTCTGTTGCCCGCGCCGTAACAATAACTGATGTTCAATGCGCAGAGCTTCTTTTCAAGACGCGTGCGTTGTTGAATTCCCAACCAGTGCTTGAGGTCGTCCTCGTTAACCAAATACGGACATCTTTCATGCGACACGGTCGGCGGCAAGTTGGACATACCATGACTCTGTCGTAATCAAAGCAGCATGCAACTCCCCTGCGCGTGGTTGCGACGACAACAAGATAAGTGACGGGTTGTATGCACACAGGCTTATGTCGGCTCGCCAAAGCTCGGCCTGGCTCGCGGTGCTTCTGGTTTTTGCTATGCCTCAGTGGCGAGTCAGTGCTGAAGACGTGCGAAGCGGCGACTCGTTGGTGCTCGCGTGTGACTGCCGGGCGCTGGGTTGGTGCTTTAGGCTTTGTTGACCGGTTATCGTGTTGAGGTCGCTAAAAAATTCTTGCTCAGGTTCCGGCAGGGTTCCCAGAACAACATAAACAAAATTGCGCAAACTTCCCCTCCACTACTGCTTATGCTGTCGGTACAAACAACACGGGGTATGAAAGTGGAATTTGATGCGGCAATGGGGCTGGCGATAGATGACTTAACGGTATTTCAAACCTCAATACAACAGTCGGTAAAACGCTCTGGTCTGATTAAGAACACAACTGTGTATGGTCATATCCATCGGACATCAAGGACATCTAGCTTTTGTGCTTGAATTACGTCGACGTCGGTAACTTTGCGTCCTCAAAATACAGCTCCGGGTGCAGCTTGATGTCTAACAACCGGTAAGCACCGCCCACAATCATCAAATTACCAAGAGGCCACATTGACAACATCAAGCCTAGCAACATAAACACGATGCAATTGAACTTTTCGAGCCGCATTGTTCACCCCAACATGTGCTGTTTTTTCATTTGTCTTGAGGGTAGTAGAGCTCAATAACGATTGCTAGATAATTTTCTTAGCGGCGTACGGCGGGTTTATTAGTGCGACACAAAAGCTTTGCACAGCGTTTCTTTCATAAATATCAGACTCAACGACAATGTCTCTACATCAATTTGGGCAAAGTCATCCTTATTTGACTGCAACGGCTGCTCCACGGCTATATGTCCGCTTGCTGCCATATATTGCGAAAATGAAACAGGGCCATCGATTTCCGGCATGTCAGGAAGCTTTCGTCGCAGTGTCGCTATTTCCGCGCAGTCCCCATGGCGTGACATCAAAAACCATTTCACACTGTCTGCACTGACAAACGCTGACATACTGACACAACCAATGATAAAGGGCGCACACAGGTATTTGATGGTGGTGTTTCTCGACAACCCGTATGACCTGCAAACAAAGGCGGGGGTAAGCGTTGGGGTTGAACCGTCTGCGCACACCCAGGCCATTGCTGACGTCAGAATAGTTTATCGGAACTCCTGAGACCTTTTTTGTCTATTATCCAATGGTGAGAGACACAGAATATTTTTACACACAACTGCCGGTTCTTGATGATTTTTCGGCGGTAACTGATTTATCAAATTACACAGAAATCCCATCTGACTGGTTTGTTGTTACGGCTGATGTCCAGAATTCGACTGATGCTATCAAATCTGGCCTTTATAAGGCAGTCAATATCGTTGGTGTCTCGGTAATTACATCAGTCCGAAATATAGCCAAGCCAGTGCAAATCCCCTATATATTTGGAGGCGATGGTGCAAGCCTGTGTATACCCCCGCATTTGTTAAACAAAACTAGGAAGGCTTTGATTTCGACGAAAAGGATGGCAGCAATACAATTCGGACTGCAGCTTAGAGTCGGAGTAATTCCTGTCAATGTGCTATTAAAAGCGGGGCATCAGGTATTGATTGCACGTCATCGCGTGTCCCGATTTTATATACAAACTTCTTTTGCCGGAAATGAAATCGAACACGCAAAGGATCTGGCGGAGGATGAGATCACGCAAACTGCCTTTGCAGGCGGTGGGATCGAATACGCCGAAGACCTGCTGAAGGACGATGCCGCCGGCAAACCATTCCGTTTTGGCGAAGATGGGGACGTCGCCGAGGCCGACTATACCGGGCTCGAGTGTCGCTGGGATCATGTTTACAGTATACATGGTGAAACAATCTCCCTGATTGTAAAGGCATTGTCTTCCAGCATTGAAGAACAGGCAAAGTTCTATGCCGAAATTATAGAAAAAATCAAAACAATTTATGGCGATGATGAGGTATGTCGGCCTATTCAGACTGGTACGCTGCATTTATCAAGCGATAATAATAATTTAAGTCATGAACTAAGGGTAAAAACTTTCATGCTTGGGAAATGGGGCGTGATTAAATGTTGGTTGTCTATACGTATACGGGTGTACCTGGGTTCGGTGTTTATGAGGTTCAAGTTGAGGATCGGTGATGTGTACTGGGGAGAATACAAAAATGACCTGGTTAGTAATACTGACTTCAAGAAATTTGATGGTGTATTGCGGGAAGTGATCTCCGGTACAGCAGAACAACGTGTGAAATTAGCTGCATATCTGCAGCAGCGTTACGAAAATGGCGAATGTGTCTATGGAATCCATGCGTCCGACTCAGCCCTGGTCACCTGTATGATCAATAACCGTTCAGGCGAGCATTTTCATTTTGTAGATGGTTCTGATGGTGGCTATGCCATGGCGGCAACGGGGATGAAAGAACAGATGCGACAAAGGCAATAGTGTCGCCAAGAGCCTGCCGTGACACAGCTGCACTATGCCGATGTAAATACACCAGCGTCACCAGCACCGCTACTGAGCTGATTAAATGACCCCAGGTTGCTACGTCTGTCATGTTCATCGTATTACCTCCGGTTATTGCGCCCGACCCAGGCGGCGTTGGTGGAAGAAGAAAATGAGTGCGCCGATGTGGCTGGCAGTTAAAATTACGGCCGCACTGAATTGAAGGATAGATATTGTAAGACGGCCCCACGGTGTCGCGGCGCCGTGCCAGCCAAGGCTCGATGTCTGCTCCGTTGCCCGCGCTGCTATTTGCATGCCTACCGCCGCCCAGTCGTGCCCGCCCCCGATAACATTACTCAGTTGGTTCAATGCCACCAGCGTGAAGAGAGCAACGATGCTAGGCACCATGCTCGATTCCAGCTTGTCAGCGATAAGGTACGCGGCGATGAGAAACGCAAACAGCACCGCTACATAATTCGTAAACGACGTTTGCATGAGCGTGTTGTACTCGTTGAATGCAGTTATCAGTTCATAGTCAGTCATTGCTACTCCCTCCATCGGTAGTAAGTCCCACCCAGTATCCTGCGCCGCAGTGGACAAATCTATGCTGCGCAACGGAGCGGCTATGGCCCACACCGACTTCCAAGCCTTCCTCGCGAAAATGAACCTCGACGATGCGTCGATAGCGGCGTTGGAGGCGGCTGAGGCGCGGGAGTAGATGGCCCGCATTATTCCAAAGCGAGAATTTTTGTAGTGAGCGGAATAGGGTTGGTCCTTGACTAAGGTGTCTACCATTTCGACAAATTCGGGATCGAACGATTCGCGACCTGTCTCATACCAGCTGGGAGCATCTAGACAATCGGGCGTTAGGCCACCGGGAGAATACGGTTAGAGCTGCGTATATAATGCCCAGCCTACAAACGCGTCAGAGAGTCTCGAGACTACATCGTGGATCACAATCGCCAAGACCTGCGCACGTTTCTGCGGGACGTAGAAGCGCGTAACGAGCTGTTACGGATCGCTAAACCGGCCGACGCGCAAACCGAGATACCCGCGCTGTGTTCGCAGGTGACTCAGCCGGTCCTGTTCGAAAATCTTCCCGGTTACGAAAACTGGCGGCTTACGGATTGCCTGGTCCGCGGGCGCGAGACACAGGCACTGGCGCTGGGCTGCACACCCGATGTTGTTATCCCGACCTATGCCGAGCGGGCTGGCCGCGGACCGGGTGAGACCCGGCTTATCGAAGACAGTCCGGTCAAGCAGGTGATTTGGACTGGCGAGGAAGCCGATCTTCACCGACTGCCGGTGCCGATGCCCAGTGACGGCATCACCGTTCCGCACCTGGATCTGAAGCCGGAAGATTTCCGTACGCCCGTGATCAGCGGCTCCATTACCATCACACGCAACCCCGATACCGGTATCCACAACTGCTCGTTCACGATGGCTAAGGTTGCGGGCAAGCAGCGCGCCCACTGCTACGTGTTCTCGCCACATACGTGGGCGAACATCGAGGCCTACCGCGAACGCGGCGAACGCGCGCCGGTAGCATTGGTGATCGGCTGCCATCCGCTTTACGAATTGGCCGCGGCTTATACCGGTCCGCATCCCGGCTATAGCGAGATCCAGCTCGCAGCGGGCATGCTCGGTGAACCCGTTGCGCTGACCCGCTGCGAAACAATTGATCTCGAAATCCCGGCCTTCGCGGAGGTCGTCATCGAAGGTCACTTCGATCTCGAAACCGATCGCTACATACACACATCCGCGCACACCGACACGCACACGCCGTTTGTATCCTCGGAGCCGTTTATCGACATCAGCGCCATCACCATGCGCGAGGATCCGATCTACCGTCACATTCAGCCGACCCGATTTACCGATCACCACGCCCTGTGCGAATTCATCGTTGCGCCGATGCTGCTCAATATCCTCAAAGGCAAGGGACTTAACGTCCACGATGTGCACGTTCCGCTGCGCTCGTGCATCAACTGCGCCGTGGTACAAATCACGCCCGCGACGACCGAAGATGCCCGCGAGGCCTTATTGACGGGGATGGGCCTGCCGTTTTTCCCGCGGATCACCATCGTTGTGGATCGCGATATCGACATTTACGATATGGAGGACGTGCTATACGCAGTGTCCATCCGGATGGATCCGGCAACCGATATCGTCACCTTCGACGGTACCCGCTCGTTCAATCTGGAGCCGATCGCAAAACCAATTCAGGGGGCGGAAGATTCCATATTGCGCACGCAGACACGCTGCGGCATCGATGCGACCAAACCGGCGCTATCGCAACCCGACAAGCGCATCTACTTCGAACGCTTGACGCCGCGCGGCGACCACGACGTGCGCCTGGAGGATTTTCTCGATTAAGCGCGACGGCGGGATTAAGTTAAGGGCGCCTGGCTACATAGCTATAGTAGTTGCTTGATCCAAAGAAAATTCCTGCCTCGGAGTCCTTGACCAAGGACGCGAACCACTGCTCGGCCTCCTCTTCGGTCATTGCGCCTGATTGAGGTGCCAACTTGCGGAAGGACTCAATAGCGGAAAGCCAAAAATCCGCCTCGCCCACTTCTGCCATGACGTAAGAGAAAACCTGCACCATCTCCAACCCCGCCTCGCGTATGAGTCGCGGCATATTCCGCATGACCCGAGGACTTGTCACCATCGCATTGATCAGCGCTTCATCGTACTTGCGCGTCAGTTCTGCCTCCGGCAAGGTGAAAGTCATGGAGGCATAGTCCCCATCGAAAATCCCCACCATTCCTCCGGGTTTCACTACGCGTGCGGCTTCCTTTACGACCGCTAGAGGATCACCCACATGGCTGACAAGCGTGTGGGCGACGACGGCATCAAACGTCGCGTCGGCAAGATCCAAACCAGCCGTATCGCCGGCACGAAATTCCGTGCATGCCGCCAGCCCCTCCTCCGCCGATAGTCGCGCTGCCGTCTGCGCCAGGTAGGGACTGAGATCGACGCCGGTCACTTTGCCGACAAAATGTGGTCGGCGCGCAATACTCCGTGCCACGAACCCTGTTCCGCAGCCCATATCCAGAACCAGCTCCGCGGTATCAACGTTCATACCATCAAGGTACTCGGACAGCACGTCTTGAAAGAACGGATGTTTGCCGCGGGCCTCAAGACGGGTCACCATGACCTCAAGAACTGCATCCTGAAGTTGGTCCGTTACGTGATAAGGATCTAAGCCGCTCATTTGATGAACCCTCCGATCCAACAACGACAGTATATTAGGCGGATTACGAAGTCATAAGGAGCCAAACGATATGACTGTATGCAATGCAGTGCGAATCAAGACCGATCCGGATCCCATGGAGCCGTACCGCTTGTCCCAGGGATTCAAGATTGGCGATTTGATCTATCTGTCGGGGCAAGCCTCGATCGACTTGCAAGGCAACCTCGTCGGCGAGGGTGATTTCGACGCCCAAGCCGATCAAACCTTCCGCAATCTTGAAGCAACGTTGGCGATCGCGGGGTCTTCGCTGGCGCAGGTAGTCAAAGTGACCATCTACCTCACCGACATGGATAACTTTCCGAAGATCATAGAACTGCGTGAGAAGTGGTTCACTCAGCCTTGGCCCGCAGACACCCTCGTCCAGGTGCAGTCACTCGCACTGCCGGAGCTCATGATCGAGATCGAAGCCGTCGCGATGGTCGAGGGGCAGACGGTCGAGGCGTAAATGAGCACGGCCATTACCAAGCACCTGCTCGCATGACGAGTGTCAGTGCGGGCCCGTACGACCCCGGCGCCCCGCTGAGCATCATTGCCTAGCTGCTGGCCGCCGTCGTCGCGCCTCTCACGATCAGTTTCGGGCCTGTCCTGGTGGGTGCTTATGTTGAGGTTTTAGGGCTGGCCGAGCGAAACGCCGTCCATTTGTTCTCCGCTGAAATGGCGGGTTTCGCCTTTGCCGGCGCGGTTGTCTTTGTTTTGTTACCGTTACTCAATTGGCGACGCAGCGTTATAGGTGCTTTGTCAGTACTTGTTGCCGGGAATATTGTTTCAGTCGCGGCTGACACATTCACGACGCTGCTCGTCGGTGGCGATCGAAATTTTTAATTGTCGTGACCGAAAGAAATGGTTGACGCCAGACAGTTAATCATTAGCTTTCTACCAGATCTAATCCTCAAGCACGGGCTGGCCGCACCTTTTCTGCTCATTGCCGTACTGGCTATTCTGATGCTCGCCTGAGCGTCTGCGATACTACAATTGCGCGCCAGCGGGCCCACCTTGACGTTTTATACGGTTACCGTGTGTTTGCTTAATGCCTGTTGGTATGTCTGTTTGCCCTATCTGAATTCAATCGTCGCCAATCTGGATAAAAGCGGCAGACTGCTTGCCGCCGTTGGCATCGCGACCCCTGCCAGCATCGGCGCCGGACCGGCAATTGCATCGGCATTTCTGATAGACGGGGGCGGCTACATGCCGGTTATCTGGGTTGGCTTGGTGACGCTGCCGTTGGGCGTCTACCCTGCCGCACGAGTGAAAATCTAACTCGAAAATTCTTAGGTAGCCGCCACGTCAACTTCGCTGAAATCCGTCTGCTCCTCGACGATTCCGCGAATTTTCAGCAGTAGTGGATCGTCAGCGCCCATTTTGCCCTTGAACGTTAGACGATCTACAAATGAACGTTGCTGATCGATTGAAATAACCAATTCAGGCGCCTCGTCGTCGTCCGTTGCAGGCAAACCGACGAATCCCACTGAGTATTTGCTACCTGCGAGCGTAGCGGAGAGATACCAACCGGAAACTTCGGCATTAATTTCAGTTACTTGAACGCCGTCAGCCGCCAAAATCGGTGCCAACCATTCGCCAATGGAAATCCCGCGTATGGGCTTGATTGGGTTTTCCTTCTCCTTCGACAGGTCAAACCGTTTTGATTCGAAGGTTATGGTATATGGCATGCGAGTCTCCTAACCGCAGATAAACCAACAATAATGATGGTTTTTCTCTCCAGGCTTCTGCCCGGATTGTGAATTATTTAATACTACGTGAACTATGATGACGCTCCGACCCAAACAATATACGGAGACACAATGGCCAACCGAGAGGAGTATCGCATATCTGGGCTAAACCCGCCTATTAGTCATTACGCCGACGCCGTCCGCTTTGGGGACTTGGTTTTTCTCTCCGGCCTTGCGCCAACCGACGCTCAATTAAACGTAGTCGGCGACGATGCGGCGGCACAAGCTGAGCAATTGTTTGCCAACATGCGGCGGGTATTGGACGCTATTGGTGCGACGTTTGCGGACATACTCAAGGTGACCGTCTACCTGACCGACGTCGATGATCGCACTGCCATCAACCCCATCCGTCAGAAATACTTTGCGGATAGTCGCCCTGCCAGCACCTTGGTGGGTGTGGCCGCGTTAGCGTTACCGGGGATGAAAATCGAGATTGATGCAGTTGTGGGTTTATCAACTGCCGGTTGAACCTGCACCGATCTCGTTTCCGCGGAAACCCGATTGCGGATAATAAAGTCCATCAACCGCCATGTGAATATCCATGGGGAGCCCGTCCCACTTCGTCATACCCGTGTTGGGCCCGATGTCGAGCCCGTGTTGTTGATTAATGGTCTCGATGTCCCTCTCGGATTTAGGTAATGGCGGCACCTGCGGTAACACCGCACCGTCAGGCCGGGTAAACAGCAGCTCCTGGCTGTGTACCTCAAGCCCAAAGCCCCCTTCATGCACCAGGCAGTGATGGTAGCGGCACAGCAGCACCAGGTTATCCAGTGCGGTGGCACCCCCATCGGCCCAGTGTTGAATGTGATGCGCATCGACGTAGCGATGTGCGGTACACCCCGGGAACCGACAACCCGCATCACGCACCCGTAACGCACGCCTCAAGGCCGGGTGGATAGTGCGGGTTTTACGCCCCACATCCAGGATGTTGCCTTTAGCGTCTTCATGGATAGGCACGACACTGGTGTCACAACACACCCGCCGGGACGTTTCCGCGGAAACGCAGGGACCGCGCCCCCACTCCGAGCGCCCACCGGGATGGTGCGTCAATGCATCCGCATCCACGTGCAACATCACCTGATAGCGCTCAGCACCTGCTAGCTCACCCGGTCCCTGGGCCAGGAACTGCTCGGCCAGCAGACATAAACCATCCGCTCTTAAGGCCGCCCGCGGGTAACCGCGGGTGAATGAACGTATCTCATCGTCCGTGATGGGCGAGCTGTACCCGTCACTGAGCCGTTCGCGCTCTCCCAACAACGTTTCCGCGGAAACGTCTTTGGCCTCCTGCGCCAGATAATCCGCCGCCACCACCAACGCCCCCTGCTCGGGCGCTAGTCGGCATTTAATCACCAGAGCCCCCTCCTCATCGTAGTATTGGGTCACGCTACGTTGCGCAAACTGCTCATTAGCCTGTGCGCACTCCTGGCTGCGCACCACCTGGCGGTATTTGCGCACCAGGGTTTCCACATGCGCGGCCGTTCCATACTGGGCAATCATCAGCAGATAGTCTTGCGTCTGCGCGGTGGCCACCCGGGTCATGGCACGCACTTTGGAGTAGCTGACTTCGCCCTCCTCGAACGCGGCCCGAATGCGGGGCACCGACGCCAGCGCATTGGCCACCCGTACTTTCTCCCGCGCCGCCCCCAGGCCGATGCCGCATTTCCAGTTGAGCCAATGGGCGCAGGAGCGACACCCCGCATCGGCCCACCCTTGCAGGGCATCGAACTGGGTGATGAGGATCAGCAGACGAGAAGTGGCAACGTTGATATGGGCGGCCAGGGTCGTGATATCGGCTTCAAGGGCTTGGAGTTGGTGGTAACGGGGATGCATGATTGAGGGCCTTTATGGGAACATTAATAAACTATATAAACATACAGTTATTATAGTTAAAACATTCATTATTTCAAGTGGTTAATTCACTAAAAATAACCTATCCAGATATTTAATATAGATTTCTGTTAATTAATTTGTAATGATAGCCCAATGGTCAGGCCATACGACTCGAGTAGGCGGAAAAAGATCTCCCAGCAGACTCGCGACGACATCATCCGGGCGGCGTTGAAACTTCACTGGCGGGGAGTCACCGAGTTTGACGCGATCGCACGCGAGGCGGGCTGTTCCACCGCTACCGTGCGTAAAAACTTTGCAACCAAGGAGGCGTTGTATCGCAACTGCACCCAGACCTTTGCAGACACGCTCAGCATGCCGGATCTCGACGCCCTGTCGAAAATTAGCAGACCCGCCCAACGCATCAAACAAGCAATCTACGAACTATGCCGTATACACGACAGTATGTTTGGCTACGCCTGGATCAGTGCCTACGAAAGACAAAATTCACCGGCATTGGATGCGGTGATGGGCGACTACGAGGGCCTGGCCGACGCAATTGCGCAAATCGTTACGCCCGCGGGTTCAGCGAAGGCGCCGGTCGTGCGCAGTCTGCTCGATTTTCTCACCTACCGGGCGTTACGCACGTCCGGGAACCTTTCCGCCCATCAGCTTAAAGACGAACTCGTCGCCGTCATTTCCACGCTCGTTGGCGTGGACGACGAATGACTTGTTTAACCAAAGATAATTAATGAGGGAATACAAATGATCACGAACGAGCAAAGTGGAACGCGCATTGATGAAATCGCCGCTGGCATCTATCGCATCAGTACGCCAGTTCCGCCGGAAGCCATGCCCGGAGGCTTCACTTTCAACCAATACTTGATCGTTGACGACGCACCGCTGCTCTACCACACCGGGCCACGCAAGCTTTACTCCTTGGTGACGGAATCCATCGCGTCGGTGATCCCCGTCAATTCGCTACGCTATATCGGCTTTTCGCATTACGAAGCAGACGAGTGCGGCACGCTCAACGATTTTCTCGACGCGGCACCGCAAGCCGAAGCTTTGTGCGGCAAAATTGCGAAAATGGTGAGCGTAGACGATATTGCTATAAGACCGGCGCATGGTCTTGCCGACGGTGAAGAACTCTCTTTAGGTGAGCACGTCGTACGCTGGACCGCCACGCCTCACTTCCCGCATGGTTGGGAGTGCGGCCATCTGTTCGAGAAAACCACTCATACGCTCTTTTGCAGCGATCTATTCACCCAGGGCGGCCATGAGCACGAACCGTTGACCACGGCAGATATTTTGAACCCAAGTGAGGCAACGCGGGAAAAGATGGACTATTTTTCCTACACGCGACACACGCTCGAGCTGGCGGACAAGCTTGCTGCTTGTTCTCCACGGATCCTGGCCTGCATGCATGGCGCGGCCTGGCAGGGAGATGGCGGCGAGTTGATTCGTGAACTCGGCAAGCGTCTGGCGGCGTAAGCGCGACGAGCTGGAGGTTCCCCTCAAGTGCTAGACAAACCAGCCGATAGCGGAAGCAGGGTTTGATGACTACTTTAAAGGGGAGTGTTCACGATGAGCATGGCAGTTCACGCGGAAAGCGATTTATCACCGTTCCGTCAATCGTCATCAGGCGGGACGCAGCAGAGCGAGACGCAACTCAGCGTCTTGCAAGCGAGTACGTCCAGAAATGTTGAGCTTAGTGTCGTCACGGCAGAAGGCGACAGAGTCACACTCACCGCCAGCGCTAGTTCCGAATCGACCTTAGCTGATTACCGCCACCTCGGCGGCAACACCAAATACTCCGAGCACTCAAGCAGCCGTGAGCTCACGTTCTCTGTCGAGGGTGATCTCAGCCGTGAGGAACTCAAAGATCTGAAAAAGGTTTTCTCGGCCTTCAAGAAAATTATCAAGAAATTTTTCCAAGGCGACCTCGGCGGCGCGTTACATAAAGCCGATAAGGGGATTGCCCGGTTCGCGAAATCCGACTCCCTCGCGAGCTTCGACCTCGCCCTGGACTATCAGCGCAGTGTATCGGTAACGCAGTTAAGTGAGCGCACGTCATCGTCAACAGCCGAAGTGCAAGCATCGCCGATCGATGCGCTTCCAGCGGGAGTGGATGAGGCGTCCGAAAGTGACACTGTCCCACCGGCGCTAGTAGACACCAACGCTCACGCACCGACCGTCGAAGATGAGGCAGTTGTGCCCGAAGAAAGCCAACCCGTCATCGCTGCTGCCGATCCTAGCGGTTACGACAAAAACGCCTTTCGCTCGCTGGTGAAAGTGCTACAAAAGACATTGCAGCATAGTGGTTTTGACTCCAACCGATCCGCAAAACTCTTGCCCAAACTATTGGCCAGAGCGATTGATGACTTGAAGCGCGAGCCGGCGCTGGTAAAGGAAGCACCCAGCCTCGACAGCGTAAAAGAGCAGTTGCTGGAGACATTAGAGAAACCCTCCAATGTCTCCAGTGTGCATGAAGTGCAGCAGTATCAGGCCAGTAGCATCTATCAAACATCTTTGCGCTTGTCCGCGTTCGTATAGAAGCTACTCTGCCCGCCAGGGCAGCGGTGCTATTTTTTTAGTTTCTTCAAATTGGCCCGTTCCATCTTGGCACGCTCTGAAAAGCTCTGCAGTGGGATAACTTTCCATTCATAAGCTGACCAGATGGAGAGATCACGAATCAACTTATCCACTTCATCGGGCGAAGACGCTTCCACAACGAATACCCATCCGCGGCTACCCGCGGGGATACCGCCCGCGACGATTTTTTTATCCGCTTCAAGCTTGATCAGCGCGTCAAAGGACGTCAAAACCCACTCCAGGGTTTCGGCGGCATCCGCGGGCTCGGCGCGCCCGATGGCCCCTCCTTTTGACTTAACCAGATATTGCCCAGCGAACACTGGTGAGGCCGTTACGGCCAGCAATGCGGTAAATGCGAGCACAATTATAGTTTTTCTCATCTTCTGTCTCCGTCGATGTAATTTGACACTTTAACTATAGACCATCCGCGCCCAATCAATTAGGCGAATACGGTGGCAAACCGAAGAACATCGCGCCCCAGTTCTCCGTAGTGCGATCGGCATTGAGCATATAGTGCGTGCCGCCCATGTTGATGTCTCGAAACACACGCTCCATCAGCTGGCCGCTTTGCCCGGCGCTGCTACCGCTCGCGGCAAACAGGTGCTGCACGCATTCCTGCGCCAAGGCAAAACATTGTTGAAGTTGCAACTCGGCGCGGCGTAACTCTTCATCGACAAAAAAGTTCGGACCGTTGCGGACCCGCTCTACACGCTGCATTTGATCGCTCACAATCCGATCCCTGACCGCGCCGGCGGCATCGGCTTTAGCGCGCGCGTAGCCCACGCGCCGCTGTGAAGCACGTTCATTGCGGACCAACTCGAAAGGCGGCCACGGGCTGACTTTGTTCATTGCGCGTTCGTAAAAGGCGTCAATACTCGCTTCGGCGAGGCCGACGAAAATGCTGGCAAGCTCGGCACAGAACACCTGCCAGGGCGGAGTTTGATAAAACGGATTGTCGTGCACGCCGTAGCCGGGAGCATTGGCCTGGAGCCAGCCGTGTTGTGATATCGCCCGGCGATGCGGCACGAACACATTTTCCAGCACCGCCTGCTTTGAGCCGGTGCCGCGCATGCCCATCACGTGCCAGTTGTCGAATATCTCATAGTCTTCGCGGCGCACGAAAACCATGAGCAGATCCTTTGGCTGCTCGCCCTTGTGCTCAGCGGGCACGACGGCGCTCAACCCCAACCAATTACAATATTCACCGCCAGAGTTGTAGTTCCAACGGCCGTTGATCGTATAGCCGCCTTCGACCGGGATTGCCGTACCTTGCGGAGCGACTGTGAGCGGCGCGCGAAAATTACCGTCGTCACCGTACATCTCGATTTGGCCTTCCTCCGGAAACGCCGCCATGTGAAAGGTGTGCGCGGAGGTCAACGTCAGGACCCAACCTGAGGAACCGCAGCCGCGAGAAATTTCGGTCATGACCTTGCAAAACGTAGGCAGATCGAATTCATAGCCACCAAAACGCCGCGGCTGCATGATTCGAAAGAAACCTGCATTGAAAAAGTCCTCGAAAGTAGCCGGCGGCAAAGTACGCAGCTGCTCGGCTTCCTCGGCACGCGCCCGCAAAGTCGGGATCATCGCGTGCGCACGCTGGACCACATCTGCTGCAGTAAGCGCAGGTTCTGGAGGTAGCAAGCGGGCTGGATCGTGCCCGGACTTACTCATAGTTCTGGGCGCTCCATATGGTTAATTCACAGGGTTATACCAAATCGGTGACGTCCATGCGCGCTCGTGAATTGTTTTCGGAGCATCGTTGGAACATCCCGCCGGGCGCTTATCTTGCGGTATCGCAATGCATTGAGCCCAACTCCAGCGAAGACTCGGGTTTTCGACAACCCGTAAATAGTAGTATGCGGGCTCTTCGGGCTTGAATTTCTCGTCTACGTAGACCGTACAAAAGCTGTGCGCGCCTGGCCCCAGAGTTTGCCCCGTTTCCAAATCAACGCTGGCACCACTATTTTTGTCCCCAGCAACCTCTATAACGTCTACGTGCGAAGTACCTGCGACATCGATCCAGCCTTTGATGATCTGTAAGCGCTGCAGCAAATTTCCTTGCAGATCCCCTACCGCGGCGGCGACAAAGCGCGGCTTGGCGTGCGCCGCAGGAGGCTTTGCGAGATCTGACCCCATCGGGACACCGTGTGCATAAGCGCGTTCTACAAAATCAGTTTGCTCGCACAGTTTTAAATCATAAGACCAACTCGCAAAAAACCGGGGCTTTATGCGTGGCCCGGATGTTCCGAAGGCTTCGCGTTTTTTTAATGCGTCAAAAATCGCGCCGCGGGAATTCTGCACTGCCCATACGCCCGCCAATCCACCTGGATTTCCATCGAGTCGATAGGGAAGACCCGCTTTGCGTTGTAGCCGCTGTTCAAGGCCGGCTTCTCTACCAACGTGGCCCTGCCATGTTTGTTCATCAACGGCGCCAGGGGTCGATTCGTGCGTATCCGTACTCGCTATCACGCCTAGTTTCAGTGGATTAACACCCAGTCGTTGCTGCTCACCCAAGCCCGTCAACAGTGCCCCGCGAAGATAATCGTTACGTGATACGCATCCCGTATCGATCATGCCGCCATTATCAAGTCGATCTTCGCAATCTTCGGTAATCAGCTTGGTATCCAGAATTGTGGTGGTGTCGCCAACGCCCCTTATTTGCTCGAAATCACACAACTCATCCGCCGCGCTGTCGATGCCGCCGATGCCATTTATGCATTCCGATTGGCCTTTATGTTGAAATATCTCCATCAACGGCTCGGACTGTTGTCTTAGTAGAGCCAGAGCGTGTTGCTCGCTGGCGTTGTTGGCCGAAGCATAGTCCGGGGTAAACAACTTGCCGTTACTCAGGTTGGAATTATGTGGAATCGACACATAGTCGCAGCCGATGATATTTTGGTGGCACGAATGCTCGAGTTGCTGCCAAAGCATGAAATCTTGCGGCGCATCCAGATACGAAATGGGCGACGCCGGGACATCGGCACCTCGAAAAATAATATTTCGATGGTAGTTGCTGCCAGTCTTCACACCGGAATATTCGTAACCGATAAACGTTGTGAATCGACACTCTGCGCTGCGGTCATTTGCGTGTTCCGCTGCGTCCACGATCTTCTGCCAGGCGCTGTGGGTAGCCGCCGCGCACAATTCTCCCCGTTTTCCACATAAGGCAATATTCCTTTTCGGGTCTTCACTTTCAAATAACACCTTCAGTGCCCGCCTTAATCGTTGCGCGTGGGTGCCCTGCTCGTCGGCTTCGAAATTAGATTGTAAAACCTGAAATGCGGCGCCACTGCCAAGACGCACGAACCCGCAGATTTCGGTGTCATGCATGGGGTCATTCGTTGACGTACAACGGCCCAGATCACCTAACCACTCCGAATGATCCGTAACGGCTGCAAAATCAAGTGGGCGCTCAAGCCTGGCAACAGTTGCGTGAAACGGGATCTCCTTCCCCTGTGCGAAATCGTACGCGTGGTTGGGCATCGTCTTCACATCTTGTTGATAGGCGTCCAGTGATAACGCGGTATGTATATGTAGATCGCCGAAATAGGCGTTACGCCAAGGATTTTTGTCGTTGCAGTCCTGTCTGGGTGGCTGTTTGTCATCTTGTACAGCGGATTCACCTGCCGACATGAACAACGCCATCGTGAGATAGCCCGAGAGTACGATCGCGAATTTTCGGCCAGGACAAATCATGGGTCAGAGTTTACTGCAACGCATAATGTCCTAGAATCACGACTTGCTGCGGCATAGAGATGCGGAGGTGTATTGGATGCGAATTTGCCCTGGAATTGGACAGCTCAGCGTGCTGACTACAGGTCTTTTATTCTGCGGCGCAGTGGTTTTCGCACACGCCCCGGCGCTAGCAGCGCAACCAGCTGACACGGTACTTCGACACGGGAGTGTTTACACCGTCGATCCCGCGCGCAGTTGGGCACAGGCGATTGCGGTGCACGACGGCAACATCGTCTACGTCGGCAGTGACGATGGCGTTCGTGCGTTTATTGGCGAGCGCACCAGGGTTGTCGATTTAACCGGCAAGATGCTGTTGCCCAGCTTTCACGACGCGCATATGCACGCAATCTCACCATTCGAGACGCGCTGCACGCTACCGACGGGACCGTTACGCAACGACGAATTGCAGGCGGCCGTGCAGGGCTGCCACGATGGATCTCCCGGTGACGCCTGGCTGGTGATCCGTGGCTGGCTTCCCGTGCCGGTCGGCGATGAACCCAGTAAAAAACTCCTCGACGCAGTCTCGACAACGCGCCCCATTGCGCTGATCTCCACCGATGCTCACAACATGCTGGTCAACAGTGCAGCGCTGGCAGTTGTAGGCATTAATCGCGATACGCCCAATCCGCACGGCTACATGGTGACCGGGTCCGACGGCGAGCCGAGCGGATGGCTCAAAGAGGAGATGAACTGGGCGGTGTTTTTGAACGGCATACCGCAACTGTCGATTGAGCGGCAGGCTGCCGACGTACACGCCCTGCTGCAAAGGTTCAACCGTTTCGGGATTACGGCGGTCGCGGAAGCCGCCACCGCCCCGGGCGGCATCGAAGTCTACAAAACATTGAGTAAAACGGGTCGACTGGAAACAATGCGGGTCAATCTGGCTATGCTGCTGTTTGATCCGCGCGCATTCGATGACGACATGCTGGCCTATTTCGAAAGCGTGCGCGAAGAGTTGAACGACAAGGCCTACCCCAACCTCACAGCCCGTACGGTCAAAATTTTTGCCGACGGCGTGACCGACTCGAACCAGACTGCAGCGTTGCAGCAGCCCTACAACGAACCCAAGGATGCTAATTGTCTGAGTGTTGACCCGGCAACGTGTACCTTTGTCTCCGGCACCCATTCGAGTTCCGTCAAAGTACCGCAAAAACGACTTAATGAAATCGTTCAAATTCTGGATCAGCGAGATTTTCAAGTTCATATCCACGCGATCGGCGATCTCGCGGTTCGCGCCAGCCTCGACGCCTTTGCCTTTGCCCGCGCCACTAACAAGCCGGCGCGAACAGATTCGAACCGACACACATTGGCTCACGTGGACTACATCGATGCGACGGATTTAGCCCGGTTTGCGCAGCTAAACGTTTCGGCCTCCGTTACCCTGGCGTGGGCGTATCCGGCAAGATCTACCATGAGCATCCTGCCGTTTGTGGGCAAGCAGCGACATCAGCGCTTGTATAACTTTAAGTCGTTACGCGAGAACGGCGCTCGTCTGGTCGGCGTGACGGACTGGCCGGGCTCTACCCTGGATTTAATGGAGCACCTGGAAACGGCCATTACCCGCCGCGGCGCGGAACCTCAGCCGGCTAACCCGCACGACGGAGAACCGCTAAACCCGGAACAAGCGCTATCGCTGGCCGAAGCGATCGAGGCATTCACCATCAACGGTGCATACTCGATGTTACTGAGCGAGCAGACAGGTTCCATCGAGGTCGGCAAAAAAGCGGATTTAGTCGTTTTAAGTCGCAACTTGTTTGAGGTGAAACCGGAAAACATTTCCGAAGTGGAAGTTGAACGGACCTTTGTCAATGGTGAGGTCGTTTTTGAAAACACTGATCAGTTGTGAGACCCATTTCCGACAATCGAAAATGAATCTTCCAAAGGAGTATTGATCCAGTGACCATGTCGCAACAGTGTTTCAATATTCTGCTGGCGGCTAGCCTATTCTTCACGCACTCATTTGCTAGCGGTGACGAAATACTTCTAAGATTTGATCGACTCGTCGATGGTACGGGGCAAGTGCTGCAGCAGCGGGACGTCCTCGTAGCCCAACAGCGAATCGTAGCGATCGGTGATGACTTAGATAGTCGATATCCGTCAGCACAGATAATTAAGCTGGATGGCCTTACGGCGATACCAGGTCTGATCGACGTTCATGTTCATATGACATACGGGTTACCTGGGGGAGCGCAAGGAAACGCCTAGCCGGAGCTGTTTGCCTCCTCGGCACCAAATCGCCTTGTCGCGGCAGTCCAAAACGCACGCAGCACCTTAAGGGCTGGTGTCACTTCTGCTAGGGATCTAGGCGCATTCGATCAAGTGGATTTTCATCTTAGGGCTCTAATCGAGAATGGAGTGGTGGCGGGTCCGCGGCTGTTTCTGGCTGGTTTGGGCCTACACAGGCTGTCGCTTGCTCCGATTAAGGAGGGTCAGTCACGTGATGTCGTGACTGAGTTCTCTCAACAAGCTCGACAACGAATCGATATTGGCGTTGATTGGATAAAGATATTCGCTACCACTGGAAGTGCGTGGGATCTGAGCAGTGAGCAGGTGTTTTTCTACCCAGAGATCAAGGCGGCCACGGACATTGCCCATAAAGCTGGCATTCGGGTCGCCGTACACTCGTACGGTCCTTCTGCTGTGCCTGACGCGCTGCGTGCTCAGGTTGACTCGATCGAGCATGCTGTTGGCATGAGCGACGAGTTGTTGCAGATGTGGGCGGATACCGATGTGATTTACGTTCCAACGGTCGACCACAATCGCTATTACGCAGACCATCGTGACGAGTATGGCTACGATGAAGACGGCGAGGCCGAGTTGCGTGCCTTTGTCGGGCGCAACACCGAAACGCTTCGTCGTGCACACAAACATGGAATTCAGGTTGCCATGGGATCGGACGCTGTGATGACCATGTTTGGACAGAATACCCGTGAACTCGAGTGGTTCTTGGAAGCGGGAATGACTCCAAGTGAAGCTTTGCGAGCCGCGACAATAAATGGCGCCCGACTCCTGGGTCGGGAGGACTTCCTGGGTCGACTAGCTGAAGGCTATGCTGCTGATATCGTCGGCGTGGAAGGCGATCCACTCGTAGATATTCGAGCCGTTACACGCGGCGTCAAATGGGTAATGAAAGGCGGTATCGTGGTGGTCGATCTGGATTAATCTGACCTCGCGATATGTTTCACGCATGAAAGGCTATTTTCAGAAACCTAGGGACGGCAGAAATCGGTTGCCAAGCGACCGTGAGGAATCCAGTAGCGCCACTAAATTCCGGATCGTCGCAAAGCGACCCACCTGCAGTCAATTGAAACACGAATACTTCAACGTCTGCTTTTGGTGAAGTGGGACCTCCGCGGCCGCAAATCAATCGCCCGTCGTTTCACGTACGCAGATACAGTGGTGCGAAGTGGGCCACGCAGCGGCCGAAATCGAAGAGTTTCTCGCGCGCGGGTCACGGTCGCGTCTGTACTGCTGGGCGGCGTCCTCGACCAACAGACACGTCCGGCCTACTTGCTGTTGCTTATTGAGCGTTGCCGCAAGCCGAGTAGCGCCAGATCGGGATGGCCCACGGCCGTCAGAAACAACACGCTCTTCCCCGCCGCGTGCGGCGAGAAAAACGTGGTGACCTCATCATCGAAAAACGTCAAGCCTGTGGCCCCGAAGTGCTGGGCATACGCCGCTAAATAGATGCGGCCTCCCGTGATCCCACCCTCGAGCTGGGCTGCCCGATAACCGCGATTTCCAAATCGAGACAAGATCGGTGGCAGTGAGCACAGACAGTAGAGATTTACCGCCGCGTCGGCAGGAAGTTGTTGGGACAGACCGAGTCGACCCGACGCCTGACGAAAGTTCCCTTCAGTGAGTAGCTGCAGTGCCTGATCATCGCGCCGGTAATAGTAAGTGCCGGGCGTCAGTCCATCTACGGCGTTCACGACCAGATACAGATCGACCAACGTCGTCCCGGGCGGCTCCAGGAAATCGGCGGGGATGGCGCACGCAGCCCGGTCCAGCACCGTCGACAACTGTTCGAACGAGATGGTGCGGGAGCGGTCAAAGGCACGCGTCGAGCCGCGCCGGCAAATGACCCTGGTCAGCGACTCCCGTGGCAGTTCAGGCGCCGCCCTCAGCTGCAGTGGCAGTACGCGACCGGTTGGCGTCACAGCCTTCGAAAGGGACGTATCGCCACGCCAGGCGCTTGCGTCAGCACCGCTGCCGAGCGACGAAGCGACATGCATCGTGCGGATCGGCGGGTAGTCGATTTCCAAGGGCGACAGGGGCGCAGTCTCGAGCGCTAGTTCATGCAGCGCGGGCGCCGCCGGCGGGGCTTCATTGGAACGTCCCAGCGGTACCAGCGTCAGCGCACCTTCCCGCAGCGGGTCGAGGCCTACTAGCTTCTCTACTGCAGCATCGGCGAAACCCATGACGACGCTCGGTCCCAGGCCCTGCGCTGTGGCAACGGCAAGCAGATTCGCGTGGAGCGTGCCGCTGTCCCAGAAGCAATGGCGATAGGCGCGAGCCCGGTACTTCCAAGCATTGCGCCAGTAGGTCGAGGCGCTGACCAGAATAACCGGCGCCCGTGTGATAGCGGAGTGTTCGCCCGACGCCTCCACCAGGACCGCGCGGTAGTCCGCCCGCTCTGAGCCGGTAGAGCGCGAAGTCATGTGGGGCAAAGTGGTAAACGCCCGCCGCGAGATCCGGTAGATCGCCTGCCACTACGTACAGATCGATGTGGTACAGCGCGCCGGTATTGGAGTAGGCGCGGAAGTAGACCTCCCCGCCGGAATAGTGCTTGCGCTTGGTAACACCCGCCGCCAGGAACAGAACTTGAGAGAGAGCAGCAAGATCCGGTATTCGCTCGGCCAGATCTTCTGCCACAGGGCTGACGGGTACCGAAATTGCCTCAAGGGCCGGTGGTGTCGCGCGGTAGAGAACGTCCGGATCGCGTATCAGCGGAACCGACTCTACGCGATCGTAGATCTTGAAGGGCAGCGGCTGGTTGTCGAAATCGAGAACATGAGGATCCGCCCGAACGCTCTCCTGGCTGTGCTTGGTGCGGTCGTGATAGTGGAGAGCCGCCTCGATTTGTTGATTTTGATTTGCGTCGGCCATCGAAGCTGCCGTTAGACTATTAATCCGACTTGGTCCGCCCGATTGCCGCCACCCAGCCGTTGACGCCGAGGAGATGATACGGTTCGGTGATGGCGAATCAAATAGCGTCCGGATCAGCCGTGCTCAGCCCGTTCTCATTCAGGATCATGGCGAGCCGCTCCAGCCACTGCCGCCATCCTTCCTTGGAAATTTGCTCATAGATGCGCCACCCCAAAGTGCCGGGACACGGGGGTTTGTCGAGGCCCTCGACCTCGCGCTGCAAGATTGGGGAATTAACGGTACGTGCCATGGCCAGTGAGCTTCGAGGCAGGGTGCGGTGATTATGCGCGGGTGAGTTGAACGAGCTATAATAGGTTAGTAATTTACTCAAGTATTATTCCGTGTAATTATTGCAGTTGCTTAAGTGAGGTTCAAGCCCATGTCCCAAGACCCGACATCCGAATATCCGCAGGAGATCACCGAGCAATACATGACGATTACGCCCGCTTGCGAAGCGCAGCTCGCGAAGATCATGCAGGATGGCGAGGAGGAGTTCACCGCCCTGCGTGTATTTGTTGAGGGCGGCGGATGCAATGGGCTCACCTATGGGATGACCTACGTTGACGGGCAGACCGAGTACGACAGTATGCTCCAGCGTGAGGGCTTCCAGCTGGTGGTGGATGCCGTCGCCCTGAACTTCCTGCGGGGCTGCCAAATCGACTACGTCAAGCAGGGCCTCAATGAGGTGTTTGTCTTCAACAATGTCTTTGAGAGTGTAGGCGGCAGCGGCATGTGCGGCGGCTGTGGCGGCAGCGGCTAACAGGCGCCGAGTCCCGATCGCTCTTGGCGGGTTGACGGCTGCTATGCCGAAGGCCGGGATCCTCAGGCGGGTCGAGGGGGTGGGTGTGGCCCGCGAGGTACCTTATGTCGAGAAAGTGACCATACATGTGCGGGATCGTTATCAACTGGTGCCGCTACCGGAAGGCTCCAGCTACCTCGGGGTCATCTTTGCTCGGGCGCCACGCCCGGAGCTGGTGGAGGCCGCGCTCAGGCAGGCGCATGCGCAATTAAATATCGTGATCGCTCCACTGTGGAAAGGGGTAACCCGTATTGCCGCGTGATGCCCGGATCCGTTAAGCCTGTGGCGCAAGAGTCTGGAACACTGACACGTAAGCAAGCCATGACCGTTACCGATACGCTGCACCGTCCGTTGCGCGATCTGCGGATCTCAGTAACCGACCGGTGCAATTTCCGTTGTCCGTACTGCATGCCGAAAGAGGTCTTCGGGCGTGACTGGGCGTTCCTACCCGACGGCGAGCTGCTGAGCTTCGAGGAGATCAGCCAGCTGGTGCATATCTTCGTCGACCAGGGCGTCGAAAAGATACGCATCACCGGCGGTGAGCCCCTGCTTCGCCGGGATCTTGATCGGCTCATCGAGATGCTGGCGCCGATCGGGGGTGTGCGCGATCTCACACTCACCACGAACGGCGCGCTGCTCGCCGGCAAAGCCCATAGCCTCAAGGATGCCGGACTACAGCGGATCACCGTAAGCCTCGACGCGCTCGATGACAAGATCTTCCGCGTGATGAGCGATGTGGCCGTTCCCGTTGCGCGGGTGCTCGAAGGGATCGAGGCCGCTGCCGGGTGCGGGTTGGCGCCGGTCAAGGTCAATATGGTCGTCAAGCGCGGCATGAATGAGCACTGCGTCACCGAGCTGGCTCACCACTTCCGTTACACCGGCCATGTCCTGCGGTTCATCGAATACATGGACGTCGGGCACAGCAACGGCTGGCGCATGGCAGACGTGGTCACCGCTGCCGAGATCCTGGCCATGATCGAGTCGCAGTGGCCGGTGGAGCCGTTACAGGCCAACTATCGCGGGGAGGTGGCCAGGCGCTACCGCTATCGGGACGGGGCAGGGGAATTTGGGATCATCGCGTCGGTCACGCAAGCATTCTGCGGTGATTGTACCCGCATGCGGCTCACGGCCGACGGCCAGCTCTACACCTGCCTGTTTGCCACCCGAGGCCACGATTTGCGCAGCCTGCTGCGCAGCGGGGCCTCCGACACCGATATCGCAGCGTTTGTGCGCAGCGTTTGGCGCCGCCGGACAGACCGCTATTCCGAGATCCGCAGCGCCGAGACCATCGCCCTCGATAAGGTGGAGATGTCCCGCGTCGGTGGCTGACGGGGTTTCCAAACAGCCCGGGGCCACCGATTTATCGAGCGATCGTGTTGGTGCGGCGTATTTTTTTCTGGAGCTGAATGATGCCATACAAGAGTGCTTCGGCGGTCGGCGGACAACCGGGCACGTAAACGTCCACCGGTACGATGCGATCGCAGCCCCGAACGACCGAGTAGGAATAGTGGTAGTAACCGCCGCCATTCGCACATGAGCCCATCGAT
>CBDDBH010000034.1:0-597563 GCA_965225625.1 Gammaproteobacteria bacterium
GTACGCCGATTACAACCGCGACGGTCGCACGCGGCAGGCCTCCATCTGCGATCCGGGTTTTCTCGGATTTCTTGCGGCGACCGGCAGCCCGATCGACTGCAAGGCCAACCTGATAAACACGTTGGTGGCGCCACGGCTGGGCATGGGCAATTTCCAAACCTTCAAGACCGACTTCGACGTGGTTGGACTGACGTTGAACTGGCGTATCGGCAACCACACCCTGACGTCGCTGACCGGCTACGCGGGTACCGACTGGCACGACACGGTGGACGTGGACGAGAGTCCGGCTGAACAGCTCGGCGCCGATTTCAAGGTTCAGGAAAGCCAGTGGACCCAGGAACTCCGGCTGATCGACGAAGCCGGCGGGCAGTTCGATTACATCGCCGGGTTCTTTTTCCAGCATGCGGAGGTGGACACCGGTTTCGATCTGCACTTGTGTCTTCCGTTTTTCCCGGTGTGCAACCCGAGCGCGCCGCCGAGCGGCACGCGGGTCATTCGAACCGACCAGGAGGGCGATGCGGTCGCGTTTTTCGGCCAGTTGACGTGGTACATCAATGACTATTTCTCGGCAACCTTCAGCGGGCGGTTTACCCATGAGGAGAAAGACGGCGTTTCGGAGCAGTTCCCTGCTTTCCTGTACACCCACACTCAACGGTTTCCGGGAGGCGCCGCCGGTCTGGGGAATGTACATTTCGTAGAAGACGACATCGTCGAGAACAATTTCTCGCCGGGCGGCAACGTCCGGTGGCGATTGAACGACGACATCATGTTCTATTTCAGCGGCCGGCGTGGATTTAAAGGGGGCGGGTTCGATCACCAATTGAATGCCGGTCAGGCGGCAGCAGTCAACAAGTTTTCATTCAACAAAGAATCCGTGACGGCATATGAAGTCGGGAGCAAGCTGACGCTGCTCGATGGCGCTGCACAATTGAACATTGCCCTGTTCCGTGAGGAGTTCGATGACTTGCAGATCAGTGCACTGCAGCCGGACGTGTCATTCGCGGTTGGTAATGCCGCCTCGGCAATCAGCCAGGGTGTGGAGGCGGACGGCCGTTGGCGGGTGACGGAGGATTTGACGTTAACCGCGGCGATGTCCTACCTCGACGGCGAATACGACGAGTTCCAGGACGCACCGTGTAACGCCGAGCAGGTGCGAACCGCAGATCCGGCATGTACGTTTCTGACACCGACGACGGGTGTGCAGGATCTCAGTGATCAGGCACTGCAGTTTGCTCCGGAATGGAGTTTCGTGTTCGACGCCGAATATGTCTGGCGCCTGCCGCACAGTCTCGAACTTGCGAGCTTCCTCAGGGCCTACTATCGGGACGACGTGTTTCTGGCGACGGATCTGGATCCGAACGTAGTGCAAGAGGGTTATTGGAAGTTCGACGGCAGGCTGACACTGACCGACGCCGATAATCGGTGGGAATTATCGTTAATCGGCCGTAACCTCGGTAACAACATTACCTCGAATTTCGGTAACGACGGCAACGGCTCGGCGGCAAACATTTACTTCAAATTTATGGAATCGCCGCGTGCCATTGCATTGCAGGGCATGTACCGATTCTGAGCATTGCTCGCTCGCAGCGGCCGGACGGATTTTCAGCATGACGCAACCACGACTCGCCGTCGGCTATCACTTTTACAACGACTTCGACACCGGTCCGGAGGCCGAGGTTCGTACTACCTACGACGGGCCACTCGTGCTGGCTGAGGACATGATGGTATTCAACGTAACCCCTGAAGATTTTATTGTGCGTATGGTCGAGGGTCCGACTCGGACCTGGAAGGTACCCAAGGACCTTGATGCATGGCGCGAGGCCGAGCGCAAGCCGAATGTCCCCATGCCGGGTTGGCACGAAGTAGGGAGCGCTCCCTTTCTGAGCGGTGACTGGCAACGAGAAGATGCCAATGTGGTGGCATCAATACAGAGGGTGTGAACGATGCGTGACGCAGGCGAACGATTGAAGTACGAGATTAACCCCCAAACGACGGCTCTCGTCGGCGTTGACTTTCAGGTCGGTTTCGGTGGCGGCTGGGAGCCGGTTCCACATGCGGCAGGAGCGGTCGGCAACTTCCGCCGGGCGGCAATGGCCTGGCGCGATATCGGTGGATCAGTAGTGTTGCTCCACACGTACTACACTCCTGAACGGGGACCCGTGGGGCGGATGATCGATTTTGTCCCGGATGCCGCGGTCGCACTCGCGGAAGAGTCCGCGATGACGGCCTTTTACGATGATATCGTCAAGGATGGTGACATCCTCGTGCACAAGAACGCTTTTTCAGCAGTCATGAGCAGCGACTTGGTGGCGCAGCTCGAGCAACTGGGCTTCGATACCGTCGTGGTGGGCGGCCTGACAACGCCGATCTGCGTGCAGACGACGGTCGACGGGCTGAGCATGACAGGATTCAAGGTCGTCGTACTCGAGGATGCCTGTGCCTCCCAGCCCATCGGCACCATGACGGCCGAGGAAGCACATGCGGCCGCCATCCAACGAATGGGTTGCTTTTTCGCTCAGGTAAGCGATACCGACGCCTTCATCGGGACCGCTCGGCAGACGGTAATTGCTACTTCGGCCTCCTAGTCAGCAGTCGACAATATAGGCGACAGACGGGGCCAGAAAGAATGACCGAACGAGGTCCGGCATGCGCTTGAGTTGTGTGAGTTGTTCCTCGATCTTCTCGCGCAGCGTTTCACCTGCCCGCAGCGGCCGTCGCGCCGCGCTACTACGCTTGACGTGACTCCACACCAATTCATCCGGGTTCAGTTCGGGGGCATAACCGGGCGAAAATGCAGCGTCAGCCGGCCCTTCGTCGAAGCGACATAGTCACGCACACGTGCAGTTTTGTGTGCCGGCAAACTGTCGAGCACCGGTATGCGGTGGCCGCGCATCAGCTTGCGCAGCATTGTGACAAACAGCTCGGCTTTGAGCGCGCCGCTATAGGTGCAAAACCAGAATGCCCCACTGGCGTTGACTGCGGAGGCCGCGCTGAACGATTGGCGTTGTCCCGGTCGATACACCACCGGCGTCTGGCCGCGTACGCCCCAGGTCTTGCCGTGCACGGTATCGGCACGGAACCCGGACTCATCCCAGAAGAACACCTCCGCCCCCCGCGCCCGCGCCTGACGGGCGATGCCCGGGAATATCTCACGCTGCCAGCGTTCAATGGCCTCGGGATCTCGCTGATACGCCCGCTGCAGCGGCTTCTGCGGCGTCAATCCCAGTTTCGCCAACAGCGCCCCGACCGCCGTGACACCTATTCTCACCCCGAACTTCTGCGCAATCAGCTCCGCAACGACCGCGCGCGTCCACAAGCCGAAGTCCAAGCCATACTGCCGCGGGTCGCGACCATTGACCCAGCGGAACACTTGTCTCTCCTGTGCCGCGGTCAGCGCTCGCGGCCGCCCCGTGGCCTTCGTGGAACGCAACGCCTTGATGCCGATACCTGGGCGCATCGCCGCCTTGATCCACCTGTAGATGCTCGTGCGATTGAACCCGTACGACGCGATGACCGTCGCCGGCGACTCGCCTTCGCGTACGCGGTCTATCGCCATCAGGCGAATGATCTCCGATGTCGCGTGGTCAAGCGTGCGGCCGTCTCGTTTCATATCCGATCCGATCGGCTCGCGTTCAGAAAGTTCCATCAATGTCGCCTTATCTATCGACTACTGAGTAGGAACCGCATTCGGCCAGATGCAGGCCGGGCGCAGGCGGGGCCGAGTTGGCTGTCTATCCCTGGGACCAGACAAGGCGGGTTATGGACTTCACTAAATTATCGGAGCCCGAACTTCAGTTCCGGGTTGAAAAGCTGCTTGCTCGCCACCTACGTCGAGGGTATCGACGAAGACCGACTGGAAGATTGGCCTGACTTCTTTACTGACCCGTGCCTGTACAAGGTTATTTCCCGTGAGAATGCCGATCGCGGCCTGCCCGCGAGTGCAATGGTGTGCGACAGCCGGGGCATGCTGACCGACCGCGTGGTGGCGCTGCGCCAGGCAAACATTTATGCCGCGCACTTCTATCGTCACGTGGTGAGCAACACTGTTGTGCATGCGGTTAGCGCTGAGGCGGTGCAGTTGCAAAGTAATTATGTGGTTTTCCAGACCAAACTCGACGGTGACACTGAAATCTACAGTGCGGGCCGGTATTTCGATAGCGCGGTCTGGGACGACGACGAACTCAAATATAAAGAGAAGACTGTGATATTCGACACCAATCGAATTCCCAGTCTTCTCGTGACCCCCATTTAGTAGAACGGGACGTAGCCGATGGATACCTTAGCGAAACAGACGCAACACAGCGAAATACAATGGCCGCAATCCGGCGAGGGACTGCGGGTCCCGTACCGGGTTTTTACAGATCCGGATATCTATGCACTCGAGCAGGAGAGGATCTTCCGTGGCCCAGCGTGGTCCTTTGTCGCCTTGGAGGCAGAGATTGGCGAGCCGGGTGATTTCAAGAGTACGTTCGTCGGCGACACGCCAGTCATTGTCTCGCGTGACATGGAGGGTGAGGTGCATGTATTTGCCAACCGTTGCGCGCACCGGGGGGCATTGGTATGCCGGACTTTGCGAGGTAATTCCAACCACTTTATGTGCGTCTACCATCAGTGGACCTATGACATGAAGGGTAACCTGACCGGCGTGCCGTTCCGGCGCGGAATCGGCGGCCAGGGCGGGATGCCCAAGGACTTCGACATGCAGCAACATCCGTTGAACAAGCTGCAGGTGGCTTGTGAGAGCGGACTGGTGTTCGCGACCTTCGCGGCTGACGCGGAACCACTACAGGCATACCTGGGGGAGAACGTTGTCGCCGCGATCAGACGTATTTTCAACCGCCCAATTAAAATTCTGGGGGACCAGCGCCAGTTGGTGCGTGGTAACTGGAAACTGTACGCGGAGAACACACGCGATCCCTATCATGCGAGTCTGCTGCACCTGTTTCACTGCACTTTCGGTTTGTATCGTTCGACCCAGAAGGGCGCCAGCGTGATGGATGTGTCGAAACGACATTCGCTTCTGACAGCAAGCCAGGGCACGGACGAGGGCACCGAAACCTACCAGGACTCCCGCAGTTATAACCCCGACTACACGCTACAGGATCCGTCACTGCTTGCGGGTCGAAAGGAGTTCGATGACGGCGTGACGCTGGTGATCCTGGCAACGTTCCCTAACCTGGTCGTACAGCAGATAGCCAATACGCTGGCGGTGCGCCAGAGCGTGCCGTGTGGTGTCGATTCTTTCGAACTGGTGTGGACCCAATTCGGTTATGCGGATGACGATGAGGAGATGCGCGGCATCCGTATAAAACAGGGCAATCTGATCGGGCCGGCGGGACTCATCTCCATGGAAGACGGTGAAGCGGTAGAACTCGTGCAGAATGCGGTGGTGCGTGACAAAGAAGAATCGTCCTACGTCGCCATGGGTGGCGGTTATGCTGACGACGCACAGCACTTGGTCACCGAAGGCGCCATCATCGGCTTCTGGTCGAACTACCGCGAAATGATGGAAATGTGAACTAGCAGTCTGTCGGACGGTGGTTAATCTGCGTTTACCATGTCGACGATCGCGGCAAAAAGTGGGCTTGCGGTTTCACCAAATTCACCGATCACTGAAAAGTGGTTGCGCCCCGCGATTTCCAGATAGGTCGGCGTCGCTCCGTGTTGTCGACAGGCGGCCGCATAGTCCTTTGACTGCTGGATGAACGCGCCGGTTTCCGCACCGCCGCACCCTATGATGCAGACCGTCTTTGCGTCGGGCAGGTGCTCGAGGGGACTGTTGCGCGACGCTATCAAGGCATCGAGTTGCAGCCATTCGTTGGCGTGCGTATCCGTCAGTGGATGCAGATCAAACACTCCACTGACGGCGCACCCGCCTTTGACCACGTTGTCAGGCAGGCCGGCTGCACTCTGCCAATCCGATGCCAGTAGCATTCCAACCAAATGCCCGCCGGCAGAGTTGCCGGCGACAAATATTCGCTCTGGGTCACAGCCGTAATCGGCGGCGTGATGAAATATCCAGGCTACCGCTGCGCGTACGTCGGCAACGGCCTCGTCGAGCGTGTAAGGGGGTATTAAGCGGTAGTTTATTGGCACCCAGGCGATACCGTGCGCATGCAGAGGCAACGCCGGAAACCGTCGCCCGTCTTTGCTGCCAAAGTGCCAATAACCGCCGTGTATGAACATGACCAACGGTGCCGGCTTGCCTGAGTCAGGCACGAAAAAATCTAAGGTTTGCCGGACGCCGCCCGGCCCATAAGGAATGTCGGTCACACTCTCCAGACCCGCCAGGGCCGCCTCGCTGGCCTTATCATAAGCGGCTTGAATATCCGGATACTCTGGTACCGCTGAATTAACGTCGTAGTCTCGCCTGAGTGCTTCAATTGATTCGTTCATGTAGCACCGGGCGCTTGGCGGCGTTTATTGGTTAGCGGCTTTGCGCGCTGGCGATTTGTCGAACCAGGAAGCCGGCAATCGCTTTTGGAAGCTGGCGCAAGCGGCCAGGTAATTTTGGTAGGTCTTGGGCATCGGCACGCGTGCCGATGCGAGATAGCTCACTACATTTTTGCCGCGCTTGATCAACTCCAGCCCATCGTCTAAGAGTTGCATCGTGTGTTCGTTGAGGTCAGCGGGAATGTCCGGCCTGAATTCGGCGAGTTCATCGCCGGTGGTAACGAAGTCGGGCCAAACCTCGAATATCACCGGGTCGCTGCGCAAGGTTTCACTTTCCAACGTCGCGGCCTCGGCGAACGCACGGGCGACCTCGGCAAAGCCCTCGAAGCCTCGGCAATTTCCAAACGTGTCGACGAGGCGGTCGGTAATTTCGTCGATTTCATCCATCGTTTGGGCGATTTTTACGTAGCGCGTCTCGTAGAACTTATCGATGGGCATTGAGAATACTTTCATGGGTTCGCCCCAGAGTTCGTCCAGCCCTTCTTCGCCGCTGAAATGCTTGACGGTTTTGCCCAGTTCCAGTGCCTCGATAAAACAGCGCCCGGTCTCACGCAGCAGGAAGTTGCCCGGTACGATTTCAACGCCCGCCTGCTGCAGTTCCACAATTTTGGTAAAAATGTCAGAAGCCCTCTGCAACAAGGCACCGGCCAGCATCGCGCCTTTAACCCGCTTTTTTGCGGGATCCGTTTCTGCGTCAAATGCTGCTCGGACTTCGTCGAGTCGATGGCCCGGTGTCGCGATCCCGGGTTCTGTGTGGTGGAAGACTCTGCGGGTTAGTTGTTCGATAAGGTTACGTTTCGCAACAAGCGTATTCTCTGGCGGGTCGTAGCGCCGCAGCCAATGGCCGTCGTAATAGATACACGACTTACCGTCTATTTCGCGGGTAGTGCCGTTGCGTAGCGTCGAGTCAGTATGTTCGTCCATCGGTCCGTGTGCGCGGTAGTCGACCGCCCTCAAACCTCATACAACCGATTCGACAATGCCACTAAGTCTATGTTTCCAGACATTTCCTATAGTGTGGACGAAATCACACTATTTGAACAGCTGTATGCTGTTTAGACACGTTCTATTTACAATGGCGGAACGGGTCAGCTGGAACTCAATAATAGCTCGGTGCTCGGTGGTGCGCGGCCCGTACGTTGCTGTTGGGCTTTACCACGCAGCCAGGGAATGGCGTCGCTCAGCACCAGTGGCTTACGGCTAAGCTCAGGCACCTGCAGCAGCACATAGTCACCGGCTCGATTAAGGACCACGTGTTGCAATTTGCTGTCGGTAAGTTGATACACCTTAATAGCGTTCCAATCGACCCAGATCCCATGGTCGCGAAAATAGCCGATGTTCTCGCTCAACACGCGCAGTTCTTTGATGAGCGATAGGCAGGCTTGCTTCCTCTCACCGAGATCTGCAGCCGAACGAAAACTAAAACTCAAACCGTCGCGCGTATGCAGCGTCGGTGCCTTGTCCTGGGCAAAGTTCCAGGTTGCGAAAACCTCATCTACTTCGCTGATAGTTTGCGGCGGCCCGTTTTCCGTTAACGTGCTGCATGCTTTGCCGAGACAGTAACGTTCGACGATGCGGCGCGCGAGGCTCTGTGGTTGATCAATGCGCGGACCGGCGATGATAACGGGTCGGTAGTCAACATTTAGTCTGAGCAAGTTCTGCGAATCGATGACGATCTGGATTTCGCTGTTGCGGTGGATTGAATGGTTGAGTTGATCCAGGCTGTCAGCGTATTTCAGAGTCGCCATGCGCCAGCGTGCCAGGTGGTTACGGGTGCTGCGATCCGGCGCCGCGGCGACATCGATGGCCTGTGCTTCTGTTTTGTACGCGGATGACATTTCCTCCAGTGCCACGATCACAAACTCAATGCGAGCGCGGTAACCGGAACCCTGGAGCATGCGGGCGAGTTGGATGAGCGGCGAGACCTCGAGGCGTTCGCCGATTTTTACCGGACGTTGCACCTCGGATCTCGAAGGTACGGCATGGCCGTTACCCGCCGTCAAAATACCGGCGAGCATCACCAGCAACGACAGCATTACTTTGCTATTCACCTGTCACCTGCGCTTGGGACGTTGTGCCGACTAACTGTGTCGGTCGTTTTGCGCTATCGCTTTAGGCCTTCCGTGCCTCTTTCCCGCTCGGCCGTTATCATAGACGAGCTGGTCCGATGTGGGAAATCTGCGGATTGGCAAGGAGGACACCAGTGCTCCAACAATATTAGGTTGTTGGAGCACTAGCTTATGAAAATATGCCTGGCCGGAGAAGGCGCGCAGGGGCGGACCCACATGCAAGCCGTGGGTGAATTGGGCGGCATTGAAGTGGTCACCCTGGCTGGTGGGTTGGAAGCAGATACCGCCGCCTTCGCGCAGCAGTGGTCGATTCCGCATTGGTCGCTGGATTTGGAAACCTGTTTACGCCAACCAGGCGTAGAGGCGGTGATATTGACCACGCCCAGCCAGGTTCACGCCGAGCAAACTGAACTCGCGTTGACTGTGGGTAAGCACGTGCTTGTTGAGATCCCCATGGCGGTAAACCTGGAAGATTCCAAACGCCTGGCCCGTCTTGAAGTCGAGACTGGTCTCGTGTGCATGGTTGCCCATACACGGCGGTTTTCCCCGGTAACGCGCGAGATCTGCGATCGTGTCCACAATGGTCGGTTGCAACTCCACCATATCGTCAGCGAAACGTATTTTTTCCGTCGTGAGAACATGAACCGGTTTGGTAAACCCCGTACCTGGGTGGACGATCTGTTGTGGCATCACGGCTGTCACGTGATCGATTTTTTGCATTGGTTGTTTGATGAGCCGGAGATCGAAGTTGCCGGCCGGTTTGGGCCAGTGCATGCCGAGCTGGGAATACCGATGGATTTGACGATTAGCATGCGCTCGAGCTCGGGCTGTCTGGTAAGCGCAGTTTTGTCGTTTAATAACCACGGTCCGATCGAGCTGTCGCAGCGTTTTATCGGTGAACAGGAGACGCTGCGCGTGGAAGGGCGCAAGCTACTCGACCATGAGGGCAGCGAACTCGTGCGCGACGATGCTGCGGCTACGTTTGTGGCGCAGGACAGGGAATTTTTTCAGGCCATTGCCACGGATCGCAAACCCGTGACGAGCTTTGCAGTGTGTTTGCCGACCATGGCAATACTCGATCGCATCGAACGCGCTTGTCATCGTGCCTGACGCTCTGGGTCTGTTGCACCCCGGGGCAATGGGTGTCAGCGTAGGTGCGGCGGCCCGTGCTCGTGGCATCCCGGTGCATTGGGTATCAGCCGCTCGTAGTGATGCAACTCGAGTTCGTGCACAAAGTGCCGGTTTTATCGAATTCGCGACCCTCGAGTCACTTACCACGAGCGCTACGGTTGTAATTTCGGTTTGCCCGCCGGACGCGGCGGTTGAACTCGCCCAGAGTACAATTGGATGTGGCTTCCGCGGTCTGTACGTAGATGCTAATGCGGTTGCGCCCGAGACGGCGCGGCAAATTGCCACGTTGGTGGAGGACGCCGGCGCGGTATTTGTCGACGGCGGGATTATTGGGCCACCGGCTTTGCAAGCCGAAACGACACGGCTTTATCTATCGGGCAGTGCAGCCCCAACGGTTGCTGAATATTTTCGTGAAACGCATCTGGAACCGGTAGTGATTGGTACGGATGCGGGTGCGGCTTCGGCTATAAAGATGTGTTACGCCGCCTATACTAAAGGTAGCGCGGCGTTGCTGCTTGCCATCCGCGCACTTGCGTCTGCAGAGGGTGTAGATGAAGCGCTGGCGGCAGAATGGGCCAGATCACAACCTGGGGTGGTGCAGCGTTCGCAAGCCGCGGCACACCAGAGTGCACCAAAAGCCTGGCGATTCGCCGGGGAGATGCGCGAGATAGCCGCGAGCCTGGAGGCGGCCGGATTACCCGGCGGCTTTCACTCAGCCGCAGCAGATCTGTATGCTGCGCTTGAGGATTTCAAGGATCGCGAAGACGTTGCTTTGCATGAGGTCGTATCCAAGCTACTGAGCCGGTAATAATAAATGAGCATCAATTACCAACTCGCGCGTCCTGCGCATGCTCGCAACATCGCAGTGTTTTCCCGCGAGTTAGTCGAGACCGGATTGGCGTGGCGCTGGACGCCGCAGCGCGTCGCGCGGCAAATTCGTGCAGCTAACAGTAACGTTCTGATTGCCTGCGATGCCCGTCGTCTGGCAGGTTTCGGCATCATGCACTACGGTGAAGATCTGGCGCATTTGAATCTGCTGGCGGTGCATCCCGGCTATCAACGTCAAGGTATCGGCACCGCATTATTGCAGTGGCTGGAAGAATCGGCCCGCATTGCCGGGATTTTAGCGATCAATCTCGAAGTACGGGCCAGTAACGAATCGGCGCTGGAATTTTATCGCCGCGCGGACTACGAAGAGGTTGCGGTCGCACGGGGTTATTACCAAGGCAAAGACTCAGCCGTGCGCATGACCCGCATCCTGCGGATCCCGGAAAAATGCAATCTGTCATTACCCTGGCTGGAACATCAATAGCGTGCGAGCCGACGGATTCACAAATCGCGGCTGTGCGCTAGCCACACGCCGGCGGGGTTCAGTCTCGCTGCGGTAATGGTCCTTGACCGATATGTTTCGCGAGAAATGTTTCCATGGCCTGGAAAACACGGGTGCGATGATGATGATTGCTGAGCCCGTGATCAGCTCCGTGAACCAAGAGTAATTCGTACGTCTTTTTTGCCCTGCGCAGCGCGCTGGCCAGCCTCTTGGCGTGCGTGACGGACACGGTCATATCCCGATCTCCATGAGCGATCATAACCGGGATTGTCAGTTGCTGTGCCAGATGTACCGGCGAGGTCTCCAGGAGTCGTCGTTGGTCCGTTGTCGGATTGCCGATGCGTGTCTGATTTAGTGCGTTAGCAACTGATTTTTGCCGCTCGCGCAACAGTAGTTCCAAGTCTGTAACGCCCGCGATACTTACCGCGCATTTGAAAAGCTCGGGGGTTTTGAGGGCGCCCATGAGCGCCATATACCCCCCGTAGCTTGCCCCGACGATGCACACGCGCGTTGGATCGGCGACGCCTTGCGCAACCAACCACTTGATGCCATCGCTGATGTCATCCTGCATACGCAGACCCCATTGATTGAAACCGGCGCGGTGAAAGGCAGATCCGTAGCCGGTGGAACCGCGAAAATTAGGCTGCAGCACGGCATATCCCCGATCCGCGAGAAACTCGGCCCAGACATCGAAACTACCTGAATCGTGTTGTTCCGGACCACCGTGGGGTAGCACGATAGTGGGGAGTTGTATCGGTTTGACGCCTCTTGGTGTGGTCAGGAATCCCTGAATTTCCATGCCATCACTGGCGCGGTAGGAAATTGCGGTCTTGCTCGATACCGAGATGTGTTGCAATTGCGGATAACTCGATCCGAGCAACTCCGGCGACTCCTCATTACGATGCGCCAGCAGGTACTCGATGGGCGTGTTCGCACGCGCGCTGGCGACCACGAAGTGTTCGCCGTTTGTGCTTATGCTGATGATGAAATTTGAAAATTGTGGCCGTGCCGCATCGATCCGGTCCTGCAGACGAGTCAACTCGGGATCCCAGAACAGGTGCTTATCCTGAGCGCCGGCAAAATACATGCCGGCGACTTTATGCGATAGCGTAATCAATTACGCTCCCACATCTCTGGTGGCTGATGCTTTTAGCAGCGTAAGCCGCGGCGGACGGGTGCGCAGGTCGGCTTTGAATACCGCATCTTTTCCGTTGTGGTCGGCACGCAAATACAAGGTGTTGGGATCGTTGCCGAATCCAATCGGCGTCGGACCGGTTTGCGCGTTCATGTCATAGTGCCAAAGGGTCCGCCAGTCCGCGCCGTCTGCTTCGCGTGTGATGACGGATAAATTAGTCTTATCGACCCCAAAGCCAATTCGAACGCGGCCCTGCCGGTCTGTGATCCAATCACGAATGGGTTCGCGGTAAGGCACAATTCGTTCGCGCCAACGCTTATACACGTTGATCCGGTACACGCTCGGGTATTGGATCTTGTCGTAGTCCGCGGCTATCAATATATGCTCACGATCATGTGGCAACATATCAATGACGTCGTCCTGCCGGGTGGCAAGCCATTCCAAAAGGGCACGTCTGCCGTAGGGTTTCGTGAGGACCACACGAAGTGCGCCGTCCCGGTTGACCCCGATAAGCTGTGTCAGCAGGAGTTTTTGACCGAACTCGCGCCCGAATCGTGATTCACTCACGAGCAAACGTTCATCATTGGCCCATCTGAACCAATTGAAATAATTACGCGTATTGTCGGCCTTCAGCACGACCGTGATTTGCCCGTTGCCGTTCGTTCGGACTACGAGTTCGGTGAGTGCGCCCGTATTGCGGAAGTAGGCGAGATCGCGGCCGCTTGGCGATATCACGACATTCTCGATATGCGGCAGGCGCGTGTAATACTCCACGGGTAGGCGTCCGGCGGCTTGCAAACCCGGAGGAAGCAAAAGCACAGCGAGGAGGAGCAGACGGTTCACCACACTCATTGGACTGAGTGAAGAGCAACGGGTTCCGGCCTACCGCGCAGCGGCAGGCCGGAATAGAGACAATTGTTAAGCGGCTACGGCTTGTTCGCCGGCCGCATCCAGCGTGAAATCGAAGGACGACGTCCAAAACGGCTTGTCGACACCACGCTCCTGCATGGCTTCCGGCGAATCGTGTTTCTCCAGCGTAATCAAGGCGTCCTTTACCGAAAAGACGGTATCGGAATCGACAAATTTGGCACCGGCGATATAGGTCATCGTAGTGAGTTCATCGCAACCTTCCGCCTTGATGATGTAGTGGATATGAGCTGGGCGCCAGCCGTGGCGTCCCAAAGCATGCAATACAGCGCCACACGGGCCACCGAGCGGTACGTTATACCCCAGCGGTACCACGGTCTTGTAATAGACCTCGCCGGCTGCATCGGTGCGAAATAAGCCGCGGAAATTCCCATCTTCCTGCTTTTCATCCTGGATGTCGTAATAACCCTGCGAATCCGGTTGCCAGATATCGACGGTTGCGCCTTCAACAGGGGAACCATCCGGGGCAAGAACGCGATGGCGCATAAACAGTGTTTCGCCTTTTAGATCCACACCAAGCACGTCCCCATTTTGACGCTCGGGCGGATTGGGCACGTACAGCGGACCTTCCAGATTGGTTTCGGTTGCGTTGCCGCGATCTTTGCGATCATCGTGCATCAATCGCACCAGCTCGGAGATGCCGCACAGATCGCTGAACAGATGCACCTCACCCGCCGGGAAATCGTTGTTGGGTTTGGCCATGTTGGAAAACCATTGGCGTCCGGCCTCGAGTTCTTGGTCGTTAAGATCGACCTCTTTGACGAACGCGTGCATGTGACGAATGAAGCTTTCGTAAATCTCATGCAAGCGTGGACTTTTCTTACCGCCGTCGCCGTGATCAACGACCATTTGGGTGATGTTGTCTTGATTGATTTTAGCCATGAGTGCCTCCCGAAGGCCTGTATATCCGGACGTTCCAGTTTACTATGTGTTGAATATGCTGCCGTATATTAAACGAATGTTTTGAGGGCGCAACAGTACCGGCTATGCGCGGCGGGCGCTGGCATAGCCGAGGGTTTCAAGGGCTATGGTGATCTCGTCAAGTACAGCAGGGTCCTCGATTGTGGCAGGTACCTTGTAGGCCTCGTTATCCGCGATTTTCTGTACCGTTCCACGCAGGATCTTCCCCGAGCGTGTTTTTGGCAGGCGCGCAACCACTGCGGCCTGCTTGAAGGCGGCCACCGGGCCTATGCGGGTACGCACACTGGCGATGACTTCCGCGACGATGTCCCCGTGGTCGCGGGCCACACCGGCATTCAATACCAGCAAGCCGATGGGTAATTGGCCTTTTAGATCATCGGCAACGCCGACCACCGCACATTCTGCGACCTCGGGATGTTCTGCCAGCACCTCTTCAATGGCGCCGGTGGACAAACGGTGACCCGCGACGTTGATGATGTCGTCGGTCCTGGCCATGATGTAGAGGTAGCCATCTTCATCCATATAGCCGGCGTCGGCCGTTTCGTAGAAGCCCGGATAACGCGCAAGATACGAGTCGATAAAGCGCTGGTCTGCGTTCCACAACGTCAACGCGCTACCCGGCGGTAACGGCAGCCGGCAAACGATGGCACCGACCTGGCCAGGTTTTGCGGGCTTGTCGTCGTCTCCGATAACGTGCACGTCCCAACCAGGTACCGCGACACTGGGTGACCCCGGTTTAACGGGAAGCATGCCAAGACCCTTGCAGTTGGCGGCAATCGCCCAACCCGTTTCGGTTTGCCACCAGTGATCGATGACAGGTCGATCGAGATGACGCTGAGCCCACTTTAAGGTGTCCGGATCGGTGCGCTCGCCTGCCAGAAACAGCGTCTCGAATTTCGTTAGATCATATTTGCCCAGGAGTTGCGCATTCGGGTCTTCCCGCCTGATGGCGCGAAACGCGGTAGGCGCGGTAAATAACGCCTTGACGCCATGCTCGGAAATTACCCGCCAGAATGCGCCGGCATCGGGCGTGCCGACTGGTTTGCCCTCGTACAGGATGGTGGTGCAGCCGCGCAGTAGCGGACCGTAGGCGATATAGGAGTGCCCTACGACCCAGCCGACGTCCGACGCCGCCCAGAAAACGTCGCCTGGATTTACGTCGTATACATACTGCATGCTCCAATTGAGTGCGACCATGTGGCCGCCGTTGTCACGTACCACGCCTTTCGGTTCACCGGTGGTGCCTGAGGTGTAGAGGATATACAGCGGATCGGTTGCGGCGACCGGCACACAATCGGCGGCGACCGCGCTAACCATTTCCTCGTGCCATTCATAATCGCGCCCTGAAATTAACTCAGCGCGGAGTTCTTCGCGCTGCAGCACAACGCAGGCGTCAGGTTTGTGGCTGGCCAGGCTGATAGCGCCGTCGAGCAACGGTTTATAGTCGATAATGCGTCCCGGCTCGATGCCGCAGGACGCGCAAACGACGACCTTGGGCGTTGCGTCGTTAATGCGCACGGCAAGTTCATTGGAGGCAAATCCCCCGAACACCACCGAATGCACGGCACCGAGTCTCGCGCTCGCCAGCATCGCGATAACCGCTTCGGGCACCGCAGGCATATAGATGAGCACCCGATCTCCTTTTGCGACGCCTTTGGAGCGTAATACGCCAGCGAATTTGGCGACATGCTCCTGCAATTCGCGAAACGAGTAACGGCGTTGCTGGTTTGTAAGCGGGCTGTCGTAGATTAATGCGGGTTGTTCGCCGCGGCCCTCAACGACATGGCGATCGATGGCGTTGTAACAAGTGTTCACCTGACCGCCGGTGAACCAGCGGTAAAATGGTGGTCGGGAGTCGTCTAGAACTTTATCCCATGGTTTGTACCAGTGGATATCAGCCGCCGCCGCTGCCCAAAAACCGGATGGATCCTGCAGCGAGCGTTGATAGGTTTGTTGGTAGCGGTTGCTCATTTGTCTGTGAACGGCCCGTTGTCGTCAGCCTTTGATTGTTGGCGGCTCAAGCGCCCCGGCCGATTGTACTTACTCAGCAGTCGCCAATATAGGCGACAGATGGAGCAAGAAAGAATGATCGAACAAGGTGGGGCATACGCTTGAGTTGGGTGAGTTGCTCCTCGATCTTCTCGCGCAGTGTTTCGCCCGCCCGCAGTGGCCGTCGCGCTGCACCCGTGCGCTTGACGTGACTCCACACCCATTCATCGGGGTTCAGGTCTGGCGCGTAACCGGGCAGAAAATGCAGGCTCAGCCGGCCATTCGTCGAAGCGACGTAGTCGCGCACGCGCGCGGTCTTGTGCGCCGGCAGACTGTCGAGCACGAGATGCACCGGCTTGCGCCGGCCCCGCATGAGCTGGCGCAGCAAGGTGACAAACAAAGCGGCTTTGAGCGCGCCGCTATAGGTGCAAAACCAGAACGCCCCGTTGGCGTTGACCGCCGAGGCGGCACTGAACGATTGACGCTGTCCGGGTCGGTACACGACCGGCGTCTGGCCGCGCACGCCCCAGGTCTTACCGTGCACCGTATCAGCACGGAAGCCAGACTCATCCCAGAAAAACACCTCGCCACCGTGCTGTTTCGCTTGACGGGCGATGGCTGGGAAGGTTTCACGCTGCCAGCGTTCAATCGCCTCGGGGTCCCGCTGATAGGCTCGCTGCAGCGGCTTCTGCGGCGTCAATCCCAGTTTCGCCAACAACTCCCCGACCGCCGTGACGCCTATCGTCACCCCGAACTTCTGCGTCACCAACTCCACGACCACCGCGCGCGTCCACAAGCCGAAGTCCAATCCATACTGTCGCGGGTCACGACCATTGATCCAGCGGAACACCTGTCGCTCTTGCGCCGCGCTCAGGGTTCGTGGCCGCCCCGTAGCCTTCGTCGAACGCAACGCCTTGATGCCGACACCCGGCTGCATCGCCGCTTTGATCCATTTGTAGATGGTCGTCCGGTTGAACCCGAACGATGCGATCACCGTCGCCGGCGACTCGCCTTCGCGAACGCGCTCTATCGCCATCAAGCGGATAGCTTCCAAGGTCGAATGGTCAAGCGTGCGGCCGTCCAGTTTCATATCTGATCCGATCGGTACGCTCTCAGAAAGTTCCATCGATGTCGCCTTATTTATCGACTAGTGAGTAATGTGTCGGGTCCCGTAATCAGGCAGCCGAATTCGGTTGCCGTTTTGTGCGCTCATTTTTTCGGCATTAGACTGTAGGGCGCTAAGGATTGAGCGAACCAAATGATGATGTTCGCATGCTAATATAAAAGCGGATGGTCCGGGCTTTACAATGGAGTCCATCGCGAACTAGTGTGGGGCATGGGTGCTCGACCCGAGTCGATATCTGCCTACGAATTGAGAGAAATGGAGAAACTCGTGACTAGACTTTTACCTGCTGCGATGTTCGCAACGGCACTGTTAGTGAGCGCAACAACCCACGCCGCCGCCGAATCGGCTGAAGACGTGGTTAATGGCACTATCGACCTGGTTCTTGCTGCCTTGGTAAACCAGGATTTGCAGGGCGACGAACGTCGAAAAGTGGTCACCGGCATTATTTCGGAACGTTTCTCATTTTATGATATGGCGCAACGCATAATCGCGACGCGTTGGAGTGAGACCAATGAGCAGCAACGCGAGCGTTTCGTCACATTGTTTCAGCAGATCCTGGCAAACACTTTTTGGGATAAGCTCAGCACCTACGCGGGACACCCCGTCAGAGTCAGCCAATCCAGCCATGGCAACCGTTTTGCCACGGTCTCGACGATCATCACTACGGCGACCACGGAGATCCCGGTTGACTATAAACTCTTGCGCAATCGTCGCGCCAAAAAATGGCTGGCTTACGACGTTGTCATCGAAAACGTGAGTTTGGTGCAAAACTACCGGACGAGTTATTTGACGATCATGGATGACGTCGGCATTGATGGCCTGCTTGCTAAGATGGAAGAGCAGGCCAAACGCTAGCTTTCATGCGATACGCGGGCAAAGCATAGCGTCCCGGCGCCGGTCACTGAGCCAACATGTCTTAAGGTAAGCCCGGTGTACCCGACGCTCAGAGGAAGCAGAGCGCGGGGTGGTTCAGCGGCCGTTCAGGGCAGATAGGGAAAATCTCCTACATCGTAAACAGCAGGTAGCGAAGTTTTTCCGCTATGCTTTGATTATGGCTCGAATAAAACGCGCTTTGTTCCTTTATTCGTGGGCACTGCTCACGCTCAGCTGCGCCGTGCATGCCCAGATACAGGAGGGTGAGCAGTTCACCGCTAGAGTCGTTGCTGTCAGCGACGGCGATACGCTTACCGTTCAGCAGAACGGTAAGCACATTGTCGTCCGCCTGGCCGAGATTGATGCGCCTGAGCCGGCCCAAGCCTACGGGCGCGAGGCGACAGCAGCCCTCGAGGATCTGGCACTGGGTAAGCAAGCGGTCGTCACAATCACCGGCTCAACTCCCGGCGGAAATGTGCTTGCTTGGGTCGACGTTGGAGAATTTGTGCTCAATACCGATATGGTGCGCTACGGCCACGCCTGGGCGGATCGCCGTTCGGCAACGACATTGGGTCTTTATCGCGCTGAACGCCAGGCACAGGAGGCTGGGCGCGGTCTGTGGGCATTGGAAATAGGCGAGCGGGTTCCACCCTGGGAGTGGCGGGCGCAGCAGGGCCTGGGGACCACAACGATTGCAAACAGCGTCGATGATGTCATCTATATGCACCAGTCTGGTATGACTGATGAAGCGATCTTTCAGGAGATCGCGAGGTCCGGCCGCTGCATCACGATTGCGGACAACGACCTGTCGCGCATGGCGGCCGCTGGCGTCAGTGAAATGTTGGCCTATGCACTGGAATCTCAATTCCGCAGTTGCGCAGCGCCAGGGGTGGCTATGGACCGTTACCCGACTACGTCGATTTATTACGACTCACCCACCTATGGTTACAACCCGGGGCTGTATAACGACTATTATGGTTCGGGCTATTACTCGCCGCGTTATTTTACCTCCGGGTTATTTCCCAGGTACGCATTCGTGTATAGCAACGGCGCGCGAGGCGATCATCATCGCAACAGCCGTGGACACCATCGCACCACGGATCATGGACACCATAATCGCAATGGCAGCGACCGCAATAAACACGCACGCAAGCGCGGCAATAACACGCGCACGGGCAACGTCGACGCCCGGTCGGCAGGCCGCAATCGAGGCAATGCGCTGACGGGTAACAATAACCGCCCGAACAATGTTGTGGGTGCGCGCACGCCGCGCCCAGCCGCTGGCCGCACCGGCCGACAGGGGTCTGCACGGACACCACGGATAGGCACCTCGACGGTTATTCCAACCAATCGCGCATTGCCGCCGCGCGTTTCGCCTGCCGTCGCAGCACAAAACCGGATTGCCGGCACGAATCGGCGGGTACGGCCGGTTGCTACAGGAAATCGCGGCCGCAGGGCAGTTACCAACACGCCTGTTCCCGCATCCGTGAATCGCAGCGCGTTAACGAGGTCCATACCGGTGCAGCCCGCAATCAACACGCAGGCTAGCCCACGTCCAGCGCCGGTTGCTGCTACACAGCGCCAATCGCCAAGGACCCAGCGGCGGGCCTGGGGGAATTATGGCAACCAACGATTCGGCACTACGCCAACTACCGCGGCGAGTCCAAGACCGGCAGCGCGCCCGACTCCAGCGCCATCTACTTCGGCAGGACGAGCAACCACCCGTAGTTCTTCCAGTCGCCACACTGCATCCCGTTCGACCGCGCCACACCGCAGTAGTGCTAGAACGAGTTCGCGCAGTCGTAGCGCTAGAACGAGTTCGCGCGGTCGTAGCGCTACAACGAGTTCGCGCAGTAGCCCTGCCCGCGCTGCGCCCTCGCGCCGTACGAGCAGTAGCATGGGATCGGGTTATCGCTCGCGCGGCACGCGTTGGTAGCGCCTATTCCTTGATTCTTGCTGCTGGATAAAGCAGCAGCAGACCGATAGGCAGAGACACCAAACCAACCCACACAATCGGCGCATAGCCGCCGCCCTCGACCAGAAATGTCGCGGCCAATGCCGGTCCGGCGCTGATACTTGCGGGAAGAGCGATCGGCACCGCGGCAGTCAGCCGACTGCCACTGTCTAGATTGGCAATCATGGCCTGTATATACGGTATCGAGCAAAGCCAGGCGATGTTGATCAGGCAAACCCCGAGCGTGTACAAGCTTAGCGCGGGATAGCCGGCAATGATTAACGTACCCACAGCGGTTAGCATCGCCATAGCTAACAACGGCAATAGGCGACCGAACTTGTTGCCAATAACAATTTGTACTGCCGCCGCAATTCCACCCGCCATTAACGAAAAGAAAATTGCGTCACTGACGTCTGCAGCTTCCAAACCGGCCGCGTTGCCGAAGCGTTCCATAAAAGCCCATGGCGTGGATTGGCCGCCGTAAAACACGAAGGCGCCAAGTAGGGCGAACAGACCTAGCACCAGTGCGCGGCGGGATCCGGAAATCGACGCAGAAGTGGCCTTGGCTTCGTTGCCGCGCGGGAATAATCGGTAAAAGCACGCAAGCACCGCGCCCGCCGCGGCAAAAACGACGAACACCGCGCCAAGTCCGTAGACCGGAATGAGTCCGGGCAACCACTTGACGGCCACTGCACCGCCGAATATCTGCGCTATTACCCACATACCGTAGCCGCGCACCGGATCACGGGTGAGACCAATGGACACTATGGTTAACGCCAGCAGCGTATTTGCCCCGATACCGACGAGGAAGCGGATCAAAAGTAACGGCGTAAAGCCGGAGACGCCGGTGGCGACCAGATTGCCGCCGATGAGCAAGGCAACGGCAAACAATACAAGGTGGCGCCAGTTCGCGTGACGTACCAGGGAGAAGACAACGAGGCCGCCGGCCGCCATGCCTGCAATTTCGGCGGAGAATAAGTAGCCTGCCTGCCGATCTGTAAATCCCAACGTGTCTGCATAGGCGCCGACCAGAATCGGACCGATACCGAAGATCATGCCCGCGATCGCGGACGTCAGGGCATACGTTGCCATGCTGGCCGGAGCGCTGGGGTCAAGCGAGTCGCCTGTGTCAGCGTTCATTGTTTTGTGGCTGCACACAGCGCCTGGGGTTCATTCGCATTGCGTGGCGCCTTCGTGAAATATGCGGGCCAGTTGGAGGGTGCGCGATTGTAGCACTGCGCGGGGCGCAACGCCGATCAGGCACATGCTAAGATCGCGCCGCCATGGCATCGTCCGTCAAACTCAGTGTGCTAGATCAGTCACCGATCCATGACGGCGGTTCGGCGGCGCAGGCCCCGTTGAACACAACCCATTTGGCGCAGGCCGCCGAGCGGCTCGGTTATCATCGTTACTGGGTTGCAGAGCATCACGACACCGCGGGATACGCAGGAACCTGTCCGGAGATCCTGATCGCGCACATTGCGTCGGCAACACAGCGGATCCGGGTCGGCAGTGGCGGCATCATGCTTACCCATTACAGCCCTTTCAAAGTCGCTGAAGTCTTTCACATGTTGCAGAGCCTGCATCCCGACCGCATCGATTTGGGCGTGGGCAGGGCTCCGGGTTCGGACGGGCGTACGGCAGTTGCGCTGGCATTCCCTGGCGATCCGGCGGGGGGAGATGTTTATGCCCGTCAGGTCTACGATCTGCAATGCTTTCTGGGTGATTCGATGCCCGACCAGCACCCGTTTCGGGGACTGCATGCAGTGCCGCAGACTGACGCTGCACCACCGCTTTGGCTGCTGGGGTCCGGTGACGGCAGTGCCGAGTTTGCCGGCCAGATGGGCGCAGGTTTTGCACTCGCGTTGTTTATTGGTACCCATGAACGCAGCCCTGAGATCATCGAAAAATACCGTGCCGCATTCGAACCCTCGGCGCAGCGTCCTTCCTCGGAAGCGCTGGTCACAGTGGCGGTCATTTGCGCAGACGATCGTGACGCCGCGCTGCGCATCGCGAGTACGCATACCTATTGGAAGGTCCAGGCATTTCGACACGGCAAGCGCATCGCGCTGTTGCCGCCGGATGAGTGTTTGCGGTTGAAGGACGAGTTGTCGCCCGAAGATCAGGATTATTACGCGGAGACGCTCGCGACCAATATGATCGTTGGATCGCCCTCACAATGTCGGGCGGGGATCGAGGCGTTGGCTGGCGAATACGGCGTGGATGAAGTGATGGTGGTAAATGTCTGCTACCACTTCAAAGACCGGTTGCGATCATACGAATTGCTCTCGCGTGCCTTCGACAAGCCGTCGGATTCGGCGGTGTGCGGCGTTCACAACACCCAGCCGGCGCCACGACAGCGCGACACGGGGTAATCAGCGAACCAGTATTGAGAACTCATGATCTAACTAGGAATTGGCAGATGTCTGATCCGAAAGACGTAAGCGTGTACTTCAATTTCCGTAGTCCTTACTGCTACCTCGCGTCAAAAACCATGTTCTCGGTATTCGACGCATATCGCATTCGGTTGCGGTGGCGGCCGCTCGGTGGTTGGGACGGTCGCTCGCCGCCTGATCGCGCGAAAGTGAAAATTCCGTCGACCCGTCAGGACGTCGCGCGCTGGTGTCGGCGTTTGGGAGTGCCTTTTAATCCGCCGCCGGTGACTACCGATCCGACGCGCGCGGGCGCCGGGTCATTGCTGGCCGAAGAGAAAGGTGTATTGCGTGCCTATATCGTCGAAATGATGCGCGCCGAATGGTCGGAGGGTAACGATATTGGCAACGCCGATGCCATCATCGCGGTCGGCACGCGGGTTGGCCTCGATCCGGGAGCGCTGAGCAGCGCGATCGATGACCCGGCGCGTCACGCGCAGTTACAAGCCAATTGGGTCGAAGCCCAGGACCAGGGCGTTATCGGTGTACCAACCTTTGTCGTTGATGACGAGATATTCTGGGGTAATGATCGGCTGGAATTTCTGCGCGAACATTTGCATGAGCTGCGGCTGGTATTAGGCTGATGTGGAGACCACAGTGGGTAGGCCAGGCGACCCCCTGGTTACGTGTAAAAATATATTTAAATCAAAAGCTTAATTCTAATATTTAGATTTTCATCTGGACGTCGCGGACAATTCATGGCATCCGCTGCGAGGTGCACCTATACTTGCCTCAACCTGTCCAAAGTGTGAGGAGCATTTTATGAGCGCGGTGCTGGAAAACTCTGAATTGCGGTGGGCCAAGAAATTTCCGTGGTTGGGTACCGATCCGGTGTCAACCGCACCGTGTATCTCCCAGGAAATCTACGAACAAGAGGTAGAAAAGGTCTTCAAACGCGTCTGGCTGTGTGTCGGTCGTGTCGATGAACTACCGAATCCCGGCGACTACAAGCTCAAACAACTGCACTTTGCCAGCACCGGCGTCATCCTGATCCGTGGAAAGGACGAGGAGATAAGGGCGTTTCATAACACCTGCCGGCACCGCGGCAATACCGTCATCGTTCCGGACGGCAAGCCCGAAATGTTTGGTAATAAGGCGGTTATGACTTGTCGCTTTCATGCCTGGACGTATAACCACCAGGGCGAGCTCATCGGGGTGCAGGAGGAAAGCCGCTTTCCGCCGTGTTTCAGCAAAGAGGAAAACGGCCTGGTGCCGATCAACGTCGATATCTGGGAGGGATTCATTTTCATCAATCTCGCCGACAAACCGGAAAAGCCGCTAAAAGAATATCTCGGTACGATGGGTGAGCATTTTTCCGGTTTTCCCTACGCGGACCTTACTCACAAGTTCAAGTATTACACTTTCCTGAACTGCAACTGGAAGGTCGGCTTGGACGCATTTGCCGAGGCCTACCACGTCAACACCATCCACGCGGGTTCATTCCCCGGCACATTTTCAACCGGACTGCAGATGGTCAACATCTACGAGGATCACCGCACCACGGGGATCTGCTTCAATCCGCCCAAGGATTCACCACCGGTCGCATCGATTGCACAGCAGCGAGCCCGCGGTTCACTGGTCAACAATGTTGCGTCTTCGATGTTGCCGCCGACGATTAACGCCGAGAGACGGGATGACTTCGCTTTCGAGCTCAGCGTGTTTTTCCCCAATTGGTTGTTGCATCTGTCTGAGGGGATCTGGTTTACCCATCAGTTCTGGCCGATCGGCCTCGACCAATGTCTATGGGAAGGCACCTATGTTGTGGCGGAGCCGCAGACCAACAGTGAACGCTGGGCGCTTGAGCACGGCATGGTGTTGCAGCGCAATGCCTGGTTGGAGGACACCGGCACAATGGAAGGTACGCATTTCGCGCTGAAGTCGGGCTCGCTCAAACAGATGTTTCTGCATGACGAGGAAATATTGATCCGCCACGGTTATCACGTGCTCAATAAATATCTGAATCGCGATTGAGCGATGGCAATGCTACCCGAGGACTTTGCGGCCCTGGAGACGTGGGCGCCGCAATGGGCGATGCCAACGCAGAATCGGCGTTGGGAAAAACGACTGGCGTCGAGCAGAGAGGAAATCATGGCCTTTTACGATGCAGTTTTGCCGCATCTGGATCAGATACTGAATCACGCCGACCAGTTTCCGATTGGCGGCCTGCCGGAGAAGTCCGCGCGTTTATACGATTTGGCGCTGATGCTGGCGGAGATCGCGCCGAACGTCGAACTTTATAACGGTCAGCCGAACATACCGCATAGCTATGATGAATCTCGATTCATTGCGGTCCACGGCGACGAAGCCCACTAGTGCTCCAACAACCTAATATTGATGGATTCAGCGTTCCCATGGTGTTTCGCAACAAGGCGCAGTGCGCAGGAAATGGCCATAGCCCTTGTCAAGCGCTGCAACGTAGCGGCGGGACACCACGGGAGCGCCCTGCGGGTTGGCTTGTCAGCGTCCATGGACTGCGTTGCGCCTCTTGGAAAGGACTATGGCCATTTCCTGCGAGGTGTGCCTTGCCATGAACGCTGACAAGCCAACTGAATCCATCAATATTAGGTTGTTGGAGCACTAGCCATGGTTGTGCCGCCGGATCTGGAATACAAAGTCGATTGGCTGACCGCCAACGAAAACATTCGTCGTGTTATCTCCGTTTATGCGAAAGCCGGCGATGATTTCAACGACCCGGAGGTCATGGCGTCGCTGTTGGCCGAGGACGCGGTGTGGGAAGCAAAGGGGTTTGGGCGTCACGAAGGCCGCGAGACCATCGCCAGGGAACTCGCCAAGGTCGGGCAGGAGCGGATCGTGTGGTCGTTGCACTTCCCAGTGGCGCCTATCATCGATATCTCGGACGATTTACAGAGCGCACACGCCTTCTGGTGGCTTTGGGAACTGCTCACCATGCGCGACGACAATGGTGTGGACGACAACAAATGGTTGGGCGCGACTTATGACTGCGATTTTGTCAGGCAAGCAGACGGCTGGAAAATCAAAGCGCTCGTGCTCGACATTAAGAAAATGGTGCCGTTCGAAGACGCTCCACTCAATCTGTAGTCGCGCAAGCCGCGTTTTAGTTTGGTAAACCAGTCCGGATTTTTGTAGATTCTGCTCACGGATCCCCGTGCGCTAATTACTTTTTGCCTTTGTGTCTGGGGACCTCATCAAGTTCCAACAGCGATGTGGCTGCATTGCGGACCAGTTCCCACGTTGACGTACCGGGCACGATTACCTCGAAATGCCCCGATTTGTGGGCCAAGATATGTTCGACATCGTCACCGGCTAGCTGCGCCGCTTCGTAATAACGCAGACCAACGGGCTGCCAGTGTGTGTCGTGTGCGCCGGTCAAGATGATTTGACGCGTCCCCAAAGGGAGCATCTCAGGCGGTGATGCAACTCGATAGCGTTCCGGCACCAGCGCCGGCGACCCACCCATCAACTTATTAATGACATGGTCGCAGACCTCTTGTTGATGTAAGTAGGCGAGATCCGGTGCAGGTGCGAGCGCCAGTACGCCCTGGATAGCGATAGGATCGCGCGAGTACAAATCGCTGTTTGCGGGAATATTTGCTCTTGCCGCCAGCCACAGCGCCAGGTGGCCGCCAGCCGAGTGCCCGATAGAAACGACTCGTTTCAGATCTAACGCGTACTCATTCGCGAGCGTGCGCAGGTGATCCGCGCCCTGCGCAATATCCTCGAACGTTGCCGGCCAGGCGCTGTCCGCATCACCGACGCGGCGATATTCGAGCGCCCAGGTAGCGATTCCTGTATCAGTTAGGGCGCTTGCCAGAGCGCCGATATGCTCAATATTGTGTTTGGCAAGCCAACAGCCGCCATGAACGACAATTGCCACCGGAAAACGTCCGGATCCTTCCGGCAGTCTCAATTCACCGAATTGCAACGGGCCGTTTCCATAAGCAATCCGGTAATCGGCGGAGGTGGCGAGATCACCGATGTCGGCGACGGTGAGGATATCTTTGGCGTGTACGGCAAAGCTGGTAAGGGTGAGCATCAAAAAAATATTGGATAACGTCGGTCGCATGTTTTTCTCCGGGCAGACTGTTTCCGCGCATTGTATCAAGCGTGCACACTGTAACGTTCATTCAGGGTTGCGTGACAATGGGTCTGGATATCCCCGCGTCGCTCTGATTTACTGGACGTGCACGAATTCGCCATTAATTTTGAGGATCATTGCAATGAAAATCAGCTGCAAACAGCTCGTTGCCGACGCTGAAATGGAAATTGAAACGTTGACCGCGGCCGCGGCCATTGAACGGCATACCTCGACGGATGTTGTCATGGTCGATCTGAGAGATATCCGGGAATTGAGCAAGGAAGGAAAGATACCCGAAGCAGTACACGCGCCACGGGGCATGCTGGAATTCTGGGTGGATCCGGACAGTCCTTATCACAAACCCATTTTTGCGGCCGACAAAACCTTCGTGTTCTATTGTCAAAGCGGTTGGCGTTCGGCATTGGCGACCCAGGCCGTGCAACGCATGGGCATGGAAAAGTTTGTCACATAGGTGGGGGATTCAAAGCGTGGAAAGAGGCGGGCGGCGCAATCGAAGATATGACCAAGAGCGACTGATCGGTCAACGTGTGACAACCCAGCGTGAGATTTTCGACCGACATCAAAATTCGCTTCCATCACTGCGACCCCGCCGGGATCGTATTTTATCCCCGCTATTTCGAGATGCTTAATCAAGTTGTCGAAGATTGGTTTGCCGAGTCCTTGGAATATGGCCTTGATGAGATGACCGCAAAAGATCGGCTAGGAATACCGACCGTCCACGTGGACTGCGAGTTTCAGCGTGCCAGCCAAATCGGCGAAATTCTCACGTTTGAACTGGACGTGCAAGATATTGGCACAAGTTCATTTACGCTGAATATCAATGCGCATGTAGCGGGTGATGAACGTCTGCATGCCCGGGTCGTACTGGTCTATATAACGCTCGAACCGCGGCGGCAGGCGTTACCCATTCCCGCCGCAATCCGCGCTAAAATGCAACGCTATGTGGCGTAGCCCCTTACGCCAATCAATCCGACCCTCGAACGAAAAGGACATCAGCCATGGCGGCAATTGCGACTGAAAGAGTAGGACCTGAACCGCTGATAGCAGTGGATCACGCAGGGGCAGGCGATGCCTTGATATTCCTGCACGGTATCGGCGGCAGTCGGTTGAATTGGGGCGAGCAGTTTGCCGCGTTCGGCCCACGCTATCAGACGCTGGCTTGGGATCTGCGTGGCTACGGCGATAGCGATAGCTACGATGGGCCGCTGAAACTCGACGATATTTGCGACGATTTAAGCAAAGTCCTCGATCACTTCGCAGCCGAGCGCGCGCATCTGGTGGGCTTGTCGATGGGCGGCATGATTGCGATGGAATTTTATCGCCGTTTTCCCGCGCGCGTGCGCTCACTGACGCTCAGCAATACCAATGCGGGTCTAGCGGTTGATTTCGACGCTGAGCAGCGTGCCGAGTTCGTGCGACTGCGCAAAGAACCCCTGCTGGCCGGCAAAACGCCGGCGGAACTTGCACCAGCCATGGTGTCGGTGTTGTTGAGTAAGAATGCGCCGGAGTCCGCCAAGGCGGCCATCATGGGCTCGATAAGCAGATTGCGGACTGATTCTTATATAAAGGCTATTGAGGCCATCGTTGAATTTGACAGTTCAGATGTGCTGGCAACCATTGCCGTGCCGACGCTGTTGGTCGGTTCGGTGGACGATCGGGTCACGCCGATCGCGGCAATGCATTCGATGCGTGACAAGGTGAAAGGCGCAACGATGGTCGAACTCCCCGGCGGACATTTGAGTAATCTAGAGCAACCCGATGCATTCAGTGGGGCGATCCTGGAGTTCCTGGAGACCCTGGGGTGAGCGCAAACACCATCACCATACTGGGCGGAACCGGCAATCTGGGGCGCGGACTGGCGCTGCGGTGGGCGCACGCCGGCATCTCGGTCATTATTGGTTCGCGCGTGGCTGAGCGTGCCGCTGCCAGCGCCTCGGAAGTCAATGAAATCATCGGCGCGGAACGCGCCAGCGGCTTATACCTGGCCGATGCGGCTGCGGCAGGTGACATAGTTGTCATGGCGGTGCCCTATGCTGCGCACGCGGATACACTGACCATCGTTAAAGACGCAGTCCAGGGCAAGATATTTATTGATACGACGGTTCCGTTGGTACCGCCCAAGGTCTCCCGCGTACAACTTCCGGACAGTGGTGCCGCGGCGCTGGCATCGCAGGCTGCACTGGGCGAGGATGTGCGGGTTGTGGCTGCATTTCACAACGTCGCCGCGGCGCATCTGGCCGAACTGGGGCACCCAATCGACTGTGATGTTTTGGTGTGCGGCGACAAACGGGATGCGCGCGAGGAAGTTATCGGTCTGGCCGAGCTTGCCGGCATGGTCGCGATCCATGCCGGGCCATTGGCCAACGCAATCGCCGTTGAAAGTATTACACCGGTTTTGATCTGGATAAATAAAAATCGAAAAATTCCGGGCGCGGGAATTCGGCTCACCGGTTTGGGTACCTGAGCGGATCCGCTTGCGGCGATGACGAATTACGCTTGGTGCCCTGGGTCTGCGCAGGGAGCTCGGACACGGCTCGCGCTCCTTTATCACTGTGCCGCTTAGCCAACTAACGCTTAGCGTCGTTCCCGGTTTGCCGTTGATCAAGGAGGGCGACGCGCTGGTCGAACTCCTACTGCACGCGATTGGCGCCGCCGGGGATGTGCTGCGCGATGGCGATGTCCTCGTGCTGGCGCAAAAAATCGTCTCCAAAGCCGAGGGCCGCATCCGGGATTTGCAGGAAGTCGTGCCATCGAATACCGCGCAGGAGCTGGCGGTGGTTACCGGCAAGGATCCAAGGCTGATTGAGCTCATTCTTAGTGAATCAACCGAAGTGGTCCGCCGTCGGCAGGGATTGATCATCACCCGCACGCGGCAGGGGTTGGTTATGGCGAATGCCGGCATCGATGTTTCCAACGTGGCGCAATCGCAAGGCAGCGAATGCGTGTTATTGCTGCCCGTGGATGCCGATGCCAGCGCCGCACGGATCCGTGAACAGATTGAAAACCACGCCGGCGTGCGCACGGCAGTAATCATCAGCGACAGTCTGGGTCGCCCCTGGCGCGAGGGTACGGTGGGGACTGCGATCGGGGTAAGTGGTCTGACCGCGTTGGCAGATCTACGCGGTAATGTCGATCTGTTTGGTCGTGAACTTCAAGTATCCCAAGCCGCCAATGCCGATGCACTGGCGGCCGCAGCGACGCTTTTGATGGGTGAAGGTGATGAGGGCCAACCGCTTGTGCTGGTGCGTGGATTTTCGTCCGAAGCCGAGGGCACGGCCAGCGATCTGGTGCGCCCACTCGAACACGATTTATTCAGATAGGGCTCTTCGTTGTCGATGATCCTAGCGTTGGCCGGCGGTGTTGGTGGTGCAAAGCTCGCAGTTGGATTGCAGGCTGAACTGGGTAGCGCGCTCGTTTTGGTGGTCAACAGCGCCGATGATTTCCAACATCTTGGCTTACATATCTCGCCGGACCTCGACACTGTCACCTATACCCTGGCTGGAATTGCCAATCCTGAGACCGGCTGGGGTAGTGCCGATGAGAGCTGGAATTTCATGAGTGCGCTTGCGGCGCTGGGTGGTGACACGTGGTTTCAACTCGGTGACAGAGATCTGGCGATGCACGTGGAACGCACGCGCCGCTTGCGCGCAGGGGAATCGCTGAGTGCAGTTACGGCAGCTTTCTGCAACCGTCTCGGGGTTACGGCACAGGTCATTCCGATGAGCGACGATCCCGTGCAAACGTTGGTGGACTCCAACGAAGGCGTATTGCCGTTTCAACAATACTTTGTGGCCCGTCGCTGTGAGCCGGTCGTTACGGGGTTTCGCTTTGCGCATATCGACGAGGCGCAAATCGCTGAGGGCTTCGCTGCGGCGTTGTGTGACCCGGCGTTAGAGGCGGTGATCGTGTGCCCATCCAACCCGTTCGTGAGTATTGCGCCGATTTTGGCGCTGGCAAATGTGCGTGAACAGCTCGCGCAGATTACCGCACCGATCATCGCGGTAACGCCGCTGATCGGCGGCGAGGCGGTGAAAGGACCTACGGCGAAAATGATGCGGGAACTTGGCGCGGAGTGCAGCGCTGTCACCATCGCCCGACAATATGCGGATATAGCCAGTGGTTTTGTGCTCGATTCGGTCGATGCGTCCCTCGCGGGCGCAATCGAGGCGTTGGGGATGCGGGTATTGACCACTAATACGCTGATGCGCACGCTAGGCGACAAGACGGCGCTGGCTCGTGCGACAATCGACTTTGCAAAATCACTTTCCGGGTTTGAGGTTTTATGATGTCGGTGTGCGCGATCGTCCCGTTTCGCTCTTTCAGCGGTGGTAAACGGCGTCTTGCCGGTGTGCTGCAGGAAGCCGAAAGGGTGCAGCTTAATCGGCTATTGCTAACGCATGTGTTGCAAGTTGTGCGCGACTGCCCTGACATCGACCGCAGCCTGGTCGTCAGTCCGGACCAGGACGCGCTCGCTCTAGCGGGGAAGTTGGGTGTTGAAAGTCTGCTGGAGGAGGGCGAACCGGATCTGAATTCCGCGCTGCGCTATGCCGCGGAAACGGCCCGCGCTGCCAGCGCAAACGCGTTATTGGTTATCGCGGCGGATCTGCCCGCCTTGCAGGTAGCCGACATCACGGCTTTTATCGAGCGCGATGAGGGCGGTGGGCCGGTCGTTTTGATAGCGCCCGATCGCCACGAGCGTGGGACCAACTTGCTTTACCAGCGGCCGCTGGACGCAATTCCCTTTTGCTTCGGTTCCGACAGCTATAGCGAACATAGCCAGGCTGCAAGGCAACGCGGTATAAGCATCGCCGAATACCGCTCACACGGTGCTGGCTTCGACCTCGATCAACCTGCCGACTTGGCGCTCTACCGCCAAACCGACATGCCGGATAGAATCGCTGAAGCTTAGATAATTTAGGTGAGCGGTGGATACCAAATCGAATAGTGTGCCAATGACCCAGGCTCAAGCCTACGAGTTGTTGGAGCTGCCCATGGCCGAGCTGTTGCATGAAGCGGCGCGTCTGCGTGACCGCGGCCACGGCTCATTGGTGAGCTATTCGCCGAAGGTATTCATCCCGCTGACCAAGTTGTGCCGGGATGTCTGTCATTACTGCACGTTCGCGCAGCCTCCGCGGCAACACCAGCGGGCCTATTTAACGGCGGATGAAGTGCTTGCTATCGCGCGCGCCGGACAGGCGGCGGGGTGTCGTGAGGCGCTGTTTACGCTCGGTGATAAACCCGAGGAACGCTATGCGGCGGCGCGAGAGGAACTGGCTGCTTTGGGTTACCGCTCGACTATCGATTACCTGGAAGCAATGTGCCGCCTGGTTGTCGAGGAAACCGAACTGCTGCCGCACGCCAACCCCGGGGTGATGACGCGCGAGGAGATCGAGCGGCTGCGCGCCGTATCCGTGTCGCAGGGGCTGATGCTGGAGAGCGTCAGTGAACGGCTGTGCGAACGAGGCGGTGTGCATTACGGTTCACCGGACAAGCGACCGCAAGTGCGTTTGCAGACGCTACGTCTGGCGGGTGAATTACAGGTGCCGTTTACCTCGGGGATTCTGATCGGTATAGGTGAAACCCGTGAGGAACGTCTCGATTCATTATTAGCGTTGCAGGCGTTGCATGCGCGCTATGGACATATTCAGGAAGTCATCATTCAGAATTTCCGCGCTAAATCCGGCACCAAGATGGTCGCGGCAGAAGAGCCAACTCTCACTGATCTGCAATGGACCGTAGCCGTCGCCCGCTTGATCTTCGGTGCGAATATGAACATCCAGGCGCCACCGAATCTGACGCCTGGAGAGTATGGACAACTGATTGCCAGCGGCATCAACGATTGGGGTGGCGTTTCGCCCGTGACCAAAGATCACGTCAACCCCGAAGCGCCGTGGCCGGAGCTCGATCGCTTGCGTGCTCAGACCGAAGCGGCGGGAAAAACGCTGGTGCCGCGCTTAGCCATTTACCCGGCATACATTGAGGATGCGGATCGATGGTTGGATCCTGCCCTGCACACGGCTGTTCTGCACGCGATCGACGCTACCGGATTTGCGCGCGATGAGCCCTGGACCGTGGGCCAGGCTAGTGCGAATCGCTATGCACCGCGGATCGCCAAGGGACTACGAACGTCGCCGGATGTTACCAATATCCTCGCCCAGGCGGTTAACGGTGAGGGTATTGCGGAAGGCGACATCGTGCGCCTGTTTGCCACACGTAATGCGGATTACGCCGCAGTATGCAGCGCCGCGGACCAATTGCGCCGTGACATCAACGGTGATGCGGTGACCTACGTGGTCAATCGCAACATCAACTATACCAACGTGTGTTATTTCCGCTGCCAGTTCTGTGCGTTTTCAAAGGGTAAGATGAGCGAAAACCTGCGTGGCACGCCTTACGATCTTGCGCTGGACGAGATCACCCGCCGTTCGCAGGAGGCCTGGCAGCGCGGTGCCACGGAAGTTTGCCTACAGGGTGGAATTCACCCTGACTATACCGGCAATACGTATTTGACGATTGCGCGGGCGATTAAAGCGGTCGTTCCGGACATGCATATCCATGCATTTTCACCGTTAGAAGTCTGGCAGGGCGCGGCCACCCTGGGTTTGCCGTTGGGCGAATTTCTGCAGCAGTTGAGGGAGGCCGGTTTAGGCACCCTACCCGGTACCGCGGCCGAGATCCTGGACGACGAAGTGCGGGAACGGCTTTGCCCGGATAAAGTGTCGACGTCGCAATGGCTGTCGGTGATGGCGACCGCGCACGAACTTGGATTGCGCACCACGTCGACGATCATGTTCGGACACATCGAGTCATACCAGGCGTGGGCCAGGCATTTATTGCGCCTGCGCGAACTGCAGGTCCGCACGGGCGGCTTTACAGAATTCGTGCCCCTGCCGTTCGTGCACATGGAAGCGCCCATTTATCTGAAGGGGCGGGCGCGGCGCGGTCCGACATTGCGGGAAGCCGTGCTAATGCACGCGGTGGCACGCCTTGCATTACACCCCCACATCACCAGCATTCAAACATCCTGGACCAAGATGGGTGAGGCCGGAGCCGAGCTGTGTCTGAATGCCGGCGCCAATGATCTGGGCGGCACCTTGATGAATGAATCTATATCCCGCGCCGCGGGCAGTGAGCATGGTCAGGAACTACCACCGCAGGCGATGGAAGCCCTGATCCACTCAATCGGGCGCACGCCAGTACAGCGTACGACGCTTTACGGGCCGGTGCCCGAGAGCCGGCGACAGGCTTCGCTGGGTGCCGCACCGCTGACGCCGATGGTGCAGACGCCGGCAAGTAAGTATGCGAGAGTTTCATAAAATCGAGATTAAGTGAGGAGACAAGCATGCGCATCATCGATCTAAGCCTGCCCATTAATAATGAAATGCAAGGTATTCCCATGTTGCATGAGTACGCGGAAAACCCGACGCGCTGTATCGCGTTGGCAACCATGAGTGATGAACAGCAAGCTGATTTGGTTGAGCGCGGCGTGCGCATCGCCGATAACGCCGAAGTGACCTTACATATGATGAGCCGTCTGGAGATTGTGACGCATATCGGTACTCACATCGACGCGCCCTGCCATTTTCTCGATGGTGATCGCTGGTCGATCGATCAAGTCCCCATGGAACTCATGTGCAAGAAGGGGCGGGTAATTCCACTCACCGACACGCAGCCCACAAGCCCTGTTACTGCCGATGCGATACTCGCGACTGGCGTGGAAATCGATAACTCGGTGATCCCCATCCTGCACACGGGTTGGACCGATAAAACCTGGGGGACTGATCGGTTCTGGGGTGAGATGCCCTACCTGGATACGACCGCGGCCGAGTTGATGGTGGAGCGCGACGTCAGCGCGGTGGCAATGGATTTCTTCCCCGAAGCCCCGTTTTGGCTGGGCATCGAGGCGGACGCCCCGCCAGGACGCAACCATAAAATGCTGTTGGGCAACAAGACTATTATTCTGCAGATGCTGACTAATATCAGCAGCATCGACACGGATGACTTCACGTTGTTTGGTGTTCCCTTGAAGTTGGAAGCACTGGATGGATCACCTGCACGAATTTTTGCCGTGGTAAACGAGTAGCGAGGAAAAGTGGGGTCCGAAAAGTGGGGTCAAAAGTGGGGTCAGATACACATTTCCATTCGGAAATGTGTATCTGACCCCACTTTTGACCCCACTTTTCGGACCCCACTTTTCGGGTTACGGGGAATTAGCGGGCAGACATGAAATTTGGCGTTCTCACGTTTCTGACCGACTACACGCTGAAACCTGCCGAGCTGGCAGTTGCAATGGAAGAGCGGGGCCTTGAGATCTTCATGGTGCCCGAGCACACCCACATCCCGACGAGTCGCGAAACGCCTTTTCCGCCCGGTGGCGACATACCGCGTGAGTATCTGCACACGCTTGATCCCTTTGTCGCCTTGACCGCCGCAGCCGCGGTCACCGAACGCCTGCAGATTGGCACCGGAATCTCGCTGGTGGTGCAACACGACCCGATCGTGCTGGCGAAGCAGGTGGCAACATTAGATTATGTGTCCAATGGACGGTTTGTATTCGGCATCGGCGGCGGATGGAATCGCGAAGAAATGCGCAATCACGGCACCGCATTCGAATCGCGTTTTCGCCTCATGCGCGAACGCATCGAGGCTATGAAAGCAATATGGACGGAGGACAAGGCCAGTTATCACGGCAGGTTTGTCGATTTCGACGACATCTGGCAATACCCCAAGCCCGTCCAGCAGCCGCACCCGCCCATCATTATCGGCGGAGATGCTGAGCGAACTCTGGAACGGGTGGTCCGCTATGGCGACGAGTGGATGCCCGTTGGGTTTATTCAACTCGATCGCTTTGTATCGCGGGTTGCGCAGCTGCAGGATCTTGCCGCTGCGGCCGGGCGCGAGCGCATACCCGTGGGCCTGTATGGTTGTCCTGAAGAAACCGGGGCCCTGCAAGCCTTTATCCAGGCTGGTGCGGAACGTCTACTGTTCTGGCTGCCGAGTTGCGGCTATGACGAAGCGATGGTACACCTGGACCGCTATGCGGGCTTGGTGGCCGAGATCAGAGGATAACCCCCCCGTTTTTTCTCCCTCTCCCGCCGGGAGAGGGTTGGGGTGAGGGCTAATTTAATAAATAACCCCCCTCATCCTGTCCTTCTCTCGCGGAGGGCGAAGGGACCCTTCGGTTTGACCCTTGTCCATCTCATCTTCGCGTGGATTACTGCTTGCTGAGCATTACTTGTTCAAGAAATTCAGCGCCAATCCTGGCCTTGGCCACTCCGTCTTTACCAGCCGGCCCGTTCCGCCTAATGTGATGTAAGCAGTACAAAGGTCATCGCCGCCAAAGCATATATTCGTAACCAGTGGATCCGGCACTTTGACAAAATCGACCTCGCCACCATCCGGTGGAACCACACTAATCCCACCCCTGAATAACGTCGCCTGGCAGACGTTACCGGCACTGTCCACCGCCGTGGAATCGAAGCCATTGAGACCGGCCGGGCTGTAAAGTAAATCGTTTGGGTTGTAGGGCACAGGTGGACTCTGCAGCGTGCCTGGCGCCGTCAGTGAGAATTTCCACAGACGCGCCCGCATCGTTTCGGCAAAGTACAACGTATTTTCGTCCGGCGACAAAGCCACGCCGTTCGGCATGTCGTAGCCGAACAGCACCTCTTCGATGTGACTGCCGTCAATGCTGGCATAGTAGACGCCGCCGTAGTCACTGGTCCGGGCATAGGGTTTGCCGGTGTCGGTGAACCAGAATCCGCCGGTTTCATCAAAGACGATGTCGTTCGGTCCCTTGAGTTGGTTTCCCGCGCACTGTGCGTACAACACTTCAAACTCACCCGTTTCCAGATTAACCCGCTGTATGCATCCACCCTGGTAATCCGTCGGCGTGCTACCGGGCATCATCAGACCGTCGGCGTCGACCCAGTCGAAACCGCCGTTGTTGCACACGTAACAAAAGCCATCCGGCCCGATTGCCGCGCCATTGGGTCCGCCACCCAGATGCGCGATGATCTCGGTTTCACCATTGGGGTGTACGCGCGTCAAATGACCGCCCGCAACTTCCACGATGACCACCGTACCGTCGCTCATGGCTATAGGTCCTTCCGGGAATTTTAATCCGGTAGCGATGATGTCGATTTCGTTCATGCCTTTAGTCCTTATGTAACCGTGGCTGGTGGGGTGTTTAGGGCTCGGCCCGCAGTCATCGCGATCACGCCGCCGATGAGGCAGCAAACTGCGCTGACGACTCCAATCATTTTATAGGAACTAAGCTCGGCAACGAGACTGCCGATCGTCGGACCCGCGGAAAATATGATCATGGTGAATCCGGCAACAATTGCGGCTACCCGCCCGGTTCGGTCGAGACCCGCCGCGGTGGCAATCGTGAACGGGTACATGAACATATAGGCAATCCAATAGAGAATCAGGCCGATGATAAAGCTTACGTCGTCCCCTGCGTAGGCAATTACCAAAGCCGCGGATCCGCACACGACGAGGCCGAATAGCATGGGACGTGAGCGTCCATAGCGAGAACCCAGCCGCGCGGCTAATAACGATGCACCGATACCTACCAGGCTGGTAGTTCCGAGGTAGAAAGCGATTTTCTGTTGTGTCAGTTCCAGTGAGTCACCAATGCGTTCGCTGAACGACCAGATCGCGCCCGTCCCCAGATTAAACAGCGCAACGATGGTCAGCAGAATCAGCATGTCCCGCCACGGAAGCGGTAGTACTTCGTGCGCCGTTTTTGCTACTTGTGCCGATGTGCGTAACCAGGGAAAGGTCATGGTGGCATGGCAGACAACGGCCCCGAGTAGCAGAAAGACACCGCGATGTGCGGCATGTTCGACTGCAAACCCTATCGCTGGGAAAAACACTGCGGCCGCGAATACCAAGCTCATGGCGACTGCGACGCCAACTACCCGATCGGGATCTCGCGCTGCCGCCGCCGAAGCCGTTGCAGCCGCGAACGCCAATCCAAGCGCGACTCCGGTAACGATTCGAGCCGCCAGCAATTCTGGATAACCTGTCAGAACGGTGCAGGCAAATTCCGTAGCAGCACCAATTGCGCCACCCGCCAGTGCCACCCTTACTCGGGACACGCGAGCCATCAGCGGCGCAACACTGATGGCAGTGATAGCCACCGCCGCCATTTCGACCGTGCCGATCACCCCGCCTTGTATCTCGGTGAAGCCTAGACCATCAATCAATCCGCCGATCAGAAACGGTATGGAGTTTGCCGCAAGCATGCCCATGAAACCGCCGAATCCGACGGCCAGCAGCAGCGTCCAGGGATCTTTCTCATTAGTCGCGTGTAATGAAGTCATTCAATGCTGTTGGATTAAGACGGCAACAATTTGAGGCAAATTGCGTTCAGTGGGCTTACGCTCTATCGTTGACCGCGCTGCAGTAACGATTCGGTGCAAGCATTGCCAGACATCGCGCAACTATACGCGAACATTGTGGAGTATGTGCGGGCGACACCCGCTGATCAGTTGTTCTTCGAGCAGGTAATTCCACCCGGATTATTCGTCATTATGTTTGGCATGGGTCTGACGTTAACCCTTGCCGATCTTAAGCGCATTGTCGTTTATCCCCGCGCGGTAACGATTGGATTGGTTGGTCAACTCCTGTGTTTACCCATACTCGCGTTTACCATCGCCGCGATCTTTCAACCGGCGCCCTTCATTGCGGTCGGTCTCATTCTGCTGGCAGCCTGCCCGGGCGGAGTAACATCCAATGCTTATGTGTTTGCCGCGCGCGGCGATGTTGCCCTGTCGGTAACGCTGACGACCATTGCGAGCTTCATAACCGTTTTTACCATCCCAATGCTTACCTATTTCGCCTTGTCTTTGTATTTTGAGCAGGGGCAGGTACTGGCTCTGGAATTTTGGCCGACCGTTGAAAAGCTAGCCCGCCTGACGATACTGCCGGTTGGACTCGGTATGCTCTCACGGGTGTTATGGCCTGCTTGGGCGACGCGAAGTTCGGAGGTGTTCAGGCGCGTTGCGCTAGCGTTTCTCATCGCGATCATCATCGTCGCGGTGATTGGTGGTTTCGAAAAAATCATGCAGAACATCGCCGCGGCGGGATTGATGGCGCTGACTCTTAACGTGAGCGCCGTTGCCTTGGGCTATGCTTTGGCGAGAGGTTTCAAACTTTCAAAAATACAGAGTGTGACCATTGTGTTCGAGATCGGGGTGCAGAATTTGTCACTGGCGGCGCTGGTGGCGTTCTCGATTCTGAAACGCCCGGAGTTGTTTATATTTACGCTGGTCTACTCGCTGATCATGAAGATATCAGCGCTGACCTTGTTAGCGTTTGCCGGCCGTATCTTGGATCCCGAACGCAGGGTAACGAAAACGGCGCCCGCGGCGTATTGAATACTGCTACGGGTATTGCAGCAGCTCGTCGATGATTTCCACGGGCGGTTGTATGAAAGCGCCGGCGCGGCTGACACCTGTCCCCACAAGCTCACGCAGTTCAACCGCCATTTCGGTGGCCCTTATCAGCACGCTCAATCCATCGAGTACCGGAACACCTTCGACCTGAAAACCGGGTTCTTTGGACAGCACCAGCATCGGTATGCCGCCCGCCGGAATAAGCAACTCTATGCCGCTTTTCACTAACGCTTCGGCTTGCGCACAAAAGGCATCTTTGACCATTTGGCGGTGTTTGTCCGAATCGAAGGCTTTCATGAAATCACCCGGCGCGAAGTCCATCGCATGCACGCCCACTACCCGCCGCTCCAGGCCGTATTTGAGTATCTGCTCTTCATGCCAGGGAATGAAGCGAGGGTTGATGGTAATGATGCCGATTTTTTGAGCGAGCGTGCAGGCGTGAAGCATGCAGGTCTCACCCAAGCCGACTACCGGGATTGAGGCCAGGGATTTGGCCTCAGCCAGCCCGGAATCCTGGAAGTGTCCAATGGCGAAGGCGTCAAAGCCCGCGCGATCCGCGTGCACTGCGTTGCGCATGGCTTGATAGCCACATCGGATTTCCATGGCTCGATGGGCGTAGTGATCGGCAGGAGACAGAGTCACGACCTCGATCTCGGTGTCCGGCGATTTGACGCGTTCGAAGAACGCGTGCAAATGTCGTAAGTACGGCTCGGCGAGACTCTCGTCGACGAAACTTTGATATTGAATTTTCATTCAGGACCCATTGTTAAGCTTCAGCGAGCGACACCTGAGCTTCCGGCGTGTCCTCGAGTCCCCAGCCGCCCATCAGATAGTGGTGGACGATACGAAAGGCGCTCTGCCCACAGTGCTCATCGAACCCGTCCAAGGAACCGAAACGTTCGCGCAATTTGCCTTTGGTGTAGGCGCCGATTTGGTCCAACAACCACACTGGCACCATTTCTATGAAGGCGTGTTGCGTCGTTTCCTGGATCGCCTCGATATAGTCACAACCCATTGAGAAGCGGTCGCGATCGGTAATCTCGTAACGACCCGGCACGAAGGTGTCGAAATCCAGCTCCAGCATACCGCGCATATAAGACACGAAATTCCACAAATGGTAGTCGGGAAGTAAGCCGTAGCGGGCGTTTGCCAGTATGGTATCGACCATGAACAACAACTTGCGCTCGGGGAAATAAGCCGCCAGGTTACCGGACCCGTGGGTCGGGCCCGGATTGATGAATTCGAAAGCAACGCCATCGTACTCAACTGAGTTGCGCGAGCCCGAGACGATCTGTGTGGGTGGTAGTTGCCCGTCCGCCTGGCGCAATTTGATCACCTGGGCGGTCAGTTTGTCGGCAACAATGTCGGCGTCGGGCGCCAGATCGGCGGCGTAGCCGGCATGGTCGAGATGGTCGTGCGAATAGACAATCGTGCCGATTGGTTTGCCACTGACGGTGTTTGCGATTGCCTTGCCGTAAGCGCGCGCCCTCCCGGGTGTGCCAAAGGTATCGAAGGCGACAACGCTGGTCTTGCCCTCGGCAAAAATGCTTCGATGTTTTCCGTCGGTTGCGGTCCACAGACCGTCACCGAGCGGATCGACTTGAATGTCCGGTTCGTGGGCCAGGTATGCGGCCATGCGTTCGGAGGTGAATATTCCCTGATGCTCTGCCATGACGAGTCCTCGTTGTTTTTATAGGGGCGTGGTGTCGGCTTTCATGTTGCCCTCGACACCCCAGCCGCCGCCGAGGTAATGATGCATATAGCGCGCGAGATTAGTGCCCGCGTATTCCCCGAAACGGAACAAATGGCCGAAGCGGTCACCGATTTTTTCGTGCACATAGCGAGTTACGTCGGGAAGATCGTCCACGTCAACACCGTCGGCGATGGCCATTTGCGCATTTTCGGCCATTACGCCGTAATAATTGAGGTTGTCGGTAAAACCAGCGCGATCCAACGGCCAGAAGTGACCGGGAATATACAGATCCCAATCCAGACTCATGAAACGCTCCATGGTCTTCACGTAGGGCTCGATATGCCAGTCCGGGAAAAACGTATAACCGACGCCCGGGATCACGGTATCGACCATGAATAACAATTTGCACTGCGGAAAATAGGCGGCAACGTTACCGTCGCCGTGGGTGGGTCCTGGATAAATGAGTTCGAACTGAACGCCGTCGATTTCGTATTCCTTGCGTTCGCCTTCCCAGCGTTCGGTCACCGGCAGCTGTCCATCTGATTTTCTGCTGGCGACGACGCGGGCACAAAGGTCGTGCGCGATAATCTCGGCGTTCGGAGCCAGATCCGCAGCATAGCCGGTGTGATCGAGGTGATCGTGCGAATAGACAATCGTGTGTACGGGCTTTTGAGGAAATACCCGTTGTATCGCACCCGCGTACGCGCTTGCGCCACCCGGCGTGGAAAAGGTGTCGAACGCAATCGTACCTTTGTCGCCCTCAAGGAAGATTGTTCGGTAGATGCCCTCGCTGACCGACCAGATCTTATCGCGGATGAATTCATAGGTGATATCGCGCCACATCGATTGGATCGGCAAGGCAGCAGGGATGCTGAATATGCCTCGGTGGCACTGGCTTTCCTTGTGTTCGTTATCGGACATGCGTAGCTCCCGCATAGGTTAATCGCGTCGGAGCGCTACAGTAACCCATGGACTGTCGGTGTCAACCGGATGCAGGCAAAACGTCGGTTTGTGGGATAAGATTGCTCGCCTTATGGATGCCGAAATATGAGCTTAATTCTCTATCACAGTGTCGAATCCACGTGCGCCCAGAAGGTCCGATTGGTGCTGGCGGAAAAGTCCATTGAGTGGACGGAAACATTGTTGAATCTGCGTAAGGGCCAACAGTTTTCACCGGAGTATCTGCAACTTAATCCAAAAGCGGTGGTGCCGACCTTGGTGCACAACGCCCACGTAATTCGTGAGTCGTCGGTGATCAATGAATACCTGGATCACGCGTTCCCGCAGCCTTCGCTGAAACCATCGGACCCCTACGATCGGAGTCGCATGCGATTGTTGGTCAAGACCTTTGATGACGAAGTGCATCCCGCCGTCGGTATTCTGACCTACGCCATGGTGCTGCGCCATCAGATGAATGCGAGCAAGACGGCTGAGGAACTCGAAGCACATTTTGAACGTGTGGTCGATCCGCGGCGGCGAGAGCGCCAACGCGGAACGCACGAATTGGGGCTGCGCACACCGCCTGCGAAACAGGCGGTTGCAGCATTAGACGATGTTGTCGCCGCTCTGGATCGCGCGCTCGAGCTCGGTCCCTGGTTGGCGGGCGAGTGTTACTCACTTGCGGATGCCTGCGCCGCTCCATACGTGGTTAGAATGCAGGTATTAACCTTGGATAGGCTGTGGAAGGGGCGTCCGCGGATATCGGACTGGTTGCACCGCGTTTGTGCTCGGGACAACTGTCTCGCGCTGCAAAATGTGTGGGGCCCGCCCGGGTTCGCCGAGATGGTAGCCGGCTTTGTGCAGCGCGAGGCCGGCGAGTTGCAGCTGTTAATGGATCAGCGTTGAATTGAAAATTGGAGAGTGAGGATGGCAGCAAGCAACACCAAGACGGTCGTGGTCACCGGGGGTAATCGAGGTATTGGTATCGATATCACACGGCGGTTTTTAGCGGCCGACTACCGAGTAATCAATATTTCACGCAAGGCACCTGATTTTGAGCATGAACGTTTCGAGACCTATGCCGCCGATCTGGGCAATCGCGAAGACACGGCGCGGGTCGCGGCAGAGATCGCAGCGAAGCACGAAGTTACCACGTTCGTGCACAATGCCGGGGTCATTCGCCCGAATCTGATTGAAGATGTGAGCCTGGATGATCTCGATTACCTGACGCAATTGCATCTCGGCGCCGCGATTCAGCTCACGCAGAAGTTTGTTCCGGCCATGCAGAAGGCCCAGTTCGGACGCATCATTTTGGTGTCATCACGCGGTGTGTTGGGGCTGGTGACCCGCACCAATTACGCGGCAACCAAAGCCGGACAGATCGGCATCGTTCGGACCTGGGCTCTGGAACTGGCCACGGACGGAATCACCGTCAATGCAGTCGCGCCGGGTCCCATTGTCACGGATATGTTCCACGAACTTGTTCCCGAGGATAGTCCGCAAAAGGACAAGATAGCGGAGAGTGTCCCGGTAAAAAGGCTCGGGACGCCGGAAGACATCGGTCGCGTGGTAACGTTTCTGTGCGAGCCGGAGAGCAGTTTCATCACCGGTCAAACGTGGTACATCTGCGGCGGCGCGAGCCTTGGATCGTTGGCGTTGTAACACGCGGCTGGCTGAAAAGCGGAAGACGACGGGCTGGACTGAGACGGGCCGATCCCAAGCCTTGTCGCAGCTTGCTGATCACGTTGTGAAGGACGGCTGACACAATCACTAACTCCGAAACCGTGAGATGGTAAAGCCTGAGGCCGCAAGCCCCCTGAAGGTGCTCGCCGTGATCGGCAAACTCGATGTCGGTGGTGCCGAGCACCATCTCTTACAAGTTCTTCCCCGACTTAACCGTAGTGCGATAGTGCCGGCGGTATTCGTGCTCCACAGCGGTGGTGCGCTGACCGAACGCATGCGCGAGGCCGGCGTGTCGGTATTCGGCCCGCCGGGCAGATTACCGCGCTATGTGAATCTCATCGTGTCGGCGTTTTGTTTGGTCCAGGTATTGCGGAAGCTTCGTCCGGAAATAATCCACTTCTTTCTGCCCGAGGCCTATCTCGTAGGCGGGATCGTGTCACTGCTATTTCGCTCGCCGTTGCGTGTAATGAGTCGTCGTAGTTTGAATAACTACCAAAGGCGACGAAAATTCAGCGCGAGTTTAGAACGGTGGCTGCACCCCCACATGGCAGCGGTGTTGGCGAATTCGGCAGCAGTTATGGAGCAAATTGCCGCCGAAGGTGTGCCACACGATAAGTTGCATTTGATTTACAGCGGTATTGAATCACCGTTGCCCCGAGATCTGGCTGCCATCAGTTCGATCCGGCGGTCCCTCGGGTTTGCGGATGAAACCTTTATCATCGCCAATGTTGCAAATCTAATCCCTTACAAGGGGCACCGGGACTTGTTGTTTGCGCTCGCAGGGGTCGTCGATAAGCTCCCGGCTGGTTGGCGGTTGTTGTGTATCGGTCGCGACGATGGCCTAGGGCTGCAATTGCGCGAATTAGCAATCGAGCTGGGCATTGATGGCCATGTACTGTGGTTGGGGCAGCGAGATGACGTTGCGGATATTCTAGGCATCGCTGACATCGGCGTTTTACCTTCGCATGAGGAAGGTTTTTCCAACAGCGTCTTGGAAATGATGGCCGCCGCGCTTCCCGTTGTAGTGACCGATGTGGGGGGCAACCGCGAAGCGGTGATTGATGGCACCACCGGCCGAGTCGTGGCCCCTGGGGACCGAGTCGGGCTGGGCGAGGCAATTCGAGACCTATCTGCCGACACGGCTGAGCGACGCAATTACGGTGCCGCTGCTCGGCGACGGGTTGCCAGTGAGTTTGCTCTACAGGATTGCATTAGTAAGTACGAACGGCTTTACCTGGCTTTGACACATCGGCGCTGAACCGTTGGGAAATATTTGACGCGAGGTCTAACGTGCCGTGGTCAATCTTGCGAATGCAGATCGTGTTCCAAGAGATCGAGTAAATACTGTCCATAGCCGCTACCGACCAGCGGTGTGGCAAGATCTTGTAGTTGCTGTTCGTCGATATACCCCATTCGCCAGGCGATCTCTTCGGGACACGCGACTTTCAAGCCCTGACGGTCCTCCAGAACCTGGATAAATTGCGCGGCGTTAAGCAGCGACGCATGGGTACCGGTATCAAGCCATGCCGTTCCCCTTCCGAGCATCTCCAACTGGAGCTTACGCTGCTGTAGATAGGTTCGATTGACGTCTGTGATTTCCAGTTCGCCTCGAGCAGAGGGTTTCAGGCCTTTCGCAATCTCCACGACATCGCTGTCATAAAAGTAGAGTCCGGTCACAGCGATATTTGACGGAGGTTCACTAGGCTTTTCGATAATGTCGACCGGGCGCCCGCTGCTATCGAATTCAACCACTCCGTAGCGCTCGGGATCTCGCACATAGCAGCCGAAAACGGTGGCACCTTCGTGTTGTTGAGCCGTAACCGGTTAAACGGCGACGTCTTGAATGCGTTTCTGCGGTGTGTTGGTCACGGCCAAATCAGACCGTAGCGGGTTATCACTGAACATCGATTTCCATACCCGCGGCGTCAACTGCTCCACCGCACTATCCGGATGGATCGCGATCCGTTGCAGCACATCGACCAGGTAGGTATACGGGTTGATGCCGTGCAAGCGACACGTGCAGAGCAAACTCTGGATGATCCCAACATGCTCGGCACCCACCTCCGTCCAGCAAAACAACCACGCCTTGCGCCCCATCGGGATAGGCCGAAGTGCACGCTCTAAGTGATTGGTATCAATGGCGACACTCGGATCTGATAGATAAATCCGCAATGCGCCCTCACGCTCACTCGCATAACCGACAGCTTTAGTAAACGGTTGGCTGGGTAATAAGTCCAGCCGCTGGCGTTGCCCATGCAACCAAGCAAAGAACGCATCCACCGCCGGCAAAGCATGTAAACCGCGAGTCGCCTGCGTCGCCACTGCCTCCATTTGTTGCTTGCGGATAGTGGTCTCAACCGTATACAGCTGACCTATCAGTTCAAGCGCGGCATGGGCGCCTGGTGGGTCATCTGACAACGCCCGTTCGAATTGGCGTCTTGTATGGGCCCAGCATTGCGCGTGCACCACATCCTCGTGTTCAATCGCATAGCGGGCATAAGCCGCCGCACCATCCGTTAACAGCGTGCCCTTAAAGTCCAACAAGGTCTTCTCGATATGCGTGCGCGCTTTACTCGGCGCAAAGGTAAATGCGATTTCATCCGCCTCGCCATAGATCGGCCAATACCAGGCCGTTCTCATCTTGCCTTTACCTGCGCGGCCCGCCTTGACCGGCGTCTCGTCCATCGCCAGCGTCTTCGATTGCAAGATATGCCGTAACAGCGCCAGATAAATCGGTTGCAGTAAGCCGCTCGCTTTCTTCACCCATTGCGTCAAGCTAGCACGCGATACCGTAATGCCATTCATCGCCAGTCGCTGATGTTGGCGATACAACGGTAAGTGATAGGCGAATTTGTCGACCAGCATCCCAGCGACCACACTCACATCCACCATGCTGCCGGGCCACAGACCTTCCGGCGCCGCAAGGGTAACGATTTGACCATCGCGCTTGCGCTTCACCACCGGCCGGATGTACTTCAATACCACATACGCCCCCGGCCGTTGCGCTAACCGATAGGTCACCTTCTCGCTAATCGATTCAAAGTCACCCGCCAGGTCTGCCGGTACCGATAAGCGGATGGTTTGGATCGGCACCGAGTCATCAAACCGCAAGCCTTGCTCGGTCACACAATCCGCATCACGACGCTTACCTTTGCGCCGTTGATACGTAATGGTTTCTTTCTCAACTTGCGCTGCCTCAGGCCGCTCTACGTTAAAGCCATCCAGTTGCGGTTGGTCCGGATTGGGCTCGATTAAACGCCGTTCAGACTTGCGACCGAACAGTTGGCGTTTGAACCAGTCGAGTTGATGGGTGAGTGTGGCGACCTGCGTTTTGAGGGTTGTGTTTTCCGCTTGTAACACCGCCGCATCAAGTGATATTTCCGGCGTTGCATAACCCCCATTCATGGGTACGTATTGTACCGTTTACACTGCTGACCGTCGATCGTTTTCCGGTAATCGAAACCGTTTTAATCGACGCACTGAGCGTAGATCGATCCCTTCAATAATGCACTGCCATTCGCTGCGTTGCAGCCGCTGTTTGACCTCGCTATTCCACCGAACCTGGAACTGACCGCGTTCGAGTTTCTTACTCCACAGACAATATCCGTCCGACTCAAAGTACAGCGCTTTTAATAACGTACGCCGGCGATTGACGAAAACGTACAGTGCCCCATCGAGGGGCTCCTCGTGTAACGCCTGCCGCACCAACGCCGATAAACCATGGAACGATTGACGCATATCAGTCGGTGCCCGACATAACCATATACGCAAACCCGATGGGGGCGACCACATCAGTGCCGTGACACACGTAGCACGATGTCATCACCGAGCGCTAACTCGATATCCCATTGTGCATTGGTTAATGGTTGTAACGGGGCCAACTCGACGAAACGTGTTTCCGCCTTCCCTATCTGAGCGTCCCTCGCTGACCTCGACTTCCTTTTACTGAACGTCGAATATCCAATTCCTCGCTCAGCACAGAATGCGCGGATCGATGAACCGCTTTGTGCCTGCTCCGCTAATAGGCCACGCCACTCATCCGCACTACGTCGTTTGTTCCGAGGTTTTCCGTGATCATTCATTTACCAAGCTCCCGATTGACTGGGAAACCTGGCAAACTAAACCATCTGCCCGCTGCCGTGAATAACGGCCTGGATTGACCGGTTACGGCGGGCTAGCACCAGGCGAGGGTAACGTAATTTCGGCCAATGCTTCTCAAGGTGTGCGCATTTCGGGCGCGGCTGCGTCCGGCAATCGCATCATTGCGAATAAAATTGGTACCGATATGACCGGTACGCGCGCTCTTGGCAACGTGCACGACGGCATCATGGTCAACGACGCTCCCGCAAATGTCATCGGTGGAGACGAGGCAGGATCAGGCAATATTATTGTCGGCAATCAGCGGCACGGCATTTTAGTTACAGGTAGCGAAGGCAAGGACAATCGGGTCGTAGGAAATCGCGTCGGCACTACGCGCCAAGGCAGTGTGCTAGGTAACGCCGGATGCGGTATCGTCGTATCCTACGCCGCGAGTGAGTCCATGGATATAGACATCTTGAAGTCTAGTAACATTATCAGCGACAAGGGCCGCAAGGGGGTTAGTGTCGGGCGCCGCGAATTTAAATAGTAGCGCTCTCGGAGGTTGGTGTTAGCAAACAGATGGGTCTTACGGATTCGGTTCCTTAACTTCCATATTTTGCTATCGCATCCTGCCATGTTTGCGGCAAGTCCTCGTCCAGGAACGTGTCGCAGAACGTGTACACGTGCCTAAAGCGATCGAACAAAATTTTTCTATTTTCTTCCGGCAAGACGCCCTGCACGGAAGTTTCGTTCCAGCGATCCGAAAATTCAGCGTCTGCGAAATCAATCCCAATGAACTCGCACAATTTCGACACCGAATCAGAGGTGAAAAAGTTCTCGTAATATTCAATATAGATTTGATCCCGCGAGAAGACCTCTAAAAAATTGCGAATTGTCATCTCGTAATCGCTGCGATTGGTGATAATCGGCCCTTCCAAATGTTGTGCAAATTTATCAATAGGTGCGAAGTCAGGATCGCGCCCTTGCAAGAAGAGGCAATGCGACCAAAAGCGCTCTATCGGATCGCGGATAATAAAGACGAATTTAAGCTTGATTCCTTGCGCAGAAAAAAACTCTTTCATGAACCGGAAACCGGCAACTGGCAGCACCTGATAAGTCGGCGTGAATTCGCAGAGTGTATCGATAGCAGGATCGGCGATGCGCGCAAAATGCTCAAAGTAGGCGTCTTCCGAATAGACCATTCTCATTCGATCGACGGAGGCCTGAAAGTGCGGACGGGTGCGCATTCGGTGAATGATCTGGTCGTCCCTGTTTATGTGATCGAGGACACGATTAATCACCCTAGCTTCATGAAATTCGGTCTGGATCCCAAACTTCGCATCGAAAAAATGGACTTCCTTTAGCGGCGAGCAAATGATTTGGGAGTGTTTATTGAGATATTGGAAAATCCACGATGAACCAGCCTTAGTCGCCCCAAGACCCATGATAAAAGTTTTGCCGTCCAGACGCGGGTCTTTTATTGTCCGAGGCCTGAGCCCGCGCAACCAATTGCTGATCGTCATCTTTTCCTCGTTTCGCTATTCGATCTCGCACCACACGAGCGCCGTGCGGAACGGAACAGCGTCGGGTAGCTTGAGATGAGGTTGTCGATTTTCTCGATTAATGTGCCCAGTTGACTGCGTGTTGCATCGGGAAGAGGCGTAAGTCGCAGCTGATCCGGACTGCCGAGGCTTTGGTCGGTACGAACGATGCATGCGGAATATGATGATCGAATACTATTACGTCACCGACGTCGATCTTTGGCCGGAACAATACGTGACCGTCGAGCTCAATTAACGGCGCGTCCGCATTGTCACAGCTGCGGCTGGCTTGATTTAAGCGGGTCAGCCGTTGCCGGGAGGTTTCTTCGTAGTCCGAAAGCGCTGTTTCGAGCCAGCCGCGCCGGTCACCGAGCGCGAATTGCAAACCGGCGGTATCTTCGTTCGCGGTCTCGCCATTGGGGTTAAGCAAAATCCAGATGTTGTGTCCAAGTGGAACCCCTTTGTCCTTTATTCCCCATTTTTCCTGGTGGAAGAACAGGGCTCCGCGACGGTCTTGGGGCGTGCCGGCTCGAAAATCGATGATTCGCACTCTAACACCTTGGCAGAAAAACTGGCTCGGAATGATAGATTTTATCGCAGTCCAACCAGGTCCGCTCTGGAGTGCATTGAACAAACTGGTCGATCGTGTTTGATCCCCGTTGCCCTCGTGCGCCTGCTGGTAATCCGTCCAGGGATCTGCGGCGGCTAACTCCAAGGACATTCCGTTTTCCTTGAAGTCGTACTTTTTACCAAATTTTGGACTACCGTCCCCCGCGGATGTGCTTCATTGCCTCGTCCCTACATTGGGATAGGCTGTCGAAAAGTTCCTCCAATAAGAGCGGCGAATAGGCTCCGCGAAGGACGACTACGCCATGACGGTTGACGATCTCACCAGCGTGTTCGGCCTGTTGTTCCGGCCCTTCGACACTACAATCGATCTCCAGATTGGAAACTCGATAGCCACCGCACACCAAATCAGACATATCCCGCCCGGAATTCCACTAGATACATTTTAGTTGCTCATATCCGGATGCCACCTCGACGACCCATGCGTGCCGTTCACGCCAGTATAGCGGGTAGTGAGCTCGCGGATGCCTGAAACTATTCGTGCGACCTCGACATTTCGTCGGATTATTGATCAAACATAACGCTTTGACTGCGTCTGAAGTCCTGTGATTCCTGACCGGTAGCGCGCGAATCGCAAAATCGCCTCGGATACACAAGCTAAGGCGCCTGGGAGACCACACGCCGATTTACCGGGACAACTTCGAGAAGTCCGTTCCGGATTTCGAATCAGGTACTCGAATCAATACCCGTAGATCTTCAGCTTATCCACGAAGCGCTTTTGATATTCCGCGACATCTTCGGAATCCAGCATTTCTTTGTACTGCCCGGGCCGCTGTTTCCAGAAAAACGCGCCATCTTTCGCGGTCGAGGCTTGCGCCGCTTGGAACGCAGTCTTCGTCTCGTCGTCGCTCTTGCCCAGGAAACTGCCCAGCTCCAGAAGGCACTCGACTTTTTTCGCAGATAGGTTTTCGTAGGAGTATCGAAAAACAGGACAATGTTCAGCGAGTTCACCTGACCAGTACTCGGCGTGTTCGTACCATGATCCGACGGAGCTAAATTGAGGGTTCATCGTCCCGTATACGGTAAAAGCCCCGAGGAAAGGACCCATCATTTTTTTCTCGATAATTTCGTCGATACTACGGAAATCGGTCGCGAACAACGATTTCCTTGGTCTCAGCAACCGACTCGGATCTGTTGGCAGATGCATGAAGTTCAAGTGCGATAGAAACACGTCGAGGGGATGCCTTCTAATGTAGATGGCAGCGGCATGCGAAATGCTTACGCGTCTAAACGTTTCGTGCAGTGTTTTGTCATGGCTCTTGTAAAATCTGACCACGGTTCCGTCCGGAAGCCGGTAGGTCGGGGCCTTCCAGATATCTGACGAGTAATGATCAGGGATGTTTTCCAGCGAACCATCGAAGCAAAGGTGCGACAAGAACGATCTAAGCCACGTATTTCCTGATTTTGGGAAAGAATTGAGTACGATGAATTTCTCGTCAGACGGAATCGGGTCTCCGCTGGTGTAGCTTTGCAGTTGAGTTTTTAAATCTGCGTCTTGCGTTACCGCGAGCAAATGTCTAATCGCACCAGCTTCCGGCGTGGCGGTGCCAAGGATCAGACGAAGTGCTGACTGGATATGAGGTGCTTCGAAATCGCCCCGCATATACGAACGGATCAATCGTTTAACGCTGGTGTCCGGGATCTCCGCGACGAGCGCTTCGATCGCTGCGCTATCGATATTGTCCGAGTTGTTGTCGTTTTTGGCCATTAATGTTGAGCAAAATTCGTAGCGGCGTTAAGCCAGTGGAGATTTCCGTTTCGTAAGAATTCGCTTAATCGGCCACTCGAACTATAAATTCGTCCGCTTTGTTTGGCGACACGTTCCACGCTAATCGTCGCTGCTAGTCGTTCCGTTTGCGTGCACATGTACAGATCCATTACAGCGTTGCGGCGAGCATTCGCGCGAATGCATCGAGACCTGCCTCATTGAAATGCGTGTCGTCCCGCCGGAATTCCGAACCAAGCGTATCCGTATCGGGACCGGGTTGACACCCGGCCAGTTGAGTCTGGATCCGATTCTGAGCGCGGCGCACCGCCTCGCTGCGTACACCGTCGCGATGCGAAGCTGTACACACGATAAAGGGCAGCTGGGGCCACGTAGTGGAAATAAATTCGTGAAGCGTAAGAAACTGTTCGAAATAAGCTTCGCTCGAGGTCATCAGTAACGTGTCCTTTTCCCCTTGATGATAAAGCAGATGGCTGACAGGCTCCGTTGACGACTCAACGATTGGCACTGCCGAGAGCAGACGTTTGTAACATTTGCCGCCGGCTGCCCAATCTGCCGACGATGTGCCACCCCGCGCCAGCACTGTTACGGAAAAATTAGAGATCGTGCCGCGACCTTTAAGCAATGGTCCGAGACGCGTCCATACGCTTCCTTCCTCGCCAGTACCGCCAGGGAGCGGATCGGCAAGCCGACGTCGAATACCATCACACCAGCAGGAACCCCAATTCGACTGACGCGCTCCCGAACCGTGGTTGGCGACGTTGGATTGACCGAGAACGAGGATATGAATGTCATTCATTCTTTGACGAGCGAATCGGGGTCTACATTGAAATGGAGCGGCGGGACCGGTTTTGGGGTAACGCCAAGGAACGACTTTATTCGCGGAATTTGCCGGGCGACCTTGTTTACGGCGCGAGCGGCTCGCGGTTTTCTTGCTAACGGGGTCGCAACTTTCTTTGCGCTTTCGGCGGTAGCGTCGCGGTGTTTGGGAGAGTTCGTTTCCGACGACGGTACGCGGCGCTCCGCCTGGGCAGCGAGCGTCTCATAGGTGGCGTCTTCGCCAAAGTTATCCCGAGATGCACTCACAGCCATTAAGCTGTCCACGATGCAACGGAGTCGAGGTTCTAGTTGTGATCTAACCGCAGATTTGTTGCTGAAAAGAGCGTAAAAATCCGCAATCTGCTGTCGCACGATAGGCAGTTGGTACACCGGCGATGTTTCGAAACCGGGCCGCCGATGCGGCGGTATATCGACCAGGGCTGAAACTCGTTTCCGAATGAGCGTAGTGGCAAGATCGGTTGCTTCCTCGGGCAGCATGCCGTCCGAATCGACCAGATCGGCACTGAATTGGTCGTGAATACGTAATACCTCGTCGGCGTGCCGAAGGAAAACGAGGCGATCGCCGGCGCGAAGATAATTGTGTGCGAAGTTATGCGTACTAACGTAACTAAAGCCAGGCACGACCGCCAACTTGCCGGCAACGGCGTCATGCACGCCTGTCTTGTAATCGTAGAATCCGACCAGAAACGACTGCTTGGCACGTCGATATCGCTCTATCAAATGATCGCGACGCGTAACCGCATAGGTGGTAGAGAACGGCCACTCCGCGAACTCACGTGCCCGCCGCGCCGCCGTACTTGCGGTTACTGGATGTGCATGGTCGAGACGAGCGGTCATGTGGACAGCGTCGAGAAGCTTAAGATGGATGACCGCTCCAAAGGCGGAGACGTGATCGGGTTTAGCGGCGAGTACTTCTTCGGCATCCGCGAGTACGTCGAGCTGCGGATAGTCATCGTCGGCGCCCATTACGACCAGGTCGTCAGTAAGGCCACAGAGCACATCGAGGATGCGGTCGAAAAATGGCAAATCGGGATCGTAAGGACGATAGTCGATGTCGAGTGAGCACGCGGGCCCCGCGATAGCGGCCCGGTTGAGCGCCCTGTAGTTCTCCGCGCTGCCATCGGCGATGATGATTTGGGTGCCCGGAAAATATTGCGCGATAAACACCAGCACTCTGCCGAGCGAGGCAGACCGGTTGAGCGTAGGGATGATTATTTTGGCCACTTTGATACTCAGAATTTACCTACGAGTGTCCCAGGTTAAGCCGAAGGCGAACTTTAGCACCCGAATCCCACTCATAATCGCGACTCACGTGTGCAGTCTAATCGATAGCTGCCGTCTAACATCTCGGTATCAGCTCTCGCGCCCATGACCAGTCTAATTCGGTGTATTGGACCCGCGTACGCGACACACTGAGAGGGTGCGTAAGTGATATTCATAGGCCGATTGGTGAGAAATCCACGTGGGGATAATACGCAGCATAGCGGGCCGCGCGCTGCCGATGCTCATCTGTAAACGACGCGCCGCGCCCGGAAACACCTTTATTCAGCCGGATTGGTTTATTCATAGCCTCCTCAATTGCCAGTTCAATATCCTGAATTGACATATTGAGGCGCGCGACGGAGACGATTTCTTCCAGGCAACCAGCAGTGTCACTGCGAACCTGCTCGTAAGTTAGCTGAAGTCTTTGCGGAAAATCCTGCCATGAGACGTAAAAATTGATGTACCAGGGAACAACCATATCGATGAGGTAGTCGGCCATTTCTTCGTCTGACCAGCTGCGCATTTGTGTCGAAAAATAGGCCATCGACATATAGACCGCATCGTTCATCAGATGATCGCGCAGACTGACCAATGCGTCAAAGATATTTCTAACGAGAACGACCGGAACTATCTGATAGTCCTCGATGATGTATTTTGTGGTTAAGGAATAGCGCACATGATGTTGCGCAACCCAACCGCGTGCGCGCGCGATCGATTCGGGCGAGGAGACATTCGAAGTTAGCCGTTTGAACAATCCTCGGATACCGGTACTACGATTCGATTCGCGTAGTCGTTGCGTAAGCTCTTCCTCCTGCAGCAAACGAAGTAGATCGATCTCCTGCTCGCGACGCCGCGTCGGCATGGGCGTGATGTTTACGCGTCGAAATCCGGGCAGGCATGACAGCGCCGTAGCGAGGAAGGTCGAACCGCTTTTCGGCATGCAGGCTACCAGTACTCTGGTCGAATCTGGCGTAAGTAACGGGGCCCCCATGTCGGGGTACTCATTACTCAGAGTGACCCCTCGCCGGCTCAATTTTAAGCGGGTTGGCGGTTCAAATGAGTGATAGGAAAAACGCCGTTTTGCCCTAGCACCATTGCGCGGGTGCCGTCCTTCAGTCATGAATGTCACCGGGGAATTGCTTACACGGCGCATTCTCCGCAGCGCCGAATCTCATCTTAGACACGTCGCAGGAATCCGTGCGGCGCCGCGCTCAATAGCAGCTTCTCATCGACCGTGCGGTCGAGTTCGAGTCGCAGTTGATCGCCGTCGGCGGCCTGACGTCCATCCTCATCGAGTATTCGCTGGTACTCCCAAATTGCTGATTTCGGACTGTTACCTTTTCCCCAGTGGCGATCTGGAAACGTATCGTCTGGGAGATCTTCTACAATCGTGTCGAAAACCAAGCAGTAGCTACCAAGCGACGTCAACGGTGCATAGATCTCGAGCTCCGCGAGCACATGCTCGTGAGTATGATTCGAATCGAGACAAACCATCACGCGTTCGTACCCGGCAGCGCGTTGCGCGACGTCGCCGCCCATGGCGGGGTCGATCGACGATCCCTCGATCATGTCGATGCGATGCGCGAATGGATGCGCCTCTATAGCAGTCCGGTTGTGAGTACGGATGTCGATGTCGATTCCGAGTACCCGCCGCCGGGTATCCTTCGGGTCGAATGGCTTTTCGTTTTCAATTGCGTCCGCCATATCGAGCATAGCGAGCAAGGACGCGCTGAGAATCAAAGAGCCGCCATGCGCGATGCCGGTCTCGATGATGAGATCAGGTTTGACCGCCCACACCATCTCCTGAAACGCGACGATGTCGCCCGGTAATTGAATGATCGGCCGTCCGAGCCAGTCGAAGTGATACATATAGCGTCGGCGAAACGCTAAATCGAGCCAGCGCGCAGAGCTGTCCTTTAGTTCGCCGTCTCCTGCATATGTCGCGATCGTTGTCGTGCGCTCGTGCTCAAACGCCGCGATCGGATCAGTTTTTCGTTCGGTCATTTTATTCCTCGGAATTTCCTGTTCTAGTATTCTCTAGAGTAGATCGGTGAATCGATCGATGAGGCGGCACGGCACGAATCCGAACTCGCCACGGATGCGCGAAATGTCAATCTGCGGGAATTCACGTTTGACTCCGCCCGCGGCGAATGCGACGGGTTTGCCAGTCAATTCCTTCAATCGATCAGCAATCTCACGGTGTGTGGTTACTTCGCCCGAGGCGACATTGTATACCTGCTCTTTTCCCCGAAGACTGATGTTGACGAGCAGGCGAACGACATCGCCGACGGCAATGTAGTCCTTGGAGGATTGAGGATGCTCTCGGATGGTCGCCGTTCCGGTCCGCTGAATCTCCGTAATTATAGAGCCAAGGAACGTATCCGCGCTCTGGCCCGGGCCATAGACATTCGACAGCCGTGCGACGCGTAATTGGGGGTCGCCGCGCCCGATGCAAATGGCCTCACCTAACAACTTGCTGAGGTCGTAGAGTGAGTCGGCCGAAGGGAGCACGCTGACCGGGGTATTTTCTTTGCCAATACCCGCGGCACCGAGGCCTCCGTAGAGTCGCGTTGTCGAAAGGTAAAGCCAGGAGTCAAAGCGCGCGGGCTGCATTAGCCGCGTAAGCGCGTGCACATGCGCCTCGACAGTGTCGAGCGGCCGCTCGCGAAAATCGGCGGTCAGTCCGATACAATAGATCACGTGGCCAAGTTCGGAACCGGGTTCGACCACGACGCCGCGTTCTGGCACCAGAACCTCTTGGCCTTCCGATTCGAGAAAAGCGACGAGATGGCGGCCAATAAAGCCGGCACCGCCAAACACCGTAAACTTCACTCCCTCCATCCGAGCGTGCGCATCGGGTTTCCACCATTGATCGAATATTCCGGCAGCTCACCCCTGACCAGAGACATGGCGCCGATCACTGCGCCTTTACGCACGATCGCGCCGTCGAGAAAGACGCACGCCGCGCCAATCCACACGTCGTCCTCAATCACGATCCCGCCTCGTGATTCGGCGAAGCGTTGCGCGCGAATCAACTGTGAGCGGTCGCGGTACTCGTGATTCACCGGCGCGAAGACGCAATTAGCCGCAATGGCGACATCGTTGCCGATGCGCAGACCATTGCCAGTGTAAATAACGCAGCCCGAATTGATCGTTACGCGTTCACCAATTACGACGTCGCCGCTCCCGCCCGCAGGTTTGATCTTCACGAAGCTGTCAATAACCGATCCTGCACCGATTACGATCCTACTGCCGCGAGTACTACTCTCGATGTCTGCCAAATCCGAGATCCGGGCCTCAGGATGGCACTCAATCGACATTGGACGGATCCTCAATCACCTGCAAAGAAGGAACTGCGCGGACGAATTCGCCGCCCCACGCCTTGACCTGAGGCAGCTGACGAACGATTTCCGCGGTCAAATTCCAGGGCAGGATGACTACACGGTCCGGGCGATCGGCCTCGAGTCGTTCCTCGCCTACTATCGGAATCAAGCTCCCGGGCAGGAACTTGCCTTGCTTGTTTGGATTGAGGTCGACGACGTAGGGCATAAGATCTGCATGCACGCCGGCGTAATTCATGAGCGTGTTGCCTTTCGCCGCCGCACCATAGCCCGCCACTTTCAGACCGTCGCGCTTGGCGTCTAGAAGAAAACGTAGAAAGTCATCTTTGATCTTGTCCGTACGGTTCTGAAAACCCTGATAGTAATCGAGTGTTTTCATTCCGGCCTCGAGTTCGCGCTCAAGTAGACCGGCGACACGGGGATCTAATGGGCGACGGCCGGTGTCGGCGCGCTGCGCGAAAACTCGCAGGCTGCCGCCATGGGTCGGCAGCTCCTGAACGTCGAACACCTCGAGGCCGTTCGCCTGAAAGATGGTGCGCACAGCGGTCAACGATAAATAAGAATAGTGCTCATGGTAAACAGTGTCGAACTGGGCCTCCTTGATCAGACGCAACGCGTGAGGGAACTCGAAGCTTGCGACGCCGTCCGATTTTAGTAATCGCGTAAAGGCGGATACGAAATCGTTGACTGCAGGCACATGGGCAAGCACGTTATTGGCCACCATCAAATCGGCGGCTCGCCCCCGATTGACGAGCCGATCTGCAAGCTCGGTGTCAAAAAATTCCTCGATTATTTCCACGCCCTTGGCCCGTGCGGCGGTAGCCGTGCTCGCGGTCGGCTCAACGCCGTAACAGGGGATCCCACGCTGTTGCACGTACTGCAGCAGATAGCCATCGTTAGCGGCAATCTCAACCACCATGCTCGAGGCGCCGAGCCCGAACTGTTCAGTCGCGGTGCTCACAAAGTCCTCGCAGTGCGAAAGCCAGGAACTCGAAAAGGAGCTGAAATAGGCGTAGTTACCGGTGAACAGTTCACTGGCGCCCGCGTAATCTTCGGTCTGAATCAGCCAGCAGCGATCGCACACAAGCACGCGCAGGGGGTAGTAAGATTCTGGCGTGTGTAATTCGGACGCAAGGCGGTACGCATTTGACGGCGGGGCGGTCGCCAGATCGAGGAAGACATGCCCGAGGTCCGTGGAACAATGGCGACATTTCATGTCGATAGCCCCTCGAAGCCGGAACTAACAAACTGAAGCGCTCTGTCCCGTTCAGACACCTCGACGATCTCCAGCGGCCACGCGATGCCAATCCGCGGATCGAGCGCGTTGAACCCGCCTTCCGCTTTGGGCGCGTAGTCTTCGGTATGTAGATATAACATCTCGCAATTGTCCTCGAGGGTCTCAAGACCGTGCGCGAACCCCTCAGGAATTAGCATGGTCCGGTTGTTGTCCTCACTCAGTTCGACGCCGAACCAATCGAGAAACGTTGCCGATCCCGCGCGAAGATCGACCGCCACGTCGTACACACGACCACGCAGGCAGGTCACAATTTTCGTCTCCATTGCCGGTTGGTACTGGAAGTGCAGACCACGTACAGTGCCGCGACGTCTCGTAACGGTCCGGTTAATCTGGCGAATCTGGGCATCAAGACCGCAAGCGCGCAACTCGGTAGAACAGTACAGTCGCTCGAGAAGGCCGCGTGCATCGCCGATCGGATTACGTTTGATCAACAGCAGTCCGGAGATCAGCGTAGGCTCCACTTCGAGTCGTCCCGTCATGCCGTGGGCCGCGAATAGTCATCGATCTGTGCAAGAGTGAAATCGTACATGTCGACTTTCTCGTGCCAGGCGCGGTACCACAGAGCGGTTTCCGCGACGGCCTTGTCGATATTCCAGCGCGGCTGCCAGCCCAACGCCGTGCGCGCCTTCGTCGAGTCGAGCCTGAGCAAGCCCGCTTCCTTGAGCTCCGGCTCCGCAGGGTCCACCCTCACGCTCGCAGAGTCGCCCCAGGCAGCAACAGCCAACGACGCCACCTTTAATACCGTCGCCTCGCCAGCGGGGTCGGGACCAAAGTTCCAGCCACTGCCCAACGCGCGTGGGTTTTTGGCCAGTCCCTGAGCCAGCATTAGATAGCCGGAAAGCGGCTCTAACACGTGCTGCCACGGCCTTACGGCGTGCGGGTAGCGCAGCACGACTGGTTCGTCGTCGCAGAAAGAGCGGATGCAATCGGGTATCAAGCGGTCTTTGGCCCAGTCCCCGCCGCCGATGACGTTGCCGGCTCGCGCCGTTGCCACCCCGGGCGCAGAATCTTGGGCTGGGAAGAAGCTCGATCGAAACGCTGATGTTACAATTTCCGCGCATGCTTTGCTCGAACTATAGGGGTCAGAACCGCCGAGCGTGTCGGTCTCCCGGTAGGGATGGACCCACTCGCGGTTCTCGTAGCATTTATCGGTAGTGATTGATAGGACGGCCCGAATATCCGGTACTTTACGCGCCGCTTCGAGTATATGCGCCGTGCCCATTACGTTGGTTGCATACGTGCCGAGCGGGTCGTGGTAACTCTCTCGGACCAACGACTGGGCAGCCATATGGATAATGATCTCGGGGCGGCTGTCGCCAACTGCTCCTGCAAGGCACTCGTAGTCGACAATGTCCGACCGATAATCGGCAACGAGAATCTTTTCTACTCCGGCAACAACGAACAAACTGGGCTCGCTGGGTGGGTCAAGTGCGTAGCCGGTGACCTTCGCGCCCAGTCGATGAAGCCACAACGACAGCCAGGATCCCTTGAACCCGGTATGACCGGTAATGAAAACACGCCGATCTTTCCAGAATTCGGCGTTCATTCCCAAACCACCCAAGGCGCACTTCCGCCGTCATAGAGTTCTTCGAGCTGGTTCTTGTCCCGCAACGTATCCATGGGTTGCCAAAAACCGTCGTGTCGAAACGCCTGAAGTTGCCCTTCCGCCGCGAGCCTTGTCATCGGCTCATTCTCCCAGGACGTACCGTCGCTGGGGATATAATCGATGACCTCCGGCGAAAGCACAAAAAAGCCGCCATTGATCAGACCGCCGTCGCCGCGCGGCTTCTCTTTGAATCCAGTGACGGTCATATCATCGGCAAGCTCCAATGCACCGTACCGTCCCGGCGGCTGCACCGCGGTCACCGTGGCCAATTTTCTGCCCTCGCGATGAAACGCAATCAGTGCCGCTATATCGACGTCCGCCACGCCATCGCCGTAGGTAAAACAGAACGGCTCATTATCGAGATACGATGCGACGTTGCGCAATCGACCGCCTGTCATCGCGTCATGCCCAGTATCAACGAGCGATACCGTCCAGGGTTCAGCGCGTCGGGAGTGTACGGTGAGTTCGTTGTTGTCCAATCGAAAAGTTACATCGGACATATGCAAAAAATAGTTCGCGAAGTACTCCTTAATAACATACCCCTTGTAACCAAGACAGATCACAAAATCGTTCACGCCGTAATGCGAATACGTCTTCATGATGTGCCATAGGATCGGCTTCCCGCCAATTTCGATCATTGGTTTCGGACGGATATGGGATTCCTCGCTGATACGCGTGCCCATGCCACCGGCTAGAATCACGGCCTTCATGGCAGCCACCTCTTCACGTAGCGATCAAATCGTTTTGACATCGGAGGCGGTTCTATCAACGTATCCGGATCTACATGTACAACGAATTCCGGATCGCGGAGTGCGCGAAGCTCTCCACGAATCAGTCCGTCTATCCGTTCGTAATGCGAGCGCGTGGCCCAGCCAATCTCCCTAAATTTATCGATAGACCTCATCTGAACTTCAATTCCCCGCTATCTTTTGATTGTTCCGCAATGCCCGTACGTTGCATCGCATCGAGCGAGTCGTACACTTTGGGTTCGCCCCTATTGTCGATACCTGAATCTGCCACCTCCCGCATGCTATCGACAATCCAATGCAGCCGGCGAGCGTAGCTGCGGCGGATTCTGCCGCGATCTCTGAACAAAGCTCTGAAGATGCGGTACTGCTTCCGTACGACTGTGTCACGAAACAGATCCGATCTGCCGAAACCGGGCTGGCTGTGCGGCGGAAACGCCTTCGTACCAATTCGGCCACCGACAAGGGCAGCCGCTAGAACATCAGCCTCTTGCTCATTGAGTTCCGATTGTTGCGCCAGCTGGTCACGGAAGTGATCTTTGAGCGCCTGGATCTCCGACGCGTTGTCGAGGTAGTAAAGCGCCCCCTTGGGACGTAGTTTACTGTGCAATTCGTTAACCGTACGAAAGTAGCCGATATCTTTCAGCGCAAGAAGCTTGCCAGCCATACAATCGTGAAACGCCATCGTGAAATCACCGAAGTAAGGGGCAGCATTCAGTTCGAGATGCCGGCAACGCTCAAGTAGAAGCGTCCGGCGGACGAGCCCGAAGCTGGTGGGGAATGGCCATCGAGTGTAGTCAACAATGCGCGTTGCCGCGGTCCGTTGCGCGATTGTACGCGCGTGCATCAAACGCGCACGAATGCTCCCGTTCTCCTCGAACGCCAATGATACGACCGCACCAATTGCGACAACGTAGTCCGGATTGCCGATGAGGTGTGGTGCGGCGGCGGCGAGGACATCGAGTACCGGATAATCGTCGTCCGCGCCGACGATAACGAGTTCATCATCGATGCTTTGCAGGACATCGGTCAATCGATTGGCAAGCGTCACCGTGGGGTCGTAGCGTCGATAATCGATACGCAGTTTGGCTGAACACGCAGCAATCGCCTCATCGTAGGCCGGTCCATACTGGGCAGCGCTACCGTCTGCAACGATGACCTCTGCGCCCGGGTAGAACTCGGCCAGGTAGTGCAGCACGCGCGACGCAGAAACCGGCCTGTTACGAGTCGGGATAATCAGTTTCGGCATTATTTGCTCACCGCAATGTCGCCGTGATGTTGTCGAATAACCAGGCTAATTCCATTTTATTCCACGGAAAATTACGTCCTTGCGGATTCGCTCTCGGTACCTGCTTACGATCTGAAACATCTCGTCAAGCACGTCACGGGTTAGCAGATGCGGTTCGAGCCCAAGCTCGAGCAACCCCGTATGGGCAGGATTGTAGTAATGCTCTTCGAGTTCTTTGCGCGGATTCTCAATCCCCTTGATGGTTACATCGATGCCATTGCGTTGCCCGCACTGACGCACCAGCTCGGCAAGCTCGTTTACGCTAAAGGTTTCCGTGAACTGGTTAAACACGCGGAGTTCGCCCTCACCGGCAGGGTTTTCCAGTGACAAGCGTACGCAGTTCAGGGTGTCTTTGATGTTCAGGTAGCCCCGCGTCTGGCCTCCCTGTCCATATACCGTCAACGGGTAGCCAGAAACGGCTTGGACAATGAATCGATTCAGGACAGTACCGAATATTTCGTCGTAGTTGAAAAATGGAAACAGACTCTCGTCACCATCGTTCTCGTAAGTCGAAAGTCCGTAAACTGGCCCCTGCATCAGATCGGTTACGCGCAATCCCCAGGCTCTGACGTAGAACCATAGCAGATCCGTATCCTGGATCTTGGTGGTGTGGTAGAGGCTGCCGGCCTGGCGCGGAAACAGGAAACGATCCTTGCGCCCCTTGTGTTCAATGTCTATCCAGCCTTCCTCGATATCGATGTCCGGCGTCCCGTATTCGCCCATTGTTCCAAGCTTCACGATGTGAGCGTCCGGCGCAAATTCGCGCACCGCAAAAATGGTGTTCGCGGTTACGCCGAGGTTGTTGTGCAAAGTAAATGTCGCTGTCTCGCGGCTCAACATCGAATATGGCGCCGACGGTTGTTCGGCGTAATGGACAATGGCGTCCGGCGTGAAGTTGCGGAAGACGTCCGCAATAAAATCCCATTTTCCCAAGTCGCCGACGAATACCGATACTTCTTGTCCGCTGCGTTTGGCCCACAGGCGCGCTCTTTCATGCATCGTCGGTACGGCGAATAGCGCGTCTACGTTTTGTTCGAGGCACATTGTGCGCCGCAAATAATTATCCGCCACGGCAACTTCATAACCGTGCGCGCTGAGGTGCATTGCGGTAGGCCAACCAAGATAGCCGTCGCCGCCCAGAACAAGAACTTTCATGGGCGCCGCGTCAGTTCCAAGATAATGTCGGGAGTCGCGGTTTCAATTGTCCGGGGCTGCCGTCCGCGATTCTAGAAACCACGAGACCGTCTCGCGCAAGCCCTCAGCGAGCTTGGTTTCAGCCTGCCAACCGAGCACGTCACGTGCTTTCGATGTGTCGGAATAATTTCGCAACATGTCGCCCCTACGCGGAGACCCATGGGTGATGTTGACCTTTGGGATGCCAAATTCGAGCAACGCGTCGATCAATTGCGTGGCCAGCTCATCGACAGTCGTTTCCCTATTCGTGGCGATCTGGAAAATTTCTCCACCGATACCTGCTTGTTTCGTCGCAGCAACGATGGCTTGCGTAAGATCGCCAGTGAATATGTAATCCCGGGTTGCGCGCCCATCACCGAAGATCTCAAGTGACTCACCGGCCAATGCTTGTTTGATGAAACGCGCCACCACGGAACTCTTTTTCGAAGACAAGGGACCGTAAACGTTGCCGAAGCGTAGTACCACCGTATCCACGTTGTAGCACGAAAAATAAGCTGAACAGTAGGCCTCGCCAGCAAGCTTGCTCGCGCCGTACGGTGAAATAGGACTCGGCAGGACGCGCTCGTGAATGGGTGGTTCAACCTCGCCTAATGGCGCGCCAGACGAGGCGAACACGAAACGTCCAACACCAGCGCGACGGACCGCTTCAAGGCAATTCAACGTGCCGACCACGTTACTTTCACAATCAAACATCGGATCCTCTACCGACGGTTGGACACCGGTACACGCTGCCAGATGGACTAAGACGTCCGCGCCTTTCGCAACCTGCGCGATCAAGTCGCCGTCGCGGATATCGCCCTGCACCAGGCCGACGCAGTCGGATTCAGCCGACCATTCCGTATCGCCGCATTCAACGTCCGCGACCATCTCCAGATCCTGAACAGATCCAACACTTAGGTTGTCGAAGACCCTGATGCTGCCTGCAGGAGTACCCGAGGCAAGTAACCGGCTGACGAGGGACCGACCGATAAACCCACAGCCTCCGGTTATCAACCATCGCATGGCGCTCAATTTATTCTCCTTATATACGTCGCGCTGGGGCCCGCAGGCAGAGCGCGCATGCGGGTGGCTATCGCGGATTCGTTACAGCCGCAATTTCCTCGACCTGATTGAGAAAGACGCGAATCTCCTCTTTTGTCGCGGCCGCCTCATTCGCGGAATGATAAGCCTGGACGAGCGGTTTTCCGTTTCGCGTGTGGACGTCGTAATCAATCTGGTCGTAGATGTTCCGGAATGCAGGCAGCACGGCGAGCAATTTCGACTGCTCGTACGTGCGAGCGATTTCCTCTTCGGTAACGAGTTCTTCGAACATCTTCTCCCCGGCGCGCGAACCGATCTCGACAATTTTGATATTGGTCGGATCGTGCCCGAAGTGCGGAGACAACAACTCTATCATGACTTCCGCCAAGTCCCGAATCCGGAATACCGGCATCTTGGTCACGAATGATTCCCCGCCACAAGCTAATCCCATCGACTCGAGCAGCAAGGCTGTCGCCTCCTCGAGCGTCATAATGAAGCGTGTCATGCGCCCGTCGGTCAGCGTTACGGGCCCGCCTTCGGCGATCTGTCTTATGAACACTGGCACGACTGACCCTCGCGAACCGGCCACATTGCCGAAACGGGTTGATGCAAAGATCGTCCCCCCCCCCTGATTTAACGTATTCGCGGCGGTGATCAGTCGTTCACCCATCAATTTAGTCGTGCCCATTACATTGGTCGGATTCACTGCCTTATCCGACGATGTGAACAGCACGCGCCGCACTCTATTCGCCCGCGCCGCTGTTATCACATTCTCTGTTCCGGTGATGTTTGCCCTTACTGCAAGCGACGGCGATCGTTCGCACACAGGGACATTTTTGTAGGCAGCGGCGTGAAAGACGTAATCTACTCCGGAAAAAAAGTACCTAACCGTTTCGAGATCTGCGACGTCGGAAAGAAACGCTTCTAACCGGGATTCCCGACTGAGTCGGTCTGAGAGTTCGAACAGGCTTCCTTCGTCGTTATCAAGCGCAAAAACGCGCTTAACGTCTAATTCCAACAGCGTCCTGACGAGGTCTTTACCGACCGTGCCTGCAGCGCCGGTTACTGCAACAGTTGCGCCCCTATAAAACTCATCATTGTTCATTATAGTAATGTTCTGCTTTTGTTACTTTGAGCGCCGCACATCCGACAATTGAGCACGCGCCTCATTTATCATCCGCAGCTTTTCCCTGTCCGCCTCCCGCGCATATTCACCCCCGATGCGGGACGCGGAATATTCCCGAAAAGCCTTGCCCAGTCTTTTGACCGCAGCTTGCTGTTCTTCTGCGAATTCGGGGCCAGATGGCGACCCGTTATTTTCTACTTCGGACGCCGCCAATACACTCTCTATGCTAGCCTCTAGCTCTTCCCGATTGTGCCGATGCGCGTCGCGCGCCTGAATTCGCACTCGCTCGGTGTGTGCTCTTGACGCGCGTGCATTTGCCATCGCCCGCTCCGCGTCATTATGCAGGGTATCCTGCATACCGACATCGCTGGTCGATTCGTCCGCGATTAGATTGCCCGCGCCCGGCATAAAGTCGCCATAAACCTCCAAAACATCGTCTATCGATCCCTGAGAAACCACCCTCCCATGGTCCATCAGTATCGCCGTATCACACATCTTCCGCAGCGTCTCCGGATTGTGCGAAACAACGATCACCGAGAGGTCGGAATCGAGCATCTCCTGCACCGCCTCCCTCGCCTTCTCTCGAAATCTCGCATCCCCGGCCGACATCGTTTCATCGATCATTAAAATGTCGGATCGAAGATAAATTGACAGCGCAAAGCCGAGCCGCGTGCGCATTCCCGCGGAATAAACGGCAACAGGTTGATCTATCCAGCTTCCGATCTCCGAGAATTCTATGATCTCGTCGATATGCTCGGTCAAGTCGCGGGGCATGAATCCATGGTACAGCGCTACATTGAAGATATTTTCGCGGCCGGTGAGCCGGCCGTCGAAGCCGGCGCCGGGCGCCAGAATCGTTGCCGATAGCCCGCGCGCGACCCGAACCTCACCTTCGTCCGGCTCCAGAATGCCCGCAAGTGTTCGCAATAGGGTAGATTTACCTGATCCATTGTGGCCGAGGAGCGCAATCGTCTGTCCCCGCTTCAAGGTGAAGTTGACATCTCGAAAGGCCCAATGCCCGCGACTCCATAGTCGATACATCCCTCGCCCCTTAGGGAGGCGGAGGCCCAAGCCTTTTGCCCGTAAGATCGTACCATCTTCATTTTCTTTGTCGCTGAGTGAGTTCTGTGTCAAAAAAGTCATTGGCACGCTTTTCCCAGGCTGCTCAAAGTACATATTTCGGCAACACGCGGTCGAACCGCGTGAGCCAATAAAATCCGGCAGTACCGATCACGATAGATATCAGCGACAGGATACCTAGCCATGCAAGATCGATCGCCTCCGGTAACAGTATCGCCAACCGGAATTCATGGATTAATAATGCAAACGGATTCATTAGAAACACGCTTTGCCATTTTTCCGGCACCTGGTCCAATGAAAAGAACGTACCCGAAACGAAGAACAGCGCCCTAAACACATATCCAATTACGACACGAATATCTGGAACGACAGCCGTCGTCAACGCCACCATCGATGCGCTAGCGAGCGAGAATAAGATCGCAACGAACGTTACGACCAAGGTTTCTGTAAGAGAGAAATCTCCGACGCCGAACATCAGTGTACCCGCGATCAAAAAGCTGACACCAATAAAAAGTTTCATCGTTTCCGCCAGGACGTCGCGGACCACGAAAGCGTATTTGGGGACATACAATCGACTCGACAATGCGATCGCCGGCGCAAGCGACGTGCAAGCTCCGTTGATAGCCGTCTGGAGATAGCGAAACATCAAAAGACCGGCAAGTAGGAAAACCGCCATGTCCTGAGTCCGGCGCCCCATGACAACTACCGTGATGAGATAGAGAATCACTGTATTTACGACGGGGTCAGCCAACCACCAAAACACGCCAAACGTATAAGTCTTAACGCTTTGACGTACTTGCATAAGCGTCAATCTGTAGATGTATTCGAGACTACCTGCGAGACCGGCACGCGAGCTTGAACGACTCGCCGCCCTCATTTCAATGAAGCCATAGTTGATACCATCTTGACTAATTACGTCGCATGATGCGCAACGAACTCATTCCCTGTCGTGGTGTGAAGTTGCGATGTCCCACTCGCTCACGCAACCGCGCGGAACGATTCCAGCAATCGCGACCAGTGCAATGCCGCTTCGTCATCTTCGACGAATGCCGGAGGGTCCTGTTTTCGGCCCTCGTTATTCAGGCCATTCACCGCATTGACGAGCAAATGTAGCCAGTTCTGACGCCATAAATCAATATCGAAGTGCTCTCGAGCAAATGCCCTAGCGCCTTCGGACAAACGCTGCCGAACGTCGCTATTCGCTATTTCTACGAGAGCACGCTCAAGGCCATTTGGATCTGAGCGATCGACAAGCAAGCCGGTTTCTCCATGCCGTATTAGATGCGCGACTGCTTCGCAGTCACTGAACCCGATACACGGCACGCCGAACGAAAAAGCTTCCACCACAACATTCGGCAGCCCTTCCTCAAAGGAGGGGATAATGAGCGCATGCGCATCGCTGTAAATGGTCTGGACGCCCCTAATTACGCCTAGATCCACGACGGATGCATGAGCGTTGCTTCTCAATATACGGGCAACGTCATCGCCGTAATTATTTTCACCGTGAAAAACCAAACTCCAGTCACCGTGCCGCTTCGCAAAATTACAGAAAGCAATAAGTGCCGCAATTCCATTCTTGTTTTTGTTCTTTAATGCTCCAACACAAATTATTTTCCGCGCCGGTCGCTCGTTACTCTCATATTTCCACCCATCGGGAAGGGAAAATGCATTATAGAATGCGTAGGTGAACGGCTTCACCTGGTCCACAACCGTAGTCTGATAGTGGCGATTCGTAAAACGAACCGCCGCCGCATGAGCGAAAACTGCCTGACGAAGCCAATAGGCATCATTTTTTGAACGCGAGTCGGCCAGTTTGTGCAGAAGCCGCGTCATGTGGTTAGGATTCGTGCATTCTTGAATAATGAACGGCGTTTCGAGTATCTGCGCGATGTAGGGGATCCGACGGTAAAAGTGTGCCATACCGAAGCACACGATAACGTCGTACCGCTCGTGCCGAAGTCGTTCGATTTGACTGTCGTCCAGCTCATTAAGCGATCGAATCCGAACATCATCCTCGACCGAGTAGGCGGGCGCCCTTGCGTCCGCTTCGCGACATAACAAGTCAATTTTGCAACCCGCCTGGGAAATTACATTTGCGAGCTGGCCTGCCACTTTCTCGGCCCCTCCCTGCCCCCTCAAAAAAACTTGGAATAAAAACCCCAACTCTCAGATCTGCCAAATCTAAAGCAAGGTGACGATCGACTGAGTGAGCGCCAGATTCCGCAGTACCTGCCTTAAAACGATCACTACCGTCGACGCTCGACGAACGCAAAGTAGAAATCGCGCGATCGCGCTGTGCCAATGCTCCTCGACGGCTCGATAAGAGCTTATCTAAAACTCGGTAGCGCAGTCCCCTTAGGACGACGAATGAGCTCGAACAGTCTATCTCGACGATTCGCCCGCAGACGCTTCGGACCGCAGAAGTCGACAATCAGCAGTAAAGTGAGCCTAAGCAGACGGAACAAGCCGCTCGTCCATATGTAGTTCTTGCTGTCCAACCCATGTATCCAACTTCGCGCCTCGTTGGGCACGTTCTGATATGGCACTTACACGACCCGCTAATTCACTCGTCGAGCGCGGCGCAACGTTGCGTCCGAACACTACTTTTTCAGCTTCAAGGTGGTACCTCGTATTGTCGATGTGCACTAGGTTCCAACAAGTGAACTGTCTATACGATTTGCAATATACCCAGAAAACCTCCGATTAAAGCGCGGCGACTGCATCCTATCCACGGGACACTGCGGCGGCCAACGCGTTAACAATCCGATCTTGCGTCTCCTCATTCAGAAACGGATGCATCGGCAGGCTAAATACCCGCTCCGCAGCCGCCTCCGCAACCGTAAACGTTTGCGTGCCTGCGCACTTGCTAAATACCGGCTGACGATGCAACGGGACAGGGTAGTGAACCGCCGTCGGAATGCCACCGGCGTTGAGATTTTCGATTACCCGTTCTCGACCATCAGTCTGCAACGTGTATTGCGCGTAGACGCTTGAATTTTCCGGTTCGACATGTGGCACGGTCAGCGACGGGCACCTATCAGAAATTTGCTCGCTGTAGCGAGCGCCGATTTGCGCACGGGCTTCCAACTCGGCCGGGAACGAATCGAGCTTGGCAAGAACGATCGCCGCCTGCAGGGTATCCATTCGACCATTCACACCGACAAGCGGATGGTGATAACGCCGATCCTGCCCGTGCTCGCGGATTTCCCGCATGCGTTTGGCAAGCCGTTCGTCGTCCGTGAAACAGGCACCACCATCGCCGTAACAACCCAGAGGTTTGGAGGGAAAGAAGCTCGTGCAAGCCACGCTCGACAGCGCGCAAGATTTCTTGCCGCGATAGGTTGCGCCAAAACTCTGCGCCGCGTCTTCGATAACCGCGAGCCGATTCGCCCTAGCAATGGCGTTGATCTCTTCAAACGCCGCGCATTGACCGAAAAGGCTGACCGGCATGATGGCCTTGGTCTTCGACGTGATCGCGGCCTCAATCAGTGCCGGGTCGATGTTGTAGGTCCGCGGATCGATATCCACGAACACCGGATCGGCGCCGCAAAGCACGATCGCCTCACCGGTCGCGATAAACGTAAACGGCGTAGTAATGACTTCATCGCCGCGTCCAACACCGAGTGCCATCATCGCGATTAGCAGCGCGTCGGTACCGCTTGAAACAGAAACGCAATACCTTCCGCCCACGAATTCTGCAAGCCGCCGCTCGAGTTCGTCGATTTCTGGGCCCATGATGTACTGACCATGATCGAGGACCGCGTTGATCCGCAGTTGTATCGGATCTTTGAGACCGGCGTATTGCGTTTTTAGATCGATAAATTGCATCTGAAGTAACCTCGACGCCCACCAGAATTTACTAGGTCGGCGCTGAGCCCGGGCACGCTACCGCCTACAGCGACCCAAAAAGTCGCCGTACTAAACATCGCCAATCTTCGCTTACCGACGCAGCGAAAAGGCAGCCCTACTGCGGGCCGTTACTCACCAACGGCTGAACGATGTCCGGCACGATAATGCGGTCTTCTTCAAATTTCGAAGCGATCGCGGTGTAGATCGAATTTTCCGACGTCAACGCGGTAAACAACGCTGCGTCCGCAGCCGGGACATCGTCGATCTGTCTCGACACCGGCTTGCCGATGAATTTTTCCAAGTTCGACTCGGGATCAAACGAACCGACAATGTCGACGCGATAATCGTGTGCACGCACCGAGGCGATCTCAGCCAATTCGGAAACGCCGCAGATCAAGATCCGGTTCAACGAGCGTTCCGAACAACAGCTGAGCGACCGCGCGATCGATTCGCTGGCTGTGCGGTAGAAACCAAACGAGTAGGCGAAATAATCCGCGGTGAGGCGGCTCTTCTCGGCGAATCCTTTCGGTGTCAGGTAGTAGAAATAACGATTGGCGGGTGCCTGATTGATTTTCACCAACCCTTTACGCACGCAGCGCCTCAGATACGAGTTTGCAAGTCCGAGCGCAACTCCCATGCGATTGGCCAAACGGCGCTGGGTCATATCACCGCGGGCCTCGATTGCCTGCAGGATTTCGAGCGTCAAGGCCTCTTCTCGATCGGGTTTCATAGCATAGCGTTCATAATACGAACACGAGTTTAACACGATCGTTCAGAGTTTGAACACTACATGTGGAAGCCGGAGACCGGTAAAACACTAAGCGTTGGGATGTTGTTCAAGGGACCCGCTGCACGGTGTGGCGCGCCGTCTCTATCGTCTGCTGCCGACCGGCCATCTGGAACAGTAAAGCAATGCGCTCTTTGCTAACGGTCGCGGAAAAAATCGCTTCGTAACCGGCGAGCGTGCCCTCCAGGATCACCACGCGCTCGCCTGCTACAAGCTCGCGCTCAGGTTGCTCGATCACACCGTCAGTGTTTGCGCGAGTGGCGAGCATCGTCACGAGCTCATCGGGTAGTACTGCATATCGGTCACCGAACCGAACCAACCGTGATACCCCGACGGTCGAGCGAATGGGCGCAAAATTGTCTTTCTGCGCTGTCAGCCGGACGAACAGGTAGCGTGAAAACATCGGCTCCACTGTTTGCTGGCGACGAACGCCGCGTCGCGTGGACAACAGCGGCAGATACGCCTCGTAGCTCTGGCGCGTGAGATTCAGCAGCGCAATCTGCTCCTGGCGCGGCTTTGATTGCACGAGGTACCACGCGGAGCGTAACGCAATAGGAGCCGGTTCGATCATCGCGTTATTTTACTCGATAAGAAGGTTGCCTTGCATGCGCGGTGGCGCTCGATGGGTCAATTCCTACGCGATGTCGCGCAGATCAATCGATCCCATCAAGCGTCGGTTACGGCTCTCCAGAAGTTGCTGGCCGTTGAGATCCGTCGTTTCAGCAAGGGCGTGCGCCCAACCAACAGCGGTGTTTTCCAGAAGCTCGTTATAGGCGATTACGCAACCGCCACAAGCTCATATTCGAAAAAATGTCGTCCGCGGGGGTCATGCTGTGGAAGCCCAGCATGTCGGGTAGGGCGATGTCCAGTTTTGGGGACCACTTCTGACGTCACAAGGAACGGGGCCCCGGGCCGGAATCGAACCGGCACGCCGATTGAAGCGAGGGATTTTAATTCCTCTGACCTTAAGACAAGAAACCGAATGCTTATAGTTGCTTACGTTACCGTCAATGCACTTGGCCCATTAATAGTAGGCGTTGCGTAGGCACTAAGCAATGTTTCCCCTATCCCATACCCTCAGTTCGCGTAACGGTAACTCGTCTCACTAAATGCTTTCACGTGACCTGCGACCACCAATAGGAAGTAGTCCATTACGACCTAGCGGATACAATTACTTCGTCCGCTGCTACGGGTAAGTCTGACGAACGTTAGACCTTCGTTGGCGCTCATGAACGTGATCGCATTCGAGCAGAAACCTTCGACGCCTTCACGGAGAAGGGGTAGTCCCCCACTTCAATCCATGTAATAGGAATTGAGGATCATTTTTATTAGCAAAGGAAATCCTCGAAAGTCGGTTATTTGCTACAAGTAGTAGAATTTAATTGCGAAATCACCAGCCGCGATAACGGATCGTATTGTCCTCGTTGACATCCGGGTCGCGTTGTTAAAAACGGATGCCCACCTCGTGGTTCGGAACTAGTTTGCAACCGAGTTCATAGGAAGCCTAGCCAATTCGGCGCAAGTCAGGCCTGCTTCCGCAACGTATTCAGTGTCGGGTATTGGGTGTCAACCGGGGGGGGGGGGCTCGTTTGTATCGGGATTTGCCGATTGCATTCCCTTTGACTACGTTGCAGTGCGATCTTCTGATATGGATGTCATCTACTCCGTTCGATAAATTGACGCCGTTGACGCTCAACCCGATCTTGTTATTCAAGATAGAGTTCCACCCTTGTTCGAGATTCGGATGTTTAGCCGAACCGGTAATAGCTATACCGTGCTTTGCGTTGGCCGCGATAACGTTCCCCTCGTCCGGCAATATGCCTCCGATCTGGTTTCTCTTTGCTCCGAGGCTCCAGATCCCAAATTTGCCATTCGGTATAGGTTTTGTTCCGGTAATGTCCAACCCAATATAATTCCCTATGACCCTATTAGAGTGATTAAATCCTTTGTAGCCGAAGTGCGATTCTGGAGTTGTTGGTGTCGGTGACGCTCCGTCCAAATTGACACCATGCCGACCGTTTCCTGAGATCACATTTCGCTCGCTACGCCGAGCACCCCCAATTGTGTTGCCCCAAGAATTGTGAATCAGAATACCTGCTCTGGCGTTAGGAACCGCCTCGGTGCCCTTGGCATTAACTCCGACCCTATTACCAATGACACGCACATGAAATGCGGATGGACCATTAATGGATATCCCGTACCGACCGTTCCCAGAGATGATGTTGTCTCGAATCGTGACCGTTCTCGCATTGTCAACTCTTAGTCCTGTCGTTCCATTTGGAACGGCGGAAGATCCAATCCAATTTGTGCCTATTCGATTTTCTTCGACTACATGATTCAATCCCGAGGCTATTTGTATGCCAGTTGTTCCGTTGCCCGAAATCATACTGTTTTTGATCCTAACTGCCCCGCCGGAAATATAGATACCTGAACCAGGAAAATGAACTACAGCTAAATTGACGAAAGCACCCGTACGGCCAAAACGAACCCCCGAAGGTAGAATGAGATCGTTTCTTCGGGGAATGCAAGAACCATCCCAGCGTGGTATCGGTTTGCGGCATGGCCGTTTACCTGAAAAATAATACAGTCTATCCGTTACCGGATAGAGCGGCAAGTCGTCTGCTCCAATTCGCGATTGGATTGCCGACAAATCCTTCTTTGATACAGGCCGGCTCGCCGAGACCGAGGTTCCAAAGCGATCGATGGCGGTTCCACTTTCGCAGCGCGCGAAACGCGCGGAATGGCCGGACAAACCGAAGGTAGTTGTATCCGGTAGAACATTAACCGCATCTCTGCCATCACATTCTGGACAGACTGCCAGCGGCGCCATCATGGACACCGAGCAGAAGCAGGATTCTCGATTCCGCAATTGCTATCAAAGATACTCGTACGGCTTTCTGGGATATGCCGCAATCCCGGCAGGTTTCGGACGTCATAATCGCAGGTAATGCTTGGACAGACGCCATGCGCTATGACCTGATGCTTGCCACCATCGCCATGGCGATTGCGCATTGTAGTGGTCAACTGATTCCGGACACATCGTTAAGGATGTTTTCGTAGTCGATCGGAGTCGTGCAACCCAACGTTGAGTGTAAACGTTTCGAGTTGTAGTACGCCGAAATATAAGTGCGAATATCAGCTACCGCCTCGTCCCTGGTTCGATACAATCGGCCGTCAGTCCATTCGCGTTTCAAACTATCGAAGAATCGTTCAACCGGCGCGTTATCCCAGCAGTTTCCCTTGCGACTCATGCTGGCAATCATCCCGTGTTGCTGCAGTAATTGTCGATAGGCGTGGCTGGCGTACTGACTACCCCGATCGGAGTGATGCAATAATCCGCGGGGCGGTTGTCGCAGATTAATAGCCATCATTAAAGCGCGGATAACGAGCGCTTGTTTCATCCGTCGGTCCATGGCCCAGCCGACCACGCGACGGGAGTACAAATCAATGACGACGGCAAGGTAGACCCAACCTTCTTGGGTCCACAAATACGTAATGTCAGTGCCCCAGACTTGATTCGGCGCGTCGGGTGAAAACGCGCGATTCAAGACGTTGTCAGCGATAGGATAATCGTGGCGAGAGTCCGTCGTGATCTGGTATTTGCGTTTCCGTTTGACCTTTAAATCTAGGATCTTCATCAAATCCCGAACCCGTTCACGACCTATCGCAAAGCCTTCTAAGCACAGATTCGCCGTCATCATACGGCTACCCAAGCTTCCTTGAGACTCGGCAAATAACGCCTTCATGCGGCGCCGCAGTTCGAGTTCTTCAGGACCGATGATCTTCGCCGGCCGGCTACGCCACGAATAGTACGCGCTACGTTTGACGCCGAGCAGCCAACACAGGTGAATCACCGGAAAGCTTGCCGCATTTGAACGAATAAATGCGTACCTCACTTCATTTCCTTCGCGAAGTACTGACTCGCTTTTTTTAAAATCTCCTTTTCCATTTTGAGCAACTTATTCTCTTTACGTAACTGCTTCAGCTCATCACGTTCATCGCCAGTCAATCGTGTCCCTGCCGCGTCTTCAGCAAATCGATCACGCCATTTGCTCAACAAATTCGCGTTAACGCCAACGCTACGGCTGCTTCAGATATTTTGTAACCGTGCACAGTTACAAGTGCCACCGCTTCACGCTTGAACTCCTCGGGATGCGATCGTCTTGCTTGTTTTTCCGTTGTCATTTTTCACCTCGTTATGGCATTTTAACGCCTTAACTCAGTGTCCAGATCTAGTAGACCACTACAGTTGCACACGCATCATCTTGAGCGTTGGCGCCGGGAGATAATTGAAGGTCAGGACCGGGGCAAGGGGTCGCAGAGCACGCTGCGCGCCTTACGCGAAGAGACCCGGTCATTGAAGAAGGAACTACGTCGCAAGGAGAAGGCGCTGGCGGAGACGGCGGCGTTGCTGGTGCTGAAAAAAAAAGCGGCCGCGATTTGGGGGGAGCCCGAGGACGATTGATTGGCGAGCCACAGCGAGTACAGGCAGTTGTGTTAATCGATGAAGCGGTGCAACAAGGGTGTCGTAAAGTGAAGGCATGTGAAACGCTGGGGCTGTCGCTACGCACGGTGCAACGGTGGCAGCGCACAGGGTCGGTGGACCGGCGCAAAGGGTCACGGGCGATGCCGGCGAATCGGCTGAGCCAGAGCGAGGTTGCGCGGGTGGTGGCGGTACTCAATGCGCCTGAGCACGCTGCCAAGAGCCCCAACCAGGTCGTCGCGATGCTGGCGGACCGTGGGGAGTATATCGCTTCGGAATCAACGATGTATCGGATCCTGCGCGAGGAGAGATTATTGCACCACCGCCAGGCCAGCGCACCGGCGCGCCGCCATGAGCCCACCGCGCGGGTGGCCAGCGGGCCAAACCAGGTATGGAGTTGGGATATCACGTGGCTGGCGAGCCCGGTGCGGGGAATGTATTTCTATCTGTACCTGATTATGGACATCTACTCTCGCAAGATCGTGACCTGGCAGGTGCATGAGCGTGAATGCGCCGAGTACGCTGCGGCGTTGGCGCATGAGGCCTGTTATGTGGAGGGAGTCGATGCACGGGAAGTGGTTTTGCACGCCGACAATGGCTCGCCGATGAAAGGGGCGACGATGCTCGCCACGCTCGAGCGCCTGGGCGTCATCCCTTCATTTTCGCGCCCGGCGGTGAGCGATGACAATCCGTTTTCGGAAAGCTTGTTTCGAACCCTCAAATACCGTCCGGAGTATCCGGAGCAAGCCTTTGAAAACATCACTCACGCGCGTGCCTGGGTGGAGCGGTTCGTACGCTGGTACAACCATGAACATCGCCACAGTGCGATCCGGTTCGTGACACCGCACGAGCGTCATAGCGGGCAGGAGCGGGAGATATTACAACGCCGACATGCGCTCTATCAGCAGGCCCGGCGAGGTCACCCTGAGCGCTGGAGTGGTGAGACGCGAAACTGGACACCTGCAGGCACGACATCCCTAACAGGCTATCGACCAAAAGTTAAGAAAGCCGAAAACTCACAAGTTATGAAGGCAGCATAAATCTTAGGCGACAACTTGCTTGACATTTACCGCCTCATCGCCGACTTGCAGTTCCGTGACGGTCGCGCCAACGGCTGTGATCACGCCGGCACATTCAAGTCCCAGCGTGGCGCCGGCTAAACCACCCTGCAGCATTTCTTCGGGTAGCAGGCCAGAGGCGTACATCACGTCGCGAAAGTTCAATCCGGCAGCCTTTGCCTCGATTTCGACCTCGTCCTTACCTGGAGCGCATCGAGTACTGAGCTTCCATTCGAGTCGATCCAAATTCGCCGGCGGATCAAAATCGAGCCGATAGAATGTGTCTGAGCCCTCAGCGTTGGACGAATTTCCCAAATCGCCTACAAGTGTTGAAGACCGGTCAAGGCGCAGCACGCTGCGTACTTCATCGTGTAGGATGATTTCATCCTCGTCGTCCGGGTTGAGCAACTCGTCCATGATGAAACGTGCGATTGTATGAGTGCTCTGTTTGGTTTGAAGATCGACCATCCGAAAGTCGAATAACGGAAACTCGTTTCGAACCACGCGCCCGAATCCCCACAAAGTAGCCTGGGTTGGCTTGCAGGCGCTGTCGGCCATCACATCGTGATGGCCAGTGGCCCCCGATGTAACTACCCAAAAGCGCGGGCGTGATTCTGGCGAGGATTGTTCGAATGCACGAAGCAGGTGAGCCAGCGCCATACAACGCCGGCTCTGGGTATCCGTCGATTGGAACGTGGTTGGGTGCTCTGCCAGCTCCAGCCCGAGCAGGAAGACAAGGTTGGTGCTTTCTATATTGTGTTTGTGCAGGTGTTCGAGCAAATAGTCGAAATCGCCAGGTCGCGACGTGTTTAAGGTTATCTCATCGATGCCTTGGCTGCTTACAGAACTACCATCCTTGATCAGGAGTGCCCTGTCGCCTCGGGAAATCATGTCTTCCTTGAGCAATTCGGCGACAGAGAGCGAAGCATGCGATGCGTCCGATAGCAATAGCCAGGTTTGTCGATGATCACTGCTTTCTTTTGCCGTCTGTTTACTGGCGGCCGACCAGGTCGATGCAACGACCGCGTGACGTTCATCGGTTACTGCGCCGGGTAGCAGCCGACTCTTTGAAAAGCCGGCTTTCTCCAGCGCAATTAGCCATTCGTCAGGGTCCATCAATCGCGAAGCTGGACGATCCTCGTCCAGCGATCGTGACCACCAATCCGGGTCGATGCCTCGGTTGATGTCAGCCAGACGGTCAGGCCGTCTCTCGACCAGCAGCATCATGCCGCCGGTCGCGAGTATCTGCGTAACCTGCGCGAGCGATTTTAGAATATCGGGGCATTGATGCAGCCATTCATTGCTGATGACGAGATCGAATTCGCCATTGCGGTACTCACTTTCGGTGGAATACGCGTGTTCGCTATCGGCCCATGTGACCTTGGCATTGGCGAAATTCCGCAGTCGTTGTTCGTACTCAAGTTTCACGCCTTGGTCAGAGACGATCAGTTCATAGTCGCAGTAGTCACGATGTAGCAAGGCAAGGATTTGGGGCGAGAAATTGCTTCCGGTTTGCCCGCGGAATTCGGCGATTCGCAAACGTCTGCGGTTTTTTGGCCAGGTTTTGTTAATCTGCCGAATTACATTCAGAACTGTGTCCAACTGTGCGCGGTGAGGATTGTCAACGCCACCTTCGGCAACAGCCAATTCCTCAACGTCACCGTTATCAACCAGCAACGGCAGCAGCTTGAAGCCGCGGCGCGCGGTCAACAACATATCGAGTAAATAGCGTGGGTGATCGGCCAGGATGGAACGCCAAATAGCCACGGCATCGTCGTCTTCCGAGTCCGATATGAGATGCCAGACACCGTCCTCGCAGTGTGCCTTGCTGTCCTCTTCCAACACGTTCATTAAAAAAGTGACGAATCGCCTGTGTTTCTCGTGGATCCCGGACTCGGACAACAGGCTGTCAATGGTGAACCCACCAAGATGCGCGCCTATCTGTTTGAGCGTACGTTCGGCGAGAGCTGAAGCGAGCGCGTCATAAAGTGGCAGTACTTGCTCGCCAAGAATGTGGTCCTCCGAGAGCATTGGACCAGCCGGTATTGGATGATCACTCGATCCTGAGAATTTTTCGAGCGAAGGCAGTGGTGAAATTGCGGAAGCATCGATGTGGTTTTTCGGCACCTGGCGGTAGCTGTAATAGGTCGGCGTCGGATTGGCCGAACGTCGCGGCAGTTCTCGGAACACGCAGTGGCTAATCTCGGCGACGATATGACCGGCGTCGTCACCGAGCACGAAGGAAGCGTCGATTCCGCGCGCGGAGCGTGAGTGTACTGTGCAGCGGCAGTTCTGAACTCGATTGCAACCGCTGTACTTCCGTATCCCGCCAATACTCAGTGGCAGAAACGGGGAAGTATTTTCAATATCTTGCGGTTGTTGTCGCGATGCGGGAAGTAGCGAATGAAATGCAGCGTCGATGATCGCTGGATCGAGTTCATATTCGGACTGTTCGTCCCCGGGCAAGGGCTGCAGGTGCGCCGATACCGTTTGGTCGCCCACCCACACCTGCGTAATTCGTTGAAATGATGGGCCATACTGCAGGCCGAGGGCGGCGGCGATGCGGTAGACCTCCGCCCCCTCGATCGACAGTTGGTTACCGCTTGGTGGTAACAGCAGCTCTGGCGCAAGGGCAGTTGGTTTCATTTCTTGCGCACCATGGACGAGCCTGCCGACTGCGTTTAACAACCACGCCTCACCGCTTAATCGGGACCGGCTCCTGACCGTGAAGCTGAAATCCTCCGGCGACACGTCGACCTGTGTTTCCTTGGTTACGCCCAGCTCAAAAACCAGCGGTCGGCGTATCTCCAATCCGGCTATTTCGTGGTAATGCCGCCCAAACAATCGGGCGCTGGCCGCCAGTCCGATCTCGGCAAACGCCGCTGCCGGAAATACGGACAACCCGTCGACGACGTGATCCTTGAGAAACGGGTGCGTTTCGGGATCAATTTGGTTGATCCAAACGCCGTCGAGGTGTTTAACGCGGAATCCAAGCAGCGCATGATCGCGAGCTGTATCCAGCGGTTCCTCGGTTTTTCGAAATCGATACTCCGAGCGGCGCCAGGGATACGGGGGCAGCGTCTTGAGGCGCCCGGCGTGAGGAAATAGAGCCGCGCGGTCGACTTGTGCGCTTAGCAGATAAGTCCGGTCCACAGCTGCGAGTAGCGCCGCAGATTCATCAGGTGTGTCCCGCCTGAGGACAGCCACCGGCATGCCGTTGCTGGATTGCTGGTTGAGGATCTCTCTCAGGTACGTTTGCAGTACGGGGTGCGGTCCGATTTCGATAAAGACCCCGAACTCATCATCGATTAATGTCTGGACACCGCTTTGGAACAGCACGGGTGCGCGGATGTTTCGCCACCAGTAGCGGGTGTCGAGCGTTGTCCCGTCACTGCCCGCCCCGGTTACCGTAGAGACAAAATCGATGTTCGTGGACTGCGGGTGTAGAGTTCCCATCGTGGTTGCGAACTCAGTTTCCACTTCATCCATAGCGGTACTGTGGAATGCGTAGTCCAGATCGAGAATTCGACAATAAATGTCTTGCGACCCGAGCTGGACCGCAAGAGCTTCAATGGATTCCTGGCGACCAGCGAGCGTGATGGAATCCGGGCTGTTAATCGCCGCCAACTCCACCGCTGGATGGTCCGTGAGGATCTCCGTGACAGCGTCGGGCGAAACCCGCGCCGCGAGCATCTTGCCCCGGCCTTTAGTTTTACCCTGTGCCTTACTGCGGTAATAGACCAGTCCCACCGCTTGTTCCAGTGTCAAGCTACCCGCGATGTGGGCGGCGGCAATCTCGCCCACGCTGTGACCAATAACTGCTTCCGGGGTGACGCCGTGTTGGCGCAACAAGGTAGTTAGTCCGACCTGCAAGGCGAAAAGTGTCGGCTGCGCAATTTCGGTGAACTCAAGCCTGGAATTGGCGGGATCAGACCGAAATTCTTCCTCTACCGACCAGCCTGCCAGCGGCACAAAGAACTCGTCAATTTGCGCAACACAGCGTTTAAATTTCGGAAGCTTTAGCAACCGCAGCCCCATTCCGGCCCACTGTGAGCCATTGCCCGAGAACACAAATGCGACGCGGTCTTGTCCCTCCACACGCTCGGCGGTGATCAGGTTTTGTGTGGCCTCAGCATTGCTAAAGGCCTGTAATTGTTCAACCAGGGCCGCGCGAGAGGTTCCCCGTACTGTAAGGCCATAGCGCAGATTCTGGCGCCGGTTTGCGGCGGTGTATAGGACATCGTAGATGTCCTGCCCGTCGGCGTCGCTTTGCAGGAATTTTGCTATCTGGTCAGCCCGTGCTACCAGCGCATCCTCAGAATTTGCCGAAAGAAATAGCGGTGGATAGCTTTCTCTCGGTGCGGTAGATGCGGCAAGGTTATCTGGTCGGTATTCGCCCAGAATTGTATGTGCGTTACTACCACCGAAACCAAAGGAGTTGACACCCATGATTAGTGGGTCGTTGGTTTCATCCAGCGGAATGAATTGGTCGACGACCTGCAGGTTCAGGCCATCGAAATCGATGTTGGGATTGGGCCGGTCGAAGTTAATGGACGCCGGGATGCCGCGATGCTTTAGCGACAAGATGACCTTTATGAGTCCGGCGATGCCCGAGGCGGGTTCTAGGTGTCCAATATTTGATTTTACTGAGCCGATCGGGATTGGAGATCCCCGATCGCGACGTTTACCGATGACGGAACCGATAGCGTCTGCTTCGATGGGATCGCCTACCGGGGTTCCCGTGCCGTGGGCTTCAATATATGCGACGCGTTCCGCGGGGATACTGGCGCTTTGGTATGCGCGTTCGAGCAGCATCTTTTGTGCGGCACCGTTTGGAATTGTCAGACCACTGTTATGGCCATCCGTGTTGACGGCGGTTTCAAGGATCAGGGCCTGGATCGGATCTCCGTCGGCGCGGGCTTGGGCGAGCGGCTTCAAATAGAGAACGGCGCCGCCTTCGGAGCGCACGTAGCCGTCGGCATAGGCGTCGAAGACTTTGCAAGTGCCAGTTTCTGAGAGCATCGAGGCTTTCGAAAAACCAATGAATGGAAATGGACTGAGCAGCAAGTGGACAGCACCAATTAATGCGCTCGATGATTCGGCGTTCCAAATGCTGGTGCAGGCTTGATGTAGGGCCGCCAGAGAGGAAGAACAAGCGGTGTCGATCGCCATGCTTGGGCCGCGCAGGTCAAATATGTTTGAAATTCGATTTGCCGCGATGCTGAGAGTGTTCCCCGTCATGAAATAGCCATCGGCGACACTCGGGTCGTCGAACTGGCTGTTGGCATAGTCGGTCCCGGAAATGCCGATGTAGACGGAACAGTCTGAACCTGCGATTCGTTCCGGAATCTGGCCGCCGTACTCAAGGGCTTCCCAGGTCAGTTCCAACAGCAGGCGCTGCTGGGGATCCATTTGGGTCGCCTCGCGAGGGGAGATCCCGAAGAACTCCGGATCGAACCCAAAGACGTTGTCGAGTTGCCCGGCCGTCCTGACATAGGTCTTGCCTGGCGCGTTGCGATCGGGGTGATAGTAGAAGTGCTGCGACCAGCGGTCGTCGGCAATCTCAGTGACCGCGTTCCCTTCGTTTAGTAACAGGCGCCAGAAGTCGTCCGGGGTCTGACACCCTCCAGGGAAGCGACAGGCGATCCCGACGACAGCAATCGGTTCTCGGATCATAGAGGGCGAATTTCCCAATTTTTAGTCGGCATTGTTAAAGGATATGCTACGACATGACAAAACCCAAATATAGTCAGTTAGTTAGATTGCAGATATTTGCTATTTTGGCGGTGCCTACATAGCGGCCCGACCTAGTCTCCGACGGTTGGTCTAATCTTGAGGACATGACTAAATGTTGTGTCCGTTCCTGAATCGCTCTAGTTTTTTCGGAGACCTTTTTAGTTGAGTCAGGCCGCCATGCTCGACTTGTTCGTATGCCCATAATGGGCTGCTTCTTTCTCCGCCGATGGGATGCCCCCGATCGGTCCGAGTAGCCCGCGGTGATTGACCCAAAATCCTCAAACCTTTCGAACCGCTGATGGGCTGAGCCTTGCGTGTTTGCTGGCAATGTAATCCCAGTTTTCTGTTTCACCTACTTCTAATGGACCGTGGCCAGTTCCCCTGGAATCACTGCCTAATGACTCGCTATATATTTCCAAAGGACAAGGCGGTTGAGAAGTAATACGCCGTTTCGTCGGCTTCTAACGCGCGCAGTACACCTTCTGAAGTATTCTCTTCAAATTCGAACTCAAAGCAGGTCGATGTAAGCTCCATTCGGTGTTCAAGCTACATACCGGTCTGGATATTATCGGATTAGCGAAAAGATCCCACATTCATGGAGACCAAAATAAGCTTGCATCGGGTTTTCAGCTTGAGCAGTCGAGATGAAGAGTTACTACAAAATAACAGCTAATACACTTATAAATTGGAAGATTCCTTCATCTGTTTGAGGTTTGCCCGACCAGTTCAAAGACGTGTGTGGCCGCAATCTTGACGGAATCGAAAAAAGCACGATTAATGCAACAAAGTCGGTGTTTCTGCCGGATTGAACTGCTTTTAAACGACCCTGATTGGAATCGGAATTCATTGGCACATTTGGTTATAATTGCGACCGGCATCTAAACCGATTCGCGGACAGCTACACTTTCTGTTTCGACCACTGGCCCAAATCCTGGTTCGTTTGCTGCGCGATTGTCGCGCACGGTCGACCTTCTTCTCCCGCGGGCTCCGCTCGGATCCAGAAGGGCGATTCTCGAATTGGTGATCGCGCAAGATTAGTGAAATCTTTAGCGTTGACGTCGTGCGCTTGGGTAAAACCTAGGAACTCGGCACAGATTCGAATGGCATCGAGGATTCGATCGAACCGGATGACCACAAAGACGGTATGCCTGATGCGTTCGAAATTTCGCGCAAACTCGATCTGTTGGTCTCGGCGGACGCTGGCCAAGACAAAATTAGCGACGGATCATTAACCTCGAAGAATTTCTAGGGGTACCAACCCGTCTGTATTATGAATAAGCTGCGATTGTGCCGCTACCGCAAATGCTCGAAGAGTAGAGCAATGCAGACAATTAAAGGAAAAGAACTGCAGTGGCGGGGCGGATGACTAGGCTACCTCTCGACCGGATTCGGTCGCAAGAATCAAGCAACCAGCATGCAAGTTTTGGCGAGCCCGTATCCAGTATGAGCGTATTCAACCACTTTGACCAAGCATATCAGGTCGAGACTTCGCAAGAACTTATGCTTCAATCATTGATTATGCCGAAATCGCAGGTCCAGCAAAGCTTCTCCCGCTGGCTAGCCGGAGTCAACTTTGAGGCCATGGATCACGCGACGTTGCGGCTGGTTCCGGCGCTTTTCCAGAAGTTTCGTGACGACATTGGTGACGATGTCCATCGTGGGCGGATGAAGGGTGTCTATCGCTATTTTCATCTCAGGAACAGCCTTCTTTTTTTGGCGGGTCACCGCGCCATAGAAAGGCTGCTTGATGTGGGTATCGATCTCCTCCTTTTCAAAGGTGCTGCGATCGCGCTCAAATATCATATGAATAACGCCACTCGGCCGATGATGGACATGGACGTGTTGGTGCGCCGCGAAAGCGTCCAGCAAGCTGAGGAAATATTGAACCAATGCGGTTATCGGTATTGTTATCCGACGGAAAAAAAGAGCAGGGACGTTCATTCACACGATTACATCACCAAGAATTATAGTGGTTTTGACTTACACTGGTATTCGCTGCTCGAGTCGCCTAAGGCAGGCATAGACACCGGCATTTGGGCACGCGCTGAGAATTTCGACTGGGGCGGACTCGCATTGAAGGTCATGGCACCCGAAGATCTTTTGTTTACGAGCATCGTGAACGGTGTTCGAGAGTATCGGATACGTCCCCATTGGATTCACGATGTCGCCATCATCCTTGGTTCCGAACCCGTGATACGTTGGAAAACAATATGGGAAGAGGCCAGAAACCGAAATTTGCGCAAACAAGTATTCGATGCGCTAAATCTCGTTCGAGGAATTTCGACCGAATTAGTACCCGATTCCATACTTCACGACTTCGTCAATAATGACCGCGAATTTTGCTCAGATCTTCTTGGGTCCGCTATCGCGGAAGGACGAACTTATGGCTTGAACTGGACCAAAAAACATGAGATTGAGCATATTCTTTCAGCCGTAGATACGGGCTCGCCTCCTTTTACCCTTAGTAGTACAAACCTAGTTGTCTCCAAAATGCCCGGCGCACGGGGCCATATCCGCTACTTTTTGGACGAAAACAACGCAATCAATGGACTTTATCTGAAATGGCGGCATCTACCGCTACTTGCGGAACTGTTCGAAGTTAGTGATCAGCGGATGCTGGACGAGCTTGTATGGCATTGTCCGAAGCAGGGAGAGGGGCATCTGGTAATTCCAGTAGGGCTATTGGCAACGAAGTTGAAACCAACTTTGGAAATCTACGGTGCGCGCGTTGTCATAGTCGACGGGCCTCTCGATCTTGTCTTAACGCCTGGGCAGGTCGCGGAAATTACTGTCGAAGTGGAGAATAACACGGCCTGTTGTTGGGCTGTCTGCGGTGGCTCGATGTCCCTATTCGGGCTCTCATATCATTTGCTTTCCGACGACTGCAAGTTGTTGAAATGGGATCGGCCGCGACGCTATCTTTCGATTCCGAGGAAGGGCTACCTGGCATTTATTGAGCCGTCGCAGATTCTGAGATTCAAGTTGAAGATTGCTGCACCAAACGAGCTGGGCCGCTACATCTGCCAACTTGACCTCGTTCATGAACACATCCGATGGTTTTCAGCAGAGGGGTGTCAATTTCCACGTATCGGTCTTGAAGTCGTCGCCAACGAAATGGCCGGCTATTACGCCATTAGCGGACCACACATAATTCACGAGACCAATGATAATGAGACGATCTTTATCGACACCGACTATGACGCCTACTTTACAACGGAAGGACTTGCGACATTTATATGGACCGCGGTTGCGCAGGGATACAGTGTGCGGCGGATAATCGCCGCGGTCGCTGATCTGTCGATATTTCCAGCTGAAGAGAAAGTCGTTGAGCAGTTCATTGCCAAATTGGAATCCGAAGGGCTGATTAAACGTACCGAAACGCTCGAAAACGAGCCTGCCGACGAGCTAGTTGCACCCGGGTCAATGAACGTACTGCCGCCAGTTCTAACGCGGCATCCGAAGGCAAGCGAATTGTCCAGGTTACATCCGGTATTAGGAGTTAATGAGCGGATGGGATGGCCGCATCAGACCAGGACAAACGGTTCGGTTGAAGGGGTAGAGTGAACGGGTTAGGTAAATCCATGGTGGCGTTATAGCGCAGACCAAGACGAGGAAGTGCGTGGGGTAGCCGCCGTGTTTGCCGGGCGCCTTTAGTAGCGCCTACAAGCATCTAAATTCTTGGTAAACCGATCGTCAGCCCTAAAAACCTGCGACGCGAAAATAATTGATGGGGGTGAAAGATTGGTCGCGGTACTAGCCGGGTTCGTATGGAATGCGCGGGAAATTCGACATATTTTGTCGGAATATGCGCCCGATTGGCCGCCGGCTGAAACCGTTTTCGCAGTACTCAGTCAGATGCAGGAAAAGAAATTGGTAAACTTCGATCTCAATGCTACAGGCCCGCGGGTGCTGTAAGACTATCTCGCCCGTATTGCGGAGGTGGCGACATGCCGTGGCATTCGCGAGCTGTCTGCAATCGGGGCCTCAGTTGTGGTAGAGCGGGATGTGCGCACCTTTCGTCGCCAAATCGAGACGCACCCAATGTTGAAACCGTTTATCCATCTGACGCCCGCCGCAACCGAGAAAGCGCAGATGCAACCGAAGACGTAAGAGACATGGACGACTGTAGTGACTTGGTTTTCACCACGAACAACGAGGCCACGCAGATATCGCGCCACGAAGACATCGTGGACTGGAACATACGTGATGTAGGCCAGCCCGCTCGCCTCATCCGCGTGAAACCAGGCGGACATGAATACCGACCGTAGATAGGTGCAGCGGCCGTTAAGAAGGCTATACAGGATCGTCGCGGCGCGTCCAACGTTTGGTTGATTACTACAAACTTCCTGTTCGTTAGCAGGGTTTCTAATTCTTATAGCCTTGATAGTTCGTACCCTGCACCAAGGAAAGCGGAACGAACAATTCGTCAAACTGCTCGATTCTACGGTGGAATTAGGCGACACGGAGTAATGGTTGGCCCACACTGCAGAGCATTGAGAGCCATCATCGGAGTACATTAAGGAAATGTTTCCGCCGAGTGTGTATTACGTCGCCGTGTATTTGACCAAAGTCACGTACGAGCGGTTGCTGTGCGGCAACAGAATCTCTACCGTGGGGCTGGAACGCGATGGGTAATGTGCCACGAATCCGCAACTCAGTCTTCAACGCGCAATGGCTCGAGGAGCACATCGAGAGCAGGTGGCGGTGCAAAGGCGTGGAATGTAAGTATTGGAGCCGGGCCGTGAACGACACCTACCTGGTTACCAGTAGTCGCCGCCGCGCGTACCTCCGAGTTTCGCGCCTGAACTGGAGAACCCCCGTGGAGTTGCAGGCAGAGGTCGAACTGCTACGCTATCTGTTGCGACATGGTGTGCGGGTGGCGCGTCCCCTGCCAAAGCGGGACGGGTCGTTCCTCGATCGATTCGACACGCCCGAGGGCAGACGCTTCGGAATATTGTTCTCGGATGCGGGCCCGGCGCCGGCAACGGATGCTCGCTCCCGCTGGGAATTCGGTCGCCTGGTCGCCGAGGTTCACCAGATCGCGGACGGGCGCCGCGAACGGTTTCGCAGATTCGATCTGGACCTGGATCACCTCGTGCGCAATCCGCTCCAATCCATCGACCCCTTCCTCTCGAACCTAGGCCGCCATCGAACTCATCTGCGGCGGGTGGCGGAGGATCTGGCCGATGCGGTCGCCTTGCTGCTGCCCACCTCAGCGCCGGAATACGGAATGTGCCACGGAGATCTGCACTCTGCGAACGTGCACCGGGACGGCGACGGCCGGTCGACCCTCTTCGATTTCGACGGCTGTGGATACGGGTGGCGCGCCTATGACCTTGCCGTGTTCCTGTGGTCGAGTGGTTGGGGGTTTGACCGGGGCGGCAAAACACGACGTACGAGGCGATGGAACGAGTTTCTAGACGGCTACCATTCCGTCCGCAGCCTTACCGACGCGGAGCTTGAAGCAGTAAAGCTGTTTGTGCCGATCCGACACATCTGGCTGATGGGGCTGCATGCAGAGCTGCAGCCTGAACTCGGCAAAAGGACTCTGAGTGAAAAATTCTTTCGCACTCATGTGGGACTCATCAAACAATGGCTGGAGCACTACCAGCCGTTGTAAACGACGTTTGACGGCAATCGGGAGCCCGCCAGTGCGGTCCGCTTGAATCACCGCGTGTTATGGAACCAGTATGGCGAAGGATAGATGGGCTTCTAACCCATGGCGCCATGATTGCATCGCTATGTCGAAAGTAGGACTGATGCAAGATGTCCATCATTCCGGCGTTGGTTGTACTGCACTTTATGGTCCGAACCGTTGCTAGGCAAGGATATAACAGGTAGCGCCGCTGTATTTCAACTTGGTTGATTGGTAAGGCGCCGATTTGCCATTATCCACTACAGGATTCGGTACAGGCGCCCTGTATGGTATACAGAACACCAAGCTTCCGTGCGATTGTGAACGGCTGTTCGATGCAATCGACGTGGAGAAAGGACTGAAGAATGCTCGATACAGCGACCATACCGGTAATAAAATTCGAGTACAAGGGTACGGAATAATGGCAGACAGGATTCAGTGGTCAAACAGTAACGTACTCGTTACAGGTGGCGCATCATTTATAGGGTCGCACCTTGTCGACGCTCTTGTTGAATTGGGCGCCGCCGTGCGGATAGTAGACGATCTGTCGTCGGGTTCGCTCGCCAATCTGAGCATGCCTCTGGATGCTGGGCAAATAGAATTCGTCGAAGGAGATCTGCGAGATGCGGTGATCGCCCAGATGGCTGTCGCTGATATGGATTTGGTTTTTCATCTTGCGGCCGATCACGGAGGACGGGGCTACATTGATCGCCACCCCGTGGAATGCGCGGGGAATCTAATTCTCGACGGCTGCGTTTTCCGAGCGTGCGCGGAGCAGGGCGTGCGCAAGGTCGTCTATGCGTCTTCGGCCTGCGTATATCCGCTGTCGCTGCAAGCGGATCCGCGTGAAGAAATATTCCTAGCTGAGAGCATGGTAGGTCCCCCGTACGATCCGGACGGCATGTACGGATGGTCGAAGCTCACGGGCGAGAGGACGCTGGCCGAATACGCGCGGTGTACTGATATTCAGGCCGTGTCATGCCGCTATTTTACAGCCTACGGCGAGCGTTGCTCGGAAACTCACGCATTGATAGCGATGATCGCTCGAGCGTTCATAACCCAGGATCCGTTTCTGGTGTGGGGAGACGGAGAGCAGATCCGCAACTGGACTCACGTATTAGACATCGTCGACGGTACTCTACGCGCGGCCGAGTGCATCTGTGATGGTTCGGCGATAAATGTTGGTACCTCTGACCGCATTCGTGTGATCGATGCTGCTCGCGAGGTATTGAACTATTCGGGGCACCAAGCACCAATCGAACTACAGCCCGACATGCCGGTCGGTCCACGTAACCGGGTCGGCGACGGCCGGCGGGCTCGAGAACTGCTCGACTGGCAACCGCGCACGACGTTTATCGATGGAATACATCGGACGATCGATTGGTATTACGGGGCTAAGGATCGGGAAGTTATCCGTACGTCGCTCGAGGACAGGCTGTTGGAGCGGCGAGTTGAGGCGCACGGAACCCGGCAGCGCAAGTGAACGTTACCCTCGTTGAGCCATTCTCGCACTATCCGGGACATTTTTCAGAGGAAGCGAAAGCGTTGGCGATGGCGCTGCGAGAGACTCAAGTCGTCGTAACGCTCGTGACTTCCTATCCCCTCACTGCGCTACCGCCGGATGTTGCAGGGGAGTCGCTATTTGATAACGAATACGTGCCGCCGCACCCAGGCGATCCAACACTGGCTGGTCGATTTAAGCGCACCCGCCCATACGTAAACCTCCTGGTCGGTGTGTTGTCTTTACGTTGCCTCGGTCGAGCGTGCATGAAAACAGAGCGTGGTGACGTGATTCTTCTAGTCAGCGGTCACATGTATCCACTCGCAATCTGTGGGATGTTCTGTTCGCATCGGATCTTGCTCTATGTGCTGCGCGATTTCTCGCGCGTCCACGGGGTACCGACCGGCCGATTAAGGACGATGCTCAAACGTTGTGCGTTGTGGCTTGGAGGCCTGCGTAACGTGGTGCATTTCATTAGCATCGTTAAACCGGAGATTGCGCAGGAGCGACTCGACCACGGTCTCGGTAGTACTTACATCCCGGCCGTCGGAGTGCGGCGCAATGTATCTCGGGTTGGCCGTGACGAGGCTCGCCAGCTCCTGGGGCTACCTGCAGACCCGGTCCTTTTTCTGGTGTTCGGTGTCGGGCACGCAGGCAAAGACTACGCGACTGTACTCGCAGCACTGCAATCGTTAACGCTGGATCTACGCGTCGTTTTTGCTGGGGCGACTTACATGGGAGATGGATCAAACGACGTCGAACAATTGTGTCGCGTTTATGATGTCCGAGATCGCGTAATCCTACGAAATCATTTCATCCCCGAGAAGGAAGTTCCGCTGTATTTCTCGGCTGCTGAGGCGTTGCTGCTTTCATACAAAGATGGACACGTGGTCGATAGCGGCGTCGTTCGTTCCGGCGTGGAGTACTGTCTGCCGATGCTCAGCAGCGACGGTGGGTCCATCGGCCACGCGATACGAACTTGGGAACTCGGTCTGTGTTTCCGCAACGGTGATCCGCAATCTTTAAGCGCCGCGATGGAGTCATTCGTCGCCTTCGGCCGAACCTCCCGGGATGTCTTTGTGCAAGGCCGTGCGCAGTACGCGAAGGAGCATTCCTGGCCGCGTGTTGCGCAGGACCATCTGGCATTGTACGAACGACTTGCTCTGGATCTGCATTAAGCTGCCAGGGCTTCGGATTACTATAATTGAGTGCAATCGTCGGCTTCAACTGGCTGGATGGGCGCCCCGCATTGGGGCTGGAGGTTGAAAGCATGCTGGATTCGCTTCGGCACCGCGGGCCCGACGGTTTGTCGCACTGGTGCGAAGGATCGATCGCATTAGGCCAGGCCACTCTCCGCGCTACTGAAGAACCGCACGGCGATACGTTGCCGTTTGCTAGTGCGGCATCTGGTTACGTCGTCGCGGCGGATGCCCGTATCGACAATCGTGCCGATCTCTTCGACGCGCTCGGTGTTGAAAGGCACAGACGAGCTGAGATGGGCGACGCAGAACTGATTCTCGCTGCCTATGAAGCTTGGGGCGATCTATGTGCTGAACGGTTGATCGGGGATTTTGCATTTGCGTTGTGGGATGCGCGACGAAGGTGTCTTTTTTGCGCACGAGATCCGTTGGGTGTACGGGCTTTTTACTATCACTTGCGTCCAGCCCATTTGTTTGTGTTCGGGACGGAAATCAAGGCACTGCTGCAGCATTCGGCAGTCCCGCGGCGACTAAACGAGGCGCAGGTAGCCGATTATCTGGCGGGTGTTTTCGATGATCGCGAGGCTACCTTCTACCGCGACATTCACCGGCTTGCTCCGGGCTGTAGTATGACCGTCGATCATTCGGGGTCGCGCACGCAGGTGTTTTGGTCGTTGCACAAGCCATTTGAGACCCCACCGTCATCGGATGATGAGCAGGTATACGCCGTCCGCGCGTGCTTTGAGGAGGCCGTGCGTTGCCGCATACCTTCGAGGTCACCTGTCGGCTCGATGTTGAGTGGTGGGCTCGACTCGTCTTCAGTGTCGTGCGTGGCGGAACGATTGCGTGTGGAACGCAGCGTAGCACGCGTACACACTTTTTCATCCATCTTTCGCGCCGAACCCGAATGTGACGAAAGTGAATACATTGAAATGATTCTCGCCGCCGGGGACTTCCACGCACATTCCGTGAACGTGGATAAAATCGGTCCGCTAACCGATATCGAGACATGTTTACGGGTCCAGGATGAGCCGCTGATCGCTCCAATCATGTCCCTCGAATGGGCATTGTACGATGTAGCCCGTTTGCACGGGATAACAACTGTGCTGCACGGCAATGGCGGCGACACGGTGATATCACATGGGGAAGCGCAGGTAGCTGTTCTCGCGCGCAACGGAAACTGGCTAGCGGCTCTTAAAGGTACGTCTGCGCTGGCGAAAAACTACAACCTAACCATCGGACAAGCGTTGATGCGGTATCTCCTGGGGCCCCTGTTGCCGCGGGTAACCAGTGCTGTGCAATCGCTATACCGCAAACCTGTACAATCGCTGCTCAATCCCCAATTTGCCGAACGACTCGGGCATACCCATCGTTCTGCAGCCAAGGCACCAAGCTTTGTGACTGCGGATCCGGTTCGGAGACAACACTTACAGGGTCTTTCCCACGGGGCTCTTCCTGCGTTACTTGAGTCACGGGACCGCACAGCGGCAGCGCACGGCGTGGATCCCTGCTATCCATTCTACGATCGTCGTTTGGTCGAGTTGTCAGCGTCACTGGCGGGCAATCAGAAGCTACACGATGGCTGGACGCGCATCGTCATGCGTCGCGCCATGGATGGCATCTTGCCGCCCAACATTCAGTGGCGGAAACACAAAACAGAGATGCTCGCACACTTGGCGAGTGCGCTGGTACGCGTAGATGGTGAGCGTCTCGCGGCAATCGTCCATCAGCCAACGAGCAGGATTGACGAATTCGCGGATCGCATTGCCGTACAGCGGGCTCATCGGCGACTCCGCAGCAGCGCAGCTGCGAATCTGACGCCGCGTCGCTGGGCGGACGCACAAGACCTGTGGCGGACTGCCGTTTTATCGATGTGGTTGGACAGCGTTAAACCGGAGCGCTAGTAGTACCAGGTGCAGTGGTTTGCGTTATTACCATGGCTTGCCCACCGCGCGGTGCATGTTTAGATCGAGTTCGGCACATCCATGATCTGCCGTTCCACGAGGCGGCGAGCTAGATCCCATTCGATTCGCATGTGACCAGTAGCCTCCTCGCTGCGCTTAAACGGGGTTTGCTCGAAAAATTGAGCGAGTACGGCATTCTTAGCCGTTGGCACGAACAACGCACTAAGGTGCTGTCGCCCCTTCGCAATTGCATGGTCGGCAAGCCATTGGAAAATCGCATGTTCTATCCGTTTTTGTACGACGCGGCACGACAACACAAAGTCAAATACGACTGGAATTTCGGGCCGCTCGTCCATGCTCAGGTAGCCGATAATCCCGTAATCGCCAAACCGGTCGGCGCATTGGATCGCTGCGCACAATACGCCCTGAACGGTAAGTAGATCTTTGAATTCCTCCATGCTGTAGCGTCGACCGGAAAGGTTTTGCTGGTTAGATCGGTTGATTAGCTCGTAGCATCGCTCAATATCCGATTGTGTTGCGGGCACGAAGATCTGCAAGCGCATTTCGCAGCTTCGAAGAAATTCGTCGTAGTCGTCCGTGAATGCGTGCTGCGCCTGCTGCCGTTCAATATTGATGCGATATTGAGTTCGCCGTTCCCCGCTGGCGGTTGACTGCAGCACATCGAACGCGGGAAGCTGGAGCAAGTCGTAAATCGCTTTTTCCGAGTATACCCGTACCTGCGGTAGAGCCAGCTCAACCTCAGCGCGCTCGAATGCGGAATCGTCGATCAAGGCAAACGAGTCCAGGTCGAGATTTAGCTTGCTGGCAATTTCTCGGAGATTGCTGCTTTTCGGATTCCAGTTAATGCAAGGAAATAGGAAATAACTGTCCAGGCCAAAGGATTGCAGCTGTGTCCACGCGTGCGCGTGGTCGTTCTTGCTGACCACTGTCTGTAGAAAACCGCGGCGATCTAACTCTTCAACAAGTTGGGCCGCGGCCGGATTCAACTGGACTCCTTCTGGTCCGGCCTCGATGAGCACACCGCGCCATAAGGTGTCGTCTAGATCCCATGCGATACATTTTACCTTCGCTGCTGTTGTGGGCGACCGCACCGTGTCGGGGGGAGCGCTTCTGTGTTTCTGGTAGGTTACGAAATCGAGATGCATGAAGATGAGTCTGCATTCAGCATCTTCCAATTCTGGGTAAATAATCGCGCAGGTGCGATCCAGATCGGGTCCGAGATTCATTGAAGCTGCGGCAATTTCATAGTAGTTGTGTCCGGGGTTTATGACAAACGCATGACGATAAAACAATCGTTCGTGGTTCGTGACTTCGAAAATCAGGCGAATCGCATGGGTTTGTGGGGAAAAACATTCGAGCATGAACGCGTCAAAATGATCAGCCGGCACCCGTCGCATCGTCCGGCGCAGGATCTTTCTTCGCAGCGATGCTAGTTTGCGGAGTAGTGGTCGACGCCAGCCGCTTAGCTCGTTCGGGGCTTCGGCCCGTAGTAAGGTTACTACTACCCGGTCCACGCGTGCAATCAACCGATGCACGGACGCGGATACACTCCTACCGTCCAGAATCGCAACGATTCGGCCCCATCGGCGAAACGAAATATCGGCACCATAATCCAGCAAACCAGGAAAGGCACGGTTAGGATAGATGCCGTAGGCAAACCGACGACAGTTACCGTCTGCCCGTGGCTCATAAAGCTTGCAAGACTGGAAACAAACCGGTACCGCGCATTCCGAGCAATGTTCTTCCCAGTGTACGAGCCACGTACGGCTTACTTCCGGTGTTCTCAGCGTGGAACGCGTTGCCTCGGATAGCGGCTCGGTCCACGATTGTGGCCGTGACATCCATTCGCATTCGAACATGTGTCAGTTCGCTCCATGGTTCTCTCGCAAGCGCCTCGGTTCGGCGCGGAAACGCATCACGGTATGATAACGCAGCTGCGATTCGGCGTAACACAACGACCCCTCTGACGAAGAGGAATGCTTCGATCTAACTGATGGATTGGTCACACGCATTTCGATTCGCACGGTTCTGCGACGCCGGCACGTGTGTATGATCGCTGGCAGCTATAAAGGTGAGATGTGAATTCGGAGCCTGACATTGCCTGGGAGCTCGTTCGGGAGATCGGCCCACAATATGCCGCCCGTAACGACTCTGCTTCCGAGCTCGATTTGATCTGTCCACTCGTCGTCGAAGCGATGCCTGAGGGCGTTCTGGTTGTCGACGAAGTTGCCAGCGATGCGCTACCGCCCCGGGTTAAGTGCCGGACCATACTTTTGTCGCCGGATCGTAGGGTCGTCTACGATTCTACGGCTCACGGCCAGGACGGCTACGGGTGCCGGATGGAAAACGGTTTGTTCGCGATTCTGCGTCACGAACTCAGAGACTTGTTGGTTCTTTTCCCGGATGGGCGCGTTATACAGCGTATCGACTTAGCAGGCGTGAGCTCGAACCGACCATGGCTCCTAAGTAGGACTGATCGTGAGACTTTTCTGATAGCCTTCCTACCAGGTTCGTCGCCGCTGCAAATTGTAGAAATCGATTCGCATGGACGACTACTTTGGCGGTGTCCCGAAGCCAATAAGGTGGTGAGTTTGCCAGGTAGTATGCAACTTTTGCCAGATGACTCGATACTCATCGCTGACGAATTTCTGCACGTCTTGATACGTCTTGAGCGTGACGGGTCGAATTCAATTCGATGGGGAAGCCCCCGCAGCCCGTCGGAGGCTATTGAGCACCTGTCCCGCCCTCGGTGGGCTCGTCAACTCGATGATGGCACTTTGCTCGTGGCTGATGCACACAATCACCGGATCCTGGTAATAAATGGCGATTCGCAGGCCACCCAGTTGAACGTCACCGGCTGCGCGCTCATCGCACCCTCATCGGTGGTCCGACTCGCCAACGGTAACTATCTCGTAGCGGATGCAGGTAACCGATGCCTCGTTGAATTGAATCGTGAAGGACATGTTGTCTGGTATTTGGGGCCGCGAATGATTGAAAAACGTTCGTTCTCATTTCCCCGTTCGGTGCAATACTTCGGTGGCCGCTACCTGATCGCGGACACAGCACACAACCGCAACATTGAGATCGACGACAACCGGTGGAGTGATCTGCCGTTGCTCGATGGGGTCAAACTGTTTTGGCCGCGCGCAGTACGCAATACGCCGCACGAGACCTTGCTAGTCGCCGACGGTCGGGGATCGCGGATAGTCGAGGTGTCGCGCGAAGGGCGTCTACTACGGCAACTCCACCGCATTGAGTACCGGGACCGACGGATTGAGTTGCGCGATCCGCATGACGTCCGTCTACTCGACAATGGCCGCCTGCTTGTCGTGGATTCTGCGGCGAGTCTGGTTTTCGAGTCGGACTGGAGTGGTCGCGCGGCTTGGGTCTTGGGGCTCAAAAACGACATCGGACTCAAGGACCCGCATAGCGCGCAATTGCTCGAGGACGGACGCGTCATGGTCGTGGATTCGCTCAACGACAGAATCCTGTTCGTCGAAACTCATAGGTGCTCGTGGACGTCGGTCACTAAATTCGAGGCGAAAGGAAAAGTCTGGAAGTTCAATCACCCCCGCTATGCGGAGAAAACACGGGACGGCAGTCTCGTCGTCGTCGATTCGGGCAACCATCGGGTGTTGATTTCGAAACCCGGTCGAGCTGCAGTCTGGGAGTTTTCGAACATACCGGCATCGCCGATTTCGTTTCTACGGTTTCCACGATGGGCACAATTATTCGGCCGCGACGAGTTGATCGTCAGTGACCACGCTAACCATCGGATCCTACATCTGCGACGAATTCCGTCTTAGTTGCAGACACCATCCGGCGCCTATAGTCTGTAGGCTGGCCTACAGATGGTCGTGAGCTGGACGTTGAGGCTAAACAATAAAGTTGTCGAGCACTACCCTGAGTTGCGCTGCGAAGAACGCTTTTCACTTTGGGTTTGCTAACGATATTTTTACTCGCCGCCGCCGCTGCACCGCTTTGCTACCATCCACCAATCTCGGTGAACGCGATGACACGGCACTTGATATCTATCCCATGTTTTAGCTGTTGTTTCCGTCCTAGGATGAAAGGGCATCATCGCTTAGGCCGGTCGAAGCTGCGCCGCTTGAGTTGCAGCTTTGTGAGTTGATTTTGCAGGCTCGGCCGAACTGCAAGTCTTTTGAGCCCGGACCTGGGTTACTGTACTGAGGTCCATTGCAACGCTGGACCAACTAAACAGTTCAAGGAGAACATCGAATGCAATGGAGTCACGTCGAGTATCGCGGCATCCGCGTCGCCTATGACAAGGATCTCGACGGCGGTGGGCGTGGGTTCGGCCAGCAGTATCTGCACGTCGTTCGAAGCCTATTCGGACCGGTGAAGCGTGCCTGCGAATTCGGCGCAGGTCCGGGTTTTATTGGCTTCTCGCTGTTGGCGCACGACCTATGCGAGACACTATGCCTGACTGATGTCAATCCGAAGGCCATCGAGGCGTTGCACGAGACAGTGGCGATCAACGGATTGCAGGATCGCGTGTCTGTTTACGAATCGGATGCACTGGACACAATTCCCGAGAGTGAACAGTGGGATCTGGTTGTCGCCAATCCGCCACATTTCCGAGGCAGCCAGGACGATGCGCGAGGTGTTCGTCAGAACGATCCCGACTGGGAGGTACACGCGAGATTCTATACAAAGCTGTCAGCGCACTTGAAGCCACATGGCAATTCCATTTTCCAAGAAAATACCGATGGCAGCTCGGAGGCAGATTTTCTACCGCTGCTGGAGAATACGGACCTGGAACACGTTGGATCTTTTATGACCCGGTTCCGGACTCCGCCGGGCCTCCTCGATCCAATCCGCTCGCCGTTCAACTCTTTCTACTTTTTTTGGGTGCGGAAGAGTGACCCCGAGTTGGTTTGGCGCGCAGGCCCGCCGGAAATCGGTACAGTGACCCTGAACGACGAGGAGAATCAATCGCCGTTAGAGTTGAGGGCCGGAAACCGGTATCTGTTCGACGTTCGCAACGAACGCCGCGAAGCAGGCGCAATAAACTACGTTTTTAAGGACGATAACGGCGAAGGGGTACACTTCGAACATCGGCTGCCGGGCAAAATGACGACCTTGCAGCGGGACTTGATACTTGCGAGACCCATGGAATTCGTCGACACGGGCTCGGGCCGAGTGATTGCAGCGGTTCGCCTCGAGCCCCGACCCGATGGCTCCGACAGTTAGCTCAGAGGTCGTTCCCGTACGCAATGCACGCGGCACGGCGAAGCTCTCCAAGCGCTTTAATGACGCGTTGCTCCGTGAATCCACGGGTTTCGCGTAGATCCCGCGCGATCTCGTATCCCACCCGCTTCGCGTCAATCTCTGCGAGCACTACAACGGCATCGCCATTTAAGGTGGTTGATACGGGACCCCACCGGTTCCGACTTTGCACGACGATTTCGTCGGCATCACCTGCATCGAACAGCAGCGGGTCACTGCCGTTCAGCGTGCGGAATTCCATTCTTACACCGGATATGGCGCGCCTTGGCGTAAGATCCAGAATGCCGCGCTCACTAGATACTTTACGTACGACTATATCGTCCAGTACGCACAGGTCGACACCGGTGTACAACAAGCACCACAACGCGTCCTCGGGGCTCTCTACTATGGGTTCACCCATTACGTTAAAGGACGTGTTGAGGAGCATCGGGACGCCGGTCTTACGGTAGAAACGCTCGATCAAATCATAAAAGCGGCCGTTGACCTCGCGAGTAACGGTCTGCACCCGTCCGCTAAAATCGACATGCGAAACCGCCGGTACGCCCCTGCGCGCTTCTACCAACAAGCGGAACACCCTTAACATGAATGGGCCTTCGGCCCCGTATCGCTCGTCGACCTCGAACCAGTTGGCCATCTCCTCCAACAATACGGTGGCCGCAAAGGGCCGAAAGGACTCGCGGTGTTTGACGCGCTCGTTCAGGATCTCCTTGGCCTCGGCGCGGCGCGGATCGCATAAAATGCTCCGCTGCCCCAACGCACGAGGACCAAGCTCGGACCCATCCTGGAACCAGCCGACGATATTTCCGTCGCAAAGAGCATCGACCGTAACGTCCAGCAGCTCTTCCTCGGCGCCGACGCAAGTCACACACGGCGTGCGCTTTACGGCTGCGGCAACGTCTGAGGCAGAATATCGTCTCCCCACAGCATCACGCCGCAGTTTTCGCCGGGTGTTACGGCCAGTCAGTCTCCATAGTCCGTAGTACGCGGCGCCGATAGCGCCGCCACTGTCCTCTGCCGCGGGCATGATGTAGATCTCATCGAAGTCGCTGCGGTAAATTATTTTTTCGTTGGCCAAACCGTTGAGCGCAACACCGCCGGCATAGCAAAGTCTGGGACTTGAAGTTAGGGCCTGTGTGCGATCGACCAGATGCTTGAGCGCATTTTCCAGCGCTGTCTGCACGCACAATGCCAAGTCTTCGTATTCCTGTTTGTGCGCGGGCCATCGCTCGTTGTAAGGGAAAAGTCGAGGTATCGTGTCGTGGAATATTAGGCAGCCGTCCGAGTCAATCGACAGGATTTCATCGGGCGAGAGCTGTGGCCGGCCGTATGCGGCAAGGCCCATCACCTTGCCGGCGTCGGTGATGTTGCCGAAAATCTGCTGAGCGGCCGCGTTGAAGATCCCTCCCAGGCTACCAAAGTCCGGCATTCGGTGCTTGAGTTCGAAGTCCATCACGAAACCTGCATACTTCTCGAGCGCAATGCACTCGGTCCCTGACGCTCGATAAATCGTGATTATCTCGCGCGGTTCGCCGAAACAACTTGCCGGATATCGGGACGGTTTAATTACGCCGCGTTCGTCTCCCGTCAGATCTTTGATCGGGTGCCCGCAGCCGTCAGCTATTAGGATCGCTGCATCCGAGAATCCACTGGTTGCAAAGACGCCAATCGCATGCGCGAGATGATGTGACACGCTAATAACCGGCGGATGTTCGAACGGGATCCGTATAGAGGAACGGTCGCCCTGCATCGGACCTAAAACCATGAGATCGAGATCTTCCATGGTGAGGCCGGCATACTCCAAGCAGTAATCTACCGCGAGACTGCGCATAGGATCGCGAATCGTAGAACGTTTCAACCGGTTGAGGCGTTCCTCCTGCACCGCCACGATAATTTCGTCACCAGCGACCAGGCAGGCGGCGCCGTTGTGATTTGGCAGGCTAACGCCGAGCACCAGCGGTGCCTTGAGCGCTACTGCCATGAGCGGGCGGTTCTCAAGGGCGATGGAGACATTAGACGCCTATCGTATTAGCTACAGTTCGTCGGACTACAACTTGATATTCGATTTGCAGAACTCGCGACCGTTCTTCTTGATTCATCTCTATATCTCGCATGCCCGTGGCCGGCACTCAGCCCGCTGCGGCTGTCTACACTCTGACGGCCAATTGTGAACGACCAATCGTCAACGGAGTCCGTGACCACAGGATACGGCCATATTTGAACCACGAAGTGCAATCAGAGCCGAAAACGAGAGTACGATGCAGTGCAAAATAATATGGTAAGAAGCTAGGAATCGCAATTTGCATGAGCAAGCGCCCGATGCGCTGAATCTCATGCGGGGATTTTCTGAAAAGATCTTGCCGGGGACCCGTGTCCGATCGTGAACTCTGCGCGATTATTCTCCGATATGTTATCAATGAAGAGCAAAGGTCGGATTGAAAGATGACAAGAAAAACGAGATTCAATCTATTCTTTCGACGGCTCATCAAGGCCACACGTTTTTCGCTGTCGCAGCACATTTATTGATTTCTCATATGTTTGTCGGTCGCCGGCGCACGTGAAACGCTACAATATGCGTCTTAACTATCAAGAGACGACACGCTCGATTACGTTGAATCTCAGTGCTCTCAGAGAAATGTCACGAAAAATAGGGTTTCAGCTCTGGGGCGGGCGAGATTGGGTTGCATCGCTTACGCCTACCGATGGCATATTTACCATTTCGATCGCGATTGACGGTCCAGAAGTTGATGAATAGAACAGCTAACCACTCGAAAGTCTTTAGATAACTTCCGGTGACCAAACTAGAAACTTCACGCTCCGTCACGATATGAGTACGCCGGTGCGAGTGACTGCGGATGACGTCAGCGCTTATGAGCGCGACGGAGCAGTGTGTTTGCGTCAGGTATTCGATCAGGAATGGGTTGCTCAGCTCTTGAGCGCGGCCGACAGCGCTATGGCTAGGCCCGGCCCGTGGGCACATGAGCTTACAGCGTCCGACGAACCTGGCAGATTTCATATGAATACCTTCATGTGGCGCTGGAACCAGGATATGCGTGGCCTGGCGCTCAAATCGCCAATGATTGATATAGCAGTGCAACTCTTGCGTCCGGAGAAACTCATTTTTTTTTACGACGAGCTTCTAGCCAAGGAACCCGGTACTAAGGATATAACGCGTTGGCACCAGGACCTGCCGTACTGGCCGCTCAGAGGAGACGGGGTCATATCGATTTGGCTTGCACTGACGTCGGTTACCGACGATTTAGGTGGCGTCCAGTATGTGGCCGGGTCTCATAAGTGGAATCGACTGTTTCGAGCAATAACGCCGGAGGATAATCCGGACTATGTCGATTCTGCTCTGGAATTGTGTCCAGATTTCTTCGACACAACGATCCGGCGGAAAAATCGACTTTTATCCTGGTCGCTTTCGCCGGGAGACGTTGTTTGTCATCATCCCCTTGTAATTCACGGCGCGCGTGGGCATTCTTCGGATAGCGAACGGCGCATCGGAGTCTGCTTACGGTATGCCGATAGTAAGGTACGTTGGGACCCTCGCCCCCACGTGATGCGCTTTGCCGGCGATCCCGAAAGATTCCTTGAGGCCGGTGACCCGTTGGACCTAAATGACGTGTTCCCAGTCATTTGGGAGTGCAACGAATAACATTCGTAATCTTACTTTGGGCGAACAAAGCTCAACAAACACATCAAGTTTTTGTTGCCACTGGTTATGTTAATTAATTTGAGGCGGGCGGGATGACCCCGTTTGTAAGGTATCGGTTCTCTCAGGTGCAGGTAGATGAGTGTAGTTCGAATACCAACCGGAATCTGACCTTCAAAGGATTGGATATCGTCGTTTCAATAGATACTCTTCGAGCTTATCACGATTTTCGACGATGGCGCGGACATCATCACCGAGCGCATCTGCACGCCGGCAGAAGGAACTGATCATGTCGGGCAGTTGCTTGTCGAAAGCTTCGCGATCCCACCTCTGGCCAAAGGCGCCCGTCAGACTTTCGCGCCACGCGGGAGACTCAAGAAGCTTGGTGCTCAGAAGCGTACACAAGATTACCGCCCAAGCAGATGCTGGAAAACTTATATTCAGCGAGAGGCTGTCGGCATCGTCAACTGAGCTGGCCTCATGAGCGAATCCGCGAGGCACGTACAGCACTGAACCTGGAGGCAAAATGTAGGCTTTGGAATCGGGAGAAACCGCCGTCGGAACCCGCGATGAATGTGCATAGAGTGGAGCCGGAGAACCGATCTCCCAGTTCGTTACCGGATTAGTAATGAAATCATTCGGGGCAACAAGCCATCGCTTGGTGCCGTAGATCTGGATTGTGAAATTCTCGTTCCAGTCAACATGAAGTCGAGTACCGTTTCGGTTGCGCACGGCAAAAATCGAAGTAACGCCAATAGGAGGTTCGCCCAGCTCGTCCGCTAACGCATATGTCCACTGGGTCATTGGTGTATCGTCGTTAAGTCGCAAGTATACCGTGGACCCACGCACGTAGGCCTCAAGTGCCTCCGCCACTGTCGGCTTCGGATTGAAATCACGGCTAGGGATGGGCTCGATCGTGGCGCATTGCTGACTCTGGTCGATCAGATCCTCTATGTCAGTCGAACCAAGCGTCGCTAACACGCGACCGACGCGGCCCTCGGACCCGGATGCGTGAAATACCTTCTTTTTCCAAAAATGGGTCAGAAAGTCTCGTGGAGCAATCGGAGCAACCACACTTGTAAGTGTTGGTTCGAGTTCGGGTAGAACATTTCTTGCACGCCTTTTCACTGGGACAATCCTTCTGGGTAGATCATGATGGACTGTCGCCGTTCCCTTCCGCGTTTAGGTGCCGATAAAGACGTTAGTTTCGTTGAAATAATCAGGAACCCGGTGCGCAATTAGTGGAGGTTCAAGAAGAGGCACCTTTTCCCGCTCGGTGCAGTGTCTACGAGTTTAGTGAACTTCTAAATTCGCGAATCCGCGGGAATTTCTTAGCATTTAAATCAATGGCTCAGTGAACAATGGTTTAAGCTTGATGTCAAGCTACGTGAGTGGGTGGACAGGGCTTGAATCGGAATCGTGTTCGGAAACGAAAAAACGCTCAGCGATGCTGAAATGCTTACGCAGTGCGGAACTGTTGTGTCGCGCGAACGAGCTGTTGGTTTCTTCGATCGAAATCAATTGATAAAGTTACTCTCTGAGTTCCAGTGCAAACAAGATGGTCGGCATCAGCTGTTCGACGATGTCTGGAACGGCACCGTCAGCCGCTACAACGTGCGCTCATCTTTAAGATACAGGAAATAGAATTGATTACGTTGAATCGCACCGACCTCCGAGACATGGTGAGTAACAATCGAGTTATCGGTTTTGGGGCGGGTGAAATCGGCGAACTTACCTTACGCCTGCTCAATTGCAAGCTACAGTATTTTGTCGACAATGATTCAGTACGGCATTCCACCGATTGGCACGAGGAAATTTCAGTTCACCCACCAGAGCGCCTTCGAGCGGAGCCTGCAGGCACGATAGTCTTGGTCTGTTCCGATGGCTACGAGAAGATCGGTCAGCAAGTTCACCAGATCAATCCCGCACTGAGATGTTACCTTACACCGCTGTTGAAGAACACGCACTACTTCGAACGGTTATTAAATTGTTCTCGAAATATTCTCGTTAGCTCCTACCATGTATCCGGCGGCCTTTATCTCGTTGACGGACGCGCCAAGACTTTCCGACGATTGGTGCGTGGCGCATTTCGGGGACTAACCGTTGCTTCCGGGCGCCTGTTTGTGCTTGAGGACAGCGGCAATGTTCTTGAGTTACTAAGTCTGGACCCGTTTAGCGCCGAATTGCGGATTACTTCCCAAGAATATTCAAATGCCCACGGTTTGGCATCTTGTCCTGAGCTTGATTTTTTGTTTTTGGCTGAAACGAAAATTGATCGTATCTCTATGTATGCACTGTCGTCCTTTGACAAAGTGGGAGAGATCGCACTTGACGAGCTTACCCGCGGGGCCGATCGTTTTCACGTAAATGACCTATGTATTGTCGATAATACGCTCTTCTACAGTCTATTTTCGCAGAGAGGCTCGAATCGCAGTCAGAGTTCCGATGGCGCAGTAGTAGCTCGTCAACTACCTGCCGCAAATAAGCCGCAGGTCATTGTTTCGGACTTGAATCACCCTCACTCGGTGAGATATATCGATGATCAGCTGATGGTCATCGAATCAACCACGGGGACAGTTCGTAGCGTGGAGGGCGCCACAGTCTTTGCATTTCCAGGTTATTTGCGTGGACTGAATGGCACAAAGAACACCCTCTACATTAGTCAATCCCGGCATCGCGGACACGACGTTTTGTCCGAGGCTAAAGGTGCTTCTATCGATACGGGTATCCACGTCGTTGACTCCGAACATCGTCTCTCAAGCTTTGTTCGTTTACCGGATTCGTGCGAAATCTACGATTTGTTGAATTTGGAGGAGGCTGAAATCGCCATGGACTTACCGTCCATAATGTAAAGATGAAGACTATAATTACGCTGAGGTTAGTTCAGTTTTTTACACTTGAGCGTGCGCTTAGCTGTTCAATCAAACCATCGCGTATTGATGAAGAACGGTTGCGTTTCGCGCTATAACCGAGCAAATGTACGGCGCCGATAAATGCGCTGGAAGATTCTCTCTTCCAGATATTGGTCCAGCCTTGGGATAGGGCCACGAGCGACGACGAACAAGCGGTATGTACACCCATGCTCGGGCCGGGAAAATCAAAGATATTCTAGAGCCCTTCGGCAGGGTGCTTAACGTAAGGAGGGGCAGTTACAAATTAGTTTCAGATTGTAGTTATTCCTGGCCCGTGCGCTTGGCAGTTGCCGGGATTCGGCCGGCAGCGGCTGCCGACAAACACATCAGCAATGCTGGATAGGGGAAGGGTCCGACCCGATCGTCAATTTCATCGCGGAACGCGATTTCCGGGCCTCCCGGAGGATCGACGACTACATATCCGTCATCGCGTAACGTCGCTAGATTTCGTTGCATCGCCGGATGGTTAACCATGAGTTCGTTGGCCACCGGAACTAGAACCGTCGGCCTGTCGCTCGCGAGCAACAGCGTAGGTATTAAAGTGTCCGCAATCCCGTTGGCCAATTTTCCGATCAGATTCACGGTCGCGGGGTATACCAGAATGAGATCGGCGCGCTTGGGTAGTTCGATATGTGGTACGTACATCCTTTCGGAGCGGTCAAACATGTCGACGAACACGGGATTGCGCGAAGCGATTTCGACCGCCTCCCGGGATACCATGCGTGCGGCCGTCTGCGACAACACGACCTCGACGTCATCAGCCAGGTGCCGCAACAACGAGACGATGAACCCGGGAACGGTATGAGCGTGAAAGCCTCCGCAGACGCAGAGCAGGAGTTTTCCGATTCGAGCGTTACTCATAACTGATCTCAGGCGTGGCCACTGCGGCCGCCACGTTAGTGAACAATGCCACTAGAGCAGTGTCAACGGCGTCGAGCGCGGCGCCACTTGATTTTGCTGTCGGAGCCTCACCATAATAGGTGACGATGGCGACCCTTTATAGACAGAATTCGGCTGTGGAAACCGCGCCCCTGAAGGACGGTCTGATGCTACTCGAGCCGGACGCGGGTACGTTTTGCGCACTCAATTGGACGAGTACGCTAATTTGGCAGAACCTTACGCAGACCGCCTCGCCGGAGCAGCTCGCAACGGAGATTGCTTTAAAATTCAGCGGGGTTACCGTCGTAGAAGCATTGCCGGAAGTGCAGGCTATTTTGACGCAGATGACTGAGCTGGGAGTAGTGAAAACTGTTGAGTGACTCCCCGCTCGGAGGTACCATACCCAACACTTATCACTAGGAGGAGATTCATGAACGATATCACTGTGGCCCCTGACGCGCAGACGTTACAAATGGAGCGTCCTCAGTATGAACCACCTTCTCTCAAAGTTATGGAACGAGACGAAGTCCTGGAAGTGTTGCAGGTGACTGCCTCCGAGATCAGTGCAGCGGGTTGTTGGTGGAACCCCTGCTAGACCGGTCAACCCAATCGGCTTTAGTTACAGCGGCGTCGAACGGAGGCGCCAGCTTCACATAGATTCAGCGGGCTGGGACGGGCGTCGGTGCGCGTTACTGGGCTCCCGGTACGCTTGCGAGGGTATGATGTCAGTACCAATTACTTTTGAAACAACGGTAATTCACGGCATTACTATGCGCAAGGGCCCTGCGCGTGAAGCGTGCTTTACTGTCGTGGAAGACAACGCCAAGCTATCCTTCAACGCCGATCCCGCCTACGAAGACGGTAAGGACATGTCGGCAACCAATCGGCGCAATCGATTGCACACCCACATGCATAACGAGATGCAAAGCATCGAGATCGCTGCGCAGTGCTTGTACGATTTTCCGGATGCTACATGGGAATTACGGATGGAGCTTGCGCGCCAGTGTTGGGACGAATCCCGGCATGCCCGCCTGTTGTATAAACGTTTGCAGGAACTCGGCGGCCATAAAGGCGAATTTCCGGTAATGCACTTTGAATGGAACATTACTTGTACGCAGGATTCGCTACCAGCACGCTTGGCAATTCAGAATCGGACCTTTGAAGCCGGGGAAATGGACGTATTGAAGGTACACGCCGCACTATGGCGAGAATATGGCGACGACGTCACCGCAGATATTCTAGAAGGGATATTGAATGACGAAATTCAGCATGTCCGGTTGGCCAACCGTTGGTTGAGACGTCTGGCTAAGGACGACCCACGTAGTTTACTGGATGTTGTTTCGGGAATTGGATTCATGAGAAAAGTCACCGATGCGTATACTCCGCGGGAAGATGCCGTCAACGTGTCTGGTGCAAAAATCGAAGCTACCGCACATCAAAGCCCGACCAACGTCGAAGATCGGCGCCTTGCGGAATTCTCCGACAACGAAATCGCTGAATTGCTGCGTCAGGACGGGTTTGGCGCCGTAGTATCCTGAGCAGTGACCACAACGGAGGCTGCCGCGCTGCAGCAGCGCCGCTTCCTCTGTCGGTATCGAATGGGTTTGGCTACCCTGCCATGAACACGCAGAATTGGGAGGAATTATGGGTTTGAGTGTGGGTGACAGGGGCGTGTTCGTCGCGACGTTCCGATACATTCATGTTGAGATGATGGAAGCATTGGCTGAGTGGACACCAAGTTCGCCCGAAATGGAGGTAAAGCTGATGTTGGGGGAGCATATCTGGGACGTGGCTCAGCAGGCCGATGCCCTGGGCAAGCGAACCCAGGAATTGCGGCTACCAGTTCAACACAGCAGGCGCCCAGTCGACTCATACATCGGCCTCTTGGCAGACGTGCGGCAGGAAGCTGAGACTCCAAAGCGGCTGGTTGGATTTTATGATGTTTTGCTGCCAGGGTTGGCAGCCCGATACAGTGCGTATCTAGAACAGATTGATGAGCTTATGGACGCACCGACCGTGCGCATTCTGGAGCAATGCCGCGAAGCGGAATCACGAATGATACGGCAAAGCGAAGAATTGCGATCGGAATTCCCCGCCCTCGGAGCGGTCAGTGATGACTGGCTAAATTCGTTGCTCGAGCGGGACTCGCAGATTGAGAGCTTGGTCGCTCCCGGATCGGATAGGCAGTGAACTCTGAAAGTTCATTGCATACCGATTTGATAGCGCCGGGCCCATCCCGGGATCTGAGATTTACAGTTAATGACTGTTGGAACGAATGCGTAAATTTCCCCCGGGGGCACCCCGAAGAAACCCTACAATTTCTCCACCGGCAAATGAACGAGGAAGTCGACAGTCTGGAATGTTCCGCCCGAAACCTCAGTGACTTTCCGGAAGCGCACTGGGAACTGCGTATGTGCCTCGCGAGACAATGCGCGGATGAGGCGCGCCATTCGTGGATGTTCCGGCGTCTATTTGAAAAGCGGGGTGGTCAACTTGGTCAGTACCCGGTACTCAACTTTCAGTATCGCATCATCACTCATTTTGACAACCTGCCGGCGCGGCTGGCAATTCAAAATCGCAGCTTCGAAGCTGGTGGTATAGACGCGATTACCTTCGGTGTTGGTCAAGCCCGTGACGAAAACGATTTCGAACTTGCTGAACTGTATGAATCGCAATGCGCTGATGAGATTTCCCACGTGCGATTTGCAAACGATTGGATTCGGAGATTGTGTGACGAAGAACCCAAGAACCTGATGCGAATTGCTCTGGCCATGCAGACTGCCTCAAAAGCATTCGTCCAGGTTATGGGTCGTGAAGGAATTGAAGGGGTCAATTATCCAGCCGATAGACAGGGACGTCTCGAGGCAGGTTTCACTACTGAAGAGATCGAAACGACCGTGAATTTGGCTAATGGGAAGACCTGATTCTGTTGGTCGGTTTCACGCATCGCGTCCAACGCTGCACTAGTATGGAAGCTCGGTCCGCCTAGCCAGGAATTGCGCATACACTATGGGTGACGCCGCAAGCACGTCAGACTTCGGTGACGGTGGGAGCCGTTCAGCGATCGCCCGTCTGATAGGATCAGATCCCCAAAGAATACTGACCATCGCCGCGCGTTTCCGCGGCGCGGGGAAGACGCTCGAATGCAGACTGCGCGGTGGCAGCATGGAGCCCGCGATACCCAGAGAAGCGCGACTGAGTATTCTACTCGGGCCGACGACTCCCTATGAAGTTGGGGACGTCGTCGCCGTCGTCGATGGCTCCCGCATATGCGTGCATCGCGTTGTGTATCTAGGTTCAGGAGGTCGCCATGGTTATGTAATTACCCAGGGCGACGCGTGCTACTATCCGGATCCGCCGACAAAAACTGAGTACATCCTGGGGCGCGTAACAGCGTACGAACAAGCCGAAAGCTGGCGGGAGCCTGGTGCCTCCCGCAGCTCCGATCGCGCTCGCTCCAAGACAGGGTCGACACTTCTATTTCTGGTTGCGGCGCTGTTGAAAATCCACGTCGGCATCGCCCGTTTTTGTGTACGCGTGCTGCGGGTCCGCCGAGACAGAAAGATTTCCGAAACAGTCAAAGATGGAGATATGAGCCATAAAGCGCTTTGACGCAACCGAAGCTCCCCGCCGGGTGTTAATTGCCGCTTGACGAACCGACTCCGGAATTCAGTTCCTACCAGCTGATACAGTTCGGCTCGTTTACTATTTGAGCGTAAACTTATGTCCCCGCGAAGGCTGATACTCGTGAAAAAATTAGGAGTAACATCAAATGCCCCGCTTTGACGAGACAGAAGATCCGCGTCGCCGGGTCCTGATACAGGCTTTGGCTGCCGGTCTTTTTTCTGCGACTTGGCACGACCCAGCCGATGCCATCAGTATCTTCGGCAGGCCACCCAAAAAGCTACCGCCAACTCAATCGATCTATCGAATCGGCGGCACGGTTCATGTCAGCGATGTACGCGCTGATATCGACACTCGAATTAACGCCAACGATACTGTTAAAACTGGCGACAAGAGTGAGGTTGTTTTTGTCGTCGGTGAAAACGCCTACATCCTGCGCAGCAACAGCGAGTTGGTGCTTGAGGCGCCTGAGAAGGAATCCCGGGTCGTGACCGCGATGCGGTTTGTACGCGGAGCATTGCTTGCGGTCTCACCGTCGCGAAGAAGACCAACTCGGGTGCAGACACGGCTTACCACGATCGGTATACGCGGTACTGGCTACTATATCGAGTCGGATCCCGAGAAGGATTACTTTTGTACTTGTTATGGGACTACCGAGGTCAGCGCCAACGACGACCCTGAGAGCAAGCAGACGGTGGTTTCCGAATACCACGACAAGCCGTTGTACATCGTCGGCGGTCAGCAAGCCGGCCGAGCGATTCAGCCCGGCCCGTTCATTAACCACACTGACCAGGAATTGATGCTGATCGAAACGTTGGTTGGACGTGAACCGCCGTATGTCTTCCCCGAGGACGAATATTCAGCGCCACGGCGCGATTACTGAGGCGCGTCGTTCAGGATCCAATTGAGGAAGAGGTCGTACCTGGCCCGTGCGGCCTGACCAGGTGCGGCGCTGGTGTCGAAACCGGGGCGTTGACCTCCACCGTGGTGCTGGCCTGCGGGCTTACGCAACAGCCGGCTGGCAGCGACGTCGTTGAAGTTGATCCTGCCCCTCAACTCTTCATAGAACCAAAGGTCATCGGTAGCGTCGCCGATCATTGCGTCGCCATTGCGATCGATGTCGGTGAAGGAAATTGGCGTTGGGAATCCGACAAAGTGGCAACCGGTACAGCCGATGCCCTGTAGTGAGGCCTTGATATCAGCGAATCGAACCACCGACGCAGCCGGGGTTAACGTGTTATCGACGACGATATCGAAATCTACCGGAGCGCTTTGCAGAGTACCGTTGCTGGTCTGTAGACGCACAACATAGGTGCCATCAGCCGTGGCGTCGAAAGTCGGCGTGGCGGATGTCGGGTTCGTGAGTGTGACGTTCGCCGGCGGTATCACCCCGTCGGGGCCTGAAACAATCGACCAGTCGTAGCTGGCGCTGAACAGGCTATTAGCGCCCGACAGCGTCGTCGGTCCTTGAGTGACTACGCGATTCGGACCGGGAACTGCCACCGGGCGTCCCGGAATCAAGACGGTTCCGGCGCCATCGCGTACGGTGAATCCCTCTGTTTCTAAGAAATTCGCAAGAGGTCCCGGGGCTGTAGAGTTCCAGAAGTCGTTATAGATTATGCGAGCATGGGGCATGTCGCCGCGGTCGAGGACGTGGAACTTGACGCGTCCGGAGTGGCCTTGGAATTTGGCGAACGAATTGAAATCGATGTCGGACTGGAAGCCGGTTCCTCTCAGCGAATGACAGCCACTACACGACCTCGCCAGTACGTCGCGGTAAAGCGCCGACTGTCCCGCCGTAGCCCAGCCCGACGGTACCAATGAGTCGGTAAAAGTTGGATTTGGCAGCCCGTCTCCGCCGTAACCGGATTTTATCCTGGCAGCGGCGGTACCCTGCCACTCGTTTGCCACCGCCGGGCGCCTGCAGGCATCCTCCGCGAAGGCTGAAGTGCCCGGCAGCGGATAGCTGCAGAGCACCATTTTGTTGATGGTCTTGAGTGCCGCTTCCTGCTCCGCCCGTGTGAAACCCGGCATCGTGGAGAAAGCCAGGGTGTCTACTTTGAACGGATGGAACCAGGCTTGAACATCGCCGCGCGCCATCGACGCGGAGTTGGGAAGCCGCGCAAAGAGCCTATTTCCGGTTGCATCCGGGGGAGTAAGCGGTAGTTGCCGGCCACCATGGCAGGCGATGCAGGCGCTGGGCATGGCCTTCAGGCCCTGGCCATCCAGGTTTGCCTGTAGCTCTCGCTGTCCGGTAGTTGGGTTGAACCAGAAAAACTTTGTAAAGCTAACGGTAGAGCCGGGTCCAGGGCTGAATTCCGCGGCACTGGTACCGATAAACCACGGCGGGTCTTCGACGATGGCGGCGTCCAGATTGAGGGTAGAAAATTCGTATTCAACGACCGCGTCGACGAGGTAGTTATTCACCAACACCGCTATCGTGCCGTCCATGTTCTGACGTGCTGTCATGCGCCGGCCGTAGCCCAGATCCTCGACATCGCCGAATACGACCGTCACTTGCGTTCCTGTACCGGTGTCGAACAGATTCGCGGCTTTCCATTTCAACAGAGTGTCTTTTTCGTTGAGTGGATCAATCGCGCGGTAATAAGCCTGGGCGAATTCAACGGTGTCGATTTGAAAGGAACCATTCGGTTGCTGCAGGCGGTTGGGACCCAGCAGGTAGGTGTTCGGAATGGTCGACACGGTTGGTTGTCCTGGCATGGACGGCGGCGGCGCAGATGCCGGCGATGAGCCAGGCGGCGGAGCATCTCCGGAATTTCCCGACGAGCAGGCTGCGAGCAGCCATGCGGCAATAACTGTGACTGCACAATTGCGCAGCGCGTTGCCCGTCATAGCCGGTGCTCCCGGCTGAATGCGACGCTAGAATCTAATGAGAAAAGCGAGGGCGACCTGGTTGTCGACGTAGCGGACTTTTTCGGCTCCGGCAAAAGTTGCCTTTGACCTTGAGGTCGACTCGATCCAGCGCCAGGAGAAATCCAGGGAATGTTCGCGGCTGAGCGGTAGACTGTAACCAAGGGTCGTGAGTATCGTGTTGGCCTCGAACCGGTACGACGCACGCCCATCAAAAATGTCATCGAGCACGATCGCATCGGCGATATCCACGAACTCGAGCGCCGGTCGTGCTGTCGAGGTGATATCGCCGCGCCGATATTCGCCGCCGAGGTACAAAACACCGGGGTACCACGGGTTTGCGTAATCGATAATGAGGCGTCCGCCGTAATCGCTGGCATCGAAGACCCGGCTTTTGCCATCGCGTACGGTGCGCGACATGGCCGCGAATACGTTGACTCGATCGGTAACGCGTTTATGAATATCGACCCCGAACGAGTGCCGAAAGCCGTCTCTAAGGTGCGATTCATATTCATCAACAGCCGTGCGCACGAATGCGCCGTAGGTCGGGGCGCTGAATTTGCCCGATGGCCGATATTGGAGATCGGCTTGTGCGATCGCGCTGTAGCGGCTCAAGCCGCCGTGTCGGTTGAATTTTTGAGCCTGAACTGTGCCGCGGAATCGCATCCGCAACTTGCGACTGATCTGTATCGGAAACGAAGCGTTCGCGTTGACGCCAATTGAAATATCGGACGTCTTGTCGTTGCCCTTGGCTCGAGTGACGTTGTCGTCGAACAGCGCAACTGCTTCGGCCTGAATTGCTATTTTCGGTGCTGCCTGCAGTGGCGATCCGATAAGCGCGGCGATCAGGATAGCCAGCGTAAGGCAGTGCTGCTTGTGCTGAGCACGCTTGGCGCAACTGCAAATAAGCTTCATCTGGCATGGCCTGACAATCGATGCTTCATGATGGAAGTAGAAATTTATCATAATATTAGGCAGTTAGGGAGGGTTTCGATATTAATTATTAGGTATATTTATCTAACTGACTGAATTATAAGAAAATAGCGTTTGTGAAATCCAAGCTTACGGCCTACGTTTGCATTTACTAAAATCGCATCAATGGCCTGTTTGTTATTCACATATAAGTTATTCTCAAGTGCTCTATGTTGTTGTGCCGCCAAAAAACAACCCACGAGCAGCAGGCCCGGGATTTCACCAGTAGATCCTCATTAGCACAAGTCCCCAAATACGCGCTTCTACTCGGGTTGTTGGGTATAGCCTGCGTTACCTTAGCATCCAATGACCAGCTGCGGATAAACGAAGTCATGGCCGGGCTGAACGGCGACTCCAGCGCCCAGTTCGTGGAAATTGTGACTGAGGACGCGAACCAAAAAGGGTGGGGACCCGGTGCTGGTCCTGTGGGCCGCGCGATGCTGGTATTTTTCGGCGCATCGGGCATCGAATCTGGACGTTTCGTTTTTCCCAGTGACGCACCCGTCGGAGGTAACACGGTGCTCGTGGCGACGCAGGGATTTGCCATGCTCTCCGGACTAACGCCCGACTTCACCATGCCCGCACTGGTGATGCCGATTGCGGGCAAAGTGTGTTTTCGAAACAATCCGCAATCCATGGGCGCCACGGCCGTTAATCTTTGCCTTTCCTATGGTGGGGGCGCATTCAGCGGCGATACTGAGGGCGCCGGCAACGTCAACGCGGCGGAGCTGGCGATTATGAACTCGCAGAGCTTGAGCCGCGTGTCGGATTTTGTTGCCGGTGCCAATTCCAACGCCAGCTTCGCACTCAAGGTTCCGACCCCGGCGGGCACCGCCACTACCGGCACAGCTGCCGAGCTGGAACAAAATATGACTGGCGGGGCGGTGTTGCCCGCAGCCAAAACACAGCCACAACAGGGCGAAACTCTGTTCAATCGAGAAACATTCCTTGGTAACGGACGGACCTGTGCCAGTTGCCACCGCGCTGACCAGAGTTTTGGACTGAGTCCGGACAAGATTGCAATGTTACCGGCCAATGACCCGCTGTTCGTTAACGAACTCAATATCAACATCCTCGTCGTTAACAGCAATGGCTCAGTCAATCCCGGCGCCAGTCCTGAGGCCACCCAACCGAGTGATTTCGCGCTCGGTGGCGCCATCATAGGGACACTGGGTGGCAGCGCCGTCGTTATTGCCGGGACGGGTGGCACCTACCTGATCCTGGGTGGCAGCGCGCTGAACTTGCCCGGCAATGTCATCTCGGATGCGAGCGGCAACACCGGAACGCTGGTGTCATTTACTGTCGGCGATCTTGACGGCCCAGCGCCTAATGGCGATACGCGCGGGCTGGAGGATTCGACCTTACTGCGCGGTGGCAGAGGGCTCATCGTAGAGAACATCAATGGGTTTACCGAACATGCCTTCATGCGCGGTTCACCCACGCTTATTAACATCAAACATACGGCACCCTACGGGCGAAGCGGTGGAGTTGCCGATTTGCAAACTTTTGCGGCCAACGCTGTTGAGCAACATTTCCCGCGGAGATTAGCGCGTATCGCAGGCACCGATTTCCGCTCACCAACGCCAGCGGAACGTGGGGCTATGGCGGCGTTCATGAACACCATCGTTATTCCGACCGATGGTGCATTCGATGACGAAAACATGTTCGGCAGGTTTGTAACAACGCTAGCGCAAATGCGTGGTCGCGTTCAATTCTTTGGTGCGGCTAAATGTAGCGTTTGTCATACCGGGCCGGTGCTTGCGACGTCCGATGGGCGCTTCGACACTCTTTTAGGCGCGAACGAAGCGTTTAACACCGGCGTTGCCGAATTGGCAATCAACTCCACTGATGGGCTTCCGTCAGAACAGGCGACGGGCCAATCGCCAAACTCGAGGGCGTTTAGTACGCGTGGACTGTTTGGTGTGAGGGACGCGGGCCCGTTTTTTCATGACAACTCCGTGAGTACGTTGCTCGATGCCATCCTGTTTTACGGAAGAAGCGAATTTCTGGATTCTCCAGCCGGTCAGCAAATTGAGGGTATCGCGGCGATCACCGCGCCCGGTGTTGCACAGGATATCGAGGCGTTCTTAAAAGCGCTTGTTGATCTGCCGTTTACGTTTACCCGAAATCTCGACTTTGGTCAGATATCCAGCGGTACCACTATCGGTCCAATGACAGTGACAGTTACCAATACCGGTCCGACCGAACTCACGATGGGCGCCATTACCCTGAACGGTGCCGATCCTGGCCCATTTTCTACTTCTGCGGTCGCGCCGAATTCGGGCCCGTTCAGTGCCGGACAGTCACGAACCATTGATTTGCATTTCCTGCAAGTCGCGGTGGGAGCCAAGGCCGGGATCCTCGAGATACAAGTGTCAGACGGGAGTCAGACTTACAGTGTCGGTGTTGCCGTATCCGGAACCACACTAGTACTGGACGCTGACTCGGATGGTTTGGAGAATTCTGTGGACCCCGACGACGATAATGACGGCATGCCGGATACGTTTGAAATTACGCACGGGCTGGATCCGCAAGATAGTTCAGACGCGGCCAAGGACAAAGACTCAGATGGGATCAGTAACCTCGACGAATTTCTGCGAGGCACTAATCCGTCTGTAAACGAGAAAGCGGTGATGATACCTATCTTGCAGATCCTTCTGGAGTGAGTGAAATGCAGAACGGGCTAGGGATACCCGTGAATTGGCAACTACTGATCAACACGGAGCTCAATAACAGCCGGACCCGCACTCGCCACGGCACGATCGAAAGCCCCTTCGAACTCCGCCGTTCGTTCAACCCGTTCGCCGTGTGCCCCATACGCTTGCGCAAGCGCGACGAAGTCGGGATTTGTCAACTCAGTACCAATCACCCGTCCTGGAAAGCTACGCTCCTGGGTCTTGCGGATAGCGCCGTACCTGTTGTTGTTGATAACCAGGATGATGATAGCCAGTTCGTATTTAACTGCCGTCGCGAGTTCCTCGGAAGTCATCAGGAAGCAACCATCCCCGGCAAGTGCTACGACGGTACTCTCAGGATGTACAAGTTTGGCCGCGATTGCGGCAGGCAGGCCGTAGCCCATCGCACCCGTCTTGGGTCCGATCTGGGTTCCGAGTCGCGAGTGCTGGAAATAACGCTGGCTCCACAGCGCATAGGAGCCGGCGCCTACCGTGAGTATGGCGTCTGCCTCGAGGCGCCGCCGCAGTATTCGGAATACCTCGGCCAAATCGATCGCCCCTGAACCGGATCCCGTGAGCGACGTTTCGTACGCCGTTCGCAATGATCGGGTCCATGTTGTCCACTCTGATGTACGGGTAAGATTCAGGTGTTGCAGCGCTTCGGCGAATTCGCAGACACTCGCGTTAATAGCGACATCGGCCTGGTAAACGCTGTTTAATTCTTCCACGCCGGCATGAATATGGACGAGACGTTGCTGCGGAACCGGGATGTCAAAAAGACTAAAACCGCGCATGAACACTCGCCCGATCGTGTTGATCTCGCCAAGGCGCGCGCCCAGCGCAATGATTAGATCGGCCCTACCAATGTTTTCGACAAGTTCCGGCGGGACTCCAATACCGATCTCGCCGACATAGCAACGGTGGGTGTTGTCGATCAGGTCGCGGCGCCGAAAGGATGCAGCAATCGGCAGGTCGCAGGAGTCTGCGAACTCACGAACCTGAGCGCAAGCTTGCTGCGACCAGCCCGAACCGCCGACAATCATCAATGGCCGTTCTGATTCTGCCAGCAGCCCTTGCATAGCATCGAGCGCGTCGGGTGACGGATACGCTCGCGCCGGTGCGTAGCATCTGGCGTCTGGCACCGTGCACTCTTCATGCAGCATGTTCTCGCCGAGTTCAATGACAACCGGGCCCATACGACCCGATGTCGCAACATGAAACGCGCGACTGACCAACTCCGGGATGCGCTCAGGCTGGTCTATATAGGCCGTCCATTTGGACATTGGACTGAACATGGCGCGAAAGTCGTATTGCATGAACGGTTCCCGCTCCATCTGCTCGCGCTGAACCTGGCCGATAAACAGGATCATGGGAGACGAGTCTTGGTAGGCCGTATGAACCGCGAGGCAGGTATTGACTGCGCCCGGACTGCGGGCGGCCAGGCAAATTCCCGGTTTGCCGGTCAACTTACCGTAGGACTCCGCCATCATCGCCATGCCGTCCTCGTGCCGGCAGGTGATGAGATTCATCTCGTCGCGGTAGTCGTAAAGCGAATCCAGCACTTCGAGGATGCCTTCGCCGGGTAGATGAAAAATCGTGTCGACGCCGTGAATGCGTAGTTGATCCACTAGGATTGCGCGACCAGCGCGCGGGGGTTGTTGTGTGTCTTCGCCTATGGGTTCCTGCAACGCCATAACGGCTCAATCTCCAAGAGCGGGTAATTCTGAATCTTCGCCATTCGCCTACTATACTTTGTTGGTATACAAATAATAATTTGTAAGCATTCATTTCGGCGTAGCAGTCCGCCGTATTTTAATTCGCAATATTCGCAATGATCGCCTATTTGCCCTTGGAAAAAGCCGGACCGAATAGTCGTTGCGTTCAAAAGTCTCAAGGCGTGGGCCGAAACAGAAACGCTGCATGCAGGCAACGCCGAGTGGGCGGCATTGAGCGGTGCGATCAATCAAAAATACCCGGTGACATCCGCGATGACTGATACACAATTGCTAATCCGTCCGGGTAAGTAGCACCGCGTATTACGGACTCAAACTCGGTATACTTTTCTGGTCCGCTCTCGTAGCGGGCCATTTTTTTAGCAATGCTCGGGAACAGCCATATCGTAATCACATGAAACCGAACGGTGTCAGCGCCGCGCCGCGTTACGTCGGGCTCGAGGCCCTGCTTGCCGATTGGGATGTGCCCAACGCACCTGGGCTGGCGCTCGGGGTCATGCACGCGGATGAGGTCGTTTACAGCGCGTGCGTGGGTTGCGCAATCCTGGAACACCAACTACCTATATCCAGCACCACGGTATTTGACGTCGGCTCTGTCGCCAAGCAGTTCACTGCCTTTGCAGTGTTGTTGCTGGTCGAGGAGGGCGCTTTGTCCCTGGATAACTCAGTTAGCACCTATCTGCCCGAGTTGAACCAGTGCAATGCGGCGGTGACGCTGCGCCATCTTCTGCACCACACCAGCGGCGTCCGCGATTATCTGGAACTTGCGGCGCTCGCCGGCTGGCGCAGCGGTGATGACGCGTTGGCGCTGATCAATCGGCAACGCGAGCTGAATTTTGCGCCCGGCGAGAAGCATCTATACTCGAATTCCGGTTACGTCCTGCTCGCCGAGGTTGCGGCAAGGACGGCGCAGCAATCCTTCCCCGCTTTCGCCCACGAACGCATCTTTGCTCCGCTGCAGATGACGCAGTCCTGCTTTATCGACGACCACCTCAGCGTGGTTCCCAGGCGCGCGGAGTCCTACCGTTGCACTGATGCGGGAGAATTTGTCAGAGCGCCGAGCAACATCGGCGTGCTGGGCGACGGCGGGCTTATGACAACACTGGATGACAGCCTGAAATGGATCGCAAACTTACGCAGCGGCCGGGTAGGGGGCGCGGCGGTATCGGCTGCGATGCGCGCGTCGGGCAGTTTGAACAGCGGTGCACCCGTGCCCTACGGGGGTGGTTTGCTGCTGGATGATGACTTTATATACCACTCCGGTGAGTGGGCCGGCTACCGGGCGCTGACCGCGTTAGCGCCAGAGCGCGATCTTGCAGTCGTAGTGCTTGCGAATGTCGACACCGTATCCGTATGGGCGTTGCTAGATGCCGTCACAGATGTTGTTTATCCAAAGCGTACTCCCAATTCCGCATCTCGACAGGTTACCGGAGTCTCCCTGGATCGCGATGCCTTCGGTCCCTACTGGCAGCCGCAGGGTGGGATCGTGGAGGTCCTTGCCGATGATGATACGGTGTGGCTGTGTAGTGCGAACTTCACTGTGGAACTGCTCGGCAAATCTGACGGTAATTACTTGGTCGCCGACACCGATGATTGCGTGCGCTTCGAGCGTAACGCGGCCGGTGCAATCACCCAATTTCATCTCGTTGAAGAGGAGTCGCTGCGCTGGTTGCGGCTCGATCGCGTCGCCCTGCGCCGCGATGCGTTACTTATCTATACAGGCCTGTACCACAGCGCAGAACTCGACACGACGTACACCGTAACTTTACGCGGGCGGGAACTCTGTGTGGAGCACAGTCGGCTTGATCGGATAACGCTCACGCCGCTCCGCCCCCGTCTGTCTGATCGCCGGTGGGACACCTTCGAAGCCGACGGATACTGCGAGACGTTTCGGTTCACACGCGTAGCGAGGAACATTACCGGCTTTCGCGTATATGGCTCAAGGGCGCAGGGGGTAGCATTCGACAAAATTGGTAGCGATGCGTTAGATAGCACTTCACGATGACAATTCTGACGCCCAAACAGATCGCCCGTTTCCACAAACAAGGCTTTGTCGTTGTTGAAAAGTTCTGCCCGGAGGCGCTGATGGATGCGGCACGTTGTCGCTTCGGGCCGCTGTTCCGCGGTGAGTTTGAGACCGGTATTCAGCCCGACGAATGGAACTGGCGTGAGGGTCGTGACGCGGACACGCTCACCCGCCAGATCTGCAACGGCTGGAAATCAGATCGCGCGATCGCACGATTGGTACTGCGGCCGGAAGTTGGCCAGGCCTGTGCACAGCTGATGGCCTGGCCGGGCGCCCGCATTAATCAGGACAATGTGTTGTGGAAACCCCCGGGTGCGAAGTCTCTTGGTTTTCACCAGGATGACTCTTATCAGGACTGGGTGGTGCCACCGGAAATCGTGACCTGTTGGATGGCGCTTGACGATACGCTTGCAGCAGGTGGCACCATCGAATACGCGAACGGCTCTCACCGTTGGCCGCGTGGGCCCAAGAGTGCGGAATTTCATGCGCCTCCGAAATACCGGGCTTTCGTTGAATCTGCGGCGCAGAATTTGGGTATTACGGAAATCGAGATCGCACAAATCGAAATGGCGGTGGGCAGTGCGGTCTTTCATCACGGCGGGACCTGGCACGGATCGGGTCCAAATTCAGGTCTGACCGAACGGCGCGCCGTAGTCAGTCATTGCATGCGCAGCGATGCGCGGTTCCATCCCGCAAATGTCAGTTCCGTGTACAGTCGATACAAGCAGCAGGGACAAGACGACATGGCGGAGAGCTTTTTCCCCGTACTGTGGACGCAGGACGGTTACCGCTCTTCGTTTTTAGAAAGTTGCTACGGCGTCAGGTAAAAAATCGTGAAGATCGCATGTAAGCACTGTGCGTTAATCACACGCTGATAAATAAATTAGTGTCCCAGGAAACCAAACCACAGAGTTGAGACGAAAGTAGAGCCCGGCAGTACACTCCGACGCTCATCTGCAGCCAATGGATTTGAAGATGCGCATAAAGAACCGCAACGAAAGTCCCAGCTTGGGACTAGACAAACCCATTACGCGGCGTGACGTGTTGCACGGTTTCGGGATGGCCGGCATCGCGTCTGTGCTACCCGCCGGATTGGGTGGCTGCACCGACGACGCCGCAACGGGAAGCATGAGTGTCGTATCCGGGGAGGTGTCTGAGCGACCCGCAAAACCCGTTTTCGCACCCGAACTGGACCCGGACTATTACCCTCCGGCAAAGACCGGTTTACGCGGCAGTCATGCTGGGTCATTCGAAGTTGCCCACGGGCAGACCTGGAATGCTCAGACCTGGGATAACGTTACAGAACTGACCGAGACCTACGATCTGATTGTGGTTGGGGCTGGCCTCAGCGGACTGAGCGCTGCTTTCCGCTACCGTCAGCGAACCGGTGCGGATACACGCATTCTTATTTTAGACAATCATGATGATTTCGGCGGTGCAGCCAAAAGGATTGAGTTCACCTATGCAGACAGAACCCTGCTCGCCCCCGGCGGCAGCGTGTTCATGGAAACGCCGTACTTCAGCGACGACTGCAAGCGCCTGATCCGAGATGCTGGCGTGGATTTCAAGCGGCTGGAACCCGGCCAGGTTTCCGATCTCCGTCTGCATGCGCTAAACCTGCCGCCGTCCATCTGCTTCGACGCGGCGGTCTATGGAGAGGACAAGACCATCGTCGGCGAAGTCATGCCGCTCGGCGCGAAGGACGCGGATGGTAAGTATGTACTTAGCAAGCATATCGACGAGATGCCCTTGTCGGCTGCCGTGAAGGCAGAGATCAGTCACTTTTTGACGTCTGACCAGGACGTATTTTCGGATATGACCGCCGAACAACGCGTGACGGCCGTCCAGACGATGAGTTATGACACTTTTTTGACAGAGTACTGTGGCATGTCTAGAGAAGCGGCCGATGCCGTTTTCACGCGACAGACCGCGGCGTTGATGGGGGTAGCGACCGACAGCGCGCCGCTGCACACGGCGATTACGCTGGTCGGGATGCCGGGCGTGCACCGCTTGGGTGACCAGGGTAGGGCGATTCAGGAGGAAGTAGACGCTATGCCGCCGCTCGAGGGTCATTATGGTCCCGAGGGCAACGCCATCATTGCCAGGAATCTGGTCAAGCGACTGATTTCGGAGGTTGCCGACGCGGAAACCATGGAGGCGTTGACGACCGCACGGTTCAATTACGCGCGCTTGGACGAGGCGAGGTCACGAGTGCGCATACGCCTGAATTCCACTGCAATAAATATCAAAACGCTGGATACCGGCAAGGTGTCGGTCAGCTACGTGCGTGGTGGCGATGCCTACCGCGTGAGCGGACGTCAGTGCATTTATGCCGGTTACCATGCATACCTGCCGTACCTTTGTCCGCAGTTGCCTGCTAAGCAAAAATCGGCATTGAGCGAGAACGTCCGAATACCTTTCGTCTGCGCCGGTGTGGCGCTGCGCAGTGGCAAGCCTATACAGGAGCTGGGCTCGGCGAGCTTTTACTTCCCCGGCCATTACCTGCACGAGTGTCTGGCCTACGGCCGTTCGCTGGGCGCTCATCAGCAGGACTTCGATCCTGCACAACCCGTTGTGATCTACATGATTGGCCCAATGCTGCAACCGCACACCGGCCTGCATCCCAGCGAGCAGCACCGGCAGGGCCGGCATAAACTGTTAGCCATGAGCTTTCAGGAGTATGAAATCGAGATCCGCCAGCAGCTTGCCAGTGTCTTCGCGCAGACCAGCTTCGACGCCACCGAGGACATCGTCGGCATCACCGTGAATCGCTGGCCGCATGGCTACAGTCGTCAATACAATTCGATTTACGACCCCAAATATGCCAAAGGCGAGGCGCCGCACGAAATTGCGCGCCGGCGGCATGGACCGATCGCCATCGCGAACTCGGATGCCAGCTACTGGGCGCTCGCCAACACCGCAATTGATGAGGGACTGCGGGCGGTGGAGGATCTACTCGCAGTCTAATCGTTTGATGATGAGGCGTTCGCCTCGCGCTCGGCCAGGGCGCGCAAAACCCGCTCCGGTGTTGCCGGGATCTGATTGAGACGTACGCCCGTGGCGTTCTTTATAGCGTTGCTTATTGCCGGTGCCGGTCCGCAGATCCCAATCTCGGCCACACCTTTGGCACCGAATGGTGCAGTTGGCTCTGGTTCTTCGACAATGATCGGGTGAATGGCGTAAGGCGTATCGGCCATGCCCGGAACCTTGTAGTCCATCATGGTGGGGTTCGCGAGGCGGCCTTCCTCCCACACCAGTTCTTCGATGGTAGCGTAGCCAATGCCCTGTACTACGGCGCCGTGGATCTGGCCTTCCACCGCAACTGGATTGATCGCGCGTCCGACATCGTGCACCGCCCACAATTGCAACAGTTCGACCTTGCCGGTGACCTCGTCGACTTCTACCTCCGCGACCTGTGCGCCGAAGGTATGGATGCCTATCGATGCCGGCATATTGAAGCCATCAACGATGGTGCGTTTCGGATCGAACGGGCGTCCGGGAAACAGCCATTCATGTGTAGCGCTGATCGGTCCGCCGACGCCAAAGGTGGCACGACCGGCGATCGCAGCGAAAGGCAGTTGTGCGCTGGGCACGCCCGCCATGCCGACGACGCCACCCGGTCGCAGTTCCAAATCTTCTTTGGCGCATTCCAACATTTCACTCGCGTGCGCGAAAATCTTCTCGCGGACCTGTTCACAGGCGTGACGAACGGCGACGCCGACCGTGTAAGTGACGCGGCTGCCTGCCGTCAGGAAATCATAGGGAGATAGATCCGAATCGGGGGTCGCAAAATTCACGTTATCGAGTGCCAGGCCCAGACTGCCGGCGGCGATCTGCGCTAGCGCGGTATCGGAGCCCTGACCGATATCCTGCGCGGCCGTGTTGAGCGTAATCGTGCCGTCTTCGTTGAGTCGAACCGTCGCCCCCGCGCTCAGAAAGCTGCAGGTGTGGGCGAGTGCCGCGACGCCGATGCCGCGGCGCCTGCCTGCTCGAACGGTGCCGGACTGCGCACATAAGCGCTGCCAATCCGACGCTTCGCGGACCCGCTCGAGACAGGTTGCCACGCTTCCAACCGCGACCGGATCACCCCCAACCCAAGGGTCACCAGTGGCCAACGCGTTTTTCAGACGTAACTCAATGGGATCGATCCCCAGTTGCTCCGCGACCTGGTCAATTTGGCATTCGCCGGCAAACGTCGCCTGTGGGTTGCCAAAACCGCGAAACGACCCTGCGATCGAACAGTTGGTATAAACAGACCATGCGCGTACTTCGAAGTTTGGAATATTGTAGGGACCACGTGCAAAGTAGGCGGCGTAGCCGAGGACTGCGGGGCTTTCATCGGCATAAGCGCCGCCGTCCAATATGATCTCTGCGCTACGTGCGATGAGTATTCCGTCGCGCTTCGCGCCGGTTTTCATACGGATCCGCCCACCGTGCCGGCGCTTGGTGGTTGTCATGTCCTGATCGCGGGTCAGTGTAATCTTCACCGGCGCGCCGGCTGCGCGGCTTAACGCGCCGACCAGTGCTTGATTCGTCAGATCGCCTTTGCCACCGAACGCGCCGCCGATCGCGGGCGCAATGACTCTTACTTTCGACATCGGCATGGCTAGTACGTCGGCAAGCAAGGATTGCATTCGCACGACACCCTGCATCGACGACCACACCGTGAGTTTGCCGCGATTGTCGATCTCGGCCAGCGTCGATACCGGTTCCAAATACATGTGCTCCTGGGACGGTAGCCAATATTCGTCTTCGGCGATCACATCGCATTGTGCCCATGCCGCGCCGACATCACCTTCTTGATAAGCGGTATAACTGATTGCATTTTCTTCCGCCGGTGCGGCGTACTGGCCACCGTAGTTCAACCGTTCCTCATGGATCACTGGTGCTCCGGGTTGCATGGCGGCTATCGGGTCATACACCGCTTCGAGTTCTTCATACTCGACGTCGATAAGTCGTACGGCTTGTTGCGCTGTTGCCAAATCTGTTGCGGCTACCGCGGCAACGGGCTCGCCGAGGTAACGCACCTTGTCGCGCGCAAGTGAGTATTGATCTTTGAAAAAAGCGCCGTGCCGTTCGGCCGAAAAATCCGCGCACGTGATGACGGCCCGTACGCCGGGCAAGGCGGCCGCCGCAGTGATGTCGCAGGAAATAATTCGTGCGTGCGGGTAAATGCTGCCCAGCACCGCCCCGTGAAGCATACCTGGTCGGGTCAGATCATCGGTGTAGTAGGCGCGACCTTGTACTTTCTCACCGCTTGCGAGCTGCGGGACAGATGCACCGACGACGTCGCCGACTGGAATGCCATTGGGCAAAGCGCTCATTCGTCGAGCAACGAAAAATCGTAGATGTCGCGCCAAGCGCGTTCTTGCTCAATGCCGAGCGCTTTTCGCATACGGTCGATAGCGCCCTGCGCGATGTCGGGCTCCGTGCGACCGTGGGCAGTGAACTTATCGACAAAGAGATTGCTCGTAGCCTCGACGAGATCCGCAGGTACGTCGAAGTACTCATATAGTTCCGTGCCGACCAGCTCGGAATCGTTGTTCAGAATATCCAGCCCGTGCTTGAGAACGCGGGCGGCGGCACCGACGAGTTCAGGCTCTTTCGCTAACATCGACTCATGTACGGCCAGCCCGGTCGTGGGAACGCGTATGCTGTCGCCAAAAAACGCAAGCGTGCGCAATCCCAATTTCTCGACCCAGGGTGGCGGTACCGCCGAACTCAGCACTGCAGCCGCGACGTTGCCGCTGCGCAACAGACCCAAGCGCGCCGTGTCGTCGCGGGCCGCTGCCAGCTCGACGTCTTCGTCCGGGTTAAGGCCAGATTGGCTTAGCAGAATTCGTGTTAACTGGGCGGGTGGCGCGATGATAGGGTAACCCGCAACCTTATGGCCCTTGAGCGCAGCGATAGTGGGTATTTCATTACTTGCGTACAGCCAGAACATCGGCCGATCGGTCGCCACGAAAACGACGCGCTGTGACATATCCTTCAGTGCGCTCACCAGGGCCGCGCCGCAACTTACCTGAAACGTTTCGGCCGGAAGTTCAGCATCGGCTGTAAAGGTGATATCGACCAGTTCGACGCGCAGATCCGCTTGTTCATACAAGCCGGCTTTACTGGCGACGAAATGGCAAAGCAGCTCGTGCGGATCAAACGCCTTAAAACCGAGTTGGATAGTTCTCACGTGATTGCTCTCTCGCTGCGAGGTGCCGCTGGTGGACGCCGTCCGGTGGTGTGCATCAACTCGCCGTAAATAGTCGGTCCGTATCCCAGACAACCTCGCCCTTGCGTAGACCTATCGACTTAACGTTGCTCCACACTTACCAAGCGCTCGCGGTTGTGATTTTGCAGCAGTTCGAACAGCGCATTAGGCGGATTGTGGGTATCGTCGATAATCACGCCCTCGTCGTGCAGAGCGTCTTGCAGGGCGGAAGAAATCGCGTGCAGCGGTGCACCGCCACCTTCGCCCATGCCTTTTGCGCCGTTGTAACTGAAAGGGGAAGCGTTGCTCAAGCTGCCATAATGCAGATGCGGCATGTTCAGTGCGGTTAACGGGATGTAATCGCTGAAGGAACTGGTCAGCAGGTTGCCATCCTCGTCGTAGCTGAAGCTTTCCATTAATGCCGCGCCGATGCCGTGGGCGGTTGCGCCGTGTACCTGGCCTTCAACAATTTGCGGGTTAATGACGTTGCCACAGTCATCGACCGCGGCGTAAGCGTGAATGCGTGGCTGATACGTATCCGCATCGACCTCGATCACTGCGATGTGTAACTGTGCAGCGTAGGTCAATGTCAGATTTCCATATTTGCGTTTGATATCGAGAAGCTCGAACGGCGGACGATAGACGTGGCGAACGTTGAGTGTCAGATCCGCCATCTCATCCGGCAATGTTGCGTTATTGGCATTTACCAGGTTGCACAGGTACCAGTAATTTACTGATTTATCGGAGCCTTTTACTCGCACCTCGGGACCCTGTGTACCCACTCCGAACTCCAGGTCGTCGGGATTGGCTTCCATGACGAACGCAGCCAGCGTCTTCATTTGCTCTTTCAATTTCTGGCAGGCGCCGTGCACCGCAGACAGGCCGGTCACCGCGAACTGACTGGCATAGGAGCCGGAATGTCCGGTAAAGGTATTCCATTCGCTGTCAAATCCAGTGCGCACGAACACCATGGCAGGATCCACGCCTAGCTCTTCAGCGACGACCTGCGATACGGTGGTCTCGTGGCCCTGCCCCGAAGGACCGGCACCCATGGCCGCGACGATAGATCCATCCAGATCCAATTTAAGCGAGCACACTTCCGAGTTGCCGGAGAACGGATTGTTCGGGTTGATGATTTGCGCCTGGCCAAAATTGTTGGTGCCCGAATCGAGCGTCGTACCAATGCCGATCCCGAACCAGCGCCCTTCAGCACGCGCAGTTTCTTGTTTCGCCTTCCAGTCGTCCCAGCCAATCAGCGATTTGGCTTTCTCCAGCATCCCCGGGTAGTCGCCGGAATCGTATACGCAGCCGTTCGGCGTCGTGTATGGAAACTCAGTGATGTAATTACGCAGGCGCATCTCATCGCCGGGGACCCCGAGCTCGGTCGCGCAGATGTCCATGACACGTTCCATAAACCACAGATGTTGCAGCCGCGAATAGCCCCGGTTTGGACCGGACGGACACTTGGTAGTGACGTATTGTTGGAAATCGATGCGGATGTTGCGCAACTTGTAGCAAGCTGGCAGCACCTGCGACCAGATAACCGCACCAAGTGGTTCATAGCGCGGAAACGCCCCACAATCGTCAAGGTGCTTGGAGCGAATGGCGGTAACCACGCAGTCCTTGTCGAGGGCGACTTCAGTTTCCACATAAGTACGTTCATTACCATGGGCACTGCCGAGCAAATGTTCGGTGCGCGATTCGATCCATTTTACGGTGCGCCCCCCAGCCTTTTTCGAGGCCAGCGCCGAGACGACCAGAAAGACGTAGCTGGTGACCTTGATGCCGAAACTGCCGCCATTGTCTTCACTCTTGATACGGATATTGCTGATGCTCACGCCAAGCGCCGGCGCAACCAATTGCACGGCGAAGCCGGCGAAGGACTGGTTGCAATAGAAATCGATCATGCCGTGGGGTTCCCACTTTGCGATCACGGCGTTGGTTTCCAGCGGGGTGCTGGAGAAGCGGTGGAAATGTAAGCGATCAATCTTAACGACGTGCGCGGCGTCGGCGAATGCGGTATCCAGATCGCCGTATTCGTATACGCCCTTCCAGACCAGGTTTGTACCCGAGGAGCCGTGCAGAACATTTTCGTCCGTCATCGACTGTCCCGGATTGCCAACGGCGTCCAGCATCTCGTAATCGATTTCCACCAACTCGGCCGCGTCAGCAGCGATGGCGGCTGTCTGCGCGACGATGGCAACGACGGGCTCACCCTGGTAGCGGACTTTGCCCACTGCCATCGCGTAGTCGGTGATCTTGGCGCCGGGATCTTCACCGAGCTCAATAAACGGTTGGCATTGGGCCGCGACTTCGTCGCCTGTAAGTGTGCAGACCACACCCGGGAGGGCCTCCGCCTTGGAAACATCGATGCTGACGATGTTGGCATGGGAATACGGCGAGCGAAGCAAATGCAGGTGCAGCATCTCCGCTGCATGTTGATCGTCGACGAATCGCCCCTGGCCTCGGATCAGCCGGGCGTCCTCTTTACGCGTTACCGATTTACCAACCCAACTCATAGCTTATTCCTCAGGCCAACGCTGCTTGTAGGGCATCAATCATTTTGTTGATGTCTTTTTTTGCGAGCGGCTTTAGTAATCCACCGGCGAGTGAAATCAGCCTGCCGAAGAGTTTTACTTCGCCCTTCCATTTAACGAGTGTCCCACCGTCATCGGTATCTTCCAGATCGAAGCTCGAAATCATATTGAACGCGCCCTGCAAAACGTCACCCTTGCCGACGTAGCCGGCGTGGTTGGGCGGATCCTGCGTTTCCAAATCAAGTTTTATGGTGGCCTTGCCGCGGATCTTTGATAAACCCACCATCACTTTTACGATGGAATGCGTATCATCGAGCATCTCCACGCTCTCATAGCTGGGCAGGCACGGTGCGAATTTCGCCGGGTCCGACAGAAACGCATATACCTCGTCCTTCGGTTTGGCTAGGGTGAACTCGCCGGAAAACTCGATTGCCATCGTCTTAACTCCCTTTCATCTCTGCCGACGCCGCGCCGATCGCAGTAATGATGTTCTGATAACCCGTGCAGCGGCACACGTTGCCGGCAATGGCCTTGCGGATCTGCCCCAGAGTGGGCTCAGCATTATCGTTAAGCAGGTTGTAGGACGACATCAGCATGCCCGGTGTACAGTAACCGCATTGCAAACCGTGGTGCTCCGAGAACGCTTTTTGCACCGGGTGCAGTTGGCCGTTTTGTTCCAGGCCTTCTACTGTGAGTACCTCACCTTGATCGGCTTGCACTGCAAACAGGGTGCAGGATTTCACAACGCTGCCGTTCAGCAGTACCGTGCAGGCGCCGCAATAGCTCGTATCGCAGCCGATATGCGTGCCGGTCAGCCGCAGTTCCTGGCGAATGAACTCAACCAGTAGCATGCGCGGTTCAACCTCGCGCTGGTACGTTTCACCGTTGACGGTGACCTCGATAGCAACGGCTGCAATTGCATCAGACATAATTGTGACTTCCTTCAATCTGCTCGCCATTGGCGCGTCTAACGGCGATGCCGGCAGCATGCTTCACCAGCGCGCGTAACAGTGTGCGTTTGTATTCTTCTGAACCGCGCAGATCAGGCAAGGGTTCCGCTGCTTCATAGGCGGCATCAGCCGCCTTGGCGATCTGTTCCGCGGTCACGGGATTGCCGCGCAGCACCGCTTCGGCGGCAGGGACTCGCGCCGCCTTCAATCCGGTAGAGCCGAGCACCACCCCAGCGTCGGTGCAAGTTTCTCCCGTGACGGTCAGTTGCACACCGGCGGTAGCCGTTGGGTAGGCTTGCGCTGCGCGTTTGAACGCGATATATGCACCGCCACTGTTGGCCGGCGGTACATTGAACTGCACTTCGGTGACCATCTCGCCATGTTCCAGGCAGGTCGTGAATGCGTCCTCGATCAAGTCGTCGACCGCCAGGGTTCTGGTGCCGCTAGGTCCGACGCACGTTACCGAGCCGCCCAGCAGCAGCATGATCGGTGCCCAATCTCCGCCAGGATCAGCCTCGGCGAGTGAGCCGCCAATTGTTCCGCAGCTGCGCACTTGTGCATCTGCGATCCCAGCGGCGCAGTCGCGCACGATTGGGATGTTGGCAGCAACATCGGACTTTGCAATGTCAGCGTGGGTCGCCAGCGCGCCAATGTTGACGATGCCGCCGTTCTGGGCAATGCCACGCAATTTCGGAATGCGGCTGATATCAACGAGATCGGATGGCGCATCCAGGCGCAATTTTAATAGTGGGATCAAGCTCTGTCCGCCGGACAGGAACTTGGCGTTTACACCGAGCTCGGCTAAGAGGCTAACGGCTTGCTCAATGGAGCTGGCGCGATGAAAAGCGAAAGGTGCCGGATACACTATTATTATTCTCCTAAACGGCTTAGGGCGAGCTGTAGATAGGCGCCGAAAAACGGGCGCTAAGAATAGCATAAGGCCCTGCGCAAAGGGTGATTCAGGTCATCAACGTGAGGCTCGCACGCGCCATGCAATCAGCTGATTGCCCCGGCGCGACCATACGCTACCGTATTGATATTTACAACGGCGGCGCCTACAATGCCGTGACCTTGGAACCGAAGCCAGGGTTTCAGTAAACTCCCCAATCCGGCTCGGTCTAATTATTGGCCCTGGGCAGCTAGCGACCAACGCGAGCAGGGTATCGAAGTTATTCAAGCCAGACAGCTTGGCGGTGCCGTGCGCAGGAGACGAACTATGAATGCTTCCGTTACCCCCACTGTGGGTGTGATTTTTAAATCTTATGAGCCGCTGTCATCGATGATGGCGTATGCCCGCGAAACTGAGAGCGGCAAACTGATGGGCGGTTTCTGGATCGCCGAGGCGTATCACTGGTTCCGCAAATATGGACACGAAGCGCGAGGTTGTATGGCCACCTTGGCCGCGGTTGCGCTGAATACCGAGACTATCCCGATCGGTTTGGGGATCACCTCACCGTATATGCGCCACCCAACCATTCAGGCGTCGGAAGCGGCGGCTATCGATGAGCTCTCTAATGGTCGGTTCATCATGGGATTGGGGGTCGGTAAAGTCGGGGTCGAGTATCTCGAGTACGATCTGAAGGTTCACACGCCGGTGAAAATGCACCGCGAGTCCATCGAAATTTTCCGCAAGGTACTCTCTGGCGAAGCTTACAGCTACAAAGGTGACTTGTTCGAGTCGGAAATGCCCGCTGTCGATCGCGCGGCCCGCGGATTGCGTACCGAAATTCCGATGTACATGGGTGCGACCGGTCCGCTGATGCAGAAGTTGGCCGGCAAGATGGCCGACGGTTTGTTGCTGCCCGGCCTGACGTCGCCCGGTTTCGTGCGTTATGCGCGTGAGAAGTTCGCCGATGGTTGCGCAAAAGTAGGGCGCCAGTTGTCAGATGATTTCCCAGTGGGCGGCGTCATTCTGGCCAGTTGCTCGCGCGATGGCGCTAAAGCAAAAGATGCGGCGCGCAGTTACACCGCTACCTATGTCATCAATAAGATCAGAAATATCAAAAACGACGTAATCCTGAGTAGTTCCGGTCTGCCGGACGAAACCTGGGAACCCTTCCGTAAAGCCATCGCCGAAGGCACCGAGGACAATGTCACCCATCTGGTAAATGACGACATGATGTGCAGATTCACGGTCATCGCCGGCGAGCCGGACGAGTGCACTGAGCTGCTACAGCAACTGGTCGACGCGGGTTTGAATCTGCCTTTGATGGAAGTCGTCGGTGCTGACGAGGCCGCAAATCTTGAAACCATTAAATTGCTGGGCTCCTATGTGGTGCCCAACTTGAACGCCGCGGCTGCAGCAGCCTGATTGCCGCCGAGAACGTACTTAATTCATAGAGACGGAAAGCGCATGAAACTAGCCTCATTTAAAGTCAACGGTGAAACCACGCTGGGTGCCTATCAAAACGGCAAGTACATCGATCTGCATGCACTCACTAACGGTGAGCTGCCGCGCAGCATGATCGAGTTCCTGGAAGGCGGCGATGCCGCGATGGACACCGCGCGCAAGGCATTGGACGGTGCTATGGCAGACGCGGACTACGCTTATGCTGAGGATGCTGTCGAACTACTTTCTCCTGTGCCCAAGCCGGGCAAGATCGTGCACACGTCGTGCAACTTCGATTCGCACCTGGCGGAGTTGGCAACCTGGAGTGATCCGGAATGGGAATCCCACAATTGGAAGGATTTCCATTTTGAGCATCCCACGGGTTTTTTGCAGGCACCATCCTCCGTGGCTGCCTCGGGTGACAGCATCGATGTGCCCGTCTTCACCAAACAACTCGACTACGAAATCGAAATCGGCATCATTATCGGTAAAGAAGCCTTCCAAGTTGGGTTGGACGAGGCTTTCGATTACGTTGCGGGTTATTGCGTGTTCAATGACCTGTCGGCGCGGGATATTCAAGCCCGCGAGCATTCCAATAAAGTGATCCTGATGGGTAAGAGCTTTAAGGGCTCTTGCCCGCTCGGCCCGTGGCTGGTCACCAAAGACGAACTTGACGATCCGCACAAGCTCGATATGAAGCTGCGGGTAAATGGCGAAGTACGCCAGGACGCCAATACGGCGCAAATGCATTACAAAACCGCGGAGTTGGTGTCGTGGTGGTCGCACATGAGTTTACAACCTGGCGATGTCATCACCAGTGGCAGTCCGCCAGGTGTTGCGGCTGGCATGGAGGTACCACGCTGGCTGGTGTCCGGCGATAAAATCGAAGCCGATGTGGAGAGCCTCGGTGTATTGACGACCTACGTCGCCTGAACCGACGGACGACAAAGGCTTCATTAAAATGAAACGTGGGCAGTCCCCACCTTAAGAGAGTATGCGCACATGAATACCATAGATAAGGTTTGGACCAGCGAGCTGAATGGCACCGATGCGATCCAGGACAGTTTCGATCGCAGCACGCCGGTGCGTTTTTACGACACCACATTGCGCGATGGCGAGCAGACCATCGGCGTGGTTTTTCCGCCGGATGAAAAGTTCGAGATTGCCGGCAAGCTGTCGGATCTGGGCGTCGGTCGCATCGAGGCGGGATTCCCACGGGTATCGGAAGCCGATTCGCAGGCCGTGAAACGGATCCTCGAGGCGGGCCTGAAATCAGAGATCTGGGGATTCTCCCGCGCCGTAAAAGGGGATCTGGACGCACTCATCGAGCTTGGCACCACACAAACGGTTATCGAGATTTCGACCAGCGATATCAAGATTGAGGCCTACGGGTTTACCCGCGAGGTTGTCATCCAGCGGGCGCTGGATGCCATCAAGCACGCCCGCGACAACGATATGAAAGTGTGTTTCTTTCCGGTCGACGGCACACGGTCGGACCTGAGTTATCTGGAGGATGTTTTCTCCCAAGCCATTGAAGCGGGTGCAGAGGAAGTGGCGGTTGTCGATACCATCGGCGCGACTTGCCCCGAAGCCATCGAAGTGCTGGTGCGTAAGGTATGTGGCTGGGTCGGGCCCGACGTGCCGGTGCATTTTCACGGCCATAACGATTTCGGCTTAGCAACCGCGGCGGCGGTCGCAGCCGTGCGCGGTGGTGCGCGCTGGATCCAGGGTACCGTCAACGGCATGGGCGAGCGTGCCGGCAATGCGGATATCTGCGAAGTGGCATTGGCTCTGCAATGTCTTTACAACATGCCGGTAGAACTTGATTTGACGCAGGCGCGCGCGGCGTCCGAGGTGGTACAAAAGGCGGGCAAATATATTGTTGATCCGTGGAAACCGGTGGTTGGCAAGAATCTGTTCGTACGTGAAAGTGGCGCCGTGGCCAATCAATTTCACATTCCGGCGGCCATCGAGCCTTATTCTGCGGATCTCGTTGCCGCCGATCGCCGCATCGTATTAGGAAAGAAAAGCGGCTTGATCAGTATCAAGCTGAAAGGAGAGGAACTCGGCGTGGATGTTCCCGAGGAAAAGCGCGGTGAGGTATTGGCGCAAGTAAAGAGCCTGGCGGTTCAAGATCGAAGATTAGTGACGGACGACGAATTTCGCCAGATCGTCCAGCGCGTCGCTTAGTGCCGGCTAGGCGCGGCGCCTTCATGAAATATGCGGGCTAGACACTGCCCCAACTGACGATTTTCTCAACGGTAATCTTCAGCACGGGACTTCCCGGATCGAGCAGCTCGTGATACTGCGCATACTTTTCGCGCAATAATGATTCGGCCTCGCGCTGTTCGTGGCCGCCATCGAGGAGTGTGGCGTGGCCCTGGAGCATTACATAGGCTAGCTCACTCCATTGCTCGGAGTAATCGTCTATTACGAGCGCAACTTGCGGGTTCGCGCGAATGTTGCGTACGCGCTTTAGCATTAGCCCGGGTGCGCGTTTGGGTTTGCGATCGATGGCCGAGTAAAAGTGGGGGTCACGGAAGCTGTAACAGATTGGGATGACATGGGGCGCTCCGTGCTCATCGGCAGTGGCGAGCCGTGCGACGCGGTGAGCGATGATAAACGAACGAACACTTGCGGCGATGGCGGGAGTCATGAGTCTAAGTCCTGAAAACGGATGGGATGGTCGAACCGGACATGCGGAAAATTGAGCGGGTAGTCGTTGCCGGAGCCGGTGCTATCGGCAGTCTATATGCAGGTCACCTCGGAACCCAAGTCGATGTCGGGGTGCTGACTCGTCGTGAGGAACATGCAGCGCAGTTGAACGACGTCGGCCTGCAGGTTAGCGGCAAAAGCGAATTACAGACCAAAGTTGAGGCTTCCACCGATCCGGCGGCTCTGGGTGATGCCGATGTCGTCATTATTGCCACCAAGGCGAACGCGGTTGAATCCAGCGCGAAGACGCTCGCCGGTCACTTCCCGAATGCAATGGTTATGACCGTACAAAATGGTCTTGGTTGTGAAGCCGTGGCCGCCAAATATGGCGAATGGCCCATCATTTCCGCGGTCACATTTATGAGCGGCACGCGTCATTCGGACGTTCATGTCGAGTACGAGCTCGATACCGCCACCTGGATGGGTCCGTGGGCGCAAACCAATGCGAATTTCGATGACGTCAAACAATTCAGAGCGCTGCTCGAGACTTCGGGGCTAATCGCTGAAGCGTTTCCAGATTTGTTGCCGGCCCAATGGTCCAAGTTGATTTTCAACTCCGTGGTCAATAGCGTTGCGGCGGTCACCAATTTGCCCCACGTAAAAGCTTTTGCAGTACAGGACACGATTCCCGATCTCGGCCATCTGGTAGAGGCGATGATGGACGAGAGCAGGCGCGTAGCTGAAGCGTGCGGTGTTGCCTTGCACGAAGATCCCTGGGAGATGAACGTACAGGCGGTCGGGCAGGGGCAAACGGGCGCGTCGGACTACGCCCATGTGCCGTCGATGCTCGACGACGTGCGTTCGAAACGGCTCACGGAAATTGATTGGATCACGGGCGCCATTGTTCGCGAGGCCCATCGAACCGGGGTGTCCGCGCCGATCAGTGAAACTTTGTATCGGCTGGTCAAGGCTTTGGAAAGCAGTTGGAGCCGTTGAAGGATCTTTCAATACGCGGGTTAAGGAGACGTTCATGAAAGTATGTATTGTCGGCTGCGGAGCGATAGGCAGCCTGTTTGCAGCGCATCTCGCGCGATTGGAAGACGTCGAGGTCTGGGCGTATGAACTCGATCAACGCCACGTCGATGCCATCAATGCCAACGGCCTGCGTTTGTCGGGTGTCACTGACTTATTGTCGCATCCTCAGGCACGATCCAACGCCGCGGACATTCCGCCTTGCGAGTTCGGCATTATTGCCACCAAAACTCTGCACACCCGCGCGGCGATCGAGGCGACTAAAGATATCTTCGCCGACGGCGCTGTGTGCAGCGTACAAAACGGCGTCGGTGCCGAAGAGATCATCGCCGAATACGTACCCCGCGTTATCCGTGGCACGACTTTTCCGGCTGGTCACGTCATCGAACCGGGCCACATCGGTCAAGACACCGGCGGCAAGACAACTATCGGTCCGTTCGAGCCGAAACCCGCGGCCATGGATGAAGTCACGCAGCTTGCCGAAGCATTGACCCGAGGTGGTATGGAGACTATCGCCATGGCCGACGCACGCGGTGCGCAATGGACCAAGGTTGTTTTCAACGCTGCAACCAATCCGATTGGGGCATTGACCGGTTTGCCGCATGGTGTCGCCTGTGATCAGCCAAAGTTGCGCGAGTTGATATCCCGCCTTGTCGAGGAAGCCGTGGCGGTCTCGAAAGCACTTGGAATTACCTTGGACAGCGATCCTGAAAAACTGATTGATCATGCTCGCGAAGTTGCATACGAGCACAAGGCCAGCATGCTGCAGGACGTGCTCGCGAGGCGACAAACCGAAGTAGACTCGCTGAACGGCGGCATAGTGACATTCGGTAAGCAACAGGGGATCCCCACACCAACGCACGAGGCGATTTATGCCTTAATCACCGCGCTCGAGCATTCCTGGACCCGCAAAGATTCTTAAGGAGACCGATAGATGACTGACAGTAACCGTTTTCAGCCTAGCGAAGCCGAGATCAAGCGTCGCTACGATAATACCCGCGCTGCAATGCACAAAGCCGGGCTCGATGCGCTAATCATCAGTGGCAGCGAGTACTCCGGGTTTGAAGGTGCCATCCGCTACATGTGTGGTTTTTTGATCTTGCACCGTTATGCCTACGTTGTTATTCCCGCAGATGGCGATCCGGTATGTGTTTTTCCGCGTGAGGCGACTTGGGTGGGGAACCATGCCGAGACTTTCATCGAAAACCGCGAGTTTCCTTCGCATTGCGGCGAATGGATGGCCGACTTCCTAAGCAACAAAGGCGTTAAACGATTAGGTGTCTACGGCCTCGAATACATCATCAATGTGCGCGACTACAAGGCGCTGGCCGCCAAAGATTTTGAGCTAGTCGATTTTGAAATCCCATTTGATTACTCACGTGCGCAGAAAAGCGAGGAAGAACTCGCCTCGGTGCACCATTCTATGGAAATCAACAAGCAGGGTGTGCTGGAAGTTCTCAAAGCCTATGAGGCCGGCAAAACGGAAGCTGAACTGATGGGCGCGGCAGAAAAAGCCTTTACGACCTTAGGCTGTGCGCGCAACACGATGGACATGATCTTGTCCGGCCCGGACGGCTCGCTTGAACCGCAAATGGTTTTCCCGTCACAGCGCAAAGTGCAAGATAGCGACGGCTTAATGTATGGCCTGGAAGTAGCCGGTGAGGGCGGCCATTGGGTGGAGTTCTCAAGAGTGCTTGCTCCGAACGGCCTCGACGCAACCATGATCGAAATGATGACCGCCTACGAGGAATTCCACGAACTCGCCAAAGAGCACATGAAAACCGGTAACAACGCCGAGGAAGTCAGTAGAGTTTGCATGAAACCGATCTTCGACCGCGGTTACCGCTCCGGCCATGTCTGCGGCCATTCCATAGGCATGACCATGATCGAGATGCCCCGTATTGGCGAAGGCTTCGACTTCGTTCTTCCGGAAAACATGGTCTGCTCCATGCACCCCCACTTCATGACCCAGGATCGCAAGCACTCTCTGTACTTCCAGGAAACCTACCTGGTTGGCAAAGACAAGGGCGAACCGCTTTCGGGCGTCCCCATCAAAGCCTACCGCGGCGGAGAAACCGCATTCAACTAAATCGATAGCCCCCCTCAACCCTATCCGCTTGAATGGAAAGCGGATCAAGGCTGAGCGCTCCCCACGCAAGGATGTCTTACTTCCACCGTCCTTGCGGGCTGATACCCCCTGCATGACTGGTGAGCTGCACTTGACTTAAAGTTAACTTTAAGTGGCAAGATAGTAGACCTGTCGATGGCAGCAAGGAAACCAGCAGATGAACGAACAACACAATGCAACACAGATTGCCTGTTCCTTAAGCGATGAAGCAATGCGAAAGCGCCGCGCTATGTTACGCAAAACGCTTCTTCCGTTAATTACCGAGACGTCAAAATTGTATTGCGGTTTAAGACTCTCGTTTCCGCCAACGCAATCGCTTAGATCCAGCGTGGAGACGTTTGTCCGTCTTGAACGCCAGTGTTGTGGATTTCTGACGTTTACGATAACGCCGCCCGAACAAGGGCTGGTATTGACCATCGAAGGCCCGCCTCACGCTCAAGCGACGCTCGACATGATCGCGCAGACCATTAGCTTATCTGCAAACGCGGATGTCAGGCCGCAACGAAAGGGGGAGCAAACCACTAAACGCCTGGGTCGCGGCGGCGTAGCTGGCATCGCAGCCGGCGCCTTAGCACTCCTGGCTTGCGAGCTACCGATCGTGCTTGCGTTAATCGGGCTTGGCGGTTTCAGCACGGCGGCCGCCGCATTGAAACCCCCGTTCTTCGTCGAACTGGGCGGCATCGTCCTTGGAGGTGCGGGCTTGGTGGTTTTAGTTGCCCTCGTGATCCGCCGCGTTTGGATTCAACGCAAAAACGCAGTCCCGTGAAACAGAGCGACGGTGCGTAACAGTTCGGGGTTCTCGCCCAGACGATCTGCCAATATTGAGAAATCGGATTTGCAATGAACAAACTTCAGCGGTCGAAATCGGGTCAATGAACGCACAGATTATCGAAACACTTGGCATTATCGCAGTGGCGATAATGGTCGGGAGCTACGCACTTGAGCAACGCGGCCGTGCTTATGTCGCGATTTTCGCCGCTGGCTGTGCTTTGGCAGCTTTGTATGCATATTTGCTTGGTTCATATCCATTTTTGGTTGCTGAAAGTATCTGGAGTCTCATCGCCTTGCGACGATGGTCTGCCATGGCAGAACGCAGTTAGGTTGTTCTCAGCCTTGCGCAAACAAGTCAAAGCAACTTCGCTTATCTTCAGGTCGGACCCGCTGCGTCGCGCGGCGACCTTCGGCACGAAGAATCCGCCCTTGAGGTCACGGCATATTGGATAAATACTTTTTTATTGACGAAAAGCAGCGAGCCGTTTTTTTATAGTCTTCATGCCATAGCAGAACTAACAGTTTTTCGTGGATAACAAAGAATTTTCCGTTTAGCTCTCGATGCGCTGTGAACATATTGATGTTGACGGGCTTGTTGAACTGATACGCGTATATCCCGATTTCGTTAATCGGTTTGTCTTCGAAGAATACTGCCGTATAGACGACGTCAATATTTTTTGGCGTCATGTGGATTGCGCCCATGCTAAGAAAAACTGATGCCATGCCTCCCATAATCCCTCGCAACTCCTCACCAGTTTGTCCATGCGGGAAAATTGCCATCCCGGACGATCTGTCTGTGACATCCTTAGCGACGCACGCAGGGGGAGGGTTCTCGTGCAACTCCGCAACCAGGGTGGTCTCCGGGTCTAAAACGCTCGACGCCCAAAGTGAGGGCAACATGAAAAAAAGCGCGGACGCCAATCGCTTCCTATGCATTAATCGGGAGCTGAGAATCGTCGGCTGAGAAGGAAATCCGCTGCGGACCTGCAGTCATCATCTTTAGCTTGGAATCAGTGCTGAGCCGTAGGCAAGCACCTCTACCGAGCCGATACTGCCCCCCGACCCTTGTCGCGGCCCACATGTTTCGCGCGAACCGAACTTCCCTGGACCAGGCCCGAGTGTTTCACAATGGTTTTTCCGGGCACGGTTGCCAAGGTTGTCAGTAGCATGGAACCTTTCCTCTAACCTGGCGGCAGAGCTACGCTGAAACGGCAAAAAAAAGCGCGTTCAAAACGCGCTTTCCGTTAACTTTCCAGGGCGTCGTTACAGCCGGTCAATTGACCATCCAAGTTTCACCACCCGCCAGCAGTTTCTGCAGGTCATTCTTCCCGTGCTTGGACTTGGCTTCGGTGATTTGCTCTTCCAGCAGTTGTTCGTAGGTGGGGCGCTGCACCGCACGCAGCACGCCCAGTGGTACCGGGAAGTCCGGTTCACCGAGTTGTGCGAGCATAAAGGATATTGCCGAGGAGTCCGCTTTTTCGTCGTGCACCAGTACCTGCGAATCATCGATTTCGCTGCGCAGTCTCGCGTGCAACTGTACTTTACCGTTGTCCAGAGACGCGGTGAGCGCCATTGCGTTGTCGGCGCCAAACAGCATGGGTTCGTCGTGCTTCAGATCTACGGTTTTTTCTTCGCGCACTTTGCGTTCGGTAAAGGAATCGAAAGCGCCGTCATTAAAAACATTGCAGTTTTGAAAAATTTCAATGATTGCCGATCCCTTGTGTTGGGCGGCGCGCATCAAGGTTTCCTGCAGGTGATTAGAGTCGGTGGCCACTGAGCGCGCAACAAAGGTTGCTTCGGCCGCCAGCGCCAGGGCGACCGGATTCAACGGCCGTTCGGTCGTGCCCATGGGGCTTGATTTGGTGCGCTTGCCCATTTCCGATGTTGGTGAATACTGGCCTTTGGTCAAGCCGTAAATTCGGTTGTTGAACAGCAGGATCTTGATGTCCAGATTGCGCCGCAGCGAATGGATGAAGTGATTGCCGCCAATGCTGAGTGCGTCACCATCGCCGGTGACGACCCAAACCTGCAGGTCCTGGCGGGTGGCACGTAGGCCGGTGGCGAATGTCGGCGCGCGTCCATGGATGCTGTGAAAGCCGTAAGTGTTCATGTAGTAGGGGAAGCGCGCGGCGCAGCCGATGCCGGAGACGAAGACGATATTCTCGCGGCGTGTTTCAGTCGCTTCACAGATCGTCGGCATAATACGTTGTACCTGCGCGAGGATGGAATAATCGCCGCAGCCCGGGCACCAGCGCACGGTTTGATCTGTGGAGAAATCTTTACGTGAGTATTTCGGGATCTCGATAACTTGGCCGGGGTGATTCATGTATGCTCCTGGTTTCAAGCGCTGAGTTGGCGCACCTTTTCGTTCACGATCTCTGCGACCTTCGCTTCAATCTCGTTTGCACGGAACGGTTGTCCCTGTATTTTGTTAAGACCGATGATGTCGATCAGATAGCGGGCTCGCAGCAACATGCGCAGTTGGCCCATGTTGAGCTCCGGCACTAACACGTGCTTGTACTGTTTGAGCACTTTGCCGAGGTTTGCCGGGAACGGATTTAAATAACGCAGGTGCGCGTAGGCAACCGCCAGGCCATTTGCTTGCGCGGATTCGGCGGCGGTGCGGATTACGCCGGCGGTGCCGCCCCAACCGAGCACCAGTAGATCGGCCCCGGCGGGTCCAACCACTTTCAATTCTGGAATGTCATTGGCGATGCGCTCTATTTTCTCGGCGCGGATGTGCACCATGTGTTCGTGATTGTCGGCGTCGTAGCTGACATTACCGGTGCCGTCTTCCTTCTCGATACCACCAACCCGGTGCTCCAATCCTGGTGTGCCCGGGATGGCCCACGGCCGCGCCAGCGTTTCGGGATTGCGTTTATACGGTTGGAAGCCGTCGGGATTGGTTTCGAACGTAACATCAATCGCGGGGAGTGAGCCTACGTCGGGCACTAGCCATGGCTCGGAGCCGTTTGCGAGGTAGCCATCGGACATATAAAAGACCGGCGTCATGTATTTGAAGGCGATGCGCACAGCCTCGATCGCCATGTCGAAACAATCGCTGGGCGTTGAGGGTGCAACGACGGCCGCAGGGCATTCACCATTGCGCCCGAACAACGCCTGCAGCAAGTCCGCCTGCTCTGTTTTAGTCGGCAAACCGGTCGACGGTCCGCCGCGTTGGATATTGGCGATCACGACCGGCAGTTCGGTCATCACGGCGAGTCCGATGGCTTCGGATTTGAGTGCAACACCGGGCCCACTCGTGCCTGTGAGACCTAAAGCGCCGCCGAAAGCGGCGCCGATTGCGGCACCAATTGCCGAGATTTCGTCTTCGGCCTGAAAGGTGCGTACTCCGTAATGCCGCAGCCGCGACAATTCATGTAAAATGTCGCTCGCCGGAGTGATAGGGTAGGAGCCGTAGAACAACGGGCGGCCGCTTAATTGCGATGCAGCAACAAAGCCCAGCGCCGTCGCCTGGTTACCAGAGATCCGCCGATAGCGACCCTGTTGCAGCGGCGCTTTGCTTACGCGAAAACGTTGGCCGAACAGTTCCGTCGTATCACCAAAATTATAGCCGGCCTGTAATGCGAGTTTGTTCGCGCCGGCAATCTGTGGATCTTTGGATCCGAATTTCGCGTCGATGCGTTCAATGACGGAGGAGAGTGAACGCTCGTACAACCAACACATAACGCCCAGCGTGAACATGTTTTTACACAGTACCGCCTGACGGTTCGTCAAACCCACCGGTTCGACCGACTTCAGCGTTAAAGTCGTGATTGGGATCTCAATTACGGTGAATCCATCCAGCGTTCCATCGCTACGCGGATCGCTGCTCAGGCTCGCCGTTTTAAAATTCTTATCCGCAAAGGAGTCTTCGTTGATTATGACCGTTGCGCCGGGTTCGACGTCGCGCAAATTCGCGGACAATGCAGCCGGATTCATCGCGACCAATACCTGTGGTTGGTCGCCGGGAGTGTGAATGTCAAAGGCGCTGAAATTCAGTTGAAAACTACTGACGCCAGCGAGGGTACCGGCCGGCGCGCGGATCTCCGCGGGAAAGTCCGGTTGGGTGGAAAAATCGTTACCGAGAATCGCCGCATCGTGCGTGAACATTGCGCCGGTAACTTGGATGCCGTCACCTGAGTCGCCCGCGAAGCGGATGATGACGTTATCAACTTCGCGGATGGGGGCCTTGCCCCCCCCAGATGTAGCTAAATCATTCATGTGGGTCGTCCATTTCGGCGTCGGACCTGGTGAACCTCTCGGCGTCAATAAGCCGCTATTTTCAACGTTTTAGCACGTAAGTTCAACTGCTGTTTTTCCCAGCAGTTAGATCCGTTTCCTCATTCTCATTACGACCGCTGCGCTGCAACATCGTTCCCAAAACCATGCTGCTAATGACCGCTCCTTGACGCTCATCGTGGGGCAGCTTCCCATGGGGGCGCCGTGGCTCGCCGCTTGCCGTCGTTGGTTAGCAGTACACCAGGTTCATCGCGTCCCTCGCGATCCCAAATCTGGCAGGTTACCTGCTTGTGTTTCTGGTCCAGCCCTTCGCAATAGTTGGTGAATTTGCAAGCACGCACTTCCGCGCCCCGACCCAGTTGCACTTTACGGAACCAGTCGGGGTCGGCGAGGCTTTGGCGAGCGGAGCCGACGATGTCCGCACCGCCACTGCGTAGGATTGCCTCCGCCTGCTCAAATCCATGGATTCCACCGATTACGGCGACCGGCGTGTCGAAACCTGCTTTGCGAATTGCCGCGCGAATGCGACTGACGGGTTCTGTGTTGCGTCCGAACGGGCCGAAATCATCGGATATCACGACGGGCATGCATTCGTAGCCACTCGGCCCTGTATACGGGTACACAGACCAGCCGACTCCGGGTTGCTTGGCGTCCTCGAATCGTCCGCCTCGTGATAGCGACAGGAAGTCCATGCCTGCGCGGGCGAATTCGATGCCGAAATACGTCGTGTCTTCGAGCGTATTGCCGCCCGGGATGCAATCCTCACTCAAAAACCGGCAGCCCACCGGATAATCCTCACCCACCACTTCGCGTACACGGGCGAAGACTTCCAGCGGCAGACGCACGCGGTTTTCGCGACCGCCGCCGTAACCATCTTCGCGATGATTTAGCGCCGACAGGAATGAGGCCATGGTGTAGGCATGCGCATAGTGCAGTTCGACGCCGTCGAAGCCGGCTTTTTGCGCGCGCAGGGTTGCCTGAGCAAACAGATCGGGCAACACCCGCGGCAGCTCGCGGATGTGTTCGAAATTCATGTCGGTGACGCCCTCGCGATAACCCATGCGCAATGCTTGCAGCTCGCGTTCATTGAGTATGTCATCGAGATCGTCGTCAGCCAGCGTAAGTAAATGTTCGCGAACGCGTTCTTCGGTCCAGTCTTGCGCATCCAGCGCCTCACGATGTGCCGGCGTGATCTGCAAATACCGTTCGAAAAATTTCTCGGGTTCCGGCCGGCGTCGCACCGATAGAAAGTCAATCGCCTGGATCAGTAGACGCGTGTGGCCGTCGCTGGCGGCATGCACGGTATCGGCCAGCTCTTTGAGTCCCGGAATAAAACGATCGTGGCCCATGCGCATCAGCGGGCCGCTGGGGATGTCCCGGATGCCGGTTGCTTCGACTACGATTGCGCCGGGGCGTCCTTGGGCAAAACGTTCATACCAGGCCAATACCTGGTCGGTTACGAAGCCTTCCTCGGTCGCCCGCCAGGGCACCATGGCCGGTACCCAAGTGCGCTGTTCCAGGGTCAGTGAACCGAGCTGAATAGGGCTGAACCAGAGGGATTCGGCGCTTTCCTCAGCGCTCGGCCAGCGCCCGGCATCGGGCTTGTGTTTAATCCGCTCCGGTGGCTTCCACATGACAGTAAATTCCTTCAGGGTTAAATATTTTAGTGTAGGATATTCTATACATAAAATAAATCATATTGAAGCTGCCACGCGCGGTGTCCGGTAATCGGATGTGGCCTATAATGCCGCTACCTATTGGCAAGCTGACAGTGAGTCTTACGAGGCGAAAATGACGGAACGATCGTTCGAAAAAGAAGTGCAACAACTACGCATTGGGGCGGGAGAAACATTTGCCGGCGAGGGTGTGTTGGCGGTGACCAAAGCACTGCTGCAGTCGGGTGTCGGTTATGTCGGCGGTTATCAGGGGGCGCCGATCACGCACCTCATGGATGTATTTGCCGACGCTAACGACATCCTCGCGGAACTCGGTGTGCATTTCGAGTCCTCGGCCAGTGAAGCTGCTGCAGCGGCATCGCTGGCAGCCTCCATTAACTACCCCGTTCGAGGGGCGGTTACCTGGAAATCCACGGTTGGCACCAATGTCGCTTCTGATGCGCTCTCCAATATTGCATCGGCCGGTGTTAAAGGTGGCGCGCTTATCATTTGCGGTGAGGATTACGGTGAGGGTTCCAGTATCATGCAGGAGCGCACCCACGCGTTCGCCATGAAGTCGCAAATGTGGTTGCTGGATCCACGGCCCAATCTCAAATCGATGGTAGACGCGGTGGAGATTGGTTTCGAGCTGTCGGAGGCGAGCAGTACGCCGGTGATCCTGCAGTTGCGGATCCGTGCCTGTCATGTACACGGTCGTTTCGAAGCTAAAGACAATCAGCGTCCGAAGTTCTCGGTCAAGGACGCGCTCGATAATCCCACGCGGGATCCTTCCAAGTTGATCCTGCCGCCGCACACGTTTAACCAGGAGCGTGAGAAAGTCGAACAACGCTGGCCACAGGCGGTGCAATTCATCAAAGACCGAGGTCTTAACGAAATCTTCGATGGCCCGGTTGGCGACGTCGGCATCGTCTTGCAGGGCGGTATGTACAACTCGACCATCCGTGCACTGGAGCTACTGGGCTGCTCGGACGCGTTCGGGCACAGTAAAATTCCTCTTTACGTGTTGAACGTCACATATCCTCTGGTGGACGATGAATTTTCAAAATTCTGTGAAGGCAAACAGGCCATCCTCATTATTGAGGAGGGGCAACCGGAATTCATCGAACAGTCAGTGAATACCATCCTGCGACGGCGCGATGTGCAGACGCGGATCAGCGGTAAAGATGTTTTCCCGATGGCGGGCGAATACACCGCTGCGGTTATGCAGAAGGGCATCGATAAGTTTTTGACCCAGTGGGCACCCCAAGCGCTCGAGGAACGACCGGCGCCTTTGAAGCGTGGCAAACGCAAACTCGAACAGGCAACCAAGGCGATGCAGGAGGCGGTTCCGCCACGACCGCCAACCCTGTGCACGGGTTGCCCGGAACGGCCGTTCTTCACCGCTATCAAGATGCTCGATCGGGAAATGGGGCCACTACAGGTCAGTGCCGATATTGGTTGTCATTCCTTTGCGACGCTGCCGCCATTCTCGGTGGGTAACACGATTGTAGGTTACGGTTTGGGGCCTGCGAGTGCGTCCGCGCTGAATATTCCGCATGAACGCCGGGCGCTCAGCGTCGTGGGTGATGGCGGTTTCTGGCATAACGGACTCTCATCCAGCGTCGTCAACGCGGTACAGAATGAGCATGACGGCGTAATCGTACTGGTCGATAACGGCTACTCGTCGGGTACCGGCGGTCAATGGATTGCATCATCACGGGCCGATATGGAAAACCGCCATTACCGCATTCCACTCGTGCAAACGTTAAAAGGCATCGGTGTGCGCTGGGTTCGCAAAGTGCGCACCTATAACATCGAGGAGTCGTTGAAGACCTTGCGCGAGGCGATGACGACTAAATCGAAGGGTCCAAAAGTGATCGTGGCCGAGGGGGAATGCCAGCTCAATCGGCAACGGCGCATCAAGCCGATAATCAATAAATGGGTGAAGGGCGGCGGCCGCCACGTTCGCGAGCGTTTCGGCATTGATGACGACACCTGCACCGGCGATCACTCCTGCATTCGATTATCGGGATGCCCGTCGCTGACGATCAAAGACAATCCTGATCCCTTACGCAAGGATCCCATAGCCACGGTGATGAATAGTTGTGTGGGCTGCGGGGTATGTGGCGAGGTTGCACACGCAGCCGTGCTGTGCCCATCATTTTATCGCGCGCAGATCATCATCAACCCGTCACGCTGGGATAGATTTGTCGGCGGTCTGCGTCAGCAGGTCATCAACTCGCTGCAGGCCCGGCGCGCGCGCAAGCATGCCCAATACGCATTCTGAAAGACATGAACGTACAGCGTCCCATCAATATTGCCATTGCCGCCATGGGCGGCCAGGGCGGCGGTGTGTTGGCCGATTGGATAGTCGCCATGGCCGAGCATGCAGACTTTCTTGCGCAGACCACGTCGGTACCGGGCGTTGCGCAGCGTACCGGCGCGACGATTTATTATCTCGAGATCTTTCCTCGGGCAGCGCTAGACGATTCCGCGCTTGAGCCAGTGATGGCCCTGATGCCCGCACCGGGTGATGTTGATGTCGTCATTGCCGGTGAGATCGTCGAAGCTGGGCGTTCGCTGTTGCGCGGCATCGTCACGCCGGACCGCACCACACTCATCTCGTCGTCGCATCGCGATTACGCAATAAACGAAAAGATGGAGATGGGTGACGGCCGTGCCGATCTGGAAAAGATGATCGCGGCCACCAGCGATGCTGCAAAGCAGCTGATCTGCTTTGACATGGCGAAACTTGCCGAAGACACCGGTAGCGTCATCAGTTCTGTATTGTTCGGCGCCCTGGCAGGTGCCGAAGTGTTGCCGTTTTTGCGTGAGCAGTTTGAAGCCACTATCGAGCGTAGCGGCGTTGCCGTTAAATCCAACCTGGCTGGATTCAAAGCCGGTTTTGACGGTGTTCGAACGCCCAGCGCGAGCGCGAAGCCCACGGTGCTGTCACCTGCGGTCGTCACAACCACTCATCCGCAGGTTGCGGCAATGTTAAGCCGGGTAGAGGCGACATTTCCGCCGCCTGCGCGCACGTTGGTCGTGGAGGGGATTCGACGCCTCATTGATTATCAGGACCTGCAATACGCCGGTTTATACCTGAACCGTCTCGGACCCGTGGTCAAAGCCGATGAAGCACATGGCGGTGCTGACAACGACTACCGTCTCAGCGCTGAAACGGCACGCTATCTCGCGTTGTGGATGAGCTATGAGGACACCATCCGCGTGGCTGATCTGAAAACCCGCGCGAGCCGTTTCGAGCGATTCCGCACCGAGGTCAAAGCCGAGCCGGAGCAACTGGTTTACGTACAGGAATTTATGCACCCCAGGGTGGAGGAGATCTGCGATACGCTGCCAGCCTGGCTGGGCGCGCTGGTCCTCAAGACGCCTATGTTACGGGGATTCATCGGTCTTTTTTGTGGCAGCGGTCGGCGCATTCCGACCACAAAGTTATCCGGCTTTTTGCTGCTGTATGGAATCGCCGGCCTAAAGCGATGGCGTCGTGGTACCTATCGCTACCAGGTTGAAGCCGCCAACATGGAACGCTGGTTGAACGATGTCGCCACGACTGCTGTTCACGATAATGCGTTGGCCGTGGAAGTCGCGGAGTGCCAACGGTTGATTAAGGGTTACGGCGACACTCATGCACGGGGCACACGGAGCTTCAATCGGATCATGGATGCGCTGGATGCTATTCGCAAAGCTCCCAATGGTGCGCAACGGGTTCGTGAATTGCGCGCCGCCGCCCTGGCGGACGAATTTGGCAATACCTTGACAGAAGCACTGAAAAAGGTTGCTTGATCCCCATGTGTTGCAGGTAATCGTATCGTTGCCGCCGTTACGCTATCCATGTCCTCCTGAGCTGCACTGGAACGCATGCCATGAATAACTATGATTGTGTCATCGTCGGCAGCGGTATCAACGCGCTAGTGTGTGCGGCGATTCTGTCCAAGCAAGGTCGCAAGGTCTGCGTGCTGGAGCGTAATGATCGCTTGGGTGGTTGCATTCGCACCGACGAGATTACGCTTCCTGGGTTTACCCATGATGTCTTGTCTAGCTGGCACCCCCTGTTCGTCAGCTCGCCCGGGTATGCCGAGTTGCAAGCGGATCTGGAACATTACGGTCTCGAGTACTGCAACACGGAAGATCCTACGGCGGTCGTGCTTGACGATGGCAGCCATTTTGTTTTCAAACGCGATCGCAATGAAAACATCCGCAATCTTGAGGCGCTGTCTGCCGGTGACGGTGAACGTTATGCACGTTCCATGGCCGAGCTTGATGCAAGTCTGGATCTCACGTTTACGCTACTGGGCAGCGAGTTGTGGACATGGTCGACGACAAAAATGTTACTCAACAAAGCGTGGAAACTGGGACCGCACAGGTTGACCCGGTTTTTTGGCCTGAACCTGGAAAACGCACGGAGCTGGCTGGAAACTTGTTTCAATTCCGAGCTCGCGCGCGGCGTCCTCGCCGGCTGGCCATCACATGCCGGTACCGGGCCTGAGGCCGCCGCATCCGGGCAGATGGCCCGAGTCATGGCATTTTCGCTGGAAGCAGTCGGTATGCCGCTCGTCAAGGGCGGCAGCTTCCGGATCGTTGAGGCGTTTCGCCAGCTAATCGAAGCGAACGGCGGAGAATTCCAAGTCAATGCCGACGTAGAGCGGGTCATAACGAGGGACGGTAAAGCCTGCGGCGTGCGTACCAGCGATGGTCAAGAATACACCGCGTATACCGCAGTAATCTGCAGCGTAACGCCGACTCAGTTATATACCCGGTTGCTCGAATTGGCGGACGTGCCAGCGCAGGTATTGGCCGAGGCCAAGGCGTTCAAATACGGAAAAGGTGATATGCAAATTCACTTAGCGCTGGACGCACCGCCGCAATGGCGAGCGCCGGAATTGGCCAAGGTCGCCCTGATCCACGTTACCCCAGGATTGGATGGCGTCTCGCGCGCAATCAACGAAGCCGATTGTGGTTTACTTCCTATTGCCGCGACCATCGCAGTGGGCCAACCCGCGGCTCTGGATTCTTCACGGATCCCAGAAGGCAAAGGGTTGTTATGGTTGCAGCTTCAGGAACTACCACGTCACATTAAAGGTGATGCGGCAAACGTGATAGAGATCCCGGCCGATGGCCAGTGGACCGAGGCGGTGCGTGAACAGTACGCGGACCGTATCGTAGATCGACTGGCCGAGCATATTGTTAATTTGAAGGACATCGTACTCGCACGCAAAGTTCTGTCGCCGGCCGATCTGGAGGCTCTTAATATCAATCTGGTTGGCGGCGACCCCTACGGCGGTGCATGCACTATGGATCAGTTCTTTCTGTGGCGACCGCTACGTTCCACCAAAAATCACGCGACGCCGGTGAAAAACCTTTACCACATCGGCGCCTCGACCCACCCGGGGCCGGGACTTGGGGGCGTGTCTGGTTATCTCGTCGCTAAGTCGCTCGCCTGAAGCATTCTGGCAGGCTGCTTGTTGGGCAGGTAACAAAGGAGCGGCTGCTATGAGCAATCGTTACGCGGACTACCAGCGGTTGAAGTTTGATTATCCAGCCGCACGGGTTTTGCGCATTACCATGGACATCCCGCCGGTGAATGCTGCTGATGCGATTATGCATCGCGAGTTGGTCGAGGTCTGGCACGACGTTGAACGTGACGGGGATGTTTCCGTGGCCATACTCTGCTCGGCAGGCAAAGCGTTTTCGGGCGGCGCCGACTTCTCAGTGATTGAGGGCATAATTGACGAGCACCAGCGCAAACTCGAGATGTTCAAGGAAGCCCGGGATTTGGTCTACAACATCATTAACTGCCCTAAGCCGGTGGTCGCGGCGATCCAGGGAGCCGCGGTGGGCGCCGGTCTTGCCGCGGCAATGGTTTCCGATGTCACGATCGCCGCGCGCTCGGCACGGATCATTGACGGCCACACGCGTTTAGGTGTCGCCGCGGGTGATCACGCCGTGCTGATCTGGCCGCTTCTGTGTGGTATGGCCAAGGCGAAATACCATCTGCTCACGTGTGAGCCCTTATCAGGCGAAGAGGCGGAGCGGATCGGCCTGGTGTCGCTGTGTGTCGATGACGATGTGTTGCAGGACAAGGCTGTGGAAGTGGCTACCCGCCTCGCGGGCGGCGCACAAACCGCGATACGCTTTACCAAGTACGCCTTGAACAACTGGTTGCGTATGATGGGTCCCAACTTCGATGCCTCTCTGGCGCTCGAATTCCTGGCCTGGGATGGCCCGGAAGCGAAGGAGGGCTTGCAGAGCCTACAGGATAAACGTGACCCCGACTTTCCGTCGGATTCTCCGATCTAAGTTTTTCGTTTATTAATCGCCGAACCAATAAATGGGGGTCAGATACACTTTTTTTCTGATGCTGCGTTGGCTGAATCTGTCAGCTAAAAAGTGTATCTGACCCCCATTTATTGGTATGACTAATCGCCGAACGGGGTGACCCGTGTTGGCTCGATCGTGTAGAGGACACGTATTTCATCGGCGACGTGCCACGGATAAGGATGCTTGTTGAGATACAGCGCGGACATGTCATCCAGATGCGCAACGGCATTGGCCTCTTCGACGTTGATAACGGTGCCGCGAACTTCTAACCAGCGCAGCGGGTTGTCGGGCTCCATCGCCAAAACCGTAACCCGCGGGCGGGCGCGCATGTTTTTGTCTTTGGCGCGTCCTTTTGCCGAATTGACCAACACATAACCGTCGTGATAACTGCACCAGACGGGGTGGACCTGTGGTTGACCGGAGGCCATCACCGTTGCCAATGTGACCGTAATCGGACGCTCGAGTAAATCAACATGACTTGCAGGAATTTCGATCATAGCCCCAGTTTGCACCAAGGCGCCGGCAACGCCAACCAACCTATTTATTATCCCCTCACCCGACCGCCAGGGATGGCAGATAAATAACTGGGGTCTAAATAACTGGGGTCAATAACTGGGGTCAGATACACATTTTTGCTGGTTGCTGCGTTGCCTGAATGCTTACCGTCCAAAATGTGTATCTGACCCCAGTTATTCCCAGTTATTCGTTCCCAGCTATTCAAGGAATAATCAAGTCAATCGCGTATTGTCCATCCAGGATTGCGTGAATCGTAAAAATAGGACGCGCCGCCGAGCGAGGCATAGGCAATTACAAAGGTGTCTTCGTGTGGTGTGTATTTGTAAGTGCGTTGAAGTAACGTGGGCAGTGCCGTTTTTACGCGTGGCATAAATTTCGGCACGAGCTGCACCAGGTTTTGCGGATACGCACCCTCCATCTGTTCATACACTGTCAGCGCGGTAACCAATTCTGCGCGGCGCTGTTTAGCGATATTTTCATATAGGGCCAGGACAGCAACACCGCTAACCAGTAAAACAAAATAAATGGCCAGTTTGGCGCTGGCAAGCTTCAAATCGGTCCATTTACGGGTAACTGTCGCCCCGAAAATAGTGATCGTGAAGATCACCACGGCACCGAAGGCAATGAGCATTGCGATACCTATAAAAGCCGCAATGTGTAACGTCAACAGTAGCACTGCGGTAAGCGCGCTCTTGACGAGTTGTTTGCGCATAACAAATCTGGGCTTAGCTACGGGGGGTTGGTAGTGTAATGAGGACAACCAGACCGCCGTCTTCGGCGTTATGCGCTTCGATACTACCCTGGTGCGTCACGAGCGCGCGTTGCGCTATGGCGAGTCCCAGGCCGGCGCCGCCGGAGTGGCGATCGCGCGCGGAGCTGGTACGCACGAATGGTTCGAAAATGCGGTTTAGCTGGTCATTTGGCACCCCAGGACCATGGTCGCGCACCGACACGCGAGCCATGTGTGTGTTCTTCTCCAGGTTCAATTTCACCTCGACCTGCTCGCCGTCCGCGGTGTAATAAAGCGCATTGCGAATGACGTTTTCAAACGCACTTTTGAGTAATTCCGGACGCCCGCTGACGATGACCTCTTCGGGCGCTTCGAGTTTAGCCAGTTTTACACCGCCGGATTCGAAATTGGCGTTCTCTACCACGTCGCCCAAAATGCCAGCTACGTTAACGGGAATGCGCTCACCCGCCAGTGCGCCGGCTTCGATGCGAGCGAGCGACAAGAGATCGCCTATGAGCGTGTTGAGCTCCTCGCAATCGCGTTCGATGCGGTCGAGTTCCGGGGTGATCGCTTCACCGCCGCGTTTGCGCGCCAGGCCCAATGCCACTTGCACACGGGCCAGCGGGGAGCGTAGCTCGTGCGATACGTCGCGTAATAGTTGTCGCTGTGAGTCAAGCAAAGTTTCGAGCTGTTCTGCCATGCGATCAAAGGCGTAGCCCAGATCCGCAATCTCGTCGCGGCGACTGCCGATTTGCTCACCCACACGGTAACTGAAATCACCGCCCGCGATGCGCTCAGTAGCATCTTGCAGGCGGCGGATCGGCGTAACCAGATAGCGGGCCAAAGCGAAACACACCAAGCCGCTGACCGCGAGCGCAATCAATAGGCGCAGACCGGCAAACTCCGGTCGTCGCGCAAAAAACAGAGGTAGGTATGGCCGGTGTCCGCGGCGCGTTGGCGCTATTGCGACCAGTCGATAATGAGAACCGTCGCTGGTGGCTACCTCGCTTTCCAGTATCTGTACCTGGCCTGGCGTCTGTAGATCCGACCTTGCGTCCAGCTGCTCAGTGATATGTTTCGGCAGGTGTCGACCGAGGACGTCCGCGCCGCTGTCATCGAGCAAGAATAGCGGTGGTCCGTGCCTGGGGCGAATACGTCGGCGCGGTTCCATCCATTGTCGCAGTTCCTCGGGGCCGCGCGTCTCGAGGATCGATGCAGCGGCGATAGCCATCGAATCGAGTTCACCGCGCAGCCGGTGTTCGAAGGGAAAATCGCTGCCACCTCGATACAGTTGCGCCGTACTCCACGCGGTGACGACGAACACGGTAATCGTGGCGATCCAAAACCACAAAAAAATCTTCCAGAACAGGCGATGCATTGTCAGATACAGACGCGCCGTACTCAAGAATCGTCCGCGCGGGTGTATAGATAGCCGGTGCCACGTATGGTTTTGATGCAATCTGGCACACCGAGTTTGCGGCGGATGCGACTCACGTGCATATCTATGCTGCGGTCATAGGGGGTCCAGCGTCGTCCAAGGGAGCGCTCGGAAACCACTTCTTTGGTGACGACCCTGCCGGCTTCGCGCAGCAGTGTTTCCAGGACGTTGAATTCGGTGCTGGTCAGCTCGACGCTATCGCCTCGTACCAATACGGTGCGCTCCGAGGGCCTTAGCTCCACGTCGTCCACGATTACCGGGCCGGCGTGCACATCATTCTCCGAAGCATGGCTGCGGCGTAATATCGCCCTGATCCGGGCAACCAGTTCGCGCGGATTGCAGGGTTTGGGAAGATAGTCGTCGGCGCCTATTTCCAAACCGACAATCCGATCGACGTCGTCACCGCGCGCGGTAAGCATGAGCACCGGAGTAGTCGAGGTTTTGCGCAGCTTTTGCAGTACTTCCAAGCCGGTCAGCCCCGGCAGCATTACGTCCAGAATGATGAGGTCGTAAACGGTGTCCACACAGCGCGCCAATGCGCTGGGCCCATCGAATGCGGCCTCAACTTTGAAGCCCTCCGTACTGAGATAATCAACCAGTAACTCGCTCAGCGCGGTATCGTCATCAACTAGCAGTAAAGTGTTCAATCATATTTCCGCGACCATGCTCTGCATGTCATTGTGTCACACTGAAACCTAGCTACCGGACCGTTTACGTAGTTTTACACAGAATTTACCCACGCTTACGTGCTGGTGACCCACTTGCTGCGTATGCCTCGCTAAACTAGCGGTAACTGTTGAAACAATCGAAAGGAGATTTCCATGAAGCGATTTTTGACAAGTCCGGCGGGTATCGTGGTAGCACTGACCGGTCTGTGCCTGAGCGTTGTATTGCTGTGGTCACCGGCGCAGAGCGTTATTGCATTTCCGCGGGGTGGTCACTCGATGATGGGATTCGACGGTGGCCGTGGCAATTATACGATGGGTGGTCCCATGGGCGTACCGCTACAAGGGATGATCCACATGATGGATGAACTCGATTTAAGCGCCGAACAGCGTGACTCCGTTGGTGAGATTATGGATGACCGCATGCCGAAGGCGCGCAAGCTTGCGTTCGCAATGTTCGATCATCGCAAGGCACTCAAAGAATTAGCGAAGAAGGAGCCTTTCGATGCGAAGGCAGTCCGCAAAACCGCCGATGCCATGGGCGACACCGTTGCCGATTTAACGGTATTGATGACGAGTTCGATGGCGGACCTACGTGCCGTGTTGACGCCGGAACAGCGTGAACGTTTCGAGAAGATGGGCAAACACCGAGGTCACCGCGGGCGCCATCATAAGCGCGATGGCCACGAGCGAAGCAGTCCTGAGTGATCTAATTAGAACGCCGCTGCCGGCCTAGCCCGCATATTCATGAAATATGCGGCCTAGCAGTCTGTCGGACTTAGCGTTGAACTATTCATGCTTGCATCGATCAGATCAATAGTCCTGGATCCAATGAGTAAGCGCACATGAACCACTTCCGTCAATGCGATCGTGACACAGCCTTTCTGCTGCCGCCCTCGGTCGACGAATGGCTGCCTGAGGACCATCTGGCGCGCTTCGTGGTAGACATCGTGGATCAGCTGGACCTCTCGGGGTTGACCCGCCAGTACCGCGGCGCAGGCTCGGCGGCGTATCATCCGTCGATGCTGGTGGCGCTGCTGCTCTACGGCTATGCCACGGGCACCTATTCCAGCCGGCGCATCGAGCAGGCGAGCTACGAGTCGCTGGCGTTTCGCTACATCGCCGCCAACACGCATCCCGATCACGACACGCTGTGCACGTTCCGCAAGCGTTTTCTCAAGGAAATCGAGGCGCTGTTTGTGCAGGTGCTCAGCATAGCCCAGGAGATGAAGCTGGTGAAGCTGGGGACGGTGGCCCTGGATGGGACGAAGGTGCATGCCAACGCCTCGCGCCACAGCGCGCTGTCCTATGGGCATGCCGAGAAGCTCGAGGCGCAGTTGCAAGCGGAGGTGAAGGAGTTGCTGGCGCGTGCCGAAGCGGCCGATGCCGAGCCGCTGCTTGAGGGGTTGAATATCCCCGAGGAGCTGGCGCGCCGCGAAGCGCGGTTGCAGGCGATAAAGGACGCCAAAGCCGAGATTGAGGCGCGTGCGGCCGAGCGGTTCGCGCATGAGCAGGCCGAGTACGAGGCCAAGGTCAAAGCGCGCAAGGACAAGCAAAAGCGCACCGGAAAGAAGCCGCGGGGCAAGCCCCCGACACCGCCCGTGTCCGGTCCGAGCACCAAGGATCAGGTCAATCTCACCGACGCGGACTCACGCATCATGCCGGCGCCGGGCGGGGGCTTTGAGCAGAGCTACAATGCCCAAGCGGCGGTGGACACCAATACGATGCTCGTCATCGCGCCCGCGATCACTCAAGCCGCCAACGATAAGCAGCAGCTCGCCCCGATGCTCGACGCCCTGAGCGAGCTGCCCGACGACCTCGGGTCGGTCACGCAGCTGCTCGCCGACGCCGGCTACTTCAGTGAGGCGAACGTCACCGCCTGCATCGATGCGGCCATCGACCCGCTGTTGGCCATGGGGCGCGAGTCGCATCATCTGCCTTGGCAAGAACGCTTCGGTGAACCGCCGCCGCTGGCCGAGCCGGCCGACGCGGTGGCGCACATGAAGCATCGACTGAAGACCCGTGCCGGGCGTGCGGTGTATGGGCTGCGCAAGCAGACCGTGGAACCGGTGTTCGGTATCATCAAGGCCCGGATGGGGTTCCGGCAGTTTCTCCTGCGTGGGCTTGAAGCAGTAAGCGGAGAATGGTCGCTGGTGACGATGGCGTGGAACATTCGCCGGATGGCGGTATTGAGGGGATAAGAAACGGACGCGGAGCGCTGTATCCGTCATGATCTTGCGACTCCGACACGCATCATGAGTACTCGAACGGTGATCCGTCGGCTCAGACCCGCTCCACGGCCGCTGGATTCATCCTAAGTCCGACAGACTGCTAGGCAGCGGTGTTTTTATCCCGCGGCGGCAAGTGCGCCCGGGTGCAGCCGAATTAAGTGTGCTTCATAGCTGAAATCGGCCGGATTCATAAGGTAATTCTCGAAATCTTCCACATCGCGAAATAGCAGGATATGTTGAGGTCTTCCGTCGAGGGCATCGTGCTTTACGGCGTCGTGCCACGGCTCGATCGAGCGTTGCGCGGGAATACGCCAATAGGCACAAACCTCCTCAGCGAGTGCCACCGTGCTGAAACCGGCGTAACTCATTTTGCGACCAATCTTGATGCGCAGCGGTCCGCCGTAGGCCAGCGCGCCGGCCTCGCGGAGCGGCGTACGGATCAAAAATATTTGATCAACCATGAGGATGGGTCATGAAATAAATGGCATCTCACTGCGTATCGTCAATTGCGAGTTCTCGCAAAGCGAGGACCAGTGATAAGAATACGATAACTTGCTGGGGTTGCAATTCTAAAAATACTGTATAGACTATCAGGTCTGTTCAAACATACAGTATAAGATGGCGACAAAGCTCACCGCACGGCAAACCGAGATCCTCGGATGGATCCGTGAATTTATGGCGGATACCGGTATGCCGCCGACCCGGGCTGATATGTGTGCAGCGCTCGGATTTCGTTCACCGAACGCGGCAGAGGACCATCTGCGGGCACTGGCGCGCAAAGGGGCTATCGAGCTTTTGCCTGGCGCATCTCGCGGGATCCGTATGTTGGGGGAGCAGCCTCGGGGTATTCCTGTCGTCGGCCGTGTTGCTGCAGGGAATCCCATTCTTGCTACTGAGCATATCGAGGATTACCACCGCATCGAACCCGGGGTATTTCATCCTCGCGCCGATTATTTTCTACGTGTCCGCGGTATGAGTATGTGTGACGTCGGTATCCTGGATGGAGATTTACTGGCTGTGCATGCTGTTTCTGAGGCTGCCAACGGTCAGATTGTCGTGGCAAGGCTCGATGATGAAGTAACTGTTAAACGGTTCCGTCGCCGCGGCAATCGCGTGCGCTTGCTGCCGGAAAATTCTGACTTCGCGCCTATCGAAATCGATTTGCGTCATCGACCACTCATTATCGAAGGTCTGGGTGTAGGTGTCCTACGCAATAAATCCCCCTTATGAGTCTGGACAATCTCATGCAGCGCGCCGGGATCTGGCGCGGCAAGGACCTTGCCCCTTCGATTCGAGGAATTTCTAGCGGTTTTGCCGATCTGGACACGCTGTTGCCAGGACAAGGTTGGCCGTGCGGTGCGCTGACTGAGATCCTGACCGAACGCGAAGGCATCGGCGCTTTACGTCTATTGATACCAGCACTGGCACGATTGAGCCGAGAGGACCGCTGGCTGACATTCGTTGCCCCGCCCTATATTCCTTATGCACCAGCGCTTGCCGATTTGGGCGTCGATCTCTCGCATTTATTGTTGGTGCATGAACGAGACGGTCGAGACAAACTCTGGGCCTTGGAACAGGCACTGCGGTCGGGTACTTGTAGCGCTGTATTAGGATGGTTGCCGCGCATTGATCCGGCTGTGCTGCGCCGTCTGCAGCTCGCGGCTGAGGCTGGAGACGCTTTGGGTGTACTGTTTCGTCCACAGCGTACGGCCAGCGACGCCTCCCCAGCTGCGTTGCGACTGCAAGTGAAAGCCGCAGACACAGGGATCAAAGTGAAGGTGCTCAAAAGTCGCGGAGGTTGGCCGGCAGGGGAGTGTTTGCTGCAGCTATGATGCACGATGTTATGGTTGTGTCTGCACTTTCCCCAGCTATCTCTCGAAGTCTTTGTACGCGGCACGGATGTTCAAGCATGCGCGATAAGCACCGGTTCGGAACGCGAGCGATGGATCCACACCTGTAACGCCGCTGCTAATGCCTTGGGGATCGTGCCGGGCATGCGCCTTGGTGCTGCTCATGCGCTTGCCGATATCTCGATTCTCGAGCGCGATGAATCAATGGAATCGGCCGCGCTCGAGCGGCTTGCTGGCTGGAGCGGCCAATACACTTCTACCATCAGTTTAGTACCGCCAGCGAGTCTGTTGCTTGAGATCGCCGGTAGCTTGACGTTGTTTGGAGGTATCGATGCGTTGTGTGACGAGATCCGAGTCGGCGTCGCAGCGCTTGATTACCAACTTCACATGGCCAGCGCGCCGACACCGCTTGCGGCGCTCTGGCTGGCGCATGCCGGTACAGAGCGCCACGTCACACGGCGCAGCAGTTTAGCCGGACAGCTTGCCGATTTGCCTGTTGCCATCACCGAACCTGGTACCAAAGCAATCCGATCTTTAACGGGTATGGGTGTGAAGGTGCTAGGTGATCTACAACGATTACCACGCGCCGGTCTTGCCCGGCGCATCAACCCTGGACTTTTAAATAAGCTGGACCAAGCACTCGGTCACCAATCTGATCCCCGGCCACGCTTCGAATTACCCCAGCGTTTCGTAAGTCGTATCGAGTTGCTCTATGCAGCAGATAGCACAGAGGCTCTGCTCTTTACGGGACGTCGGCAATTGCTCGAGCTGATCGGTTTTCTACGCGCTCGGGTAAGCGGCGCTCAACGTCTGCAATGGCAACTATTTCATCGTAAACATAAACCGAGCGACTTGTCTGTTGGGTTGCTAACGCCGAGCTGTGATCTCGAACATTTGATGGGCCTGTTTCGCGCACGTCTTGAACATCTGCGTCTGCCAGAGGCAGTGGACGCGCTGGTGCTGGAAGTTGACGATATCGTGCAGATCTCCGATGTGAGTCCGGATCTTTTTGCGCCGGGCAAAACAGTGGATGCTGAAGGTATAACGTTCATCGAGCGCCTTCGGGCGCGTCTGGGTAGTGAAGCAATCACCGGCTTGTGTCTGGTTTCCGACCATCGCCCGGAGTACGCCTGGCGAGCTTGCTCACCGGGTAATCGAGGTCCTGAAACTAGCTCCGCCCGGCGGCCTTTGTGGTTGATGAAGCTGCCGGTGCGGTTGGAAACGATAGATGCCAAACCTTATCTCGAAGGACCATTGATGCTCTCCAAACAACGTGAACGCATAGAGGCCGGATGGTGGGATGGCGTTGATGTTGCGCGGGATTATTTCATCGCCAGTAACGGTCACGGCAGCCATTTTTGGGTTTTCCGGGATTTGCGCCATCCCGGCGATTGGTTTTTGCATGGCATCTTCGAGTGATCTCTGTGGTGCTGCGGCCGTGGCATTGCTCACCTGACGAAACACTGCTTTTCAGCGGACATCCGTTGCAACGCGACCCACCGTTGGTTGGCTTCGGCAATACGGCGTTGCTCGCGATAGTGGCCCACCGCGGAAACGCCCCATAAAACGTAGACCGGTGTGAATACTGTACCGAGGACGGCTACTTGATTGCGCGGATCGTCCCAATATGTAGGCGTATAAGCATAAGTTTGGGGCATCAGGTTCAGCACTTCGGCGTAGATTTCGTTGCAGCTGTTACGGGTGTCCTCGAATCCGGTAAGCATCGGCGAAGGCCCCAATATAAACGAACGAGCGTCGCGGGCGCTGTGGCCGAGCGCGCGTTTACCGCCGCTGAGGGTTCGTTGCAGCAGCTCGTTTATTTCTTCGACTGATAAAGCGGGTTGCTCGCCGTAAGCACTCGGAACAGTGAGAAAAATCCATATACCCAGAGTACCGATCAGCAACCGGAATTTTGGCTTGGTCATATGCCACCTCAGCAATGCTTAAGCTGTTAGCGGCGGTCTGCGGACAATGTTTAGGGGGATCTCTCTAATTTCAGCACCGACAATTTTCGATTCTCTTATCCAGGGGATTGATCAAATCGACATTACCAATTACTGTATAAATATATAGTTATTAAGTCGACTTTGATGGTTGCCTACGCTGAACTGCATTGTCTGAGTAATTTCACGTTTCTACGTGGCGCTTCGGGCCCTGAGGAGTTGGTGCGCCAGGCACAAAAACTTGGCTATACGGCGCTCGCGCTCACCGACGAAAGTTCCGTTGCTGGTGCGGTACGTGCCCACGTGGCCGCTAAGGCATGCGGACTCCACCTTATTATCGGTTGTGAGTTTCGGCTCGAAGATGGCTTGCGGCTGGTCTTGCTTGCCACCGATCGTGAAGGTTACGGCAACCTATCGACATTGATCACGCAAAGCAGGCGTAAGGTCGAGAAGGGAAAATATGTACTCGAGCGCGCGGATTTACACAACGGTCTGCGCGGCTGTTTAGTGTTATTGCTGCCTGAATTTTCTCAGACGTGCGTGCAATCGGCTCACTGGCTTGCCGAGCTATTTCCTCGGCGAGCGTGGATAGCCGCTGAACTATTTCTGAATGGCCGCGATCGGGAACATTTCCATGATTTGAAGATACTGAGCGCAAAAACAGGATTGCCGTTGGTTGCGGCCGGTGATGTGCATATGCATATCCGCCAACGGCGGCCGCTGCAGGACACATTGACAGCGATCAGACTGGGGCAGCGTGTAGATGTCCTGGGCCAGGTAGCGCATACCAATGGAGAGCGGCATCTACGCAGTTTTGAGCAGTTGGCACGGATATATCCGGCCGAACTGCTTGCTGAGACACTCAACATAGCGGCACGTTGTTGTTTTTCTCTGGACGAACTGCGCTATGAATACCCTCAAGAGTTGGTGCCTGTAGGCGAAACTTCAACGAGTTATCTGCGTAAGCTTACCGAAGAGGGTATCGAACAACGCTGGCCTAACGGAACCTCGAATAAAGTTCGCGCCCTGATCGAACATGAGTTGCGATTGATCGAAGAGCTTAGATACGAAACCTACTTTCTCACCGTTCATGATCTCGTCAGGTTTGCACGCGAGCGACATATTCTCTGTCAGGGACGTGGTTCCGCGGCGAACTCGGCTGTTTGTTTCTGTCTAGGTATCACCGAAGTCGACCCGGCGCGCATGGACATGCTGTTTGAACGTTTTATATCCAAAGAGAGAAATGAACCGCCGGACATTGACGTCGATTTCGAACACGAGCGACGCGAGGAGGTAATCCAATACATATATGAAAAGTATGGGCGTGACCGTGCGGCAATCACGGCTACGGTGATCACCTACCGACCGAAAAGTGCTATTCGTGATGTCGGTAAAGCGTTAGGAATGAATCTAGAGCAAGTCGACCGCTTGGCCAAGAACATTTACTGGTGGGATGGTAAACGAGTAGATCCACAACGGCTGCGCGAGGCGGGCTTTGATCCGGACACAGTCTTGATTAAAAGACTCATATCCTTGGTTACCTCGCTCATGGGGTTTCCACGTCATTTGTCACAACATGTGGGTGGTTTTGTGATTTCCCGTGGAGCATTGTCGCGTTTAGTCCCCATCGAGAACGCGGCGATGCCTGGCCGCACTGTTATTCAATGGGACAAAGATGATCTTGATGCATTGGGTCTTCTCAAGGTCGATTGTTTATGCCTGGGTATGCTCACGGCTATTCATAAAGCATTCGATCTCCTAGAGGAGATGCGTGGTCAGCCATATTCGATGGCATCTATACCGTCAGAGGATCCCGCAACTTACGCGATGATCCAAAGAGCCGATACCGTAGGCGTCTTTCAGATTGAATCGCGTGCGCAAATGGCGATGTTGCCGCGACTCAAGCCGGCCAGCTATTACGACCTGGTAATTGAAGTGGCAATTATTCGCCCAGGACCGATCCAGGGCGAGATGGTGCATCCTTATCTGCGCCGTCGTGAAGGTTTGGAGCCGGTTAGCTATCCGTCTGAAGCAGTGCGTGAAGTGTTGGCACGCACTCTCGGAGTGCCCTTGTTTCAAGAGCAAGTGATCAAGTTGGCGATGGTTGCTGCCGGATTCTCGCCTGGGGAAGCTGACAAGTTGCGCCGTTCCATGGCAAGTTGGCGTCGTAACGGCGGACTCGAACTGTTCGAACAGCACCTGGTCGATGGCATGAGCGAGCGTGGTTATTCACGCCAGTTTGCGCAGCAGATTTTTCAACAGATTCTGGGTTTCGGCGAATATGGTTTTCCTGAATCCCATGCGGCCAGCTTTGCCTTGCTCGCGTATGTCTCGGCCTGGCTTAAGTGCCATGAACCCGCGGCCTTCACCTGTGCTTTGCTGAACAGTCTGCCTATGGGGTTTTATGCGCCCGCACAACTTGTTCAAGACGTTAAGCAACACGGTGTGGATGTGCGTGCAGTAGATGTGCGGATCAGTGATTGGGATTGCAGTTTGGAAGTGGCCCGGCCCGTAACCGCTGTTGCACAGGCAGATGAGCGCGATCGGGCCCAAGCTGCAATACGTCTTGGGCTGAGAATGATCAAGGGACTCTCAAGGGCTGGCGCCGATCGCATTGTCGCTGCGCGCCGCGAATGCGTATTTAGAGACGTACAGGCGCTTGCGCGACGTGCAGGACTGGATCGCAGGGATATGGAGGCGTTAGCAGCAGGCGATGCATTGGCGGGATTAGCAGGCAATCGACATCAATCACGTTGGCAGGTACTCGGCGTAGAAGAACCGTCGCCTGCCTTTGAGGATCCCCATTTTCATGAGGCCTTGCCGATACTAAAGCGGCCCAGCGAAGGAGAGAATGTGGTTGCGGATTACGCCAGTCTTGGTTTAACGCTGCGGCGTCATCCCCTGGCGCTGATACGCGTGGAACTCAATAAACGCCGATTTGTAACAGCTGCCGCGCTGCGCGAGATGGCTCATGGGCAGGCAGTACGTACCGCTGGATTGGTGATCACCCGCCAGCGTCCCGGAACGGCAACAGGTGTTGTATTCGTTACGCTGGAAGATGAAACCGGACATATCAATTTGATCGTCTGGAGTAATCTGGTCGAACGCCAGCGCCACGAACTCCTGGGTGCGCGTTTACTCGGAGTCAGTGGACAGGTTCAACGCGAAGGTGAGGTTCTGCACGTCATTGCCAAGCATTTGGAGGATCACTCGCTGTTGCTCGGCGAGCTCACCAATAGTTCGCGCGATTTCCATTAGCCCTAAACGTAGTGCTTTAACTTACAAAACTTAATGAGCACCAGCTTACTTAATGTATTAATGCTCCAATATCCCAGTGCAACGACAGCGAGCAAAGGAATGAGCCACCATCCTGAGTCGATAAATACTTTGCTGAACCCAAAAGAAGCGGCGGATACAACAAAAATAAGCAAGCTCAAATCGAACGGCAGGCAAACAAGGCTTCGAAATCGCCACACCAGTGATTCACCGCAGGCCTTGCAAAAGTAATTGCGCGACGTGGTTTTCGAAGAGACCGTAAACACGCCCAGTTCAGCCTGACAGGAAGGACAGATGTTACCGGCGGCGATGACTACTGTAGCTTTGGCTTTTGGGGGTGAGTAAATCTCCACGATGCGGCAACCTTACTGTGGTGGTGTTTCTTCACGCAAAGACCGTCCGTGAGCCTCGAAAATTTCACGGCAAATATCGCCGAGCTCTGAATCCGTGTCAATTGAATCCACGTAGAAGCGCAACATCGCACGAATACAGTTATCGATTTGCGTGGGCGAATCGCTTTGGCCAGCGTCAGTTTCGATCCGTTTTAAATATTTCAAGAGGAACCAGTGGCTAGACTGAAAGGGTGGATCCGCCCATTTGCCTCGTTCTATATGTCGGCGTACGAGTCGCTGAAATTCTTCAAATTGGTCAATGCTTGCCACGTTGACGGGGACTAGGAGAGGTCGCTCAACTGCGCGGCGTTTTGCTCCCAGTGTTGACCGTCGAAGGGTCTAACCCGCATCGACTTGATGCAATCGGGCGCGAGGCAGCGCGCATTGACACTAAAGCCGTCGGGATTGGAACGCGGCACGTAATACGGCTTGATGCCGCAGTGCTTACAAAAATAATGCTGCGCGACACCGGTGTTGAACGTGTAAGTCGTCAGTACGTCTTGTCCCTTTAGCAATCGGAAATTCAAAGCAGGGACGATGAGGTGCAGATAACCCGTCATGCTGCAAATCGAACAGTTACAATCCTCAACGACCAAGTCCTCGGGCGCTTCTACTTTAAATTCCACAGCGCCACAGTGGCAGCTTCCGCGGTGTTGCATACACTGACTCCGAGCAAACGACGACCGGGCCTGAAACAGGCCCGGTCAACGCGATCACATCACTTTAGTGGTCCGCCATCAACTTTGTATAGGCCTCTCTGGACAGGCAGTTGTTCAGCCACGCACTTGCTTTCGGATACGGCGCGAGATCTGCGCCGACCATGCCTAACAACGAGCACACAGACGCGAGGTTAAGATCTGCAAGCGAGAACTCGCTGCCGAGCAGATAATCACGATCAGCCAGGTGTGCTTCCAACACTTTCAACGGCCGAGGCAACATGTCTTCGGCTTCTTTGATTTTCGCAGCGTCGCGTTCGCCTTCCGGCGTAAACATTTTTTGCACCAACATGGTGATGACTGGCGGCTCGATCTCCGTCATTCCCCAAATGCTCCACTGGGTTGTGCGTCCCTGATCGGCTTCATCCGAGGGCCACAAGCCATTACCGTATTTTTTGCCAAGATAAAGATTGATCGCCATCGATTCGAACAGCGTGACGTTATCGTCCTGCATAGCAGGAACTTTTCCATTTGGGTTGACGGCTAGAAATTCAGGTTTCTGTGTTTCGCCTTCCATCTGGTTGACTGGAATGTGCTCGTATTCCAGACCCAGTTCTTCAAGCAACCACAGACAGCGCGGTGCACGCGACATCAATTGACCGTAAATTTTTATCATGTTTCGTCTCCTAGATTCTTTTAATTGAATGGCGCTGAGCCCGCCCAGCTGCATTATCGCCAATTGTCCGACGGCGCGTAAGTGGGAAGAACGCGAAACGCAGGCCACTTGGAACCATTGGTGGGCTCTACTAGAATGCGCACTGCCGCTCGTAACAGCTCAATAGTTCAAGGAATCGTCCAATTATGAAGCCTGCCCGACGGCCGGCACGGCCGTTTTTTTCCTCTGGTCCCTGCGCCAAGCGTCCTGGGTGGTCGGTCGAGGCGCTCGAATCTGCCTGTGTGGGGCGTTCACATCGCTCAAAACTTGGTAAAGCACGAATTGCCGAGGCGCTGGAGAGGTCTCGGTCACTGTTAGATATACCCGACGATTATCGGATTGGTATGGTTCCGGCGTCAGATACGGGGGCCGTTGAAATGGCGTTGTGGTCGTTACTCGGCCCACGCGGTGTGGATGTGCTTGCCTGGGAGAGTTTCAGCGAAGGGTGGATCACCGATGTCGTGCAACAGCTAAAAATTGCAGACGTACGCGTGTACCAGGCAGATTACGGTGAGCTTCCCGCCCTCGACTTGGTCGACGGCGAGCGAGACACCGTGTTCGTGTGGAACGGAACTACATCCGGGGTGAAGTTGCCGAATGCTGATTGGATATCCGCCGAGCGCTCTGGATTGACGATTTGTGATGCGACGTCGGCTGTATTCGCGATGGAATTACCGTGGGATAAATTGGATGTAACCACTTATTCATGGCAGAAGGTGATGGGCGGCGAGGCGGCGCATGGCATGCTAGTTCTCAGTCCGCGCGCGGTGCAGAGATTGGAGTCCTATACGCCGGCGCATCCGATTCCGAAAGTGTTTCGCCTTACCAAGAACGGCAAGCTCAACGAAGACGTATTCGTCGGTGGCGCGATAAATACCCCATCGATGCTGTGCGTCGAGGATTATCTGGATGCGTTACAATGGGCTGACTCCATAGGCGGCAGAGCTGCGCTTATCGATCGTTCCAATCGGAACCTGGCCGTGATTACGCAGTGGGTGGACGCAACGGAGTGGGTGGGTTTTCTAGCCCGCAATCCCCAGTGGCGCTCCAACACGTCGGTGTGTTTGCGTATCACCTCGCTCAAATTCAATGCTCTGGCCGAGAGCGAGCAACGCAGCAAGATTAAGGCGCTGGTCGAATTGTTGGAACACGAAGGCGTTGGCTACGATATTAACGCCTACAGGGCCGCGCCACCGGGACTTCGAATTTGGGGCGGCGCGACGGTCGATGCCGAGGATATTCAAGCACTGTTGCCGTGGCTGGAATGGGCTTACCAACAAGTCGTGTAATACGGACCGCTTAAGTGCGTGCGCAAAACATGGACAAGCAAAAAATATTTATAGCCGACAACATTTCCGTTAAAGGCGTCGATGCACTGCAAAAGGAATTCGATGTTGACTTCACGACCGGGCTTAGCGAAGACGTGGTTTGTGAACGCGTCACTGACGTTGCCGCAATCATCGTTCGCAGCGCCACGACAATCACGGCAAAAGTGCTGGACAGCGCGCACAGCTTGAAGGTAATCGGCCGTGCCGGTATCGGCGTTGACAACATCGATGTGGAAGGCGCAACTGAGCGCGGAATCGTTGTGCTTAATACCCCCGATGCAAACGCAACCACGGCGGCGGAGCTTGCTATTGCGCATATGCTTTCGCTCAGCCGCCACCTGCCGGAGGCTGACCGATCCGTACGCGCCGGCGAATGGAAGCGCTCGACGTTAGTTGGTAGCGAGATCGCGGGGAAAACCCTGGGCGTCGTCGGCTACGGTACGATAGGCCGGATCGTGGCAGCGCGAGGACTCGGGTTGAAGATGAATGTCATTGCACACGATCCTTACGTTACCAGCAGCGTATTCGAAGCGGATCGGGTCGAGCCCGAAGACCTGGATGCTTTATTGGAGAGATCGGATTACGTTACTTTGCATTGCCCGGTCACCGAGTCCACCCGCAATTTGTTGAGCCGCGAGCGCCTTGGGACAATGAAGCGCGGCGCACGACTTATAAATTGTGCGCGTGGCGGGTTGCTGGACGAGCAAGCGCTTTACGATCTGTTAAACGATGGCCGGTTGGCAGGAGCGGCGCTAGACGTGTATGAACACGAGCCACCCAGTGGTTCGCCTCTATTGAGTCTTCCGAACATCGTCTTCACGCCCCATCTGGGGGCCTCGACCGCAGAAGCCCAGGAAGCCGTCGGCGTCGAGATCGCCCATCAAGTCGCAACTTATCTACGTAACGGCGAACCCATCAATGCTATTAACCTGCCCGGCGTATCGGCGGATGAACTCGGAAAGTCGCGTCCCTATCAGCAGCTAGCCTGCCGACTTGCCCGACTTCTGGCTATGTTGACACCCGGTGCGTTGCAACAAGTCGAGGTGGTGCTGCAGGGACGGGCGGCAGAAGTGGATCCGCATCCGGTTGCTGTCGAGGCCTTGGTAGGCCTGCTATCGGAGCACCATTCAACCCCGGTAAATCAGGTCAATGCGCTGCATATTGCCAAGCGCCAAGGCATTGCGCTGGTAGAGTCGCGTTCTGCCGATACCCAAGATTATCTATCCATGGTGACGATAAGCGGTCGTCACCATAACGGCGAGATATCTATTTCGGGTACTCTGTTTGACGAGCGGCACCCGCGACTCGTGCGCATCGATAGCTACGATATCGAAGCCCACCTAGAAGGTCATCTACTCATCACTTTACATGATGACAAACCGGGCGTGGTAGGTGCATTAGGCGCGATTTTGGGAAAGGCAAATATAAATATCACGCGCATGCAAGTTGGTATTGCAGAGCAAAGCAACCAGGCAATAGCCATGTTGGAGGTTTCAGAGCCACTGACTAAAGAACTCGTGCGCGAAGTTCAAGCTCTCGACCCGGTCCGTCAAACGATCCAGCTTTCGATGTAGGGGTACTTACGATGCATCCAATGTTAATCACCTTTCGCCGTCGCGCCTGGCAGCTATTGCTGCTGTTGGCCGTTATTATCTCAGCAACGATGTTGTACTGGGACAATGAGCCCCCGCTGATTGATGTGCGAGCAAGCGCATTACAGCGTGGCGGTGGCGAGGGCGAGAAAATTGTGACTGGTTACGTCACGACTGCGTCCTTGATTGCGGTCGCTGAAACCCTTCTGAATAAACGCGGTGGTTACCTCAGCAACGACATCATGCCGCCAGGCGTGCTGATGGACAACATCCCCAACTGGGAGTTTGGGGTGCTGATTCAGATCCGTGATCTCGCGAAGGCTCTGCGCAATGACATGAGCCGCTCGCAAACACAATCAACTGAAGACCCCGATCTATCCATCGCCGAACCTCAATTTAACTTCAACAGCACTTCATGGATATTGCCGTCGACAGAAGGGGAATACGAGACGGCCGTGGAGGCATTGCAACGATTTCTTGAAAAGTTGCGTCAACCCGAACATCCGGATGCTCAGTTTTACGCGCGGGCCGATAACTTGGGTGATTGGATGGCAATTGTGGAAAAGCGCCTGGGCAGTTTGTCGCAGCGCCTGAGCGCCAGCGTCGGGCAGGTACGCATTAACACTGACCTGAGCGGTGATGCAGAAGCAGTGCAATCGACCGTGGGCGCGGCGGAAATTCTCATTAAGACACCGAGATTTCAGGTTGACGACGTTTTCTATGAGGCGCGAGGTACATGTTGGGCGCTGATCATTTTTCTGCGCGCGATAGAGGTGGATTTCAAGCAAGTGCTCGAGAAAAAGAATGCGTCAGTCAGCGTGAAGCAGATCATCCGCGAACTCGAAGCAACTCAAGATCCGGTATGGAGCCCGTTAATCGCCAATGGCACCGGATTCGGTCTGCTCGCTAACCACTCCCTGGTCATGGCTTCATACGTATCAGGAGCCAACGCGGCCATGATTGATCTACGCAGTCTGCTGGAGAAAGGCTGAGCGGCTTAACCCACCCGGCGTCGGGCTTAACCCACCAGGCGTTTGATAAACCCCATGATACCGCCGCTTTTTGCTTCCGGCTTGGGTTGAGTTGCTGCCTGGGCACGCGGCCGTCGGCCCCGTCCGTTCTTTTCGTCCTGGGATTTCGGTCGCGATCGATCGACCCGCAAGGTGCGGCCATGCAGTTCGGTTCCGTTCAGTCCTTCAATTGCCTTAGTAGCGGCATCTTCGTTAGCCATTTGAACAAAACCGTAGCCGCGTGACCGATTACTGCGGCGATCGACAATCACTTCGGCGCTCTTGACCTCACCGAATTCCTCGAACGTTTTTCGTAGCTCATCGTCGCGAACGTTGTACGGCAGGTTCCCCACGTAGATGTTCATATACCGGTTCCTTTACTACTGCTAGAGTTCTGGTTTAGTGTCAACCAAGCAGTTACTTGGCAGCAAACTGTTACAAAACGGGAAGTTGGCTGAAGCCACCAGTGCTTCGATCTAGTTCGTTTCGGCCAACCGATCGGGCAGCGCATTCAAGCACAACGACGCGGGCGATGCAATTGCAACCCAGAGTGGGTGCGTTGACCGCAGCGTTACAGGTTTGCTAGCTTATTGGCGAAGAACTGCGTCGGTGGCCTCATGAAGCAGCTGCGTCTAATTGCCGGTCTATCGTTACTAATTGGTAGTCAATTGGGCGTCGCCATTGGGTCCTCTCATTCGGATCTCACCATTGCCAGTGCCGATGGCACGGAACACTATTTCGAGGTTGAGATCGCCAATACAAATCGAGAGCGGCGTCGTGGATTAATGTATCGCGAGCAATTACTGGGCAACCAAGGCATGTTGTTCGATTTTAAATCGGACGCAAGAGTGTCGATGTGGATGGTCAATACGCTTATCGCACTCGACATGCTGTTTATTGAAAGAGACGGTCGTATCGAATCGATTGTCGAGCAGACGGAGCCGCTATCAAGCAGCCGCATACGTTCTAAAAAGAAAATTCGGGCGGTGCTGGAAGTTAACGCTGGAACGATTGCTCGCCTCGGCATCAAGCCGGGTGATCGGGTGTTGCACCCGATATTTACTAAGCGTAAACGCTATTAGGCCACGGAGTGCTAGCGTAACGATTCCAGCCCACTGGAAAATCCACGCAGTGACAGCGGGACTGCAATCGGTTGACGCTCTTTATCGTAAAACGTGACCGATGCCACATCACTGCGCATAACTAAATTGAGCCGTTCCGGTGTTAGCTTGAGTCCGGCACGGCAGCCGCTGGGGTCGCAGGTTTGAATGGGGAATCGGATGGGTTCATCCGCGCCGTCGATAGTTAGCCGCGCTCCCGGTGGTAGAAATATTCCCAGCGGCAGCGTAACGAGAACGACCGGCGCGTCGGCGTCGGGCAGGTAGCTGATGACGACTCGTAACACACGTTGCCCGCCCTCCGTGGTTAACAATTCCTGGAGTATGAAGCACTGTTCAAGCGCAGCCTCCTGAGGCTCGCAGCGCACCGTCCAATCGCCAAAAACCCTGCCAGCCTCAGGGGCCGCGGCAAGTTGAACAGCGACAAGCAGCAGTAAACTCAGCATCGTCTGTGACTTGAATACCCCGCGGCGGGGTTCAGCTAGTTGCCCGTCCCTCATGAAGACCAATGTAGCACAATGAAGCAATTGCTATCGACGCCGACTCGCCAGCCACTGGGGTTCTTGAATCTCGGAAAAAACGTCTAGATGGTCGTAGGGCTTGATGTCCAGGACCGGCGTCCCATCGTAGGCGTCCAACCGCTTTACGGTCAGGCGATTGCCGTTATGTTCGAGGAGATCCACAACTGCAAGCCCGATCGGGTTAGGCCGGTTTCTGCCGCGCGCGGCAAATACGCCTGTCTCGCGAAGCGTTTCATCACCCCGCGGATGGGCGGATAACCGTGCGTTTGCAGGGTCAAATTCATGCATCCAAAACAAAATAAATAAATGTGAGTACTCCGCTATCCCGTCCAGAGCCCGAGCATATCGCTGCTCAACGATGACATTGGAGATCAAGGTTCGGCGGCGACGCGGAATTTCTTCCTTGGGCACATCCGTTTGCACGTAGCCGATCGGTTGCATGGCAATTGCGGGTGAAGGCATTTTCCTTCCTTTGTTTTGCGCAGTGTTATTGAACCAAGACCATAGCATCTAGATAAATTGTCCGCGGCGTAGCCAGCTTGCTTGCTACGAAGTAGATCTGTTCGATGTCTCCCAAATCCATCGTTCGGCCACGCGGTGCATTCGCAATCGCGTGGATGTCTATTTCCATATCATTCCAGCCGCTGTGCAATAAGTGCTCGGAGTTATAGCGATCGTTATAGGGACTGCCGCGTCTGCGATGCTCGCGATCGAGAATCGACAAAGTAAGCGGCAACGGTGTATTGGAATCATTGAAAATGCTGACGCGAAATGCTCGATACCCGCGCCAGTCACGCGCTAAATGGGTAAGCGCGGGGCCGGAATATTGATCGGTTGTGAGGTCGAAGCGTAGGGCGTGGCGTCCCTGTCGCACAACCTTGGAATCGACACTGCCGCCGCTCCAGCGGCGCTCCTCGAAGCGACCCTCCAGGTCACTAAGCGTTGGAAACGCGCTACGTAAAGACAATTCAGTCCAAACAAAGATCCCTGGCTGCAAGAGCACAAGAGTGACCAAGCAAATGGCGAGCAATTGCGCCGGTAAGCGCAGCCGTGGCCAATTATGATCCGTGCGTGGTGCTACCATTATGGCGACCGCCCCGGCACCAGCCAGATCGGCGCCAAGGTCGCCTAAGCTGGCCCAGCGTCCGGTAAGTGTCTGCAAGCCTTCGATGATGCTGCCGACAATCAACGTGAGTGCGAGCACTATCGCGATTTTCTTGCCAACGCCGTGTTGGTCCATTCGCTCATCGTGCAAAACAAACCAGGCGATGGCTGCAAACAACGCGGCATGCGCCACAGTACTGAGGTGGTGGAACCATCGCGCCTGCAAAGCCTGGCCAGGTAAGTCCACAAGAAGCAGCACCAACAGTGCTGTGAGCAGCGTTGTACGGCCAAGCGATGATGCGCGCAGCCAATCAAAAAATGCGCCAACCATGTTAAAGTTCTAGTTCGAATTGACGTTAAAAATGAAAAATCCGCGTCGTAGCGTTTGTCCTGCGTCGTCTCTGTCAATCACCAGACTCTCTGGAAAACTAAGCATAACATTCTGAATTATATGGGTTATAGACGAACTTTATCGGTTCCTGCGAAATACTGCATTAGCCCGCTAGCGGCAGCGCTCAGACGACAACAATACCAACGGATGGATCCAGTTTAGCGACGTTATAGCCTCGGCCATGGTGGACAAACAACAAGTACTATCGGTGGGTGGCGGATTGGCCGGTCTGGGTCAGCAACTAGCCAAAGATCCGGAGGAAAAATTTAAACCAGGTCATTTGCGCCTGTTTTCTCCCTTTGACGAAATGGGTGCGGAGCAGATCGTGATCGCCGGTTCACGCATTAGCTTCGCGAAATTCGACGGGGGAGAGTGCTTGCTCACTTTTGGGGCAACGGATTCGGACGACTACTACCTGTTGGCAGGAGCGGTCGAGCTACGTCGACAGGATGGGGGTGGTAAGCGTGTAGAAGCTGGAAGTAGCGAGGCGCGCGAAGCGATTGCACATGTACGGCCCAGTCTCTACGAAGTCCTTGCCCTGACACCGGTAACGGTTTTTAAGATCCCCAATGTTGTCGTTGGCGTGCTCCGACAAGAGGCGCCACAAAAAGACACACAGATTGACGATGACATGTCATTGGACGTGACGCATACGCGCCAGTTTCTACATGAGTTTCAAAAGGAGCTGAATTCTAATCGCGTTGTATTGCACAGCCTATCCGAGGTTGTTCTGAAACTAAGCGACGAAATCGAGCGTACACCCGACGACTTGAAAAAACTCGCCGCGATCGTGCAGTGCGATCCGGCACTAACTATAAAGCTGCTCAAAATTGCCAACAGTCCGGTGTTCCGAGGGTCAATGGAGATAGCCGACTGCACCCGTGCGTTGAGCAGGTTAGGCCCGAGTATGGTCAGTGAATTAGTCTTTTGTTTCAGTATGAAAGACGTCTTCAAAACAGACTCCGAACAAGTGAAACGCCGCATCGAACGTGCATGGCGTGCCTCGATTAATGTTGCGGCGTTGAGCGTGGCTTTCTCGCGCTATACCCCGCAGCTCAGCAAAGACCGGCTGGCGTTGGCCGGACTGCTGCACAATGTTGGTGTCTTGCCGATCTTCAATTACGTTTCGCACAGTCCGGTGCATTTGCTTAAGCCGCAGCTTATTGATCGCGCCGTTGATCGCATGCAGGCACGGGCCGGCGCGATGATCTTACGCGCCTGGAAACTGGGAGAGGACCTCGCCAAGGTTGTCGAGACGGCCGGCGATTGGTTGCACGATTCCGGCCCGGAGCTGGTTTATGGCGATATTGTAAATTTGGCCCTATACCATCACCTGCTGGCCGAGAAGTCGCGACGCAAATTGCCTCCGATTGAAGAGATGCCCGCAGCTCGCAAAATTGTCGAGGGCGGACTGAACCCTGAGTTAAGCATGACAATCATTCATGACGCCCAAGCCATGGCCGGTCCGGCTATACAGTTACTGAGCTGACGGCGCTGACGCGGTACAATCAGTGTGGCTGGACCGTTGCGGTCCATGACACTGGAATCGTCACCATGCTCGACAGTTTCCACCCTGCGGTTGCGAACTGGTTCCGACGAAGTTTTGCCGAACCCACGCAATGCCAGCAGCGTGCCTGGCCAATCATTCAGCGTCAATCCTCGGTCCTGATTGCCGCGCCAACGGGGTCAGGTAAGACTCTGGCCGCGTTCCTGTGCGCTATAGACGATTTGGTAAAGCGCGGGCAGGCTGGAGAGCTCGAACAATGTCCCCAGGTGCTTTATGTTTCGCCACTGAAAGCACTCAGTAACGATATCCAACGTAACCTTGAATTACCGCTAGCGGGTATTCGTGACGAATTGCTGGCAGCAGGCGAGGAAGCGGTCGAGATACGTACATTTGTGCGTACCGGCGACACCCCTCAGGCGATGCGTGCGGCCATGCGCCGTATCCCACCTCACATCGTCGTGACGACCCCGGAATCGCTGTACATCATGCTAACCAGTGACAGCGGACGCGAACTGCTGAAGTCTGTACGGACGGTAATTGTCGATGAGATCCACGCTATTGCGGACAGCAAGCGAGGTTCCCATCTGGCTCTGACCCTGGAACGATTGGCTGCGTTGGCTGAGCAGCCGCCGGTACGCATAGGCTTGTCCGCCACGCAGAATCCGATAGACGAGATTGGCCGGTTTCTGGTCGGAGGGCAGGGCCAGGCCGAGATTGTCGATACCGGCCATGGTCGCCAGCGAGATCTGGCCATCGAGCTCCCCGCCTCGCCGCTGGAGCCGGTCATGTCAGGAGAGGTGTGGAAGGAGATCCATGCGCGGTTGCTGGCGCTCATCGCCGCGCACCGCACGACGCTGATATTTGTGAATACGCGGCGCATGGCCGAGCGCATTGCCCACCATCTGAGCGAGCAAATGGGAGACGAGGATGTCACTTCGCACCATGGCAGTCTGTCGCGAGAAAAGCGTCTGGATGCCGAACAACGACTCAAATCCGGCAAATTGCGTGCCCTGGTTGCCACCGCATCATTGGAATTGGGCATTGACATCGGTGACGTCGATTTAGTTTGCCAAATCGGCTCGACTCGCTCGATCGCAACGTTTCTGCAGCGTGTCGGACGCTCGGGACACGGCGTCGGCAGGGTGCCCAAGGGCCGCTTATTCCCCTTGAGTCGCGATGAGCTGGTGGAATCGATTGCACTGCTGGACTCCATTCGCCGCGGAGAGTTGGACCGCTTGCACATCCCGCGGAATGTGCTTGATGTCTTGGCGCAGCAAATCGTTGCCTCGGTTGCGTGTGAGGATTGGGATGAAGACGCGTTGTACGACATGCTTCGCCGTGCCTTCCCGTACCAGGATCTGAGCCGCCAGGCATTCGATCAAGTCGTGCGCATGCTCGCCGAAGGGTTCAGCACGCGCCGCGGACGAGGCAGCGCGTATTTGCATCGTGATGCCGTCAATAAGCGGCTGAGAGCTCGCCGGGGCGCAAAGCTGACGGCGGTCACATGCGGCGGGGCGATCCCGGATCTGGCGAGCTATGAAGTGCGTTTGGAGCCTACGAATGCGTTCGTAGGCACACTAGATGAGGATTTCGCCATCGAAAGTCTTGCCGGGGACATATTCCAACTCGGCAACACGTCCTGGCGAATATTGCGGGTCGAATCCGGTACGGTACGCGTCGAGGACGCTCATGGGCAGCCGCCAAATATTCCGTTTTGGATGGGTGAGGCGCCGGCGCGAACGATGGAACTCTCAGCCGCTGTGGCACGCCTGCGCCAAGATGTTGAAGACCGGTTGAATGGCGATACCCAGGCGGCTATGCGCTGGCTGACCGATGATGTCGGCGTTGCAGAACCCGTTGCCCGGCAAGCGGTGGACTATCTGGTGATTGCACACGCGCCGTTTGGGGCGCTACCTACACATGACACCTTGATTATGGAGCGTTTTTTCGACGAATCGGGCGGCATGCAGCTGGTAATCCATTCGCCGTTCGGCGGACGCGTCAATCGCGCCTGGGGACTTGCCCTGCGCAAACGATTCTGTCGCCAGTTCAATTTTGAGCTGCAGGCTGCGGCAACTGAGGATGCCATCGTGCTGTCGCTGGGAGAAACCCATAGCTTTCCCCTGGACGAGGTTTGGCATTACCTGAAGCCGGAAACGGTACGCGATGTTTTGACTCAGGCATTACTCGATGCGCCTATGTTTACGGCGCGCTGGCGTTGGAATGCGACTTGCGCATTCGCACTAAGACGTTTTCACGGCGGCAAAAAGGTTCCCGCGCGCCTGCAGCGCATGTATTCCGACGATTTGGTCGCTGTGGTATTCCCGGATCAACTGGCTTGTGCTGAAAACGTCGTAGGCAGACGAGAGATCCCCGATCACCCGTTGGTCAACCAAACCATCGACGACTGTTTGACCGAGGCGATGGACATCGATTCGCTGCAAGCCTTGCTTGCTGAAATCGCATCTGGCCGTAAGCGTTTGATTGCTAAGGATCTTACCGAGCCATCACCGCTAGCTTATGAGGTTCTGACAGCGCGGCCCTATGCTTTTCTGGATGATGCACCGCTGGAAGAGCGGCGCACCCAGGCTGTCATAAGCCGGCGCTGGCTCGATCCACAGACGGCGGCGGACATCGGCAAATTAGATCCGGCGGCGATCGAGCGCGTTCGTGCCGAGGCGTGGCCTGACGCTGCGAACATCGACGAATTGCATGACGCGTTGTGCGTGCTCGGTTTTCTGACGGAGCGCGAAGGTTTGTCCGGCGGCGTAGACGTTGCGGGTACCAGCCGAGTTGACTGGTCGGGATTTTTTGCGAAGTTGTGTACTAGCGGCAGAGCTACTCGGCTTAGCGTAACGGAGGATCTGCGACTATGGGTTGCGACTGAGCGTTTGCCACATCTATTGGCCGTGCACGGTGACGCGGCAATGACGCCAGATGTCGTGGTTCCAGCCGAATTTCTTGCACAAGTGTGGACCTATGAAGACGCGCTGGTCGACTTGATTCGCAGTCGTTTGGAAGGTAGCGGACCAATTACGGGCGAACAACTGGCAGAACAGATACAGCTACCCGTCATGGACATTAACGTGGCGCTTGCCCGGCTCGAGACGCAAGGTGCAGTGCTGCGCGGTGATTTCACAGGCGGTAGTCCTACCGAAGAGTGGTGCGATCGACGGTTGCTTGCACGCGTTCACCGCTACACGGTCAAACGTCTACGCGCAGAGATTGAGCCGGTCAGTTCGGCGGACTTTTTGCGTTTCCTGTTCCGCTGGCAACACGTAGCGCCAAGCGCGCGGCTGCAGGGACCGCGAGCCCTGGAAGTCATTGTCGAACAGCTCCAGGGTTTCGAGATCCAGGCGGCCGCCTGGGAAGGCGATGTGTTACCGAACCGAGTCAAGGACTACGAACCGGGCTACCTCGATGATCTGTGTTTGTCGGGCCGGGCAATATGGATGCGGCGCAGCGCACCGCGCACGGTCCAAAGCGCCGACCGGGCACCCAGTCCGGTGCGTTCCACGCCGATTACCCTGGTGCCGCGTGCGACGCTGCCAACCTGGCGCTGCCTGGAAGCCGAGCGACCGGACGCTGCGCCGAGCTTGTCAGTTCACGCTCGTCAAACGCTCGATTTTATCGATACCCGGGGCGCATCATTTTTCGATGATCTGGTTGAAGGGACCCATCTTTTGGGCAGCCAAACTGAGCAGGCGTTGAGCGAACTCGTAGCACGCGGTTTGGTGCGCTCAGATAGCTTTCGTGGTTTGCGAGCGTTACTGGTGCCCAGCAATCGCCGTAGGCCACTGAACGGTGGACGCCGCCGCCGGCGGACCGCAACTTTTGGCGTTGCAGATGCAGGCCGCTGGGTGGCAATGAACGATCACGGGGTCTGCGCAGATCCCGATGTCGCTGGCGAGGCCATTGCATGGACTTTGCTGCAGCGCTATGGGGTGGTGTTTCGACGCATGTTGGAACGGGAAGGTGGATTACCGCCATGGCGCGACTTGTTGCGGGTATTCCACCGACTGGAGGCGCGGGGCGAAATCCGCGGGGGACGTTTTGTGGCCGGTTTTTCCGGCGAACAATTCGCCTTGCCCGGTGCAGTATCTGAACTCCGTGCGCAACGGCGCACCGCTGCAGAGGGTGAACTGGTGTCGGTGAGCGCTGCCGATCCGTTGAACTTGATGGGGATACTGACGCCCGGGACACGCGTTCCGGCACTGGCCAGTAATCGCGTCCTGTACCGCGACGGGGTGCCGGTGGCCGTGCAGCTGGGTAAAGAGGTGCGTTTGCTGATTGATATGCCAGACGCCGCTGCCTGGCAGGCCAAGAACGCGCTGATACGCCGGCGGGTACCGCCAGAACTCAAGGTGTATCTAGGAGGTCGCTGAATTTCGCAGTCGCGGACGGAGGCCTACTGAACCTGTGTCTCATCCACTGCGGGCCAGGCCTGTAGTAGTATTGTCCCGGTGCGTAGAAGTGTGCTCGAGATTCTCGGCATCGTGGCCGTATGTATTGCGGTGGTCGTTGGATTTCTGTTTTACCTTACCTCCATGCCTGGCAACCGGTTGCGCGTCGCAAGCGAGCAGATAACACCTGAATTGACCTCACAGGCTGGGCGCCTGTCAGCGCACGTCTATCATTTATCGCGCCAAATAGGTATCCGCCACCAGAGCGTGCCGGAGAATCTGAACGCCACCTCCATTTATATTGAAAGCGCCTTCGTTGAGGCGGGTTATCGTGTTCGCCTGGAGGAGTTCAGGAGTCGTGGGGTGCAGGTGCGCAATGTCGAGGCAGAACTCGCCGGCGATGGTGGCGAATTAATAATCATCGGTGCCCATTACGATACATTGCCCTGGTCCAAGGGCGCGAATGACAACGCATCCGGAGTGGCTGCACTGCTGGAGATTGCGCAGCGGTTTTCCGGCCGCCGGTTCAGCCACACGCTGCGTTTCGTGGCATTCGCGAACGAGGAAGCTCCGTTTTTTCGGACTGAGGACATGGGTAGCTGGGTTTATGCGCGTCGCTCCAGCGAACGCGGAGAACGCGTTCGTGCTATGTATGCGCTGGAAATGCTGGGTTACTACAACGATTCCCCCGGGAGCCAACGTTATCCACGCATCATGGCCCCGTTTTATCCTGACACCGCGAATTTTGTCGCATTGGTAAGTAATTTGGATTCGCGCGCGTTGCTATTGCGTTCCATCGCCGCTTTTCGGGCCGGCGGCACATTCCCCGCAGAAGGCCTGAGTGCACCACAGGCGCTGGTGCCCGACGTGCGCCGTTCTGACCACGCTTCATTCTGGGAGTTTGGCTACCCTGCCATCATGATTACCGATTCCGGCGGGTTCCGATACCCGTTCTACCACACGAGTCTGGACCAGGCGGAAGACCTCAATTATACGAGCATGGCCAGAGTGGTAGACGGTCTGGTAATAATGATCGAAGCCGAAGCAAACCTTAAGCAATAGCGGGGCTCAGCTGTCCCCCACAGTAATCAAAATAAAGGGGGAGGGCTGGCAGAGATTGTCCACGATGTGAAAATACATTAATTATTAATCTTGGTAAAATTCAATTGGTTAAGAAAAATATTTCAGAAGAAATCTCAGAACCTGGTTACAGTTCACGGTAGCTTCTCAACGCAGTTGACCAATCTCGGCGAACTGATCCCTTATAGGATAGCCAATCCGAAGCGACGAACTTCCAGTTCGTATTATTCTCTGGGTAATTTAGTGAGTGAGTAGTGCACTCGCCGGTTAGTCCGCATATTTCATGAAGGATCGTGGATGCTCGCGCAGGACGCGTGCGGCTGGGCGCCGCGCTGGAGCGCCAAGCATAGCCGTAGCTATGGATGGCGTGAAGCGCAAGCTCAGGCGTGCGCGGACCCGCGAGCGCCAGGATAGCCGCGCGATGCGGCACACACTGTCCTTTGCCGTGGTTGACATGGAACCTTTACAACGCCTGGGTTTCACTCGCATCGTGTGGCGCCTTCGTGAAATATGCGGGCTAGTCACTGTTACTCACTACTTTACGGGTATACGTGGAGAACGTTCTCGCGTTGGCGGGGCTGACCAATAGGCCTATTGAAAAGCGCATTATTAAAGCAGTTGGACGGTTGCGGATCTGAGGAAAATCCAGAACTTAAAATAAAAACAATGACTTAACTTAAGAGATCGATAAATAAATAATACTGTACGGGAATAATTACCAGCAGAATGACCGAGATTTGCAAGATTATGTTATTACAGTAAAATTCATGCCCCGATTAACGAGAGATAACCGTGACATTACCGATCAGTAAGATCAGCACATGCTATGAGCTTGGACGCATATTGCGTGAGAAACGCAAAATCGATGGCATTACTCAGGTCGAGTTAGCGGCTCTAACGGGACTTGGCGTCCGTTTTGTCTCGGAATTGGAAAACGGGAAGGAAACCGCGGAAATCGGAAAAGTGTTGTCCGTGCTAACCGGACTTGGCCTGTCGGTCGCGATCTTTCACCGTGGTTGGCCCGAGAAATGATTGAGCAACTCGACGTCTACCTCTATGGTCGGTTGCTGGCGAAGCTAAGCGTAAATGAACGCAGGCGACTCGAACTGGACTACACGGAAACAGCTTTCGCTCAAGGGGTTCCTATTTCCGTGGCTATGCCGCTTGCGAATGTGCCGTATCCGGATGAGCGGGTGCGCCCCTATTTCTCCAATTTACTGCCTGAATCGGAAGTGCGAGTTGCAGTTGCTCGGCAAATCGGCGTGTCATCGGCCAATGATTTCGGCCTGTTGGTCGCACTGGCGGGAGATTGTCCGGGCGCGGTCACGATCATGCCGTCAGGCGCTGAGATGACAGTACCGGGTGAATATCGGGCTTTGGCTGAACACGAACTGCATGCGCTGGTTGAGTTGCTGCCGCAACGCCCGTTGTTGGCTAACGTCGAAGGGGTGCGCCAGACGCTGGCGGGCGGCCAAAACAAGCTCGCGGTGGCGGTAATGGACGGCATCGTACACGCCTGTCTCGGTGCTAGTGCGAGTACCCATATAGTAAAGGCACCGATTGCAGGGCTACTCGACACGGTCGATAACGAGGCGTTTTGCATGACGCTGGCGGCGGCTATAGGGCTGCCCGTTGCCAAGGTCTCAGTACGTGAAGTTATTGATCGCCTACTTGTAGTGCAACGCTTTGACCGGATTAGCGAGAATTCGACGGTAACTCGACTGCACCAAGAGGATTTTTGCCAGGCTTTGAGTGTGTTGCCAGAGATAAAATTCCAACGTGAGGGCGGATTAGGTATCGGCAACTGTGTTGACGCGGTTCGTCGCTACAGTACGCGACCAGCCGCAGATATGCGCGCGTTGTTGCAATGGGTCTTATTTAACTATTTGATCGGAAACTGCCTGGCACACGGCAAGAATCTGGCTCTTCTTTATGGCCGTCATGGGCCGCAACTCGCGCCGTTTTACGATTTGATGTGCACGGTCGTATATCCCGAGATCAATGATCGATTGGCCATGTCTATAGGCGGCGAAGACAGGGCCGATTGGGTTATTGCCAGTCGCTGGAAGCGCCTCGCCGCGGAAATCGGCGTAAACTATCGTTACTTGCGTGGCTTGCTAACCGACATGGCCAGCCAGATTCCAACGGCAGCACGGGCATTGGCAGAGGATTTCCAGCGAGCACACGGCTACAGCGCAGTGATACCGCCTGTTGTACGCGTAATCGAAAACCGGGCTCGCAAAGTCGACGTTTCGTTTGCGCAAGAAGCCGCCTGAGGCAACATATCGCGTAATTGTGTCTGGATCAGGGCGAGTACGGATCAGCTATACTGATTGCGTTGTTCAGACGCTAAAGCAAAGGCAGGGGTGATCGCAATGAACAATAGAGACCGATTGATCGACATCATGTTGGAGCGCAATCTGGAGCGTCGCGAGATTGCGGATTTGGTTTCAGTCAAATGCGAAACTGTGGATCATTGGCTGCTACCGCGGGAGTCGGGTAATCTCGAGGAAATACCCGATATGGCCATCGAACTCATCGAAATGAAACTCGGGCAACGCACAGAGCCCTCTACCGAGTAGTCCGCAGTGTCTTCGTCGCGCGACAACGTCAACTATTTGCTCGATCCTTTTGAGCCTGCCTATTTGTCCTTATACCGTTCCGGTGAACTCAATGAGCGAGTTGCCGCCGGGCTGCGCGAACTTGAGGACTGTTGCGCATGTCCGCGCAATTGTCATGTAAATCGTCTGGTCGATGAGGCGCGTGTGTGTCACACCGGACGGTTGGCGCGGGTTGCCAGCGCATTCCCACATTTTGGTGAGGAAGATTGTCTGCGCGGCTGGAATGGTTCTGGCACTATTTTTTTCGGCGCCTGCAATTTGCGTTGTGTCTTTTGTCAGAATTGGGACATCAGCCAGCACCCGGCAGGTGACGAATGCAGTGCCGATCAGATTGCGCAGGTCATGCTCGACCTGCAATCGCAAGCTTGTCACAACATCAATTTCGTCACGCCTGAGCACGTAGTGCCGCAGGTGATCGAGGCAATAGCAGCAGCGATCCCGCGAGGATTCCGACTGCCCATTGTCTATAACACCAGTGCTTATGACTCGGTCGCGTCCTTGCGATTACTCGATGGGATTGTGGACATTTATATGCCGGATTTTAAGTTTTGGCAGCGAGAAAGCGCGCGGCGCTTGGCGAAAGCTAAGGATTACCCGGAGCGCGCGCGCGAGGCAATTATCGAGATGCACCGCCAGGTCGGGTCGTTGCAGTTTGGACCCGACGGACTTGCCCGCCGAGGAGTGCTGGTCAGACATCTCGTAATGCCGGGTCAGTTAGATGAATTGTCTGCTATTTGCCAATGGATTGCGGCCGAGCTGGACGAAGATACTTATATAAACATCATGGGCCAGTATCAGCCGCAGTATCAGGTAGGGGATGACTCCGCAGCGGCTAAGCGGCGTTACGATGAGATTGATCGGCTGCCTCGAACGGCGGAACTTGATAATGCTTTCGAATGCGCGCGACGTGCGGGTTTATGGCGGCTCGACGAACGTTGGTTGTAGCCGGTCCAGGTGGCCTGTTTCAGCAGGCGCGCGGAACATCGTCAGTGTGTAATTGCGAGACCCTGACTTCTTCCGAAGTCCTCACGCAATATCCGGGCTAGTGAATCGCCTGGCTAACCGTTTCGGGCGGGACGAAAGTACCATGCGAGGACAGGTCGGTGACGCGTACGGTTTCCTTGTCGCATAATTCCACGATCAAGTGTTTTCGTGAAACTGAGCGGTAAGCGCTATCGATATTGATTTGATTGCTCAGGTGTCGACCGACAATGTTTCGCCCGTCACTGAGAATATAGGCGTGCCCAGCGTCGTCGACCAAGGCAAATTTTTCGCCGGCAATCAACTTAAAACGGTGCTTGGACAAAAGGATCTCGACTGTAGCGCCTTTAGGCAAACGCAGCGTAACGGCCTCGCCGCGGGGAAGTCGTTCGTACGGATTGATAAAGCGGTGCGACTCTTCCAGTTGCATCAAGTCAAATATTACCGTGTCCTTAGTGCCTATTCCGCGCATATCCTCCGCGACTTCCGGTATCACATCCTGATCGGTAAACGGCTTGCTGGTACGCGCGCGATATAACATATTCAACAGTTCTTGACGCGAGCCGAGATACTGCAGGTATTTGACCAGCGCTACTTTTTTGTATTCGTCAAATTCGGGGCCCAATGGATTCAGGCCAGCAATTATGTCGCGCCATTCATGATCATTTGAGAATGCCTTGACGCCCACATCACGGATCAGCGCACCGGTGTTTTCCGGATCTTCGATGCATTTTTCCAGTATGCCGATAAATTGCCGCTCCACCTGTCGGATACCGTTAGCCTCGTGCAGTAACTCCGGCGCCGGCAAGCGGATCATATCGGTGAATTTTTGCAGCGGGATAGCGGTTCGGCCGGCGGTGGCAAATTCGAAATCGCATAACGCACGAAATGTATAGTCGTGTTGGCCGATATGCAGCACCAAGGGTTTGCTCATCAAGCCCTGTAACCAACCCCTGGCACGTTCGCCGCTAGCCTTTTGAAAGATATTGGTAAGCATTACGTTTTTCTATTAAATCAGGACGTTAATGACATTAGGTGATAATGTTATTAAATCGTAAAGCCTGTGTGCTTGGAAATCAAGCTGAATCTCAAACTCTGTTGATATTAATAGGATTGTACCAACTCAACGTCGACTTGCAGATACCTGAAATGTGACGCGGTCGACTATTTCGCATTGCGCACAGCCGCCCGACCGGAAGGGTTGTTTAGCTCGCCGCTTGCTGTTGCGGGAAAATATCCGCGGTCACGGCCGAATTTCTCCGGACGTTTGATGATTTGCGAATCTGACTCCGGCAACTGCAACGTGGCGTGGTTTGCACCCAGGGCTTGAACGAGTACGCGTTTTCTAGATTTATCCAGCAAAGCGGAGTGATAGAAACGCATGAAAGTTTGTTTGTCAATTACCTCGATGGCTGCGGCCAAACGTTCGCGTGAGTTGAACTCGTAGCGCTGCAGGTCGAGCTCCTCCCAATAGCGATTCGATCGGGTCCGCAGACGATCGTCAGTTTGTAACAAACGGCTGATCAGGCCCTGCTTATGTTCTGCGAATGTTTCATCCGGTAACGATTGAAGCTGCTGAGCGAAGCTGTTCACGAAAGCTGTGATGTGTGATTCCAGTGCGACCGGATCGGCAACCGGTGACTGCACTACGTATAGAACTCCGGGGACCTGCAGATACGGTGATGAGCCTCCGAACACGATATAGCCGAGCTGTTTGTCAGTACGTAATTCGTTATAAAAAGGGGACGACGTCAATTGCCCCAAAATCTCGAAGTTGGCGCGTGTGCGCAATGACTTGTCAGTTCCCTGGATGTATGCGGAAAGCGCAGAATCGGGATGCTCGATATCGAGTTTGCGTAGGTAATCGTCGCCGTCGCGTAACTTAACCACTTGGCCCGGAGCGACTTGACTTGGCATAGCATCTGCAATCAACGAGCGCCGGACAAGTGCTCCTAAATTTAGGCTATCGTTAGTGTTTACATTGCCGTGCGACAGGGCGATGACATAAACTTTTTCGAACATTTTGGGTATGAAACGCCGCAAGCTATTTGCAGTCACACTTTCCAAGGCACTAAGGCGTTGGTCCACGGTCCAGTAGGGCCGCACGAGAAGGTTGCGGATTTCCTTAGTCGTTTGCTCGTAGGGTGGTGCATCTTTCACGTTTTTCAAGTCGCGTTGCAAATCGTCTTTCAATGCCGTGAATCTCTGTTCGTCGATTACGGGATTGAGCAGTGTGGAAAATATGCGTTCGAGTAATTCGCCTTGCTTATCGTCGTAGCCGGAAACTCTAATAGAAATTCCACGTATGTGTTGATACAGGTCGTAATTCAGACCCGCAAGTAATGCCGGATAGCTGTATTCGGTTAAATTGTCATTGACCATTCGCACTAGTAGTTCGGTTAGAGCCGAATGCAGCGCGCTGTCGTTGACCTTCGGTGATCTCACGGAGACAAAAAAGTCAGCGCGGGGTTGTGCAAAATTCGTATCTTGCTTATGCCAGAGTTCAAAACCGGGGTGGCCGATTATCTTGCCGGGAATGTCGGAGAGCACCTGTGGTGGTTTCAGATCGAACCGGGTTGGTATAAATACATTCGGTCCGGGCAGCGCGAGTTGCGTGGGGGCTTGCTCGTCGCGCCAACGTCCTAGTACTGCTTCATCGATAGGTGTAACTGCGTATCGGGTACCGTACCAGGGATCTTCAGAGTCGGTTGGCAGGTTCAGCGCGACGATTGTCACGAGCACATTGTCGGGCGTCAGATATCCAATAAAGTGACGGATTAACTCAGGTGAATAGTTTTCCAGGCGATAGGGGCCATGCAAAACATCGGCCGGCGGATAGTGTTGAAGATCACTTGCGATGTTACGGACATAATTGCTAGCGGGCATTTTCTGCTTAAATCGGAAAGCGATATCGTTTAAACGGCGCTGCTCGTCGAATCGCCACGCGTCAATCCCCTTTTTGTCAATCAGGCGCAAGCTAGCGAATACGAGCGTTGTTATGTCATCAATATGTTTCATGCCCTCCGCTGTCAGCGCGATATTTATCGCCAATGCGGCATCGTCGCTGGAGTCCATTCCCAAACCCGCGCTTAGTGAATCGGCCCAGCCCCGGCTTTTCAGTAGCGACAGGAGACTACCGCGACCTTCGTGCCCAAGGAGATTGGCGATGTAAGAAACTGGCGCGGTGAGATAGTGCTCTTTAACAGCGGGTAGTGGAAATGACATCATTAAGGTTCGCCGATCGGAAATCGGTAAAACGTTAACACGCGCAGGTAATCGTCCCGCTTGGAACAACACTTCGTTTTCCGCGGGCGATGGAAGTATTTCGATTGGTGATGGCGGAAAATTTCTCGCGCACCCATTTTTTCAGCGTCGGCAGGGGCTCGCGCCCGAGCACCGTCAGGGTCATGAGGTTGGCAGAGTAATAGCGCTCATAAAATTTCAGCAGTTCGGCACGAATTTCACTGCCGTCACGGTCAGCCAATGTATCGAGACTGCCTACGTTGAACTTTGAAAATGGATGTGAGGGATTAGCAATTTGCTGCGTGACTGAGTAGGTTCGGCGTCGATCGTCTTTTAGTTTGGACTGATATTCGGAATGCACGGCGTTCTTCTCACGCGCAACGTATTTAGCGTTAAATGTTGGCGCCAAGAAAAACTGACTGAATCGATCTAACGCTGGCTCCAGATGGTCTTTTTCGATCTCGAAAAAGTAGTTGGTATTCTCGAATGCAGTGTAAGCATTGTGATTGCCGCCGTGCGTTGTAATGAAGTCCCTGATATTCACCAGCGGCTGGATATTTTTCCGTGCCAAGAAACAACATGTGTTCGAGGAAATGTGCCAGTCCCTGGCGTCCAGTCGGCTCGCTACGGCTACCTACGGCTACATCCAATGCCGCAGCGGCTTTATCGGTATCGGGATCCGAGATAACCACCACCTGTAGTTTGTTCGCAAGCACGAAATATGCGTAATCACGTTCGTCGTTGGCGCTCTTGACGATAACGTGTGCTTGGGCGCTGGCGGCCGAGGACTCTGCGAACGCCAGATTTGCGCTCGATAGAAAAAGCAACGCAAAAGTGAATAAACCGAAATTGAATGCGCCGTCGCGCGTGTCATTACTCATTTATTTGCCTCATGTTGTATTGATGCTGGTAGACAGCGCCGCGCCCGGCAGGTTCACCGGCGCCGAGTATAATCGCATACTGCGACGATGAGCAGCGAGGCAGATAAGGCACGCAAGATTATCCACGTAGATATGGATGCTTATTACGCCTCGGTAGAGCAGCGTGATACTCCGGAGTTGCGAGGTAAACCTGTAATTGTCGGCGGAGACCCGCAAAGCCGGGGAGTGGTGGCCGCCTGCAGCTATGAGGCGAGAACCTACGGAATCCACTCTGCGATGGCGGCAGCGGAAGCTTATCGCAGGTGTCCGCAGGCCGTATTTGTACGGCCTCGATTCTCGGTTTACCGAGAAATTTCCTTAGAAATCCGGAAAATATTTAGGCGCTATACCGATCTGGTCGAACCTTTATCATTAGACGAAGCATACCTCGATGTTACCGCCTGCCAATCGCACCAAGGCTCGGCGACGTTAATCGCGCAAGCGATAAAAGCAGAGATAAAGTCCGAACTGGCGCTGGTCGCTTCGGCAGGAATTTCCTACAACAAGTTCCTCGCAAAGATCGCATCCGACGTAGATAAACCCGACGGTTTATTTGTCATTACGCCTGAACAAGGTGCGACGTTCATTGAGCAGTTGCCGATTCGAACGTTTTTCGGAATCGGACCAGCGACGGAACGTCGCATGAAGTCTCTGGGAATTTTCACTGGTGCAGATCTAAAGCGGTGGAGTCGGGAGCAGTTACAGAAACGCTTCGGCAAAACCGGTCGGTACTATTACGATATCGCGCGCGGCGTGGATGAACGAGCAGTGCATTCCACGCGCGTGCGTAAATCGCTGAGCACCGAAACAACATTTGCACACGATCTGGACGACCGTGCCGAAATGCTCGCGCATCTGGAGCGGCTGGCCGGGCAGGTCATTGCGAGTCTCGAATCACACGAACTGGATGCGCACACTATTAATATTAAGGTCAGGTACTCCGACTTCACCTTGATAACCCGCGCTCAAACCTTAAATGGAACCTTGTGCACGGAACCTGATCTGGTAACAAAACTACGCGAACTGCTATCACGTACCGAAGCAGGTGCACGGAAAGTCAGACTGTTGGGTGTTTGCGCAGCGAACTTGTTCAGCAATCGAGATAGCTTGGAGGTGACACAATTATTGTTGTTTTAGTGGCGCCGTTCGTTCTGTTAAAGCGTAGTAATAATTGCATATGTTTTTAGCTTGCATGCGACAGAGGTCCAATCAGCGGGTTAACGCCATCAAGCCAAACAGGAATGGTGACCATGACGCCAGCAATAGTGAAAACAGTCCGGCTTCAAGCCACAAAATGTGTCGATAACGTCTTCGTTCCCTAGCCTGCGTGTTTGCCATGAAAACACCGGTCATTGTCATCTCGAGCAGAAAAACGAATACAACGATCATGGCAAGTGCGGGGCCGATCACATTCGTATAGAGTTGCACCCCGGAAAAGTTGGCCGCGTGATCAGCAAACGGCGCCGTTGCAACCAGGGCGAGAGTCATCGCGGCGAGTAGGGCGCGAAGTACTCCAATGTACGTAATCATCGATACCACCGATATTTGCATTTGTGCGAACCAGCACTATTGTCCCACGACCATTATGAACCTGCCTGTATGAAACTCTCCAAGTTCGGCGAAAAATTCACCCGCGAATCCGGTACTCGTCAGTTAATGGATGATTTCGGTGAATTAGCGGCGCACGGTGATCAGATCTACATGCTCGGTGGCGGTAATCCGAGCCACATTCCGCAAGTCGAGCAGCTATTTCGGCAGCGAATGCAGGAACTGCTGGCGGATCCTGCCGCATTTGCCAACTTTATCGGCGACTACGATCCGCCACAGGGAAATCTGGCGTTCCTGGATGCACTCGTCGGATTGCTGCGCAATGAATACGGCTGGAATATCAACGCAAAGAACATTGCAGTGACGAATGGTAGTCAGGCGAGCTTTTTCATGTTGTTCAATTTGCTTGCGGGTGAGTTCAGTGATGGTAGTCGTAAAGAGATCATGTTGCCGCTGACGCCCGAGTACATCGGTTATTCCGACGTTGGTTTGAGCGATGGTCTGTTCACTTCGCAGCGGCCGACGATCGAGCATTTGGACGATCGATTGTTCAAATATCACGTGGACTTCGGTGCCTTAGAGATTACCGATGACATCGCAGCAATTTGTGTGTCAAGACCGACCAATCCGACCGGCAACGTATTGACCGACGAGGAGGTAAGTGGTCTTGCCGCGCTTGCTAAGGTGCATAGTGTTCCGCTCATTATCGACAACGCTTATGGCACGCCATTCCCGTATATCGTATTCACCGAAGCTACGCCCATATGGGATGAGCACATTGTCTTATGTATGAGTCTGTCCAAGCTTGGGTTACCGGCTACGCGTACGGGTATCGTCGTTGCCAATGAAGAGATTATTGACGCCGTTACCAATATGAATGCGATCTTTAATTTGGCCCCCGGGAGTTTCGGCGCAACACTGGCCGAAAAGTTGGTCGCGAGCGGACGCATTATGGATGTCGGCCGCGAATTGATCATGCCGTTTTATCGGGACAAAGCTTGGCTCGCAGTGACTTGGCTACATGAGGCTCTGGCCGGTTTTGAATATTTCATTCATAAGCCCGAGGGCGCGATTTTCCTGTGGGTATGGTTTCCGGGGTTGCCGGTCACCAGCCGCGAGCTCTACGTACGGCTGCGAGCCCGCCAGGTCTTTGTATTGGCCGGTGAATATTTCTTCCCTGGACTTGGCAAGCCCTGGCCGCACCAATATGAGTGTATTCGGATCAGTTATGCACAAGACGCAGCTATTGTGAGTGCCGGGATCCGGATAATCGGCGAGGAGGTACGTCGGATCTTTGCGGAGAATTCTACGTGAATTCGCAAAATCCGAGGACACTGCGAGTTGACGTTAGTCGCAACATCCCTATCTGATGCACTGCTGACGGGGTGAATACAGCTTGCGAAATCAACAAGCCCCTGCTGCCACCCCGGTCGTGAAAGTCGATCGGGCGGCAGCACGGGGCAATTGGGGGGAGGTCCGTTGTTCGCTGTCAACGCTGATTGCGTGTGAAATACAGCTGCGGTTCAAGAATGAACCGGTCGCGATGAACGCGAGTTGCGAACACGTAGATCTGGCCATCATGGACATAGCTGAATCTTGCCTTGCCACGAACGGCTTTTCCGTCCTCGACGAAGGCGACCGGGGCATAGCCGCCTGGGATGATCCCGAAGGGATTCGCAGCGTCGGTTTCGGCGTAGCTTGGCTGTAGGATTGAAACCACGGTGGTAGCAAGTATTGCGCTACCAAATAAGATCGCTTTTAGGGTGGTTGTCATGTTTGCTCTCTCCTGGATGGTTTGTGAGTTAACTAACTATTTAATTACCTAAAAAAAACCAGCCTTAGTAGCCTTGCAGCAGGCTGATGTCGTTGAGGGCTAACGCGCTGAGACTAATTATCACGACCGATATGATGGCCGCGACGCTGACCGTCCCAGTCAACCACTCGGTAAATTGCGGCAGGTTAAAGTTCCTCATCGTGGTTCTCCTTTGCAAGTTAACTAACTTAGTTGGTAGAAAAAATAATTTTATCGATGTTGTGCTGGTGTCGCTGTGTCTGCTGTGTTCAAAGTTCGTTCACCCAATCTCTTACCCGTGCAATTTGCTCGGACATTACCTGGCCATCGCTCAGCGCTTGGGCGGTTAAACACGCGCCCTGTATTTCCGCTACTGCTCGCACGCCTAACTTCTCTGGTTCATCACAGCCCATCTGTCTGAACTGCTCCGTACACCACTCGATGTGCGTGCGAATAAGCCCGTCCGCCTTTGCCGATAGTGCCGAGGGGGTCTTGCCTAATTCGTGGCACAAACTGCCTATGGGGCAGCCGTGTTCGACAAGTTTCTCGGCGTTGCACATAACCCCGTCCAACATCGCGGTGATCCGCTCACGTGGATCCGTGCGCTGTTCGCAGTTGCTCATCATTGCGCAGAGTTCGTTTCGCCGCTCTTCGATAACCGCGGACGCGATGTCCTCTTTCGTTTTAAAGTAGTAATAGACATTGCCCAGTGGCACGTTGGATTCACGCGCGATATCCGACAAGGTCGTTTGATTGAAGCCTTGCACATGGATCAGGTGCTTGGCTGCATCGACCAGTCTTTCGCGTTTATCGCTTACTCGTGGACCCATGGTTTATGCCCTTTAGTTAGTTGCATGACTTAAATGATAGTCGAGGAATCGAGCATGTCAAGACGAGTTCGAAAAAATATTTAATTCAGCTTAACCTCGATCCGGCAAACATTTGGTTTCAGGTAATTTATTAGTCAAATAAGCGACGAGGCTAAACCATGGGTCCCTTCTCCCTTGGCCGTCGGATGTGGGGAATTTAAATGAAGCTGGCTAAGAAATTGGGTGATTCGTGCGCCGCTCCTATTACGGAACGGGGCTTAGAGCGGCAGGCGGAACCGGCGCCCTTCATAAGCGACCACCAGTCCGTCGGCGGTAATCGTCTCCACGGCAACACCGCCAGCCGTGCTTTGACCTTCACGATACTTGCGCTGGTTGAGCATGACGAAGCGACGGCTGGGGGAGGGATCGTAGACGTGCACATCGATGTGCAACGGGCCAAGAGAATGTCGATAACTTGCCGGCATCTCCACCAGCAGGGGCACGGAGGATGGTGCCGGCGTTGTTGCTAAATCAACCGAAAGATCGTTGTTCGACCATGCAGATAGGGTTGCTTGCATTTCCTCGAACTGTGCAGCAACGGGTGCGCTGGTAATCGGCTTCTCAACGACTGAATTGGCCGCTGTTAGCATCGGCGCGGGTGTAGTTTCCCGGCTTGGTTGCGGTTTTGGCGCCGAAGTTTGTGGTTTGCTTATCATGTCCGTGCGCGCTACAGAAATCGCAGCGGCATCCTCGGTGGTGCGTGGCTGCAGCACGACAAAGGAGACGATAACGGCACAAATAGCGACCACGCTCGGCATCAGGTAATGTCGGCCGCGACGCCGAACGCGGGAGCCGCGCTGCCCAGCCGGTGTCTGTGGAGAATCTGAGCCGGCCTCCGCGATATCGCGGTAGGCCTGGGACTCTTTCAATGCGTCGAGAATGTAAGACATGGCGCCGCTTCAGTTCAGCGCCGCGATTTGCGGTATGCCGGGTTGCCGTCGAGCTGTATTGAGCGCAATAAAGGTTGCCGCGCCCACCGTCCCGTCTACCGCCAGTCCCGAACGGCGTTGAAACGCCATCACGGCTTTCGTCAGCGACCAATCGAATTCCTCGCCGCTCGGATTCAACACCGGAGTATCTTGAACTTCGCTGAGCGCCTCACGCAGCCAACCGATTGCGGCGCGTGGAGATGCGCTGCTAATCAATTCGATATCGGGCAAGGGCGGACGCCACAGGACTAGGTATTCACCGCGCCAATACTCGTCAATTTCGCTGAAACTGAACCGCTGTTGATGACCCGAAAATTCCAACGTTGCGGCGTCATCGGCCAATTCCGCCAATACTGCCCAACGTGGACCCTCATAAATGTCTGAATATAAAGATATTATTGTGGGTCTGTCGAGTTGCCGCAAATCTCTCCAATGCCCTCGCCCGGCAAAGCATTTGAGGCCATAGGCCAGCGCGTGCGTACATAAATCTCCATTTACCGCAGTCGGTAGCTGCCAACGTTGCAGCAACTGTTGCTCTGCGCTGGATCTAAGCTCGGGCTGATGGCTGAGTAAGTCCGCAAGCGCGATGGCAGATTCGGCAGCGGCGATCTCGCTCGACGTTTGCCCGTGGGCTTGGGGTGGTATGACGCTCGTTTGTGCCGCCGCAACTTTCACGTTGGCAAGCGCCGGATCCAGGGGGCCTTCGTCGATCGGTTCGTGGAAAACAATTGGCGTGAGTGGTGGGCTCGCCAGAACCGGCGAGTCAGTAAACTCTTCAGCGGATTGCTGAATGATTTCCGGTGTTTGAGCGATGTTTTCGGGCAGATAGCTCGCCCACCAATTCGCCAGAGCTAAGGTCCCCGCGACCGACAGCATAATTACTGCCGCCACACGTGCCCAGCCTGGAACGGGTAAATCATGGTTATCGAGCGGGTCGCCCGCGACCTCTCGAGCAGCGTTTCGAACGATGCGAGTGTCGACCATGTCCTGGCCGGTGACGTAGGCGCCGAGTAGGGCGCGATCGCACAGAATATTGATGGTTCGCGGCACTCCTTTTGAGATCTTGAAAATCTTACGTAGGGCGCCAAGCGTGAATAGCTCCTGCTCGCAGCCGGCAATTGACAGGCGATGACGAACGTATTGCAGCGTCTCGGTTTGCGTCAAAGGTCCCAGATGGTAGCGAGCAGTGACGCGTTGCGCGAGTTGCCGTAGCCCGTGTTGCTGCAGGTTTTCGCGCAGTTCTGGCTGGCCGATGAGAAATATCTGCAGCAATTTATGCCGTTCCGTTTCCAGATTCGTCAACAGTCGGATCTGCTCCAGCACCTCGGCGCTGAGGTTTTGAGCTTCATCGATGATCAGTACGGTTTTACGTCCCTGTGCGTTGGCTGCCAGCAGGTATCCGTTCAAGCAGTCGACGAGTTCCTTGATCGAGGGACCGTCCGCGGCATACGCGATCCGAAGTTCGTCACAGATGGTCAGTAGCAACTCGCGCACACCGAGCGTCGGGCTGAGAATCAATGCGACATCCACATTGCGGGGTAGCGTGGCGAGCAGTGAGCGGCAAATGGTGGTTTTGCCGGCGCCGATTTCACCGGTCAGCTGGACGAAACCTCCGCGGTTACCCAGACCATAAAACAGGTGCGCAAGCGCCTCGCGGTGCCGCTCGCTCATAAAGAGATAATGCGGATCCGGTGTTATCGCGAACGGCTCATCAGTCAAGCCGAAATAAGTTGCATACATGGCTACAGTTACCGCTATGAGCTAATGCTCGATCTAGCAGTAATTATAGAAGCTAGCCAAATGATTTACAAAGAGTTTATAGAACTAATAATAGCTAGTAAGTAATTGGGTCCAGCAGCTTGGCAGCGGAGGAAAACATCCTTTCAATCAAAGGTTTGCGGCGTACGTAGCTGATTTCGTAAAGTTCTGCATCGCGCGCCGCGGTTAGCAGATAGTCGTCACTGGTCTGTAGTACGTCCACGAGTTTCATCTCAAGCGCGCGTTTGCCGTACCAATGCTCGCCGGTGGAAATCCGGGCAATATCGATTTCGCTGCGATGCTCTGCGACGAATTCTTTAAAGAGATCGTGAGCATCCTCGATCTCTTCCCGCACTTTCTCGCGGTCCTTATCCGTATTTTCACCGAATACCGTTAGCGTGCGTTTGTATTCGCCAGCCGCGATCTGCTCGTAATCGATATCATGCTTTCTCATCAAACGGTTGAAATTGGGTATCTGTGCGATAACCCCGATGGAGCCGAGTATGGCGAACGGCGCTGCTATAACCTGATCCGCGACGCAGGCCATCATGTAGCCGCCGCTCGCAGCGATTTTGTCCACGGACACGGTAAGTTTGATCCCGCGGTCCCGGATCCGTTGTAGCTGCGAGGCTGCAAGACCGTAGCCATGAACCGTGCCGCCAGGGCTTTCGAGAATTACCACTACCTCATCATCGTCCTGTGCGACCTCCAGAACTGCGCTTATTTCTTCCCGCAGCGAATTCACCTGAGAGGCGCGGATGTCGCCGCGAAAGTTGAGAACGAATACGCAGCGGCCATTCTTCTCGTCGGCTACACTTTGCTTATCGCGTTGTTTGTGCTGCGATTCGACCTTTTTGATGGCTTGCTTGAACGCTTTTTTGGGTAGCATCGCCGACTTAAGCGCGAGTCCCATGTTCTCGAATTTGTGGTTGAGGTTGTTAACCTCGAGATGTTCCGCATCGCTCATGCGCGAACGCATAATCAGGATAAAGATGCCGGCGATTAGCGCACCCGCCAATATGAATGCAGTCAGCAGTTTTGCAAAATACATACCGTATTCGACGAGAAAATCCATGGTCTAGGCGTGTCGGGTCCTGAAACAAAGAGCGGGCATTATACCGATCCGAGCCCGCAAATCCGGACCGCGGCCGGCGTTGCCTGCTATCCCCACGCGGCCGCGCTAAATACAATGGGCCATGGACGAGCCGCAACAGCTGCCAGGCAACCGCGAGATCCGACCGCTTCAAAGGTTGTGGCCGTTTATGCGCCGCTACCGACAAACGTTGATCTTCGCGGCTGTTGCGCTGATTGTTGCCGCGGCCGCAACGCTTGCTTTGCCCATCGCGGTGCGAATTATGATCGACCAAGGTTTTTCCAAGGCCCAGGCGGTTTCAGTTGATCGGTACTTTCTCATCTTGCTGGTCATTGCCGCCGTCCTGGCAGTCGCGTCGGCAACTCGGTTCTATCTGGTTTCCTGGCTGGGTGAGCGGGTCGTGGCGGATATCCGCACCCAGGTTTACCGGCATGTAATGAATATGAGTCCAACTTTTTTCGAGGTAACCCGTACGGGCGAAGTGTTGTCGCGGCTGACGACAGACACCACGCTGGTGCAATCCATCGCGGGCGCTGGTTTGTCGATCGCATTACGCAACGCCATCACCTTGACCGGCGGTCTTATCATGCTCGCGGTTACCAGCCTGTGGTTGACCGGCATTATCGTACTGTTCATTCCCCTAATCGTTGTGCCGCTGGTGCTGCTGGGGCGCCGTGTACGACGGCTGTCACGCGCGGCGCAAGATCGCGTTGCCGATGCGAGCGGCATCGCGGGCGAGACCCTCAACGCGATTGAAACGGTACAAGCCTTCACGCTGGAGTCCCTGCAAAGTAAGCGTTTCAGCGATTCCGTAGCGATTGCCTTCGCGACAGCCGTACGCCGTATTCGAGTTCGAGCATTGTTGACGGCGCTCACGATCCTGGTGGTATTCGGGGCAATTGTAGTCGGCCTGTGGGCGGGCGCGCAGGCCGTGCTGGATGGGCGCATGAGTGCGGGGGAACTCGGTCAGTATTTGTTATACGCGATTTTCGTTGGCGGCGCGGCGGCGTCCTTGAGCGAGGTCTGGGGCGAGGTGCAGCGTGCAGCTGGCGCCATGGAACGGTTAATCGAATTACTCGACGCGGCACCAACGATCACCAGCCCCAACAACCCGGTGGCGCTGCAATGCAGCGGCGGCCGCATCGATATCGAAGGCCTGTCTTTCCATTATCCGGCACGGCCGGATAATGCCGCGCTCGCCGATTTCGAATTGCGCGTCAGGTCTGGTGAAACACTCGCACTGGTGGGTCCATCCGGAGCGGGGAAAAGCACGGTCTTCCAACTATTGCTGCGTTTTTACGATCCGCAATCCGGGCGGGTGCTGCTCGACGGCGTAGATATACGCACGACCCGGCCGGAGGATGTGCGCGGCGCCATCGGCATAGTGCCTCAGGAGACCGTGATTTTTGCCGAAAACGTTATGGAGAATATACGTTACGGCCGTCCGCAGGCGAGCGATGACGAAGTGCGGGCGGCCGCCGGCGCTGCCGCTGCGGATGAGTTCATAGAACGACTACCAGAAGGCTATCAAAGTTTTCTCGGTGAACGCGGAACCCGATTATCGGGTGGGCAGCGTCAGCGCATAGCGATTGCCCGCGCCATTTTGAAGGATCCTCCTATCATGTTGCTGGACGAAGCCACCAGCTCTCTGGACGCCGAAAGCGAACGCTTGGTGCAGCAGGCGCTAGAACGCCTAATGCGCAACCGTACCACGGTCGTCATCGCGCACCGGCTTGCAACCGTGCTTAAAGCCGACCGCATAGTTGTGATGGATCTTGGACAAATCGTCGCACAGGGCACGCACGGGGAATTACTGCGTCAGGGTGGCCTGTACGCCCGCCTGGCGGAGTTACAGTTTCAAGCGGACGCAGCCTAGCCTGCAGTCTCGTCACGATCCCCTAAGTCCGACAGACAGCTAGTCGATGCGGCGATAATTGCCCATTTTGCCTTGCAGGAAAAGTGCGCCGTCATGAACGACGAACGCAGTGGTTGCGATTGGCTCATCTTCGCGCCGGAAATGCCATGGGGTGACCGGAAGCAGCGCTCGCCTTTGACCGGCGGCGGTGTTTGTATATAAGCGTCCACCCTCAGCGGTAACCGTCAGCCGGTGCCCGGCCGGTTTGCGACCAGGAAAACGCTCGGTAACGATCTCGTAACTGCCGCTAAGACGGATCAGCTGTTCGTTCTCAAGCCGTGTAGTAACCGCTGTGGGAGCCTCGAGTCCAGCCGTTATATACCGTTCAATCTGTTCGCGTATCCGCCGCAATGCCCGTTTATTGAACGCCGTAATGACAACAAAATAGCCGCGTTGGGCCTCGCGGTTATATCCATAGTGCGCGAGATAGCCGTCAGCATCGCCACCATGCCCATGAAACAGGAAACCGTCACGCAGCCACTGGTAATTACCCAGAGCGTAACCGTAGCGCAGGCCGTTGCGCGCGGCTAAAGTGCTGTTGACGTTTTCCATCCGCTCTATAGATTGTTTGTTAAAGATGCGCTTGCCTTGGACTTGCCCAAGGTTAAGCAGCATCTGCACGAATGCGGCCATGTCATTTGCCGTCGTGTTGATGGCGCCAAAAGGCCGCATCACCATGTGCCAATAAGGGATCACGGTATGACCGTCCGTGTCATAGCCCGTTGCAAGTCGTCGTGCCGTCTCCGGATCCTTGAGCAAGCTTGTGTCGTACATCCCCAGTGGCGCAAATATTTGGTTTTCCATGAAATCCTCGTATGCAGCGCCGCTTATTTGCTCGATGACATAACCGGCCAGGCCGGCCCCGCTATTTGAGTATTCAGAGTGCAGACCGGGAGGCCAACGTGATACCCGTGATTGGGGATGCAAAGCCAGGCCCTCAGACAACGTCAGAGGTTTTGGATCCGCGTTGTCAAACTCCAATTTGGAGATATCGGGCATTCCTGCGGTGTGTTCCAGCAGCTGCTCTACGGTAACGGGATGCGTCGTTGCCCAGCGATTGCGAAAAGGCGCGTGCGGCGCCAGCTCACGCACGCGCGAATCGAGCTTGAGACTATCGTCTTGCGCCAGACGCAAAATTGCCAGCGCGGTAAACGACTTTGTCACCGAGCCAATGCGAAACATCGTATTGGGCTGAACCGGCTGATTACTCGCCCGGTCGGCGATGCCCCATGCACCGCTCCACAGGATCCTGTCTGCGTCGACGAGGCTGAAGCCTACCGCCGCGATATCGAATTCACGCCGTAATTCGTCTATCGAAGCAAGCAGCATGTCCAAGCCATCACCGCTTTGGTCGGCGCCAGACGCCATGCAAAGCAGATATAAAACTAACCCGCCCAGAATCCGTTGCGCGTCACAAGCGACACGACCGAGCCACGATTGCGGTTTGTGGTAGAGATAAATACGGTTGCTCGGCGCCACGGTCGCGTTGTCACACTCCGGTGATATGCCCGTTATCTGCTCGCTGCCGCAGCTTCCACAATCGCATCGTGATCTATTTGGATGCAGGATTTTTCGCGCAATATGTGGGCCAGGAGCGGCGAGACCGTCAGCGCCGATCACTGCAATTCAGAAAATTTGCGAGAGCCAGTAAAGCGATTGGGAGTTCGCGAGGGTAGGCTCTTGCGTGTTGCTGGGCTAAAAAACAGGGAAACTCGCCGCAAACTTTGTTATCCATTCGTGTGCTGCATTTTCGCGGGAAACCATTCGGCCCTCACGTTCTTGTTTTTCTTTCAGATAGCACTCGATGTGGCAGATCTGCTCGACAATACGTACTCTTGCCGCATCTTCCTTGGTATGCAACCAGACGCCAATTTCGTAGCCGAAACCGATGTCACGAACCAATACCACTTCGCCGCGAAATTTTTGCAGTTCGCCACGCAACGGGATCGTTAGCTCTACATCGCTGCCGGGACTGACAAATTTATTCGACTCAAAGCACAGGCCGAGTTTGCCGCGTTCCTGCATGCTCGTTTGCGGCTTGCGCCAATTGAGTACCCGTCGGTAGCGGATCGGATGGTCACTGGGGTGGTGAACGAAACCGCGCGGCCCATATTCGAGTTGGCCGTTTGGGTGATAGCGTGCTGTCACACCAATGGCTTTGAAGAACTGCTCGTCTGACGGATCACTGAGGAGCGCATGCATCACCTTATCTCCAATCTAAGCTTTCGCCGCTAAGTCTCTGTAAAATAATCTGTCTGAAAACCTATGTGTAGCGCATTTAAGTAAGTAATTCAAGTAATTTATCTAATTATTTTAATATGTTAAACGATATATCTAATGTTATTAATTAGATATTATAGATAAGTTGTTAATATAAACATTTGATAAATAATAAATTTAATCATGAAAAGAAGAATTTGCGTGTTCTGCGGAGCAAAGGCTGGCCGCTCTTCCATGTATACCGAGGCCGCACAGAGTTTGGCGAGCAGTCTCGTCGAGAACAGCTGTGACCTGGTATACGGCGGCGGTAGCGTTGGGCTGATGGGCATTGTTGCTGATGCGGTAATGGCAGCAGGTGGCGAGGTCATAGGCGTGATCCCGCGGCACCTGCAGGCACTGGAAGTGGGTCATGGCGGCATTACTGAACTTCGGGTCGTGGAGACGATGCTTGAGCGCAAGACTCTGATGGCCGATCTCGCCGACGCATTCGTTGCTTTGCCTGGGGGCTATGGAACGTTGGACGAGTTATTCGAAATGGTAACGTGGTGCCAACTCGGACTGCAGGCCAAGCCATGTGGCGTGTTGAACGTCGCCGGCTACTATGACCGGCTGTTTGAGTTTTTGGATGGCTGTGTTGCGGAACATTTCATCGATCCCGCCAACCGAACGCTTTTGATTTCGGATCAAGAACCCCAGGCGTTAATCAAGCGGTTGTTCGCCAGGCCACAATCCGAGTGTTATGAAGTAGACTCCGGCAGCTAGCCCCGGAAAATGTTCGGCCAGAAATGAAGTGAGCCGATCAGGCAAGATGATTTGGTACATTTTCACAGGATGGGACTGATATGAAGCGGATTACAGGGTTAATACTTATTTGCGCATTGGTCATCTCGCTGAATGGTTGTGGTTTCGGCAAGAAAAAGCGAAGCGCCGACACGCAACAACCAAAAGCAACTGCAACTCAGGCCTCAAATCCCTATGACCAACGGGTTCGCGTGCTCCAAGACGAAATAGCCCGCCTCAAACAGCGCATGGAAATCGTCGAAGACAAATTGAACGGCACTCGCGGACCCAAGCCGGATTAGGAGCCTTGAAGAGCCGAAATGGCGCGTTTTCACGCTTGCTCCGTCGATGTGATTGCGAAAAACGCTGTGCGGCGATTCGAACCGCCGCAACGGCCGGGAATTGCGCTCTATAATCTCGCAGGGGAGTTTTTCGCTACCGACGACGCCTGTAGTCACAAATGGGCATCTTTATCGATGGGTGATATCCACGGCCAACATATAATCTGTCCGTGGCATGGCGGTGCCTTTGACATTCGCACTGGAGCAGCATGTTCTGCGCCGTGCGTAACGTCGCTGAGCACCTATCGAGTGGTCATCGAAAACGACCAAATTTTCGTGATATTCGACTAACCCGGGATTTCGGGTTCAACCTCGCTTAGTTGCAGCTTGCGTAAGGGTTCAAATCCATCAGGTTTGCCGGCCGTTCCCTATTGGGGAATGCCACGAACGTGTTTGAGAAGTGCAGGCGGTATACGCTGACCTGCCGCTTTGCGCCGGTCCCTTCGTCGGTCCAAATCGGTTCGGTGACGGGCACCGACGTTACCAGGCAGCGATGTACGCAAGCATAGTTCGCGACGGCTGGCTGCCCGTAACCCTTCTGGCCAACGCTGCCCAGGCACACATAATCCGGCCCAGGTGGCCGGGCGCTCCAGATGGAGCCATCCATTCGCGCGCCGCTGCCCTTGTCGGTCCACACTTCGCGCCAGCCCAGGGGTGGTGCGACCAGGCGGTGGCCCTGCACGGACGTGCCAGCCGCACGCACAACTGTCACGCAACCGTCCGGTCTGTCACGGCTGCCGTGAGCAAACCCACCCACAGCCATATACCCGGGCGGCACCCGGGGCGCGAACGTAGCCAGGTCTAATTTGCCGCCGGAACCCTTGTCGTTGTAACGCGGCTCGAAATCGCAAACGTATTTGAATTCGAACGGCCGAGCCGCCGCGATTGCTGGCGCCACCGGTTGGGTGGATGGTGGGGGTGTTACCGGCGATGTGCCGCGCGGCGGCGTATGACGTGGGGGCGGTGCGATTGGAGGTGCCGAGGTGCCTGCCAGGCGCTCCACTTCGGTCGGTACATACTGACGGCGTTCAACCAGCTCCAAGGCCCAGTCTTTCGCGCGTTTGATATCCGTTGCGCTCATACTCTTTTCGATAACATCCTGCGCTTCGTGACCCTTCGCGTCGCCACGGAAAGCCGCCAAATTAAAAAACAAATGTGCTTTGACAGCATCCTTTTGCACGCCGTGTCCGCCTTGGAACAGTACGCCCAGAGCCAGTAACGCGTTGGGGTTACCGCCTCTAGCCAATGGTACCCATTCGCGTAGCGCATTCTGAAAATTACCGGCATCGTAGGCTTCCATGCCTTCCCTAAAGCCCGCGAAAGTCGTGCCGGTTGTTAGGCTCAGACCCACAACCAACACAAACTTGGATATTGTCCTAAGCATTGCGGCACGCTGCCCTGTGTTGAGGGAGAATGTGGCTGTCGGCTGATTTTTTGTCATGAATTCCCTTTGGGCTTGTCTAATTATGTGCCGTTACACATTCACAAGCGCGGCCACACCCACCTGGGCTGCGATGGCGACCAGCAGAGTTTCGTCGTCGTCATCAAATGAACGAAAACGCCTGTTGACGGCCTGTATCACGCCGATAATCTTATTGTCTGCATTGAATACAGGTACCGCGAGCAAATTGCGGGCGCCGCCACCGAGTTTTTCATCGACAGTCGCGTCAAAACTGGCATCGCGGCTGACATCCGCTATGTTCACGACCGCACCAGCGCTGGCGGCATAACCTGCGGACAGACTTGAAACCGGAAAACGCACTGTTCGTCGAACGCCTTTAGTGTACGTCCAAAGTTCGTCCGCATCGTAGTCGAGGACGAAATACTCACTACGTTCACATTCGAACAATTCTGTTATCTGGCCTGTCAGATCCGACATCAGGTTACCCAGATCCGGCGCTGCAGCAACGCCGGTGGCGATCTTGAGCAAGACCTCGATAGTGTCGGCATGCTTAACCATGCGCCGATAGTGATCGAAAGTGTCGATAGCGGCGCTTATCTGTGACATAAAGGCCCGCAACACGGCTTCGTCGTCTTCGGTGAACGCGCCCGCCTTTTTGTTGATGACCTGAATAACGCCAAGCAGATCGTGGCGGTTATCGCGTAGCGGCGCACACAGGATTGTGTTGGTTCGATAGCCGGTTTGTCTGTCTATGTCGGGGTTGAACCGCACATCTTCGTAGGCATCCACAATGTTGACCATTTCTGAATTTTGCGCGACCCAGCCCGCGATTCCGGCGCCGGGAGGCAGACGAATTTCCTGAATTTCCGATTTCTGCGCAATCATCGACCAGAGTTCGCCAGTGAGTTTATCGACCATAAACAATGAACCACGTTCGGCGTCGGTCAGGTTGGCGGCAGCGTCGATTAAATGTTCCATCATTTGCTGCATGCCCAGGTCGAGTCGCGCAGTTTCGTTCAGTCCCGGTACTTTCGTCAGGTGTTGTAATTTGGGACTCTTGGGCTGGTCGTCTGGTTGCTCGGCGTAACGTGTAAACGTCTCTTCCCACCGGCGTGTAACGACTTCAACAAAGGCGTGCGCCACGCGCGGGACATTTTCGAAATAATGAGTCAGGTCTGAATACTCGGCGCACAGCAACTCGGCCGCTTCCAGCGCCCTTACCGACGCCGTGCGAACGCCACTGGAGAAGTACCCCATTTCGCCTATTGGGTCTCCCGGGCCGACGAACGCCAATGGAATCTCGCTGCCGTCATCATCTACACGGAATACCTGCAGACGCCCTGAGGCAATCACATACAGCGTGGAATCTTCCTCGTCCTGGGTAATAAATTGCTCGCCCGCGCGCACGCTGGTTTCGCGGAAATGCTGGCTCATCGCGACCAATTCCGAACGTGACAACTCCTCGAAAAGAACGCATGCCTGCAATCGGGCAACGCGTTGATGTTGAATTGCCTCAGTGAGTTCGTCTTCTGACACGGCGCCGGTTTCGACCAGGATCTCGCCCAATTGTCCGTTTTCTTTCGGCTTCTTCAGGGTCGGACCTTGTTTTTGCAGCGCCGCGCGGATCACTCCGGGCGAGCACAACAGATACTCGCCGAGCTTGCGCGAGCTACGCGTCTTCATTTTTTCGGCTTCCATGGACTCGGCTCAAGGTTTCCCAATTGATCACGAATCTTAGGGGAAACAGAACGTCGGGTCACGGGTAGATTTGAACGGGTATACCTGATGCAGCTGGATCCGGTGAGCAAGTGAGCGAAAAAATTGTAAGCCTGCAGGGTTGCGGTGTTTGCGCGCAAGCACGTGTCGCGCGGTTGCCGTCGGCACGGTGTTTAGTCGCCGTCGGCAGCTGTTTCCGCGATGTCCTTGGTGTGCAGCAACGCTGCACGTACAACATCACCTAGATCGATGTCCCCATCTAACCCTGGATGTGTCGTCCATTCGAGTATGAAAGTGAGCACCGGCCAACCTTCATCCGACAATTCCTCTTCAACGCGGTTTACCAAGGTGCCCGAGTAGGTGGGGTGTTCAACCAGCTCGAAGCAGACAGTGTGATGGACACTGTCAATACGGATCCGTTCGACGATATCAAAGCGGTCGGTGATCAGACGGCACAACAGCGCATCAGGCTCCCGCGCGATTATTTCGCTCGCCGTGCAACCGGGTAGGTAGCGGTGCGGATGTTCCGCTTTGTCCTGCAATACTGCCCACACCCTCTCAAACTTAGCACACACTGGGATACTAAATTCCGCGTTGGGCATGATTGTGTCACTGCTGTTCGACTTCGAAACGTGTATTGACGATCTTTTTTGCAAGCTGAATCGTCAGCCACAAGAACAACAATGGGAATACGATGGTTTCGGTAACGAATACAACAATTAGGTTAATGGCGTACTCGCTGATATCGGCAGCGGCCGATTGCAGGGACGCAATCCTTTTACGAACGTTTACGGCGTTAGCGGCTGATTGATACGCCAGTTTGGTTTTTTCGAGGAATGATAGCGCTGCTTCGGGCTCAACTGGCTCAACCTCTTGTTCGGTAATAGTGCGGATCCGCGTTGTAGTTACGTTTAGTCGGTCTTGCGCTTCGAGGTACTGTTGTTCGAGAAACGTGACGTACATCGTGTTACTGCATATTGCCATTACGGGTACCGCGAACCGGGCGACCACTAACACCAGGGCTAGCCTGTACACGAAAAAGCGCAAGCGCAGGTGGATCTTCCCCGCTTGCCAGGCAAATCCGATAGCAATAGCGATGACGGCACTTACGAGCACGCTGAATCCTATCCAGGCCGTGACATTAATCAGTACTTGCTGAATTCCGAGCGACGTCGCGCTGGCGAGTACAACCCAGGCGAAGCGTTCGACCAGGTCATTGACCGGGTCCAGGATTTCGCCGGGCGTGAATGTTACCCCGACACCAGCGGGTTCAAATGCCACTTCAGTTCCCTGGGCAACTGATATTACGCCGTTCAGCGTGCGCGCTATGCCGTAGGTAACGAGTGCCCGCTTGAAGCCGGAACTGGTGTATTCACGGCCGACTGTATCGACGAGACCGAGATTCGCAGCAGCGATGATGAGTAACGCAGCGACAGTCGCGACGAGCTTAATGTAGAGGGTATTCATGGTTTGCGGCAGAACATTGCGCTCGCAGATCCCTGCGTTGGATCCCCCAGCGGGGCAGGTCCGCCCTAGCCTGGGCATGGCCGAGAGCCTCAGATAAGAGTATACTATTCATCCGAAAAACGCTGTGCGGCCCTTAAGTCGTCTCCCTGTCGACTCACTACCAGCCATCCTCCTTGGAACAATCGAAGCGGTTGTTTCGGGTTCGGGACCGCCAGCTCAGCACCAGGTTTGCACCATGAATTTGACCAATAAGAAGAGTTCTGCCCGCAACGACAATACGATTTCCTTTCCTATGCTGGAGAGTTGGAATCCAATGACGAATGTGGCGACCATTGCCGCGGACGTAAGTGGCAAGCGTGTGCTTTGCCGGATCTCAGTAGAAGTCATGAAAAAGCGATTCCGCACGGCGGTGGACAAGCCAATGCAGGTAGTGGCCGAAAACCGCATCACAATCCGCGAAGCCGCCAACAAACTGATGGAGCGAGGGGCCTACGAAGAAGATGGCTCCATACTCATCCGCGCCAGAGACATCTGACAGCGCCCACTGTTTGGTAGTCAAGCCGACGCGCGCCTTGACTGAAACGGTCCGGGCGCCACGGCAAGGCAGCCGTACTTGTCGGTGAAAGAGGCGGACGTGCCAAACAGCGTTATCAAATCAATTGTCGTTGCAGCGCTGCTTTTTGCTGGCGGTGCGCCGCTCAGCGCCGAGCCGGTTACGTCTTACCGTTACCAGTGGCGCTCAATAGAGGCTGGAGCGCTCAAAGCGTATTTTCGCGAGCTTATACGGGTCACGGATACCGCTAATCAAGTTCACACCGGTATGCTCACCGACGTATTTGGCGACGTTGTAAGGCTGTTGCCCTCCAGTCAGGACAACACAGCGGTCATACAACTTCGACTCACGCGTATCAAAAAGCTGGAAGTGTTCGAACGCCTCGCAACCAAGGAGCCTGCGATCGCATCCCCGCCTGAACAAACGCGCCTCAATAAGGCGGCAACAGGCGACGAAAACCGTGTAGCAGGACAACAATAATAAAGAGCACGTTGCGTACGAGCAGACCAGGGAGGAACAATCGTAGCGGCGCGCCAGCTAACCCGGAGTCGCATACCTGCGCAAGTCGCTGCGCCAGGCGCTCCATGTAGTTGACCGAACGGGGCCACTCCCATAAATCCAGCAGCCACTGGTCCGGAATGCCAGCTTTGCCGACGCCCGCGCCAACGATACCACCGACAATGGCCGCGGTCGTATCGGTGTCGCCGCCGCAGCGAATGATGGTCGTTACCGCATTTGTGTAATCGCGTGGATAGTTTAACCACGCATGCAGCGCGGTTGGCACCGTGTGATAGACGTAACCGCTGATCCCTGCGCCGCAGCCGATACTATCGGCATACTCCGCGGTGGTCTCGCCGCGTTCAAAGCTGTCGACCATGGCATTCATCAGTGCGATAAATTCCGCCGCATCTTCATTCTTGAGCTGCGCGGACAGCTTCGTTAGGAACTCGCGCGCATCGGTCGCTGTATTGTGGCCGTTCATGTGCGCTGCCAACGCGACCGCGAACGCGCCGAACGTCGCTTTGGGATCGGTGTGCGTGATCCGTGTCGCACGTTGAACAATGTCGTACAGGGTCGTTACATCCGTTCCGCAGCACACGCCCAGCAACGGGCTGCGCATGGCCGGTCCATTGCCGGCAGAAAAAACGCCGCTTGTGCGTGGCCGAAATCCCAACCACAGTTTAATGGTGGCTCGCAGCGTCGCGAGGCCGATACCGCCGGGTAGTCCAAGTAGCCAGAATCTGAGTCGCCAGGGAAAACTGTTAACAAACGTATCCGGCTCGCCGGCCGAGACGATGAGCGCTTGAGCGACCATGCTCGTATGCTCGGTATCATCCGATGTCAGCCCTTTGCCGAAAATCAGGTGATAGCCGTCTATATCCGGTTGCAGCCGCGCCTGCCGCCGTTTGCTCAGACCTTCAAGACTAAGCCCCAAAGCATCGCCAACGGCTGTGCCCAAAATGCAGCCCGTAAGCTGTTTTTCAGCACCCGGGGTCATTGGTTTATCACCGTTGTAGGCGCCCGTTCCTTAACGACGAAGTAAGCCGCATCAATCAGAGGGAGCGGCGTAATGCGGGCGCGATGGCGGAAAGGTTTCAGTGAGATAGTCCAATATCAACGCGTGCGTCTCGCTGTCTAATTCCGGCATACCCTGCTCGTCCACCATCCATTCGAGAGTTTCCGCCCAACCCGCGCGAGTCATGCCCTGTTGCGTGATAATTTTGGTCGAATGGCAGGCAATGCAACGAACGAAAGTTTCTTTTTGGCCGATACCCGAAGGCAACACATTCCAGGGCTCGCTGGCACTGATTGCCGTTGCCAAACCGAGTAGCGTGAGGGTTGTCACGGCTGTGCTGATCCGGCCTCGCATAGTCCGCTGCAACGGGTTTGGACCCGCGTACAGCGTTGAAAGGGCCAGCATCACGCTGCTAACCGCACCGCAATACGGTGCATGGAGTTGTTCAAATAGCCTTTTGGATTCCAATTGATGGCGAAGGGTTGCGCATGCCCTTGCGCATCGGTGGCGCGCGCCCAGACCTCATAATAGCCAGGCTGCGGTATGGCGAGCCTGGTTTGCCACCGCTGCCACGAGCCCGGATTAGGAGGGGCGGACAGGTCCGCAGCTTTCCAACTCGTGCCGAAATCTATGCTGACGTCAACCGCCGTCACATCGAGGTCACCGGCCCAGGCGTGACCACGTACATCTACATAAGTCGAGCCGGTCGCCAACTCGACGCCGCTGCGTGGATAGCTGATTAACGACTTTACCGGCATGGCCTCGATAATCCTAAAGTCGGCTTGTGGAACTTTCTGGCCCGGAGCGACCGGATACCTCGGCACTCGATAGGATTTTCCCGTCATCTTTGCACCGTCGTGGACGACGTCACGCAACTGGATACGGTTTAACCACTTCTGTGACACGGAGCCGGGCCAACCCGGTGCCAGGATCCTCAAAGGAGCTCCATTCATCGGATGTATCGGTGCACCGTTCAGCTCGAACGCGATCAAGGTCTGAGGGTCCAACGCTTTGGCTATGGGCATTCCGCGCGAGATTGGCTGCTTGTCGGCGGCGCCAGAGAGGTGGCGATCCGCACCAAAGTGGGCTGTGTAAATGGCACTTGCTTTCACGCCGACCTTCTTGAGCACGTCCGCGTAGCGCACTCCGGTCCATTCGGCATTACCGATCGCGCCAATTGTCCACTGATTACCGCGTGCCGGTGGGTTGAAAGAAGCGCGCCCATTGCCCCCGCATTCGAGTTGCAGCCGTAGTTTTACGACATCGAACTGTTCGCGCAATTCGGCGATCGTGAACGTGCCCGGGCGCTCTACTTCACCATCGACGATAAACGTCCATGTTTTGGCGTCGATATCGGTTGGTGGGATACCGTTGTTGCGAATGAAAAATCTAGCAGCCGGGGTGATGTCGTCGTCCAGAAGATGTGCGGGTGTTTCGGCGTTGATCGGTCGGTCGTTGAGCACCCGCAGCCCGTCTTTACCGGCAATGACGAACGGCTCTGTCGTCTCCGCCAGCGCGGCCGGGATTAGACCGCCCGGCATAGTCCGGTTGTACGGAAGTGCCACTGCACCGACCGCGGCCGTGAAACTGGCAAGGCCGGCGTTGCGTAAGAATCCGCGTCGATTCTTATCGGTGTGGCGGCCGAACAATTGAGCATCGGCTCGTTCTGCGTCTTCGGCAAACAGTTCACAGATACCGCGCTCGCGTTTTTGTGGCATTTCCGATCTCTATCAGATTTCTATCTGTGCCACCAATTTTACACGCAACGAATTGGGTGCGGAACGTGTATGCCAGTAGTATAATGACTTGACCGTAAGCCTTAAGATTGTTCATGCCGCGAAATCCAGACAGTCAGCAGACTACCGCTATCAAAGGCGTCGCCTTGCAAGCCGGCGCGGATGTTGTTGGTATAGCTGACCCCGCGCGCTGGGACGCACATGTTCCCGAAGGGGCCCGCCCCGCGGATCTGCTTCCAGGTGTCCGCAGCATCGTGGTCGTCGGCAATCGAGGTCCTTCCGCCGGTGCCTGGCGCTCGCCCAATCACCGCATGATGGAGGTCAACGGTTATGACTTTCGTAACGACGCGGCCATACACGTCGTTGCCGATCACATCGAGCGCGAACTCGATAGCTATGCCGTCCAAGCGCCGGCACTACCGACCGCCGGACACATGCCACCTTTCAGCATGATGCTGGCTGCGGTGCTGGCCGGGCTCGGAACCCGCTCACTGGCAGCCAACATAATTCTCAACCCCGATTACGGATTGCTCTATTACTCAGCCTGCCTGACGACGCTGCCACTGGAATTCGATCCCATGATGGCGCAGGACGTTTGTCCGCACCCGATGTGTGTGCAGTCTTATCGTAAGCTCGGTAAGACACCGTGCATGGCCGCCTGTCCGTCCGACGACGGTGGTTGTCTGGACGGCTCGCTGGATGAGGACGGCCGCATCGACTATTCCTATTATGATCGGGAGCGCTGCGTCTCACGCGCTATGAATTTTGGGATCAACAGTTTTCAGAAAGCAATGGTACAGATTGTCACTGAAGACGATGAAGAGAAACAACACGCGATGATTTATTCAGATTTTTTTTCACGCTCCTGCCAGTCGATCAGTTTCTATAAGGAGAGCGTCGCGCAATGTTTCGAGTGTATGCGCGTGTGTCCGATCACGCGGCAACAACGGAAGCTGAAATGAACGCACCCGATAAGGTCGACTTCGACCAGGCCAAGCAGGAACTCATTGCCTATGCGCTGAAAAGTGGCGCCCTGGTAGCCGGGGTCGCTGACGCGCAAGCGTTTACGGCTGCGCCGCAGGAGTATCGCCCGAACGATTTGCTGCCCAAGGCGACGTCGGTGTTGGTGATTGGCGGCGCGCAGCCGCGGGCCGGCGATTGGCAAAGCCCCAACTATCAGCACATGGAAGTGACCTCGACCAGTGATCGCATCCAGACATTGGGCGGGCGTATGGCACGATTTATAGAGGATCGCTTTGGTTACTACGCGCTGCTGGTACCGCCAGGCGTGGACCGCGGACAGCAACCATTTTTGAGCCTCGCACTGGCGGCGGAGCTTGCGGGTTGCGGCTCGCGCAGCCTCGCTGGCCCGGTTTTACATCCACGCTACGGCTTCATGTTTTACGCTGCGGTTATTACGACTTTGCCGTTGCCCGCTGACGGCATGTTGGAGGAGCCGGCATGCCCGGCCCCCGAGTGTCTGCAGCAATGGCAAGCCGAGGCGACGACACCATGCCTGGCTGTGTGCCCCATCGATGATAACGGTTGTCTGGGTGGGTCCTTGGACGATGGTCGTATTGTCGAGCAGCGCTATGATGCAGCACGCTGTCGTACCCGCGTGGAAACGTATTGGATCCCTGGTTTTCAGAAAGTACTCGAGTCGACCCTGCGCGAACCCGACAAAGAAAAGCAAACGATGATGTTGTACTCGACGCTGTTTACCCGCAGCCTTTGGTCAATGACCTATGCAAACGTCAGTCAGGGTCAATGTTCAGAGTGCATGCGTGTCTGCCCTGTTGGCAAAGAGCACCGAACGAAACGCTAATTTCACCGAGGTCAGCACCATGGGATTTTATTTCGTCGATCCGGATACCTACCGCAAATACAAAGACGAGGTGTTGGACTTGTCACACGCGGTACAGGTCAACTTTCAGGAGCATTTGCCAGCGGATGAGCGTCATCCAGCACTCTCGGACAAACAAATCTCGGCTAAACTTGGCATTGAAGAGCGTGTCGTACGCGAGATCCGCTGCGTTGCTGAGCGTGACAAATATTCGATCGACGAGTGGGAGGAAGCGATCCGCTTTAAGGATGAAACGTGCCGGAATTTTGTCCGTGAGGGTATGTCCTCAGTCATGAAAAAGTACAAGAAGTAGCCACGGCGCGCTCACCGGGTTTTTGTTGCAATGGCGCACCACGATTTCCGGGACTTCCTAGCTGCACTTGAACAACACGGCCTGCTAAGGCGCATCACACAGCCCGTCGATGTATCGTGGGAACCCGCCAGTCTTGCCAAGTGGATGTTTCAAGCATTGCCGGAAGATGAGCGATTCGGCCTGTTGTTCGAACAGGTGATTGGTGTCGATTATCCGCTGGTAACCGCGGCTATCGGAGCATCTAAACGGACTTATGCGCTGGCACTGGATGCGGCGCCGGCAGACATTCCTGAGCGCTGGCGCGTCGCCTTGAACGCACCCGTCGCGCCCCGGGTAATTGATGAGGCACCGTGCCAGCAAGTCGTTCGTCTTGGGGCGCAAGCGGCGCTGTCCGATTTACCGATACCAGTATGGACGCCTGGTAAAGACGCGGCGCCCTACATTACAACGATCGTCGTTAACCGTGAAGCGACGACCGGCGCACAGAATCTGGGCGTGTATCGCACGATGGTGCGCGATGCGCAGCATGTCGTGTGTAACCTCAATCCAGGGCGTCAGGGACATCAATACGCAGCGTCGTACTTGAGTCAGGACAAACCCGCTCCGATCGCCTGGGTGATAGGGGCTGAACCGGAGATCCATCTGGCGAGCGTCGCCAACATGCCTACAGGCGTGGACGAAATCACAGTAGCAGGAGGTCTCAAAAGGGAACCAATCGAGTTGGTTAAATGTAAGACGATCGATCTGCTGGTACCGGCGCGAGCGGAGATGATCATAGAAGGTGAAGTGCAACCGGGAGAGATGTCTGAAGAAGGTCCATTTGGCGAGTTCGCCGGCTACATGGGGCCAGTGTCACCGAAACCGATAGTTCGGATCACGGCAATCACTCATCGCGAAAACGCGCTTTATTACGGTCTCAGCAGTCAAATGCCTCCCAGTGAAAGTACGATCATGCAAAGTCTGTCGAACGGACCGGTGTTGCTGAAAATGCTGCACCAGGAGGGAGCAACAAACGTGTCCGACGTTCATATCGATCAAACATTCGGTGGATTGTTGGCGCACGCGGTAGTTGCGATGACCCCGCGAGACGCCGGAGACGCCATGCAGGTTGGTCAATTGCTTGCAGCTAAATCACCGCTGAAGCGAATTACTGTCGTAGATGAATGCATCGACCCACGCGATACCCTGCACGTAGAGTGGGCGCTGAACGCGCATTACAGCCCGGCGCGCGACACTGAGATCATCCGCGACGTGTTTGTGCCTATGCATATGGATCCCTCGGTACGGCTTGCCGATGGATCCGAGCAGCCCGGCAGCAAAGTTATCATCGATGCGACGCAGACCGTTGATGCCGGTACCTACTCACTGCCTTCCCGGGAAACCATGCAACGGGCGCTGGTATCGTGGTGCAAATACGGACTGCCCGAGTTCGAAATTCCTGAGCGAGCTCGCAGGCGCATCGACCGCTCCTGACACCCTCTATGTTGACGCTGCCTCGCGTCCTGCAAACCACGGCCGAGCAATTTGGCGCGAACACAGCCATCGTCGATGAGGAATGCCGGCTGACCTGGTCGGAATTCGTCGGCCGTATTTCTCGTGCAGCCAGCCTGATCCGTGAGGGTGGCGTCAGCGCTGGCGAGCGCTTTGGCATAATCGGCACGAACTCGTTTCGCCAGGCAGAACTCATTCATGCCGGCTACTGGAGCGGCGCGGTTCCGGTGCCCATTAACTATCGGCTGGCAGCCGTGGAGATCTCGCAAATACTCCAAGACGCGGACTGTCGTTTATTAGCCATTGATCCGCAATTCGAACAATTGCTGCAAGCAGCGCCGTTATCCAATTGGCGCGACCGGTGCCTGATGTTCTCCGCCGCGCAGGATTATGAAGACGCAATTCGGCAGGCGTCCCAGACGAAGCCCATTGACGCTTTACCGGGCGGTGAGGCATTGGTGATTTATACCGGCGGCACATCGGGGCGGCCCAAAGGCGTGCCGCTGACACATGCAAACATCGTTGCCAATGCGACGCAGATAAACGCCGTGTGGCCGGCCAGCGATAGCGACGTCGCGCTGCACGTCGCACCAATGTTTCACTCGGCGGAGTTATGCTTCAATCCATTTACAAACGCCGGCGCGGCGCATGCCTATTTACCCAGGTTTTCGCCACAGGCGTTGTTTCAGGCAATCCAGGATTACGCCGTTACATCCGTATTATTGGTACCGACCATGGTGTTGATGTGTGTCGAATCGGGCGTTGCCGCTAATTATGATTTATCGTCGTTGCGGCGGATTATCTACGGATCGTCGCCCATGTCAGCGGAACTGATTAAACGAACGCGGGAATACTTACCTGGCGTAGAGTTGGCTCAGGGCTATGGTCTAACCGAAACTGCGCCACTGATTTGCATCCTCGATAACGCAGCCCATATTGCCGGCGCTACGCGCGAGGGGGCCGAACGCCTGAGCTCCTGCGGTCGCCCGTTGCCGGAAGTGGAGTTGAAAATAATTGCGGCCGATGGTGCCGAGGCGGTGCGCGGCGACAGCGGCGAAGTAACCGTGCGCGGTCCGAATGTGTTCGCAGGTTACCTTAACCAGCCTGCATTAAGCAGCACGGTATTGCATGACGGCTGGTTCCACACTGGCGATGTCGGGCGCCTGGATGCGGCCGGTTACCTGTATATTATGGACCGCAAAAAAGACATGATCATAACCGGAGGCGAGAACGTTTATTCGGGAGAAGTTGAGGCTGCGTTGTTTCAGCATCCCGGGGTTGTCGAAGCTGCGGCAATCGGTATTGCCGACGAGCATTATGGGGAAACCGTCTGCGCGGTAGTCGTGCGCAGGGATGGCGCGGATCTGACCGAAGGCGCACTCATCGAACATTGTCGGCAACGGATCGGAGCTTACAAATTGCCGAGAAAAGTGATCTTCATTGAGGAGATGCCCAAGAGCGCCATGGGCAAAATTCTAAAAGCCGAACTGCGGCGCATGTTTGCACCTGCGCGTTCGCACGGCGGTGACAGCTTGTAGCTTAGAGACTGTGATGCGGTAAAATTGTCCGATGGTCTTTCCCTATTACTCGAAGCTATCGCGCAGGCAACAGGCGATTTACCGCAGCAGCGATGCTATCGAAAAGATCGCCGTCATCGATGTCGCCGCATTGTGGCCCTTAGTGACGCAATTACAGCTGGCTTTGACTTCGGAGAACCGTAAAGCTATCCAAGCAATCATCGAGCAACTCGTCGCGGGGTTGAATGTCTCACTAAAAGTTCCCGCGCTAAAAGTCAAAGTGCTGGCGGTACGGCCTAGCCGCAATTGGGGTGAGCTACACGGATTGTACGAACGCGAGGAAGGTGCGACTGCGCAAATTAGCGTGTGGATGCGAACCGCTAAAAACAAGAAAGTCGTGGCATTCAAGACCTTCTTACGAACAGTGCTGCACGAACTTTGTCATCACCTGGATTACGAACTTTATAAGTTGCCGGATTCGCTACATACCGAAGGCTTCTTCAAGCGAGAATCCAGTTTGTTTCATCAATTGGTTACTGATCAGCAACGGGCATAGGTAACGAGCACCATCGTGATCTGCGCTCTACTGCGACGAACAGGTTAAGCAACGCCCTAGGTTCGCTGCTTGAGCGGTGCATAGGCACGCTTCGTCGCGCCCGTGTAGATCTGGCGCGGCCGATCAATTCGGGCATCGGGATTGGTGCGCACCTCGCGCCAATGCGCAATCCAGCCGGGCAGCCGGCCGATGGCAAACATTACCGTGAACATTTCGATCGGAATACCGATAGCCCGCATAATCAGTCCACTGTAGTAGTCGACGTTGGGGTACAGCTTGCGCTCGATGAAGTATTCGTCGCTGAGAGCCACTTCTTCCAGTTGTATGGCCAAATCCAGCAAACGCTCATTGCCGCCCGACATGTTCAGCACATTGTGGCAGGCTTGTTTGATAATTTTTGCGCGCGGGTCGAAGTTTCGATAGACGCGATGGCCAAAGCCCATAAGCCGCACGTTTGATTCTGTCTTCACGCGGTTAACGAATGATTCCAGGCTCTCGCCGCTGGCGATGAGATCCTGCAGCATTTGGATGACAGCCACGTTGGCGCCACCGTGCAGAGGTCCCCACAGCGCACACACGCCGGCTGCCACGGAAGCATACAGATTTGCTTGACTCGAACCGACCATCCGAACCGTGGAGGTCGAGCAATTCTGTTCGTGGTCGCCGTGTAAAATCAACAATTTATCTAAGGCACTGACGATTACCGGATCCGGCTCGTAGGGCTTATGGGGCAGGCTGAACATCATGTGCAAAAAATTTGCCGTGTACGACAAATCAAACCGCGGATAGTTGACTGGACGGCCGATGGACTTGCGGTAGCTGGCAGCCGCAATGGAACGAACTTTACTGATCAGCCGGGCCGCAGGCTCTATGAAATTTTCGCTATCTTCGGGTTGCATGAATACAGGCTGATAGCAGCCCAGAGAGTTAATCATCGCCGACAAGATCGCCATCGGCGGCGCATTCGGCGGGAAACCATCGAAGTGGTGTATCAGATCGTCATGAATGAGCTGATGTTCAGTCAGCTGCACATGGAATTCTTCCGCCTGCTCGGACGTCGGCAGCTCACCAAAAATTAACAAATAGGCAGTTTCCACGAAAGTCGATTTTTCCGCTAACTCTTCGATCGGGTAACCGCGATAGCGCAAAATGCCCAGTTCACCATCGATAAACGTGACGTTGCTCTCGCAAGCGCCGGTATTTCCGTAGCCGCTGTCCAGCGTTACGAGTCCGGTGCCCGAGCGCAGCCCGCGTATATCTATTCCGGATTCATTTTCGGTGCCGGTGACAATCGGCAGATCATGGGATACACCGTTGTAGGTTAGTGTCGCGTTGTCCGCCATGTCGCTGCTCTTCAGATAAACGGGCCGCATATTCTATCCGAGAACAGCCGCCAGCGTGTCAAAACGAAGCAATGCACTGGCAAAAAAACCTGAGAATCTGTGCAGGAGTGCAGCGCAAGTCCGTGACCCATAGTAGAATGTCGATGTTCAAACAAGGCCACGGATCGTCCGTGGCCTTTTCGTTTTCAAAGGACATCATGCAGGTAAGCCTCGCGTATCTGGCGATGATCGTGATTTGGTCAACGGTCGCGCTGGCCGTCAAATGGAGCATCGATAGTGTCGGCTATTCGTTTGCCGCTGCGGCGCGTTTTTCAATTGCCGCAGTGTTTATAGTGATGGTAATGGCTGTGCGGCGCGAGCGCATTCCGTTGCATCGGCAGGCGTTGATTACCTACGCGCTTTCAGCAACAAATTTTGCTGGCTTCATATTTTTGTTTTGGGGTGCGCAGTGGGTTCCCTCCGGTTGGATTGGCGTCACCTTTGGGTGCTCGCCGTTGTTAACGGCCTTAATGTCGGCTGCCTGGTTAGGGGAACGTTCGTTGACGCCGACAAAAGTATCCGGCTTGTTGCTTGGCGCCGTTGGTATGGTCGTTATCTTTGGTACCGCGTTCGACTTCGGCCTGAAGTTTGTCCTGGGTTTACTCTCGGTGACGGTTTCAGTTGCAATTGGCGCCTTTACACTGGTGTGGGTCAAACGCGTAAATGCACACCTGCCCTCATTGCCGGTAGCTGCGATGGGGATCTTTATCGTTACCCCTTTGTATCTACTGTTTTGGTGGTCAGTCGACGGAGCGTGGCCGGCCGCAGAGTTGCCACTGCGTACCGTTTTGTCGATTAGCTATATCGCTATTGTTGGCACGGGATTCGTTTTCGTATTGTTTTATTACGTATTGAATCACGTTGCCGCGACGCGTATCGCGATGATTGGCATGATTGCGCCGGTGGTGGCGCTGCTATTGGGTAGTGTCTTTAATGATGAACCATTCAGCGCGCGCATTTGGGCAGGTACCGGCATTATCGTGCTGGCGCTATTGCTGCATGAATACGTACCCAAACGCTTCGAGCCATTACCGCAAGAAGCAGCGACTCCGATTGAGGACGCCCCAATGGAAGACATCCGAGCTTAGCCGGTATTTCGCATGGGCGTTTGCTAAAGACGGATTACCGCGGGTTATCAAGTACGTCCAAGCCGCGCGTCTCGCCAAAATCCATTAGAAAAAATTGTGATGGCGGTATTCCTGCCGCTTCGCGTGCGCGTGCCAGCGCTTGTGGCGGTTCGTTCAGAGGTTCGTCGGTTAACACGAATGTGCCCCAATGCATGGCGACGGAATAACGGGCGCCGACATCTTGATGGATGCGCACTGCTTCGACCGGATTCACGTGTTGGGTTTGCATGAACCAGCGGGGTTCGTACGCACCAATGGGTATTGCGGCAAGATCGATTGGGGCAAAGCGTGCTCCGATGTCTTTGAAGTCCGGTGAGTAGCCCGTGTCGCCGGCAAAATAAAATCTAAAACCTCGATGTTCCAGCACCCAGCCACCCCACAGCGTCTTATTTCGATCCAAACGTGTGCGCGTACTCCAATGTTGTGCGGGAACGAAGTTCACGGTGAGGCCTCGCATCTCCTGGGAATCCCACCAATCAAGCTCGGTTACCGCGTCAATTCCTTGCGCGTTAAACCAGGCACCGAGTGCCAGTGGTACGAAAAAGTGAGGCGGGCCGCCCGCTTGTGCATTGAGGCCAACCACGGTGTCACGATCAAGGTGGTCGTAATGGTTGTGCGATATCACAACAAGGTCGATGTGCGGTAACTCATCTAGGGTAAGTGCCGGTGGCACGTGACGCTCCGGGCCCATCCACGACAACGGCGACGCGCGCGCACTTAGGTGCGGATCAGTCAGGATGTTCAACCCGCCCAGTTGCAACAAGAAAGTCGCATGTCCCAACCAGGTGATAGAAGGGTTCAGCCGACGCTCGATGAGCGCGGTCAGGTCGGGTTTTACCCGCGTAGGCTGGTAGTGAACATTTTGTTTCTTACCAAGACCGCGAGCCTGCCAACGCCATTTTGCGACGTCGCCGAGGCTCGGCAGCGGCGGGTGCGGATAATTATTTTTAAAACCCGACGGGGTATGGTGGGGCTTGTGCTCGTCGTAATAGGGATTCGCTGCGCAACCGCCGGCTGTCGTGGTCGTCGCCATTAGCACTCCTGATAAGATGAACCAGCGCATAGGATTCGAAATAGGGTCCCCGCGTCGACCATGGAGCGGCCGCGCCATCGGCGCACCGGTCGTTCTATCGTTAAACTGCGTGCGACACAAAAGTTCCGCGCGCCTGTTCGAACTCTAAGGTCACAAACGCAACGCCTACCGCGAAACACGGCTCCGGCGTATTCGCTTCCTTGCGACAACTAACGACGCGCCCAATAGCCGCGATGCCGTTACCCACGATCTTTATAAAGTGATTATCGGCAAGCGCCTGGGCGCTGATGAATTGCATTCCGGCAGGCGACAGATCGCGTGTATGAGCGAGGAAACCCTGCTGCGGCCAATCCGTGAAAATGCGTATTTCGTCGGCGCGGGGCATTCTGTCCAGCGCTCGTTCAGTCGCGCCAGCGATAGTTTGATCGCCAGCCGGGTGAAGTGGGCATTCGCATTCGTGGCAGCGCGTTTTGGGCCCAATGCGCATGCTCGGCGCCAGCGGCGTCTGACAAAACGGACAAAAATCCGAAATGATCGGTTGATACTCTGCCGGATCTCCGCGCGATCGTGGATTCTGCTGTTGCGTGGGCATGCCGGAGAGGTCTGCTTTTGTATGGCGTTGCAAAAGCTCACGGTCATAAGCTTCACGCTTTTGCGGATCTCGCAGTGTCGCATAGGCCTGGTTGATCAAGACCGCGTCTGAGTGTTCGCCACCGCGGTCGGGATGCTTGTTCAGGCTCGACATAAGCGTCCGATAGCTAGATTTGATCAGTGCCTGAGGTGCATCGGGTTGAACGTGCAGGATGCGATAATAGTTACGTCGATTGGTCATGAATGTATGCACCTTTGCGCAAGCCCGTCCACGCCTGCAGCACAGAACGAGACTTCATTGTACCGAGTCAATCAATTCGGACGTAATCACGATCTCACCGCTCAAGGTTTTGTGAACCGGACACTTGTCGGCTATCGCGAGCAGGCGCTGGCGCTGCTCCTCGCTTAAATCTCCTTGCAGTTCAATGGTTCGCGCGATGTGTGCCACCAAACCGTCGCTGGATTCGCACGCTTCGCAATCCTTAGCATGGATGCGATTGTGGCTCAGTTCGATATCAATGTTGTCGAGCGCGATGTTTTTACGCTTTGCGTACATACGTAGTGTCATCGAGGTACATGCACCCAATGACGCCAGCAGTAACTCGTACGGGTTGGGTCCGAGATCCAAGCCGCCAAGAGCAGCGGGTTCATCCGCCGTGATTTGATGGTGATGTGTCGAGATCTGCTGGGTCAGCCCGCTGGCGCCGGCCATAACCCGCACCTGGCCATCTGTTACGGCGGGCGCTGTACCACTGGATCGTTCGGCCTTGATTTCGTGCAGCGACAGATAGCGTCCTGCCCAGGCGGCGATGACCGCTGCCACATATTGTGAATCTTCGCGTTTCGACAGCAAGTGATCAGCCTTATCCAGTGACACAAAACTCTTTGGATGTTTTGCAGCCTGGTAAATCTTGCCAGCCTCGTCAATCGAAACGATTTCGTCAATCGGCGAGTGGAATACCAGCAGGGCTTGCTTGAGGGCACGGATGTGGGATTGGTCGTTGTGCGCAGCAATGTCATCGAGAAACTGGCGCTTAATTCTGAACTCGCGCCCGCCCAGACTAACGTTTGCCTCGTTGTCTTCGAGAATCTCAGAGCGCTTGTGCGTGAACAGATGTTCAACGTGCGCCGCGCTCGCTGGAGCGCCGATCGTGACGATCGCTTTGGACGATGGTATTACCTGGGCGGCAGCCAACACCGCGGCGCCGCCCAGGCTGTGACCGATCAGCATCGCAGGTGCCTGATATTTAGTTTCCAGGTAGTGAGCAGCGGCTACGAGATCTTGCACATTCGATGAGAAATTGGTGTTTGCGAAGTCGCCGTCACTGTTGCCCAGGCCGGTGAAATCGAACCGCAACACCGCAATGCCGAGACCGGCCAAGGCACGCGAGATTCGAGAGGCGGCGGCGATGTCTTTGGAACAGGTAAAACAATGGGCGAATAGCGCGTAGGCGAGTGGCGGAGTTTCCGGCGCTTCGAGTAAGCCTGCCAGCGTCTCCCCCTGTTGATTTTCAAAGCTGGCTTTTATTCTGGGCATCGCGATTTATCCATCGTCGGCGCTGAATTCCTTGATATTTGGGACCGCGCCCCACATACAAAACGAGGATTTGGTAAACGGAAATTGCCGAGGCACATAAGTGTCTTCATCCTCTATCAGACGGACACCGTGCGAGTACTCCCAGATCACGTCGTCGGGCCCGTAAAAATATAAAAAGATGGCAGTGGAGGTTGGATGGCGCCCCGGACCAAAGGCGATTCTGACCTCGCGTTCCTGCAGGAAGTACCAGGAACGCATAATGTCGTCCACCGACTGAACCTGGAAGTTGATGTGCTGAATGCCCGGGCGGTCGGTGGGGAACATCGCCATCTTGTGGTGGACGGGGTCGATACGCAGCAGCGCTGCGTCGCCGATACGATCGCTCACCCGGCAGTTGAACACACCACACCAGAATTGCTCGTCACGCGGGGCATCCATGGTGTTCAGTCCGATGTGGCCGAACTCGGTAATGCCGGCGTCGCGGCTGGGGAAATAGCGTCGTCCGCTGTGGTAAGGGCGCACCACCAGTTCGATCGGGTTGCCGCTCGGATCCTTAAGCGCGATGAATCGCTCTACGCGCCGGATCGCGGCTTGCGCGTCAGTGCCGACCTGTACGTCGACACCGACGCGGGTCAACTCCTCGGCCGCGGCACTCAGTTCCGCCTCGTTGCGCAGCTCGAAGCCGACGGTGTGATCGTTCGGATCGCCTGTGAACATGCATACGTTGTAATCGCGATCGTCACCGCGCAAGTAGGCGTAGCCCGATTCCTCTAGCACCAGTTGCAGACCAATTATCTCGGTCGCAAATCGAATTGAGTCTTCAAGGTCGGAGGTGCCGATACGTACATAACGAATATTGTGGAGGTCGATCATTTTTTAGAAAAACACCGTTAAATTTTTAGCGAGAAGGGTATTCTGATCGAGGTAGATCCGGCGCTGAGCAATTTGCCATGCCTCACCCTTGCGGATCAGTCCGTCTTTGAGATTGACGGAATCACGCGAGAATGTTGTATCGCTCGGCATCGAAGTAAACCTTTTGGCGCTTGTCCGGACAAATACCTGACCTTATTCCGGGCACATTATATTGCATGGTCTCGAGCGTTCGGCACGCGGATTGTTATGTTTCGCCTCGGGTGCTGGCGACCGTTGCAGCATTTCTTACTGGGAGCGTAGCCCGTCGGGGAGCATATTCTTCAGTGTGCGTTTCGATCATGTGGTCTTTAAACAGAGGAAAGTTCTAATTTTTCATTGACTTGACTGGTAACTGCGGTTACCTTGCGTGCCCGTGCTGTCGGTGTTTCCAACTTTCGGCCTGGCCGCAACGAAAATCGTTCTTGCACGGGCCTGTACCGCCGTAAGTTGTTTGTTAAAATTCAACAAAGTAGCCCACAAACGTAAGGATCGTTAAGGCATGGCTTTAGCAGTCGTCCTGGTATTGCTGGTTGTCGGTTCGCTGGTCTTTCACTGGCTGAGTCCCTGGTATCTGACGGAAATCGCGTCCAATTGGGGAATGATCGACGATACGATCAACATTACTTTCTGGGTCTGCGGCATTGTATTCGTCGCCGTCAATTTGTTCCTGGCTTATGCAGTTTACCGTTATCGCTACAGCGCGGATCGGCGCGCTGATTACGAGCCTGAGAACAAAAAGCTCGAAATCCAATTAACGATTGTTACCGCCATTGGTGTCATCGCGATGTTGGCGCCGGGCCTGTTCGTGTGGGCGCAGTTCGTTAATGTTCCAGATGACGCGGCACAGGTTGAGGCAGTGGGCCAGCAGTGGCACTGGAGTTTCCGTTTTCCGGGCGAGGACGGATTGCTGGGTACCATTGACGCTCGCTTGGTCAGCCCGCAAAACCCCTTCGGTATGAATCCCGAAGATCCGAACGGACAGGATGACGTCCTGGTTGCGAGCAACGAAGTACATCTGCCTCTAGACCAACCTGTGAAGGTGTTATTGCGATCCAAGGATGTACTTCACAACTTCGCGGTGCCGCAGTTTCGGGTGAAAATGGATTTGGTGCCAGGGATGGTCACCTACGTCTGGTTTACGCCGATCCGCACGGGTTCGTTTGAGATCATGTGTGAGGAATTGTGCGGTCTCGCGCATCACACGATGCGCGGCCGAGTGGTCGTCGATGAGGTTGCCGACTTTCAGGCTTGGCTAGCTGCGCAGCCGACTTACGCCGAGACGCAGGCCGTGACGGCTAATGCGGAAGCTGGTAAAGCCTCATTTGCGGTTTGTGCCGCCTGTCATGCGGCACAGGGGGAAGGCAATCCCGCGCTACATGCGCCAAAGCTTGCGGGGCAGGAGGAGTGGTATCTGATCCGGCAATTGAACTATTACAAACAGGGTGTGCGCGGCGCGCACGAAGACGATACCTACGGCCGACAAATGGCGCCGATGGCGTCCACATTAGTGGACGATGCCGCGATCAGAAATGTCGCGGCGTACATACAGACCCTGCCGGACAAACCAGCGCCAACGACGCTTGCCGGGGATGTGAAAAAGGGCAAGCGGTTGTATCGCAATTGCGCCGCATGCCATGGCGCTCACGGCGAGGGGATCTGGTCGATGAATGCACCCCGTCTGGCCGGCATGAGTGACTGGTATCTCGCGCAACAGCTGCAGCATTTCAAACAAGGCGTGCGCGGCGCGCACCGCCAGGATCGCTACGGTCTGCAGATGCGCCTGATGGCCGAGATTGCGACCGACGATCAGGCGGTCAATGACGTGGTCACGTACATCAACAGTTTGTAGCGCTGGACACCAGACGCAAGGATCCAAATCGAATGAATGCCAATCGTAAAACACGCATAGCAGAGAGGAAGCTCTGATGGCTCACGTCGCAATTGCGGACCGAGATGCACATCTCCATGACCCCGAAAGCTGGATAACCAAATATGTTTGGAGCCAGGACCACAAGGTCATCGCGGTGCAATACGGCATAACCGCTATCGGGATCGGACTGGTCGCGCTGGTGATGTCCGGCATGATGCGGCTGCAACTGGGATTTCCGAACACATTTTCTTTTATCGATCCTACTGCCTATTACCAGTACATCACCATGCACGGCATGATCATGGTGATCTACCTGCTCACCGCGCTGTTTCTGGGTGGTTTCGGCAATTACTTGATCCCGCTGATGTGCGGTGCCCGGGATATGGTTTTTCCCTACCTGAATATGCTCAGCTACTGGGTGTATCTGCTTGCGGTTCTGGTTTTGTTGGCGAGCTTATTTATACCGGGAGGGCCAACGGGCGCGGGCTGGACCTTGTATCCGCCACAAGCGATTTTGCCCGGTACGCCTGGCAACGAGGGCGGCATCATTTTGATGCTGGCTTCCCTGGGCATATTCATCGTCGCTTTCACCATGGGTGGATTGAACTATGTCACCACCGTTCTGCAGGCGCGCACGCGAGGTATGACCATGATGCGCCTGCCGTTAACGGTATGGGGCATCTTCATGGCAACCATACTCGGCCTGCTTGCGTTTCCGGCGCTGTTGGTCAGTGCCGTCATGATGAGTTTTGATCGACTAATCGGTACCAGTTTTTTCATGCCCGCGATTTTGTCCATGGGAGAACAATCGGAATATGGCGGCGGTAGCCCGATATTATTCCAGCATCTGTTCTGGTTCTTCGGCCACCCTGAGGTCTACATCGTCGCGTTGCCAGCGTTCGGTATCGTGTCCGACCTTTTGAGCACACATGCGCGTAAGAGTATCTTCGGCTATCGGATGATGGTGTGGGCGATTCTTGCGATCGGTGCGCTGAGTTTCGTCGTCTGGGCTCACCACATGTATGTCAGCGGTATGAATCCGTACTTCGGCTTCTTTTTCGCCACGACCACACTGATTATCGCGGTGCCCACTGCCATTAAGGTGTATAACTGGGTGCTTACCTTATGGAAAGGTAATATCCGCCTGACCGTGCCAATGATGTTTGCCATCGGCTTTATATTTACCTTCGTGCACGGTGGCCTGACCGGCCTGTTCCTCGGCAACGTAACCGTCGACCTGCCGCTATCCGATACGTATTTTGTGGTTGGACATTTCCACATGGTCATGGGCGTATCGCCCATCATGGTAGTGTTCGGCGCGATCTACCATTGGTATCCGAAGATGACCGGACGCATGCTGCACAACGGCATGGGCATGTTCCATTTCTGGGTAACGTTTCTGGGCACCTATGCGATTTATCTGCCGATGCATTACCTCGGTATTCTGGGCGTACCGCGACGCTATTACGCGCTGGGCGAGACTGATTTCATTCCGGCTTCCGCGCAGGCAGCTAATGTCAGTATTACTATCGCGGCGCTGATCGTAGGGGTCGTGCAGTTACTGTTTTTGTTCAACCTGGTGTGGAGCCTGTTCAAGGGTAAAGAATCCGGTGGCAATCCATGGGAGTCGACCACCTTGGAGTGGCAGACTCCCGACACCCCACCCAAGCACGGCAACTGGGGTCCCAAACTGCCGGAAGTCTATCGCTGGGCCTATGCCTACAGTGTTCCGGGTGCCGAGCAGGATTTCGTACCGCAAAATGTGCCACCAGAACTCGCGCCGCCCGGCGCTGACTTAGAAGACGAATAAGTGAACGTAACGCTACTGTTCATGGCCCTCGCCGCGGCCATCGTGGTCTGGTGGATAGTGGTCCAGCGGCTGACGGACAAACCCTGGTTGGAGCAGGGGGTGCTGGAGGAGTTTTACAGCGGGGAGAGTAGGCCACCCCAGAAAGTTGGCTTGTGGCTATTCCTGTGCGTCGTTACGTCGTTTTTCGGACTATTTATCAGCGCCTATTTCACCCGTATGGATTTGCCCGACTGGACGCCGCTGCCTGAGCCAGGACTGTTGTGGGGAAATACGGCAATGCTGGTGCTCGGCAGTGTCGCGTTTCAATGGGCGCATTTCGGTGCGCGCCGCGAGCGCCTTAACGACATAAAAATCGGGCTGGCCGCCGCCGGTATATTCAGCTTCGTTTTTTTGGCCGGGCAATTGTGGGCATGGCAACAGCTTAACGAGATGGGTTACTTATTGGTGTCCAACCCCGCCAATGCGTTTTTCTATTTGTTCACGGGTTTGCATGGCCTACATTTACTCGGCGGGCTGTGGGTGTGGAGCAGAACGACTGCTACTGCGTGGCAAGGAAAAACGGGTGACAGTCTGAGTTTAAGTGTGGAACTGTGTGCCTTGTACTGGCATTTTTTGCTGCTTGTATGGCTGGTTTTATTTGCCTTGCTGTTATCGACTTAATTGGATAAATATTTATGGCACAGGATGCAATAACACGCTCTGATGGCGTCGCCATTCCTGGCGGTCTGGAAGGTGTAATATCCGACTTGTCCAGCGACAAAGAAGCCTTCCCGGTTCCGTGGGGCAAGGCAATGATGTGGATTTTTCTACTCAGCGACACGTTCATTTTCAGCTGCTTCCTGACGGGCTATATGAACGTGCGTATAACGACGACTGTGCCGTGGCCGAATCCCAGCGAAGTCTTCGCCCTGACGGTATTCGGTCACCACATACCGCTGATTCTGATTGCCATCATGACATTCATTTTGATCAGCAGCAGTGGCACGATGGCGATGGCGGTTAATTTCGGTTATCAGCGCAACAAAAAGATGGTTGTATTGTTGATGGTAGCGACGGCGCTTTTCGGCGCCTCATTCGTGGGTATGCAGGCTTTCGAATGGACCAAGTTGATCGAGGAGGGCGTACGACCCTGGGGTAACCCGATGGGTGCAGCGCAATTTGGCTCAGCCTTTTTTATGATTACAGGCTTTCACGGGCTGCACGTGAGTATCGGTGTGATCTATCTGTTAACCGTAGCGACCAAAGTGGGCCTTGGCCATTACGAAGATCGCGGCTACGAAATCGTAGAGATCACCGGACTTTACTGGCATTTCGTTGATCTGGTCTGGGTATTCATCTTTGCGTTTTTTTACTTGTGGTGAGGGGATAAGATGGCAGCCGAAGGACAACAACACCCGATTGCGATTTATTTGTGGATTTGGTTGCTGCTATTCGTATTCAGCGGGTTTTCCTACGGTGTTGACTACTTTCAGTTTCAAGGTTACCTGCGTTGGTTTTTGATATTGCTGTTCATGTTTTTGAAGGCGGGCTTCATCATCGCTATCTTCATGCACATGGCCTGGGAGCGGCTGGCGCTGAAGTTCGCGATCCTGCTGCCACCATTGTGCCTATTGGTACTGATCGGTCTGATGGCCGTTGAAGGGGAATACACCGAAGGTGCCCGGGTGAACTTCTTCGGGCCCGCACCGCCGATAGTATCTGAGCACAGCCCCCCGGCGCACCATTAACCTGGAAGTTCTCGTTTAACGCCTCGCGCAGGCGCCTGGGCGCGTTAAGTCGCGCGCTCAGGAGTGCCGTAGCATTCCGAACTTGCGTTCCAGCACAATGAGCCAGTGTGGAGCCGAACCACCGGTTCCTGCTAGCTCGACCTGGGGATGGCTCTTCAGCAGCGTATCTAGAATCGCTTCTTGAGCGGGTTCCAAATCGACGAAAAAGATGTGCTTGCCCTCGCTCAGCGCTTTCGCGAAGCGCTCAAAATCGTGATTGGGGCGTTCGATACCTATCAAGCCCCCCTCCCAGGTGCAAAAACCGAGCGCAATCAGGGCAAGAAACACAAACGGGGTCCAACCAACCACGGAATTTGTCCATCCCGCTGAATAAGACACCCCAAGTACTAAAGTGAACGCACATACGCCGATGGCCGCGCCGATTTCAGTCGAATGGACGAGGTCCTTTTTCATAAACGATTGTACTTCGTGCAAATGATGGTGATGTTCGACCTCGGCGTCGTCAGCAGTGAGCACATGGATCTGCGGCGTCGATACACCGGCTTGTTCCAGTTGTTCTTCGAACAACTCCAGGTCATCCAGATTGTCGCTGATAAAATAGTGCCGCAACATCTTCATGGAGACATCCCCGCGGTTGGCTAGCTCGTTGAATTACCGGTCTTGGCGGCCAAGATTCTAGCAGTGATGAAAGCGCATCTTCAATGCACAGCCGCTTGCGCTGACGCTAATTTACGGCGTCTATCATATAGGCCACGGCGGTCCGCACATCTTCGTCGGACAAATCGACCCGACCGCCTTTCGGAGGCATGAGTCCCGCTTTGCCCATATAGCCTTTGATGGCGTGGTCGTTCAGCACATCTAAGCCTTGTGCAAGCCTGTCGTTCCAGGATGCCGGATCACCATGCTTGGGGGCACCGGCCGCGCCTGGCGTGTGGCAAATGAAACACGCCGAATCGTAGATCTCTTTGCCTTTCACCAGGTTTTCTGCCGCCGCCGTGTCGGGCTGAGCCTCGGTTAGCGCAGTTTCGGTCGCAGCAGCCGGCTCGACCACGGCAGCTGGCGCCACTGGGGCATCACCGACTAAGGCGGAACCGCCACTCTCACGCAACATGAATACCAGCCCGTCTTTTATTTGCGCATCGCTAAGGTGCATAAACCCCCCTTTCGGCGGCATCACACCTTTCTCGCCGGTAAATCCATTCAGGACATTGCTTAACAGCATGTCGAGTCCTTTTTCCAGGCGCGGCGTCCAATCCGCGACGTTGCCCAGTACCGGCGCACCAAGTGCTGGCGTTGCATGGCAGGCGAAGCAGGCCTGATCGTAAATTGCTTTGCCGGCATCGCCTTGTGGCGCAGGCGCGGCGGTGCTCGCCGCTTGCGCAGCCTCCTCGGGTTCCGGCGCGGGCGCGTCGGCGATCGCCTCCAGCCGAACCTTGCCAACCGGCGCAATGCGCTCGCTCAAGCTATCATCCACACGTTCTGTATGTAATTGCGCGGCAAAATTGCGCGATAAAAACACCATGACAACGGCGAACATACCCAGGCCGGCAATAACCATGGCGCAGTTGCGAACAAAGGCGACGTCTTTTTCTCGGCTCATTGAGTCCAGATCCCCAAGCAGTATGCCAATTCCAGGTGCGGCGGCCTCGCCGATTCTAGTAACCCGCAATTATAACGAAACCCGTGCAGGGATTCCGGCTGACGTTGATATCCGTGGCCAATAACAGATAATCAGGGTGCAATGCAACGAAGCGATAGGCGGGGAACGCGATGATGAAGTTTGCCTGGGGTGCGGTCGGCCGGACGTTAACGGTGGTCATGCTGCTCGGTGTTACCAGCACGGTGCTTGCCGGTCTGATGGATTCCGATGAAAATCGCACGGACCCTGGACCACCGCGAAATTTTGCGCCGCCAGGAACCAATTCGCATGTCGTCATGATTGGTTCGGGCAATCCGCTGCCGAATCCGCACCGATTCGGACCCGCAACAGCGATAATTGTCGACGGAGAACCGTATATCGTTGATGCGGGGGAAGGGATCTGGCGCGGTCTGGCCCAGGCCGCCGCCGTGCACGGCGGTAAGATTGCCGCTGCTTTCGAACCCAACAAGCTGACTCGGCTGTTTATTACCCACCAGCATTCCGATCACACCGTCGGCATTCCCAGCTTTTTGATGATGCCCTGGTATATGGGAAGAACCAGAGCGGTGCAACTTTACGGCCCGGCAGGTATGAAGGGCATCGTCGATTCGATCATGGCTGCGTGGCGAGTTGATGTCGATGAGCGGCTGGCGACCAAAGTCGGACCACAGTCACCCGTAGGTTGGAATGCGATTGTTCAGGATTTTGATGTGCCAAAGTCAACGACGGTATACACCGATGAGCGGGTGAAAGTGGAAGCTTTCAATCATTATCATGTCGAGCTCAAAAACAATTTCGCCTATCGATTTACAACAGCCGAACGCATCATAGTTATCGGCGGTGACGGCAGGGCAGACGATCGCCTAATCGACGCTGCCCGAAATGCGGATGTCTTTGTAATGGAAGTCGCTACTGAGGCGGACCTGGTCAATGCACCGTGGGGCGGTTCCAGCCTCGAACAGAAACAACGAGTCATGTGGGACTACCACATAAAACCGCGCGAACTCGCCGATATCGCGCGCAAAGCCAAGGTGAAATTATTAGTTTTATATCATGTGCAAAACTACGCGAACCCGCACGATGGCGACGCGCTGCTGAAAGAGGTCAGACAATTCTACGATGGTCCGGTCGTGTTGGGCCGCGACGGCGATATCTACTAGAAACGTATTTGACGCTCTCTGAGCAATCCGCGTCCTGTTCCGGGGGGGCCGCCGGGGACAGGTATCCACTGGTAAGCCCGCGTACTGTTCCCTCGACCATTGACCCGCTTATCCCCTCGGTCGTTACGCGAGCATTCCTCAGCGCTGCTCCTATGAATGGAACCCAGCCATGCTGAGCGCGGCGTGTAAAAGGACATTGCAGCCGGCCTCCAAATCTTCCGCTGTGGCACTTTCGGTTTCGTTGTGACTGAGGCCATCTGCGCAGGGTACGAAGATCATCCCTGTTGGGGCCACGGAAGCCACATACAGGGAATCATGACCGGCGCCGCTGACCATTTGCATATTGGAATATCCCAGTAGATCCACCGCAGTTTGTATTGCGGCTATGCATTGTGGCGCGAATTCGGTGACCGGCATATGCCAGCGTTCCTCGACTCGCCCGACTAAATTATGTTCGTCGCAGGCTAGCGAAACTATCTCGCGCAGTTCGTTGTCGAGGCGGTCCAAGGTCGCCACGTCGGGATGGCGCACGTCGACTGTTACGGTTAGCTCTTGGGGTACGGTGTTGCGTGAGCCGGGTTGTGCACTGATGTCGCCGAAAGTAATCCGGCCCCATTGGCCAGATCGATTCACCATTTCATAGCCCTGTTGCAGAATGTCTGCGAGTCCGCGAAACGGGTCACGGCGCACTTCCATAGGTGTTGGCCCCGCATGGGCCGGCTTACCCTGCAGGACAATGTCGTACCAACGACATCCCTGAATGCCGGTGAGCACGCCTATCTGTTTGCCTTCGGCTTCCAGAATTGGACCTTGCTCGATATGCACCTCGAATGCCGCCGTAACGGCTTGTGATTGCGCCGGTCGGGTGCCGAGATAACCAATCCGCTGTAACTCCTGACGCATCGTGTGACCGTCTTTATCCGCCGTTGACCACGCAGCTTCCAGTTTGAATACGCCGGCAACGACGCCAGAGCCGATCATAGCCGGAACAAAGCGTGCGCCTTCCTCGTTGGTCCATACAATTGTCGTTATGGGTGTGGCGGTTTGTACGTTCGTGTCGTTGAGGGTACGTATCACTTCCAAGCCTGCCAACACGCCAAAGACGCCATCGAATTTCCCCCCCGTTGGCTGAGTATCCAGGTGACTGCCGATGATGACTGGCGGCCGCTGTGATTCGCGTCCAGCGCGGGTGGCGAAGATATTGCCTATTTGGTCGACTTCGATGGTACAAGCGGCGTGCTCGGCCCATGCCACGAACAAATCACGACCCTTCTTGTCGTCGTCGGTCAGCGCCTGCCGGTTACAACCGCCTTTTGCGGTTGCGCCGATTTTCGCCATCTCCATGAGACTGCCCCACAAACGGGTGGCATTAACGCGTAGTGCCGCGGGATTGTTCATTGCTGCTCTAGCGCATCCAGTACTTGTTGGGTAAAGCGGTGATGCATCGCGTCCCAGAACGGCGAGTAGTACTGGCTGTCGAAAGCCGGTGAACGTCGGGCGCGTTGTATCGCCTCAGTGATGCGGCCATCTTCGAGGCCGCCTTGATGGAAGGCGTTAAGAGCGTCTTTGCGGGCTTGGAGTTGTTCGGCTGAAGTGGCGGCGTCGCGCGCGTAAAATTGCGCGCGCAGCGTGTGGGTTCGGCCCGGTCCCGCCGGTAGGGCAATAATCAGGTGGACGAGCTGGGCGAATATTCCAACGTGCAAATTGGGAAAAAGCGATCCGAAGTAGCCGTATGTCGGCGGCTGATCGGCCGTATGACCGAGGTGAGGGAATGGGAACTGCGGATACGTATGTTGGAATTGCGTAAACACGTAACGCAATGCCATGAAAGATCCGTCGATATAGTCTTCACAGGTCTTGCGGCCGTCGGGGCTTAGTCTCGGAACTTCGGGCGACGCCGCGTAGAAATCGTGTACGAAGGATTCGTGCAATACATTAATCCCCCAGTTTTCGTAATGCGTCTTCCAATTCGTCGCAAGATCTTCGGGATCCAGTAACGGCGAGCCATGCTCATTGCGAGAGATGTTCAGTGCGTCGACACGCCAGTCAGTTGTGATCCGCTGTAGCGGTGTAATGTGTTGCGAAAACTCCGGTGCCTCACCACTCAAGTCGACGAACAGCACCGGCCCCCAGGATGCGCTGCGTACTTCAATCAGATCCCCGCGTTTTTCGGCAAGCGACGCAGGGGCCGTTTGCCAGCTGCCGTCCCAGCGCGGTGTGGAAAGGAGTTTGCCTGCTAGCGAGTAGCGCCAACCGTGGTAGGGCGTGACGATTTCCCGTTGGTCGTGAGCGGGGGCGATGGCTGCCAGGCAGCCGTCATATGGCACGATGTTGTGAAACACGCGGATCTGATCATCCTCCGCGCGGGTGATCAATAACGGGAGCCCGCATAGTTCCATCGGCAGCAGATCGCCCGTAGCTGCAAGCTGGGCGTTGAATCCAATCGCGGCCCAGTGGCGGCTAAAGATTCGCTCGGTTTCCAGCTGGTAGAACCGGTCCGATGTAAATGCCTGGCGTGGCAGCGTGCGAGCGCTTTGTATCGGCGCACGACAGGCCGCGCGCTGCTCCGGCGACAATAGGGTATCGAGCAGATCAGACATCTAGGGGTTCCCCCAGACATCGCTGGCTACTTCGACGACCATGCGCAATTTGTTGCGCTGATCCTCTGTAGTCACTTTGTTGCCTTCCACAACGCTGGCAAAACCGCACTGCGGACTCAGCGCCAAATCCGCATACGGCACGAAACGGCTCGCGTCGTCTATGCGCCGCTTCACATCCGCGGCCTGTTCGAGTTCTCCGATTTTAGTCGAGACGAGTCCAAGTACGACTTTTCGCCCTGCCGGTACCGAACTCAAGGGCTCAAAGTCGCCGGAACGTTCATCGTCAAATTCGAGCAACAGTGTATCCACATCGAGCTTGGCCAATACCGGCTCGGCAATGCTCTGATAGCCGCCGGCTGCCATCCACGAACTACGTGCATTGCCTCGGCAGATATGCAGTGCGAGGCAGGTCTCCGCGCTTCGCTCGCTATGACAGGCGTTGATTACCTCGACGTACTGGTCGAGCAAGTGCTCACAGCTCACCCCGTGCAACGTACTCAACATTTCCCGCATCTTCGCGTCTACGAACAGCGACAGGTAGGGGTCATCGATTTGGATGTATTTACAACCAGCTTGTTCCAGATCGGCGATTTCCGCGCGGAAGACACCGACAATATCCGCCCACATCGCGTCCAGGCTCGGATATGCAGCTGTGTCTATCGCTTTACGACCACCGAGAATGTGGATACGTATCGGCGTTGGGCAGGTGATCTTGGCGAAATTTTGTGTAACCGAACTTAAAAAGCGGTAGTCATCGACCGTGATGGGTTTTGGTCGCCCAAGCTTCTCGCGTACCAATACCGTTTTGGGTATGTAGCCGGATTTCTCGGTGGCATTATCCTTGAACGCGCTGGCGTCGAGCTGCGCACCGATCTCCACACCTTCAATGTTTCTGAAGAAGTCAATCCAAAAATTCTCACGACGAAACTCGCCGTCACTGATGATCTCAAGACCGACGGATTCCTGCAGGGCCACCGCATCGCGGATAGCCTGGTCTTCGATATCGCGCAATTGTGTGTCGTCGATATCGCCAGCAGCGTGATTGGCACGCGCCGCGTGTACTGATTGCGGTCGTAACAGGCTGCCAAGGTGATCGGCACGGTAAAAAAGTTTGCCGTTTGTACTGTGCACGTTGTTGTCGGCGTAATGTTGGTTGACTATTTTCTGTGGGCGACTATCAGTCCGTCCCGGATCGGCACGACGCTGGCGATCCAGTTCGAATCGCCAGTGATTCTACGGGTGAATTCGCGGATGCCTTCCGTGTCTGCCGAGTTGTCGTGGTCATCGAAAATGGAACCCCCCCAAAGCATATTGTCGATAATCAGCGTGCCACCAGAGCGCAGTTTGGTGTTGATGACGTCGAGCGACTCCGGGTAGGCGTCCTTGTCAATGTCATTGAAGATTAGATCGAACGGCCCATCGGACTCGCGTAAAGCCTGAATGGCTTCACTGACGTGAAATTTTACGGTGTCGCCGAAACCCAGAGTCCCGAGGTGGCCACGTGCACGCGCAGACAGATCCTGATCCCAGACTACGTGATGTACTTCGCCACCGCCGTTTTCGACAACTGCCTGTGCGAACCATGCGGTTGAATAACCGTAACCTGATCCCAGCTCGAACACGCGTCGTGCGCCGATCATTCGGGCAAGCTGATAGCACAGCTGCCCTGCGGCGGGACCGATTATGGGGAATCGGTGGCGTTTGGCGTAGTCTTCCATCTTGCGCATTTCGTCCGGGCGTTCAGGCACGAGTCCGTCCAGATAGGGTCGTAATTGTTGATAATCGATAGTCATGGCGAGCTCTGATTCCAATGAGAAGAAGTCGAAAGTCGTTCTAGATCGTGGACCGGCTTTACCGCTCGATTACGGCCTTAGCTGTCCGCGGGTTCTTCGTGCAACAGGGTATTGACGGCTTGGTGCAGATTTTCCTCGCTTTCACCGTGTTCTTGCCCGTCAACCATACGTTCTACAAGATTGCGTACCAAGGTTCGGCGGAAACCGAGAACTGGCGCAATTTGAAGGCAGAAATCCATCTCCTTGGGATCTATCGCACCATCGACTAGCATCATCTCGATTATCTCGTAGAGTTGCTTAAAACGCGCATCGTCGTCTGTTGGAACCGTGAACGTAATTCCTGTGCCGCGCTCCCATAGGCCTTTGACCTCATCGACAGTGACTCCCCATTGTTCGCCGACACTGAACAGATGCTCGAGTTCCGCCGGATCCACACGGCCGTCAATCCTTGCCATGTTCAATAAAGTCAAAAAGTGGGTTTTACGTTCTTTTGCCGACCGTGAACTGTCAACGTCCATTATTACGTCCCTCCAGATGTGCTTAAAAGCTGCCTCGTTATTCACGCGAGCGTGCGACGTCAGTATGATATGCCCCCTGCGCTGTGGCAATGCGGCATATTGAAACCTAACGTTAAAAACTGTGGAGTTGAAGAGATGATCGTTGAACAGGTTTGGACAGATAACGCCTATCGCAATTTTAACTATCTGATTGTCTGTCCTGAGAGCGGAGAGGCCATGGCAATCGATCCACTCGATCATGAGCGGTGCCTGAATGCCGCCAAAGAGCAAAGTTGGCAAGTCACGCAGATCCTGAATACACACGAACATTTCGATCACACCGGCGGTAACGAAGCGATGGTCGCCGCAACCGGCGCGAAGTTGCTGGCGCATCAAAACGCCAGCGACAAGATCCCGGGGATGGACCGCGGCCTCAAGGCCGGCGACATCATCAGTGTTGGACGCACAGTCGAGCTTGAAGCGCTGGACACGCCTGGGCATACCATGAGTCACGTGTGTTTGTTGTCGCATACGGATACGCCGGGATTGTTCTGCGGCGATACTCTGTTCAACGCCGGCGCCGGCAACTGCCACAACGGCGGTCATCCGAACGAACTGTATGACACGTTCGCTGGACAGTTGGCTAAACTGCCGGATGAAACGCAAATCTTTCCGGGACACGACTACATTACCAATAACCTCGGGTTTACACTCGATCGTGAACCGGATAATGCGAAAGCCAAGGCGTTATTGAACGAAATCGGTGATCAGGATCCAAATGCAGCGATGATTTCGACGCTGGGCCTGGAAAAGGAAATTAACACGTTTTTCCGCCTGCACAGCCCATCCGTCATTGCCCGGATCCGCGAGGCGTTCCCGGATCTATCTGAGGAGCCAGATCCGAAGACTGTATTTTTGAAGCTCAGAGAATTACGCAATAAATGGTAGCTGCCTGGCCCGTGTCGCTAGACGTCAATTTGTCCGGGAGGCTGACCCAGGCGTTCGCGCGCGGTGCCCAGGACTTGTTCGACTGCGCTGGCAATCTGCAGTAACCGCACGTCCTCGCCGGCGCGGGCCATGAGTTGCAGCCCAACCGGCATGGCTGCGGCGTCAAGCCCTACCGGCATGCTGATGGCGCATAGATTGAGAAGATTGCCCATGCTGGTGTTACGCAATGCGAGCATGTTGGCGCGCCGGTAATCCTCAAGTTCGATGACTTCTTCCAGCACGGGTGGAGTATTGGGGACCGTGGGTGTCGCAATTACATCCACGCCTGCAAACCGCGTGTCGGCCGACTTGCTCAATTCCTGTAGCGCCCGCCGGCGTTGCAGATACTCCACCGCGGTTAATGCGGCAGCATCGGGCATGCGGGCTCTAACCCGGGGATCCAAGGTATCCATCCACTCGGGAAGTGCATTGCTGAGAAAATCGTAGAACTCCGGTGCAGCAAGATGCCCGATCTTGAAGATCTCGAACGCTGCTTGCGTTTCAGGTAATTGGATAACCTGCAATCGCGCCCCAGCGCGTTCCAGTTCCTCGAGGGCGCCACGTACGCTTTCGCCAACACCCGGATCACAGTCGCTCCAGAAAAAATCTTCGCAAACGCCAATGCTGAGCTGCGAGGGCGAGAGTAGATTGCCGACTGGGAAGGCACGCTTGTCTATTTGTGAAAATCCAAGCGCGGCGTCGGCAACGGTGCGTGCAAGAATGCCAGGTGTGTCGAGACTCGGACTCAACGGTACGATTCCCTGCAGTGGCCAGCGGCCATGGCTGGTTTTCACGCCCACAGTGCCGGTCATGCTCGCCGGGATCCGCACTGAGCCCGCGGTATCGGTGCCCAAGGCAAGCATTGCGTCACAATGCAGGCTGACGCCCGCGCCGGCGCTGGACCCACCCGGCGCGCGATGCTGAGTTGCGTCCCACGGATTGCGTGGCACCGGCCAATGTGGGTTGCTGCCCAGACCACCAAAGGCGAATTCGACGGTGTGTGTTTTCCCCGTAATTACGGCAAGTTGGCTGCGCAAACTCGCCACGACCGGACCCGCCTGTTCCCAGCTCTCGGGCAATGCTTTCGGAGAGCCCGCAAATGTGGCATAGCCAGGGACACCGTAGAGGTCTTTGGCTGAAATCGGGATCCCCTGTAGCGGTCCCATATCGATGCCGAGCGCAAACGCGGCATCGGCCACGTCCGCTTCCCGAAGTTGGCGTTCCGGATCGCGGCTCTTATACGCCGCAAGTCCTTGGCCGACCTCGTCATAGCGTTGCTGCGCAGTTTCAAGCAGTGAACGAACCGTCAGCGACCCGTCTCGTAATGCCGTGTTTATCTCTGCCAGCGGGCGGTCCCACAATGTACTCATTACCTGACTCCTGTCATGCAGTGTCTGTTGCCACTACACGCCGGCGTGGGCGTGGTCGGCGAATAAGGGACTTAGTGCGGGAATTGTTACCGCGTGGCCCGTACTAAGCAAATCGCTTATCCTTACGCGCTTGTTAACCGGTAGGGCAGGAGAGCCGTGCAGCCGTTATCTATCAAACCGGTCTTATCCAGGCTACCTTCATCGACCGCGAACACACGCAGTACGGATCCGCTTGCTTAATATGTCAGCATTTACGCGAACTACATTTCAGCACTCGCTGTAAGTCCATCAACTTATGTACAAGATCGCAGAACAGCGTTTGCGACGTTTGCTCAATGCCGGCGACGAGGGACTGCTGCGTGGCGGAAAAAAGGGACTTGAGAAGGAAAGCCTACGAGTTACCGCGGATGGGCAGATCGCGCAATCACCGCACCCGGCAAGCTTGGGCTCAACCCTGACGCATCCTTATATAACGACCGATTACTCCGAAGCTCTAATCGAACTCATCACTCCGCCGTCACCGGATATCACGGAGACCACCGCGTTCCTGACCGAAATTCACCAGTATGTGTATCAGCATCTGCAAGATGAGTTGCTGTGGGCTGCGAGCATGCCATGCGCCGTTGGCGATGATAAGAGCATTCCGATCGCAGACTACGGCAGCTCAAACGTCGGCATGATGAAACACGTCTACCGGCGTGGTCTGGAATATCGCTACGGCCGCCGTATGCAGGCTATCTCTGGCATACATTTCAATTACTCGTTACCTGAACAGTTTTGGCCGGTATTTCAGGATGAAGAAGATGATGCCGGCAGCTTGCAGGAATTCATAGGTGATAAATACTTCGCATTGATAAGGAATTTTTTACGCTTTGAATGGCTGGTGCTTTACCTATTCGGTTCGTCGCCAGCCATTTGTAAATCGTTTCTTGCCGGACGCGCGACGCGTTTCGAGGAGTTCGATCCGTCTACCTATTATTTGCCCTACGCCACATCGCTACGCATGAGCGATATTGGTTATAAAAATAAAAATCAGGCTGTTTTGAATATTGCCTACAACAGTCTCGATGAGTATGTCTCCAGTCTCACGCGGGCGATCGAAACGCCGTACCCTGAATATGAAGCCGTCGGTGTGATCCGCGATGGACAATACATGCAGCTCAATACCAATATTCTGCAAATTGAAAATGAATTCTACAGTTTCGTACGCCCCAAACAGACAACGCTATCCGGCGAAAAACCCACGGTTGCATTGAAGCGCCGCGGTGTTCAATACGTGGAAATACGTGCACTTGATGTCGGGCTGCTGGATCCTTGCGGCGTAAACGACGCACAGTTGCGCTTTCTCGAAATATTTTTGCTGTTCTGCCTGCTACAGGATAGCCCGCTGATTGACGCCCAGGAGCAGCGCAGTATCGACTATAACGAGCGGACGGTTGCGTTGCGGGGCAGAGAACCCGGTTTGAAGTTACAGCAAAACAATCACTGGCGGGGACTCGCTGAATGGCTGCAGGAGATTTTTACCCAGCTACAGCCCTTGAGTTCGATCCTCGATGGTGATGACGAAACGCGGCCCTACAGCGGTGCACTCGCTGAACAAATGGAAAAGGCAGCTGCACCGCACGACCTGCCATCGGCGCGGATCCTGTCGGCAATGCGCGCTCGCGAATTACCCTTCGCAAAATACGCAATGGAGGTTTCGCAGGCGCATCTCGAACATTTTCGCTCATCGTCGATGGACGAAGCACGCACTAGCAAGCTGCGCACGCTTGCGGAAGAATCCCTGCAGAAGCAGCGTGAAATTGAGCAGTCCGATTCGCTGTCGTTTGCGGAATACCTGCAACGTTATTTCGCTCAAAAACTTTGATCGAAATACAGTTACTGCATTCTACCTAGGCCGGGGTAGGGTGCCAGCCAGCGTCCGCATAAAGCTGTCCGCTGACCGCCGAGTTCGAGACCATGAAACAAATAGCGTCGGCAATCTCGTCGGGCCGGATCAATCGCTTCAATTGGGTTGCCGGTAGGACATCGTCGGCGATGTATTCGTCACCCAGGGCGCGGACCATGGGGGTATCGGTGAAACCCGGATGGATCACGCCGGTACGCACGCCGTAGAACATGGCCTCTTTCATGAGCGTGGCGGCGGCGCCTTCTAGCCCCGCTTTGGAGGCGGCGTAAGCGATTTGGCCGCGGTTGCCCTGGGACGAAACTGAGCCAATAAACACTACGGCACCCTGCACACCTTCGTGCGGCTGCCAACGTTTCTTGCCTTTGTCGTGACGCGTTTGCGCCACCCGTGCAACGGTCTCCAACGCCCAGTAGATAGGTGCGATCAAATCGACTTCAATGACCTCGCGAAACGTCTCGATGGGGTAAATCTGCGCTTTTCCGCTATCGCGATTGAGTTTTACCGAGAGCGAATCTCGCGTCATCCCGGCAGCCGGCACGCACACGTTTACTGTTTCGAACTGTTCACACATGGTGTCAAAGACCGCCGTACGGAAAGCGGCGTCGGTCGCGTCGCCTTGGAATGCATAAGCCACCGTTTTGCCAAGTTCGCGATTAATATCCGCCGCAACGTCGTCAATTGCGTCAGACAAATCGACACAGGCGACAGCCTGCCCACCCCGGCGTGCGAGTTCACATGCTACTGAGCGGCCTATGCCACCCGCCGCTCCAGTTACAACCACGATTTTTCCAGTGATTTCCATGTGTTATTGCGCCCTCCACGGATCGGGCCAGGATGCTGGCCGTAGACTGCAACCAATTTTAGCTTGATTTTTGTGCACTGCAATATAAATTGTTGCTGGTATCGAATACGACACCGCGTTAGCGTATCGGTCCAATGGCGTATTTCAACATGAGGAGCTCTCGGTTATGGCCTTTTCAAGCAAGCTGCAAATGCCCGAATCCAGTCGCGCTTTGCCTGGGCGACCGCAGGCAATACCGGTACCACCCACACATTTCGTCAATGGCAATCCGCTGGCCACGCCTTATCCGGCTGAAATGCGTACAGCTATGTTTGGCCTGGGTTGTTTTTGGGGTGCGGAGCGCTGTTTTTGGCAAGCACCCGGCGTTTATTCAACCGCCGTCGGCTACGCGGGAGGGTATACGCCGAATGCGACTTATCAGGAGGTGTGTAGCGGGGCGACCGGGCACAACGAGGTGGTACGAGTGGTCTACGACCCCGCTGCCATCAGTTACGCTCAGTTGCTGAAGATTTTCTGGGAATCACACGATCCGACCCAGGGGATGCGTCAGGGAAACGATGTGGGCACCCAATACCGATCCGGGATCTATCCATACGACGCCGAGCAGAGAGCCGCCGCGCAGGCATCACTCGATGAATATAACGCGTCACTTGCGGCGGCCGGTTTCGCCACCATAACTACCGAGATTGTGGATGCGCCCGAGTTTTATTTCGCCGAAGATTATCACCAACAATACCTGGCAAAAAATCCGGGTGGTTATTGCGGCTTGGGCGGGACCGGCGTCAGCTGTGCATACAAAGACGTCGCAATGGCTGGTTAGTGCCTGCCGCTGGAAACGGTTGCACCACAACTGCGGGTTAGTGTTGCCAATTGGACAGTTTGTCCAATATGGCCGGAGTGTATCTTATTTGTGGTTCGGAGTGGTCGTAGTTGGCGGCCTTTTCCATAGCGCGCACCTTATGCTTGGCCTGCTGAAACGCATCTAACAAGGAACTGCTGTGCGCCAGACCGTGGGCGAAAAACGCGCGTCCGAAATAGGTGAGTTCGGCATCATCGGCGCAACCGAATGACAGTTTTTCAGCACTTGCCGCTGTGATGATCAGTGTAGTGTCATTTTCCAGGGGCGCGATAAAGCCGCCCGAATAACATGCGGAGATGACGACAACCTTCCATTTTATACCGGATTCTTGCAGCAACTCGGCCAAACGCGACGAAGACAGGTTAGCCAGGGGCAGATTGGCAAGATCCACCATCAGATGATGGTCCTCAGATCCATGGCTTGTTAGCAGCAGGAACAGGATATCCTCCTCCTGCATACGCGTGGCCAACGCCGACAAGGCATATTCAAGGTTGGTTGTTGTTGCCAGCGGCACTGAGGAAACTGTTGCTGGATTATTGATCAAAGTCAGACTGAAATTAGCTGCGCCGAACTTTTTTTTCATTAATGTCTCCGCGTAGCTCACCTCCTTCATGAAGACATCCTGGTTACCGTCACCGGCAAAACCGAGAAAGAATAGATCCGAAAAACCAGGGATCGATGTGGCGACGTTTTCCAGTGCTTTATCGAGTAGCCGTTGTTGTTGAAATAGTAGGTGTTCTACATCGAAGATGCGTTTTTCTGCGTGATTTTCTGCAGCGTCGAGAAATTTCCCATGATCCCATTCGCCTGCAAGCTGCTGCTTGCCACCGTGCGGATTTTTGTAATGTACCTCACCTAAGCCATGAAATAGTCCGTCCGCGAAACCGCCGATGTACTCATCCCCGTTACTCCAAATGAAGCGACCGAGTCCATGGTATCGCCACGCACGGAAGCTACCCTCGTAAACCAGGGTATCGCCATCGGAATGTGTACCACTTCCTGAAAACACGTCATCTTTAAATTCGCCTTCGTAACGCTCGTCGTCGGCGCTTGTGAATCGGCCGCGACCGTGGCGTAGCCCATTTTTGAACTGGCCTTCGTAGCGATCCCCATCGGGGTAATGCAGTATGCCGTGACCGTGGATCCGGCCATCACGGAAGTCGCCGGTATAGCTGCGGCCGTCGCCCCATTGCAAATTGCCGCTTCCGTGCAGTAAGTGTCCTCGGCGTTCGCCCGTGTATAGGCTACCGTCGGGAAGTTCGATAGGGTCTGTGGCCGCCAGTGTTACGCCCACGTATAGCAATAACGCGCAGATGCCGATGCGTGTCAGCAAAATTGTAAGGGTTAATAATGTATCTTGAAGCTTGCGTGCACGCACTGAGCGCAAATTCATTCGGATTCCGCTTCTGCGCAGATCCCCCACATCACTATGTATTGGCTGCCGCGGCTTCTTTGCACTGACCAGAGCAATTCTTCCGGATCACGACACAGGCCATTGCCGCGCCAGGTTTCGCTGAACTCTGGAAACATATCTGCAGTTGCAAGACCGGCGTTAATCAAGCGCTGCTTGGACGCGCGGTAACATACGCCTTTGTCACTGCAGTAGATTTTAATATGATCGGACACGATTTCACGGGTTGAAGGTTCGAATAAGCATAGCCGAAACGTTGTGCGGAATACAGACAACCAGCAACCCGATGATGATCTATAATCCAACGGATTAATCAACAATCCGCAGCGCCGATAAAGTGCATGCACAACGCGTTAATATTTTTTTATCAGGCACGGCTGTGAAGCAATTGTTATAGTTTGCTATATCGAATGATATGCCGCACAGCTCGGCGGCAGGAGGAGGTGAAGAATGTTGAAATTCACTATTGTCGGAACTTTGTGTTTGTTCGCTGTAATGGTGCAGAGCGCCGACCTGGAGTCAGCATTAAAGGCGCATCAGAAACAGGATTATGCAGAGGCCTATAAGCAGTTCATGGCGTTGGCGGAAAAAAACGACGCGGCCGCACAAGCCAATATTGGATTTTATTACGACCAGGGTTTGTATGTCGGTGAAGATGCAGCCGAGGCATTTAAATGGTACCGCCAGGCAGCTGATAACGGTGATATAGATGCGCAATATAATATTGCAATTATGTACGAGGAAGGGCGAGGCGTAGAGCGTGACTTCGGACAGGCGTTCAGGTGGTATCAGGCGGCAGCGGAGCAGGGCGACAACCACGCCGCGATCAACGTTGGGCTGTTCTTCGAGGAAGGTCTGGGTCGATCACAGGACAAGACCCAGGCGTATGCGTGGTACTACGTCGCAGGGAAACGCGGAGATCTCACCGCCGAGGAAAAGCGTAAGGCAATCGGTGAAAGTATGTCGGCCGATGATATTACCAAGGCAGCTAAGCAGGGTGAGGAATTTTTGTGGCAGCAACGTGCCAACCCGGTTCGTCAGAGCCGCGAAACGGAGATCTAGCCCGCCTAATGTCGGTGGCCTGCTGCGCTGGGCAGGCGCACACGCATCGAGAATATTGTCGCAGTTCTGGGCAGATCACGGCGCTGGAATTAAAGCCGTTGACATGAATAGATCGAAAGTAGTGCGGTGAGCGCTATCCATGGATTCGAAACGAACCCCGAACGCAATTTGCTTGCTTTCCAGCACGGCCACATAGCGCAAGCTGCAGCTGACTTGGACGTTAATTGGCTGATTATCAATAGGCAGCCGTATCGCCAGTTCGATCTCTGGTACGTTCGGTTCGCGGATGAATTCTCCGGAAGGATGCAGCTTGGTTGCGTCCTCGCGGCCACAACGTAGTTGCATACCGTCTGGAGATATATCGTATACCACTCGCTCGATATGATTGCCGCCTGAGAGGATTAAATCGAAAGGTATGGCCGGCGTGATGCGCGGGAACAAACGCCGCTCCTCGAATTTTTCGTGGGCGGAATCACCTCCGTCCGACCTTGTTGTGGTCACTTTACCAATACCTTTCTCATGTAGGATCTCGAAAAAATAGACTATCGTTTATAAAGTTACAAGCGATTTGTAATGTAGATTAAACCCAATTAGTGCCTCAGGCACTAATTTAGCGTCTGCGCTTTCGTCCGCAAACCCGACCTTCATCCTAACTAGAATCGGAGGTTTTGTGCCTGACACAAAAATTTCATCAGCGGTTTACAGCGCTCAAATGCTCCGCCGACATCGGCACAAACGTCCTGCTCAAATAGGGATTGTGTATCAAAACGGTGAACGCCTATGAAGTCCTTACGCTTGAGATCTTCAATATGCGGGTGGTCGGTTGGAAACCCGCGTGGCGGCCGCTTCAGCTTGTCGCCGCTCAATTCAAACAGCGTGCAAAATGGCTTATGGTCCCGTGCTTTGCGCCAGGCGGTGGGGTGTTCGACGATTCTTTCGCGGATCCGTGTCAGCGCGGTGGCTTCGGGGTGCCATGCGCCCGCCGCTACGAACACCTCATCCAGAGCAATGTGCAGATACAACCCGGGAGCGTGAACGTCTTTGCCCTGTGTGTGGCGAAATTGAATACCGACGTTGGTCTTATAGGGGCGTTTGTCCTTTGAGAAGCGAGTATCTCGGTAGACCCGCATAAGTGATCCGCCGATGCGTTTTGGAACTGCTTCGAAATAGCGCGAAATTTGACGTATATAGGGCGACATTGTAGTGATGAAGGCGAGTGAAGGTTCCAGTACCAAGCCTTCATAACGCAGCTTGTTGGCTCGAAACCACTCGCGATCATTGTTCTGCGAAAGTTCGCGCAGAAATTCGAGCAGCGCTGGGTCGAAATGGGTGAAGTCGTTGTTCATCGTTCGCTTTGTGGGACTTCGGCGATCAGTCGGTCGCCGCTACTTGTAACACCGATAATGTCAGCCGTCGTTATTTCATTACGCTGGCACCCTGGCGTGTGAGCGCCGGTCACGCGCGCGAAATTGGGTGTGTAGCCGGTACCCTTGTCGCTTTCCAAACCTGTTTCCCACAGTACCGTGGTTCGTCGGCCTACAAGCGCTTGCAGGAAATTGCGCTTCATGCGGTTTGCAATTACTCGTAATTCAGCGGCTCGTCGCTTTTTTTCGCTAGCGGTCAGTTGATCGGACATTTCCGCGGCGCGTGTTCCCGGCTGTGCCGAGTAGGCGAAGATGTGCAGATGAGAAAATCCGATCGACTCAATGTAATCACGCGATTGCTGCCATTCGTCCGCTGTTTCTCCCGGAAAACCCACAATGATGTCACTGGTGATATTGAAATCGGCAATTTCCCGGGCAGTTGTCACGAGGCGTCGATAGGCGCTGGTATTGCAGCGTCGGCCCATGCGGCGCAGTACCGTATCGCTGCCGCTTTGCAGTGGCAGGTGCAGGTGCGGCATCAGCCGAGGGTTGGCGTACAAGCTGAAAAAATCGTCAGGCAGGTCCCAAGGCTCCAACGATCCCAGGCGCAACCGCTGCACGTCCGTGTCGCACAGTACGGCCGTGATCAGCTGATGTAATGATTTGTTCAAGTCGCTGCCATAACCGCCCAAATGTACGCCCGTTAACACCACATCCTTAATGCCGGCAGCAACCAGCGCGTTGATCTCATCTACGACAGTGCCAATCGGCTGGCTGCGTTCGCTGCCGCGCGCCGTGGTAACGATGCAAAACGCGCAGCGGTAACGACAGCCGTCCTGGACCTTGACGAAGGCACGGCTGCGCCCGCGCGCGAACAGAGGGTATTCTCCCGGTTCGGTGGCCAGTATCGGCATCGTATCAACAGACAGATGCTTGAGCGTAAGTAGGGGTAGTTGGGCCTTCTCGCTATTGGGCACAACTAGATCGACTCCTGCGAGAGCGGCAACTTCATTTGCCGCAAGGCTTGCATAGCAGCCGCTGACTACAAGTTTGGCATGGGGATTACGCTGTTGGCAGCGACGGATCAGTTGGCGAGATTTTCGCATCGCCTCGCGTGTAACCGCACAGGAATTGACGACGACAATATCAGCTGAATCTGCGCACTTGCTGATTTGAAATCCGCGGCGGTGGAAGTCACGTGCCCAGGATTCAGTTTCCGCCTCATTCAGGCGGCAGCCCAGGACTTCAAAATACACGTTCATCAGCGCAGGATCGGGCATCCGCAGGGGGAGTGCAAATCCCCCTGCAGTTTGCGGGCTAGCAGTCTCGTCACGACCCCCTAAGTCCGACAGACTGCTAATCCCAAAGTGTCTTCCACCAAGGCTCGCTAGCTGGCAATGTTGCTACCGGCATCCTGCCGCGGATTGCAGACAGGGGCCAGCCGGTTAAGCGTGCGAGCGTGCGCGCTTCATCGACGTTGCGGCGCGGCAGTTTAACCTGGAAGTAATGCTCTGCCTGCGGGCAACGCTCGCTGCCGGCCCAGGCATGCTGAATGACATACCGACCCTGAAAGTTACTGCGGTCGCCGGTTTCGTGGAACACAAGGTCTTCGGGGAAATGCTCCCGATCGTAGCGCACGTGCAGGCGCGTGAGGAATACGTTCTGCGCGGGCGAACGTTGCGCTTCTTTATTCAGCCAAAATACGCCGAGTTGCCGCAACTCGGTTTGCGACAGCGGGTCCGCCGCGCAAGGGTCGCACCACGCCATATCCCATGCATGTTCGACGAATACCGCGCGAGAGCCCTCTGCCTCGGTCTGGCGAGTGAACATTGCCTGGTAGAAATCTCCAAACTCTTCTTTTACGTATTCAGGCAGTTTCATACCTGTGGGCATCTTCACGGTTCGGTAGTTAGTCGTTTCGACCCTGCCGTTGCGAGTCAGCGCATAGACGTACAGTTCCTGAGCGCCGTCGGCATTTACCATACCCAGACGAATGGGAAGCATGAATTTTGGATGTTCATACGCAATTTGTAGGGGGCGCAGCTTTGCAAAGCCCAGCCGCTGTTGTTCGGCAAGATTAACTTTGGCGACGAAAAAGCGCATGCCCTGCTTGAGATAACTGCGTACGACCTTTTCGGCGTCGGTTGGAATGCGATAACCGCTCTGTCGTAACCAGGCAACCAGGCCATCGCTCTGCGTCGCCGACAGCAGCAGGATGTCGTATTCGCCGACCGTGTATGAGGCTTCGATTGTCACGCCCAGACTGCGGGCCCGTTTTTTCAGATCGGCATCAGATTTCATGTTGCCGGATGCCATCTCGGCCATCGGCGCCTCCATTCGGTACATCATTTGACACGGATTCTCGTCGAAATATTCCACCAGGCGCGGTGAGGAGTACGCATCAAGATGCTCAACGATCGCCTGTTCTGTCACGTGGATTTGCTCACGTTGCAGCATGGTTGGTACCGGAACGACGACCGCAAATTCCTTACTATCGCCGCTGAAATCGCTGGCCATGGTAGCCACGGTACGGTTGCCGTCGCGGGCAAGTACTACCTGTGATGTCTTATTGAAGAGCTTGCTGTCGGCTTTAGCCACATAAAATCCACAGAATGCAGTTGCGGTGCCTGGCAGCAGCGCCGCTGTTAAGAATGCCAGTGATATAAACAATTGACGGTTCATACTCTTTCTCCTTCAAGGGTTAAACGATAAGGACCTAGTTGCTGCTGAAGCGGGCGAGTGGCTGGTAATAGCCAGTCGATAACAGGCACCAAAGGCGCGCAAGCGATCAATGCAAACAGGGTGGCATCGCTTCGATAGCACCAGAACTGCGCGAACGCCGTGGCGCATGCAACCATAAAGCCGAAAAGAACTCGCCCGAGATTGCTATTCGGTGTGGTTTTAGGATCGGATAACATGAAAAACGCGAAGATGAGCAGGGCGCCGCTTTGCAGTTGATGCGCAGGAATTGTGATCGGGTCGCCCAGCCAGATAGCGCGGGTGAAAAGCAGCGTGGCGTAGGCAAGCAGGAACGTAAGTGTCACGTCGGCCCTGCGGGCGCGATTAATGACCAGCATCCCGAGACAGGCAACGAGAAACGCGAAATATGCGAAATCGCCCCACTGTCTCGGTGATACCCAGTCACGGTCCGCCGCGAGTACGAGAACGGCCAATGCAAAATTTGTGGGATTGAAGATGTGCTTGCCGCGCCAGCGGATCAGAAATTTACTGCCGATTGCGAGGACGCCTGCCGCAAAACCGAATATCAGCACATCGGTACGCAACAACAGAACCAGTGATAGACCGGATATCAAAGCGCTTTTCGGGTCAAACCGCGGCAAGCGCAGCAGGGTGCTGAAAAAGTACTGGCTCGCAAGCGTCGTGGTGATGATAAGCAGGCTAAGCCACGGGTTGAATTCGAAACCGAGGTATCCGAACCCATAAAGTAGCAGAGCGCCGAGGATGCAGATTTGGTAAACGCGAGGATCGCGTGCGTGCGGTGTTGTTTGCATACGGACTACAAACGACAGCCCGGCAAAACGGGGTTAGAAACCGGCGAAAAATTTTTTGTGAACTGGAAGTTACTGAAGTCTAATCAGGATCACCGATCGGGACTGCTAGGGCGTCGGCGATGATGGCATCGACATTGTCGCCCGTCAGCGCCTTGAGAAAGGAAACGAGTGCTTCGCGCTCCGAGTCCGTTAGACCCAGTGTTGTTATCAGGGGATCAAGTAGCTCGTTTTTCACGCCGCCGCGATTGTAGAATTCGACAACCGCATCTAGGTCGGCGAGTGACCCATCGTGCATATAGGGCGCGGTCAGCGCGACGTTGCGCAGTGTTGGGGTCTTGTAATGCCAACGATCTGCGGGGTTCTCAGTTATCTCGTAACGTCCCAGGTCGTTGCTTTGGGGTTGCGTGTCTTTGACGACGTCGCTGGCTACCGTCAAATAGGTGCCGGGCGCGACCAGCACTCGCCGCGTTGCGGGTTCGTCGCGCATGGACCGGGCGTAGCCGATTCCTGTGTTGTGCAGGCGCTGGTCCGTGAACAATGCATGGTGTTTTTGTATCTGGTGGCAGCTGACGCACCGGCCTTTGCCAGTAAACAAACGAAAGCCCCGTTTGACCGAATTATCCACAGCATCCTGCTGTTCGCCAAAATACCACCGATCGAACGGGCTGTTTGCCGAAACCAGTGACCGTTCGTAACTCGCAAGGGCCGAGCCGAGTGTCTCCATGCTTATCGACTGACCGCCGAACGCCGACTCAAAGCGACCCTGATAGTCGGACAGCGCCCGAAGTTCGTCCAGCACGTACCCAACTGATGGATTACCCATTTCATTGTTAGCAAGTAACGGCCCCCAGATCTGTTGTTCTAGGTGGTTCTCGCGACCGTCATGAAACAGCTTTTGTGCATAGGCGACGTTATACAAGCTGGGAGAATTACGCCGCACCGTGCGCCCTTGTATGCCAATCGCGGTCGCCAATTCATTACTGGTGAAACCCTGCTGGGGTATATGGCACATGGCACACGACAAGGTATTGTTGTGCGACAGACGACGATCGTAGAAAAGCTTGCGCCCCAATGCGATTTTTTCGGCGCTCAGCTTATCGCGCGTGGATTGCGGCAGCCCCGGTAGCCCGCGTGGCGGCGATTGGGTGAGTGTGTATAAATCAATGCCATCGTCGTGGGCGCTAAGCACCGCGCCGGAGCGTGTCTGGTAGTTGGCGTGTTCGTAGCCACGTTTATCATCTGCTGGATCGCTTATCGCGTTTGCAAGCGCCCGTTCGCCAGTCGTTGCGTGGCTCGATAAAACGGTCTTTATATCATTTATGACGGTGTCGGCGTGGAGGAAGGATACGCTGTAGATATTGCGGATCAGCCCGACTTTATCGACAAGAAAGACACGTAGCAGATGCGAGAAGCTGCCGAGAAAATTGCCGTCCGCGTCATATTCCTGTTGCACGGACTGGTCCCAACTGCTCAACAATGGCGTGAGCGCTTGTTCGCCGGAAGTCGTCAGGAACCGCCAGTCACCGTGCTCATGCTTGAAGTTGGCGCCGTAGCTTTCCATCACGCTCGGCGTGTCGTGGTCGGGATCGAAGCTCAGGCTGATGAGGCGAACAGAGTCGACCAGCGCAGGTTCCGCGAGTAGCCGCTCCTGCACCCCTCTTAACACGAACGTCGCGAGCGGGCAGCCATTGACGTCACTGCAGGTCGTGAAGATGAAGCTTAATAACACCACGCGATCGCCGAGTAGCTCGGCGAGCCGAATCGACCGGCCAGCGACGTCGAGCACTGTGCCGTCTCCCGCTGTACCTAGTGGTGGTAACTGATAGCTCCCCACGGTAGGTGCGGGGAATTTAAGCGTCGAGTAACCGGGCGCCAGTACGGTGGGTTTTGAGTGTTGCTGATGCGGCGCCGTTGCCGCGCTGACGCCCGCGATCAACAACACCGCAGCGTAGAGCGCGAACTTGGCTCGAGCGCCGCCCGACCGGCGTGTTCGCCGCCCGGGTATGCGGCGCTTCATCGCGCGATCGGTCAGTTTCTGTGCGAACAAATCTTGGCTATTGGGCCGCCAGTGCTGGCTGCGCTGCAGATGGTTGGGAGCCCGCATATAACGCATACGCTCCAAAGCGCATTTGGTGTGGCAGACCAAGCTTCGCGGCGATGAAATCGATGGCGAATTTCTCGGTCAGCTCCTTACCGTTCCAGTCATAAGCTTTGAAAAATTGCAGCGCGTGTCCGCCAACCGCTTCCTTTTTGTCCCAATTCGCGAGCAGTGAAGACGTAAAATAAGCGCGTTTTCCGTCCCAGCTTTGCGACACCATATTGACCTGCTCACCGATTCGCTTCTCGTATATTTGCTTTGGCTTAAACGGATCACTTACGTCGTAAATACGAACGGTGCCGTCATTCCAGGTGTCCACCCAAAGCAGCGAATCGTCGGCTGATATGGATATGTCGACCGGCAACGGGATCTTGCTGGCGTCGGCGATATCGGCCACTGCTTCGGCTTGCCATTGGCCGGCCTCGTCTTCGTGGATCAACCAGATTTTAGATGTCAGCGCAGTCGTCGTGAAACAGTAGTCATGCTGGGGCATCCACGCACAGCGTACTTCCAGTGGCGCACCGGGCACGTCCAGAATCGTTTTCGGTTTGCGCGTATGCAAGTCCCAGATGACAACCGTATTACCGAAGTTTTTCATTGCCTGCGGATCGGCCATCATTTTGCCCAGATCCATCATGTAATTGTTCCAGCCGGTAAACGATGATGTGACCATGACGTTGCGTCGTGGCAATACGCGCAAGTCGTACCCATAGCCATCGGCAAACTGGCCGGTTTTGGTTGCGCCCTGCAGCGCTTCATCGGTGGGCATCCAGTAAGTCGCGATATATTCGCCGGCGTTGGTGTATTCGACCATACCGGTTCGACCGCCGTGATCTTTATTGTTAGATAGTCCGGTAATCAGCATGCGACCCGGCATGGCGTAACTCGTGTGAGGTCCGACGACGCCACCGCTTTTTGCGACGAAGTCGGTAATGATCTGGTGAACTTTGGGTCGCGCGGGGTCCGTGTGCAAATTGAAGATAAATATCTTATTGGTATCCAGACCGGCCGCCCAAAGGTAGCGTCGGTCGTCGGTAAGCCCGGAGTGATGCGCCTCGTTGCGGCCACCCACCGACAGTGAGTGAATTATCGTGCCGTATTGTTCCGATGCGGGATTGACATCGACGGTGACCAGTTTGTCTTGTTCGTCGCCCACGCCCTGAACGCCCAGGGTCCACACGTACACAAAGTCTTCCTGGCCAACTATCTTTGCCATGTACGGGGACATGCAGGTTTCGTCTGCTTGTGCAATGCCGAATTGGGCCAACACCCCGAATAAGATAAATCTAGCGGTGTATCTGTTAAACATGCTTGTCTCCCTAGGTAAAGCTTAGTATGTCAGTCGTCACGCGATCGACGGATTCCACGTCGTGCGCTGCCATCATAGCGCGGCCGCCATACGCAAAAATAGTACCTGACTACGTTGTCTCCGCGGTTGCATCGATGCGGGCCAGAACTTTTAAATGCGCCGCGACGCAGCGGGGCATCATCTGCAGGTTATAACCGCCCTCGAGCAAAGACAATAGTCGGCCGCTGGCGTGTTGTTCAGCGACTTCCATCATGCGTTCGCTCATCCACGCGAAAAACTCAGTGCTTAACGCAATCTGCCCAAGTGGATCATCGATATGAGCGTCGAAGCCAGCCGAGATAATCACGGCTTCCGGCTGGTAAGCGGCTATTTTTGGCAGAATGATCTCGCTGAAGGCCTGTTTATAAAGAGCGTCACCGGCGCCGGCGGGCATCGGGCAATTTACGATGCTACCGGCGCCAGGGCCATGCCCGGTTTCACTCGCCGCGCCAGTGCCGGGGTAATACGGGTATTGATGCGTGCTCACGTACATCACCGACGGATCATCGTCGAAACTGTGCTGCGTGCCGTTGCCGTGATGTACGTCCCAGTCGAGTATGAGGATCTTGTCCAGCCCGTATTGCTGTTGCAGGTAGCGCGTAAGGATGGCCACATTGTTAAACACGCAAAACCCCAGCGCCTGGCCGTGCTCGGCATGATGTCCTGGCGGGCGAAGTAACGCGAAGCCGTTGTCGATCTGCTTTGCCATTAGTTGATCTGCCAGTGCCAGTGCGCCACCGACTGCCAGTACGGCTGCCTCGAATGAATCTTTCGATATCGTGACATCCAGCGAATCCAGATAGGGTTGGCCGCCGTCAACCGTTTGTTTCGCCCGCTCTATATACGCTTCGGAATGTATGGTGCTGAGCCATTTGCGTTCAGCCGGCCGCGGCGCACAGCGAGCGAGTGAGTTAAACCATGGCTGTGTTTCCAGGTGGCTCATGGCCGCAATCAGGCGATCGCTGCTTTCCGGATGGCCTCGTCCTGTGTCATGTGCCAGATACCTGGGGTCGTAGAGAAAACCGGTTGTCATGCGATGTTAGCCTAGCGTTCCAATGACAGTATGGGAAACGTTTCGGTCACGCTTTGCAAGTATCGCCTGTTGCGTAGTTGTGGGCCTGCAAGGGTAGACTATTGACAATGAAAACCCTGCCGGATTATTTGCGTCACGGTCTTGATATTCTTTCCATAGGATTGAATCCGTCTCTGAATGCCGTCAAGGCAGGTTACTATTTCGCCACACCACAGAATCGTTTTTGGCCTGCCCTCAATGCCTCGGCATTGTTTGAGCCCCAGTTGACGCCCAGCGCTGCATCCATGCAATGGATGTTCGAGCAGGGTGTGGGCTTCACCGATGTGGTCAAACGCCCATCGCGAGGCTCGGCCCAGTTGCGAGCGGCGGATTTTCGCGAGTGGGCGCCTGTGATCCGTGTTGAGCTCGAGCTCTATCGACCGCGGATCGCATGGTTTCACGGTAAGCTTGCCTACGAAAATTATTTGAAATTTGCAGAGGATCGGCGCGAGCGGATCCGCTGGGGGCGCCAGCGCCGACGACTCGGTAATACCGTGTTTTTTGTCACACCGAACCCCAGTCCGGCTAACGCGACCTACTCTCTGCAAGACATCACCCAGTGGTACAACCGCCTGGCGCGACTGCGTGATCGTATGTGACCGCTATCGCGTTAACGACGGAACTAAATCTATTTGTCCTTATCCAACAGCGCGCGCGCCGCGTCGTTGAATGGGTAATACTTTCCCGGCGAGACGTTTTCGTGCTCGAGTTGCTTCTTCACCGCACGTTCGAGCGCATCGTACTGCTGCGCCTTGGCGATGATCTCCTCGACCTGCTCGCCTGGCACGACGATAACACCGCCATCGTCGGCGCTGATGTAATCGCCGGGCATCACCAGTACACCACCGCATTGCACGGCCGTCTGGGTTTCGTAAGGCAGCATGTGTGAGGGCATGGTCATATTGGTTTCACAAGCGCCGAACAGACCGATTCCGTAGGTTTCCAAGGTAGCGAGATCGCGCAAGCCCCCGTCCGTGACGATGCCCGCAGCGCCGCGTTGTTTGAGTCGCCACAGCTTGATGTCACCGGCGGCAGAGGGTTCTCCCAGGCGCATGGCGTCCATTACCAGTACGTCACCGGGCCCGCAAAGTTCCATTGCTTGATACTCGGCACTGTCGGTTCCGCCAATCACTTGGGCGCGTAGGTCAGGTCGGCTGGGAACATAGCGCATTGTGACTGCGCGACCGACCATTTTCTGTTCCGGTAGTAACGAGAAAACGCCCCGCATCTGCGTGTTTACATTGCCCAGGCCGTCCATTACGTCGAGCAGGGTGGATGCCGGCAGGGCTCGCAAGTTGGCGAGTATCTTCTGGTCGCTGTCAGTCATTTTTCAATCTCCTTAGCGTCGCGGACGAGAGTAGGGGGCGTACTCCTGTCCGGTCAAGCCGGACCCAGCAGGTAGCGTTCCTTTATACTCAAATTTTTCCGGCTGATTGGTAACCCACTTTCAATGTTCGAGCGATACATCAACTGGATCATTCGTCGCCACAAAACCGTTGTGTGCCTCAGCCTCGTCACCGTGGGGTTGCTGAGCTACGGCATCACCGGTTTAACGATTACCAACGACATGCGGGCCTATTTCAGCGCCGATAACCCACAGCTAAAGGCTTTCGATCGGCACGAGCAAATCTACGACAAGCAGGATACGGTGAGTTTCTTGGTCACCCCGCACGAGGGCGATGTATTTAGCAGTGAGATATTGAACCTGGTGTCGGCGTTGACGGACCTCGGTTGGCAGGTTCCATACTCACGGCGGGCTTCTTCAATCGCCAATTATCAGCACACCTGGTCCAGCGGCGACGAATTATTCGTCAGCGACTTAATCCCTGATAGCGCTGCGTTGGATAAGGCTGCGGCTGCGCGAATAAAGCGCATTGCATTGTCCGAACCGACGCTCGTCGGAACACTAGTTGCTACTGATGGTGCAGCGGCGATGATCGTCGTTACCCTTACTTTCCCTCCAGGCGAACTAAGCGCGAATGATGTAGTCGTGGAATGGGCGAAGGCAGCGCTTGAGCCGTACCGAGCGCGCCATCCCACGCTTGACATCCATTTAGCTGGCACAACGACGACCAACGTCACGCTGGGCGAGGCAGTCGCCCAAGACTTGGGAACGCTGATTGCGCTGAGCTATCTGGTCATTGTTATAGGCTTGTTCGCGCTACTGCGCCAGATTGGTGCGGTAGTGGCCACCGTAACCATAATAACGGCAGCGATCGCTACGACAATGGGTATTTTCGGCTGGTTTGACCTCGTGCTCGAGGCCCTGGCGGGGTTTGTGCCGAGTATTGTCATGACCATTGCCGTCGCGGATTCGGTGCACATTCTCTCGAGTTACTATCATGAACTTCGCCGCGGCACCTCCAGGCCGCAAGCGGTCGCCGAATCGATGCGCATTAACGCGCCACCTGTTTTCATCACATCGCTGACCACGATAATCGGCGTGTTGACCTTGAACTTCAGCGACTCGCCGCCCTATCGGGATCTGGGCAACATGATTGCCGTGGGCGTGGCACTGGCCTTGTTATTGTCCATTACCTTGCTGCCCGCGCTGCTCATGTGGATGCCGGTGCGAAATCCGCAACACGGCAAAGGTTTCGAGCACCTCATGGGCCGCTTTGCCGATTTTGTAATCGGCAACCGCCGAGGACTGTTACTGGGCGTGGGTGCCATCATTATTGTGCTCGCGAGTTTCATCCCTAGAAATACCCTGACTGAGAATTGGCACGAATATTTCGATGACACTTTTGAAGCGCGCCGCAGTCTCGACGCCATTGATCATCACATGAACTGGTTGCACTCCATCCGCTACTCAGTGGACAGCGGCCGGGAGCAGGGTATCCACGATCCGGCGTACCTCGCAGCGCTGGAGCGATTGGCGCGGTGGTACGAGTCGCAACCCGAGGTCACTCACGTGGCGCGGCTGACGCAAACAATCAAACGTCTGAACATGAACCTACACGGCGACGACAGGGCCTGGTATCGGATCCCGCACAGCTCGGCGTCGGCAGCGCAGTACCTGTTATTGTTCGAGCTGAGCTTGCCGCAGGGTTTAGGACTTGAAAATAGTATTAACGTCGGCCGCTCGGCCAGCCAGATGGTTGTGTATGTGAAGAGAACGGACTCTGCGCAGCTGTTGGCCCTGGATGCCAGAGCGCACGAATGGATAAAAACCAACACCCCGAGCCTGGGCGTGGCGGCGGGCACTGGCGTCGATATGATGTTTGCACACATTAATCATCGAAACATTCGCGGATTGTTAAAGGGAATGGTGATGGCACTGGTATTGATCTCGCTGGTACTTATTGTGGCGCTCCGATCGCTGCGGCTGGGCATGCTGAGTTTAATTACAAATCTTGCACCCGGCGCGCTGGCGTACGGTACCTGGGCGATCATTAATGGGCGGATAGATATGTCTGCATCGATAGTGATGTGCATGAGTATTGGTATCGTCGTCGACGACACGGTTCATTTTTTGAGTAAGTATTTGCGCGCCCGACGTGAACGGGGTTTGTATGGAGCCGAGGGTATGCGTTACGCATTCAATACCGTGGGTGTCGCCCTGACCGTCACTAGCGTCGTGCTGGTAGGCGGTTTTCTGGTACTAACGGCTTCGCACTTCAGCCCAACCAACGTCACCGGTACACTGATGGCATTGACCCTGGCTTACGCACTGTTTGTGGATTTCCTGTTCATGCCGCCGTTGCTGATGGCGTTGGATAAACGCTGGCAGGGCGACTGAGTACGATAGCTAATGATCGGAGATGACTATGGATAAGGAGCAAGAATTTATCGTCGATGTGAACGACCTTGATTGGACCGTAGGGGTTTCCGGTATCAAACTCAAACATCTTGTATCGCGAGCGGGTGGGCCGCATGCGCGCGTGATAAGAATGGAGGCCGGTGACGTGGTGCCACGGCATCGTCACCCGTGCGTGGAGATAATGTATGTGCTGGACGGCGAACTCGAGATGAACGATCGCAGCTACGGCGTTGGAAGTTGCTACTTCAAGCCGGAAAAATGGTCTTACGGCCCGCTCAGTACCAAAACCGGTGTGACCTTGTTGTTGTTTTTCGATGGCGACGACAAATTTTTGGCATGATTTAAAGACAGGTAATGGCTGAAACCAGACAAATTAGGGACATTGCCACGCCAACAGTGTGCACCGCCGTCGATACTGATCGCGACGCAATCCGAATGACGACCTTACAGGCTTACAGCGAGTATGGGCAGCTGCTGGCGCCGGCGGATTGGGAAGCTTACCGGCAAAATATTATCGCGGCCCTTGCGGCAGTGGATGGTGCCGAACAATTTGTTGTGAAAGAACGCGGACAAGTCGTCGGCGCGGTGTTGTTATGCCCGCCGGGTTCAGCGTTCGCGCAACACCTGCGCGGAGCGGACAGCCCGGAAGTACGGCTGCTGGCAGTGGCTCCCCACGCGCGTGGTCGTGGTCTGGCGGTGGCATTGATGAATGAATGCATAGCTCGCGCTCGCGATAGGCGGGCCACCGCGCTTACCTTGCACACCATGGAGGCCATGCAGGCAGCCCGTCGACTCTATGCACGCATGGGTTTCGTGCGAGCACCCGAGTTGGATTTTGTGCCCCGCGATAGCTTTGTCGCAGAAGGTTACCGCCTCGATCTGAGTGTCGCAGCCGATTAGGCTGGGTGCGACTCAAATAGAGACCAAGTCCGCGATTACCGATCTTAATCTTGCTCAAATTGGAGCTCTACCATGTGCCGGAACATCAAACCACTATTTAACTTCAAACCGCCAGCGAGCGAGGACGAGATCCGCGCCGCGTCGCTGCAATTCGTACGCAAATTAAGTGGCTTTACGCGGCCTTCGCGCGTAAACGAAACGAGTTTTGAAAACGCCGTCAACGAAATCAGCGAGATCGCACGGGCTTTGCTCGACTCGCTCGTTACCGGCGCGGCGCCGCGAAATCGCCACATAGAGACCGCAAAAGCGCAGGCGCGGGCAGCTAAGCGCTTCGGCTCCGCCGAGCAAACCGACGCTGCGACGCAGGGCCCGCGATGAACATTAAAATACGATGCCGTTACAGCGTGGTGTTCGCATTGTCACTGCTGTCAGCGATAACCCATGCGCAGGGTAAGTCCACCGTAACGGATAGTCTGGATCGATTGGTGGCCGAAGTTACTCCGGCGGTTATCGCTTGGCGTCACGACATCCACCAGCATCCGGAACTTGGTAATCGCGAGACTCGCACTGCGGGCCTGGTTGCCGCACATCTGCGTAGTTTAGGCATGGAGGTTCAAACCGGTGTTGCGCATACAGGTGTGGTTGCCGTGTTGCGCGGTGGTAGACCCGGGGGCACCGTAGCATTGCGCGCCGATATGGACGCCCTGCCGGTCACGGAGGAGGTTGATGTGCCGTTCGCCTCCCGGGTGCGCACGATGCACAACGGCAGCGAAGTGGGCGTTATGCATGCCTGCGGACATGATGCCCATACAGCGATTCTTATGGGGGTTGCCGAAGTGCTCGCTGCGCTCCGCGCGACCTTACCGGGATCGGTCAAGTTCATTTTCCAGCCGGCCGAGGAGGGGCCACCGGCTGGCGAACAGGGTGGTGCCACAATGATGATTGCCGAAGGCGTACTGCAGAACCCTAAGCCCGACGCGATTTTTGCGCTGCACACTATGCCGGCGCCCACTGGCCTGGTCGGTTATCGAGTCGGTGGAATTCTCTCTGGTGCCGATACGCTGCATATTACGGTTAAAGGTCGGCAGACGCATGGCGCGCTACCGTGGTCGGGTGTAGACCCTATCGTTGTCGCTTCGCAAATTGTACTGGGCTTGCAGTTAATCCCTAGCCGCCAACTGGACCCCCGATCAGCTACAGTGATATCCATTGGCAGTATTCATGCAGGGTTGCGCGCCAATATCATTCCCGAGCAGGTAGACATGGAGGGCACCATCCGCATTCTTGATCCCAGCACTCGGGACGACGTTTTGGCACGCATAAAAACGACTGCCGAGAAAATAGCCGACGCTTCCGGCGCGAGCGCACAAGTGCGTTTCACCCCATACGCGCCAGTCACCTATAACGATCCAGTATTGACGCGCAAAATGTTGCCAACTTTGCAGCGCGTCGCCGGTCCTGGTGCAGTCGAGGTGCGGCCATGGACACCATCGGAAGACTTCGCCCATTTCCAGCAGCATGTGCCTGGACTGTACGTGTTCTTGGGGAGGAGGAATCGGGCAGGCGTTGCGCTGGGCGAAGCGGCGCCGAATCACTCACCGCATTACTATGTTAACGACGATTCGTTGCCGCTCGGTGTTAATGTGCTGGCGTCGTTGGCGGTGGATTTTCTGAGCTCTCTGGATTGACGGCCCGTCAAATGCGTTGACGGTGGCTAATAAAAGATGAGTAAATCGCCCATCACGACGAATTATGCAAACAAGCGGAGTGCCTGCCGCATGCCGATTTCCCGTTGCCCACGAAACCTATCCGCCGTTGGCGCCGGCCGCGGTGCAGTCCTAATTGTTTGCATGTGGCTGGTTTTTTGCACCGCCGCGCCAAGCGCGACATTTGATCTCGCGATAAACGAAGGGCGGGTAATGGATCCGGAGTCCGGACTCGACGCAATCCGACATATCGGCGTGCGCGATGGACGCATCGTGGCGGTGTCGGAAACGCCACTTCAGGCCGATACTACTATCGACGCACATGGACTGGTGGTTGCGCCGGGATTCATTGATCTACACGTTCACGGCCAGGATCCCTATAGCATCAGCCTGAAAGTGCGCGACGGCGTAACAACGGCCTTGGAAATGGAAGTAGGGGTCTATCCGCTGGCGCCCTGGTACGCGTCAAAGCAGGGAAAATCGCTTATCCATTACGGTGCCACGGTGGGTCATGGCGCCGCCCGCATCAGGCTCAAGCACGGGCTCGACGTCGGACATTCTCCAACCGCAAGCCAAGCGCTACGCAATCAGGTTTCGGCATTGAATCAGTGGAAGTATGACGCCTTGTCCGAAGCCGAGATCAGTGAGTTGCTGGTGCTGATCGAGGAGCAATTGAACAGCGGCGGATTAGGCATCGGCTACGGCGTTCACAATATACACCGGGTGCTCGCCGCGAAGAGATCCTGCGTTGTTTTTCGCTCGCGGCCAGCCACGGAGTGGCGAACTACGTTCACGCACGATTTATGAGTGAAGTCGAACCGGGAAGCAGCGTTGAGGCGGTTCAGGAGGTAATTGCCGATGCCGCGGCGAGCGGCGCTTCGGCACATATATTTCACATCGGCAGTACCGGCCTGAGTATGGCGCCGACCTTATTGGATATGATTGCCGGTGCGCGCCGCAACGGTATCGATATCAGCACCGAGGTCTATCCATATACTGCGGCGTCCACCTCGCTGGGCTCGGCAATGTTCGATCCCGGCTTTCGTGAACGCATGCGTATCGACTACCGTGATCTGGTGTGGACAGCGAGCGGCGAGCGTCTGACGGCAGCAACCTTCCAAAGTTATCGCGCCGAGCATCCGGAAGGGAATCTCATTATTCATATGATGAAACCCGAACTAGTGGCGATGGCCGTTGCCCATCCGTTGGTCATGATTGCCAGCGATGGGATGGTCTATCGTGACGGTAAGGCGCACCCTCGCACAGCTGGAACCTATGCTCGTGTGCTGGGCCGCTACGTTCGCGAGCAGGGAACACTGAGCTTGATGGACGCATTGCGTAAGATGACTCTAATGCCGGCGAACCGACTCGCTGGGGCGGTGCCGCACATGCGTAGCAAAGGTAGAATACAAATCGGTGCGGACGCTGACATCACTATATTCGATGCCAAACGCGTGATTGATCGAGCCACCTTTGAAGCGCCTACGCAGACTTCCGCGGGCATCGTGCATGTGCTGGTCGGTGGTACGCCGGTCGTCACGGATGGTGCTCTGCGCGAAGGTGTATTTCCAGGCACTGCGGTGCGCCGAGAACAACCGACGGAGCTTGCCTGTGCCGAGCTTGTCGCCTCTAGTGTTTCCACGTGCGTGCGCAAAAGCGAGCGGCTTTAAGCATCGCATCGACTGCCCGTTGTTATGAAAATCAGTCCATTGCAAGAATATCGCGGTGCGCTCGAGGAATTCACTGAGCGCTCGGATCTGACCGGTACGGCTTTGCTCCTGGGTGACTGCTTGTTGTACGGGGCCTTTATAGTTGGAACGCAATTGCTAGACAGTACAATCCTGCGCTTGCTTTGCTCGATCGGAGCAGGGACCGCAATCTCTTCGATGTTTGTGCTGGGACATGACGCTGCCCACGGGGTTTTGACGGCAAAACCTGCATTAAATCGGATTTACGGGCGCCTCGCGTTTCTGCCGTCACTGCACAATTACAGCCTATGGGTTATCGCACACAATAAAATGCATCACGTGGAACCCAACTTCAAAGGCAGAAACTCCTGGTCGCCGCTGTCCAAATCCGAGTTCGATGCCATGCCAGCGTGGCGACGATGGGTTGAACGTTTGTACCGTAGTCCCGGCGGGCTGGGGATCTACTATTTCTTCGAGCGCTGGTGGGCAGATAAATTCTTTCCCCGAACGCGCTGCGTCGCTCAGCTCGAGCTGCGTTATTGGGCGGATTTCGGGTTGTTGCTTGCCTATCTGACGGTATACACCATCGGTTTGTATCAACTTGGTAGTTGGTCGGGAGTTTTATTCGGATTTGTGTTGCCGTTTGTCGTTTGGAATTACTTAATCGGATTCACGGTGCTTATGCAACATACCAATCCGAATGTGCCGTGGTTCAGCGATCGAGAGCAATGGTCCACATTGCGGGGACAGCAGGACGTCACCGTATGGGTGCGTTTCCCACGATTGTATGGATGGATTTCACACGAAGTCATGGAACATACCGCTCACCATGTTTCGCCTATGGTGCCTTGTTATCATTTGTTCGCAGCACAGCAGAAATTGCACGATGCCCTTGGCGATAAGTGTATCGAAGTCGCCTTCACGCCAACGTTGCTGTTCAAGGTGTTGGCAAAGTGCAAGCTTTACGATTATGACAGCCACCGCTGGCTGGATTTTCGCGGCACTGCCACGAGCGGACCAACCGTCGCTAATCCTGGCGCCTTGCAGGTTGGCTCTGCCGTTGTATAGTGATCTGATGACTCAAACAGCACGCACTGTGTTACACGTAGTCTCGCCAACCCCGATGTCGGAGGGTGCGGGTGTTCGCATTAAGCGCAGCATCGGCACGCAATATCTCGACAATCTTGATCCCTTCCTACTGCTGGACGAAATACACTCGGAAGAGGGTACTGACTACATTGCAGGATTCCCCGATCATCCGCACCGCGGCTTCGAAACGGTCTCGTATATGTTGGCGGGTTCCATGCAGCATTGGGATCACAAAGGCAATCGCGGTGACTTACGCGCCGGCAGTGCGCAATGGATGACAGCGGGCCGCGGCATCATCCATTCGGAGATGCCGCAACAAAAGGACGGTGTGCTGTGGGGGTTTCAGATCTGGGTAAATCTTCCTGCCAAGGACAAAATGCGTGAACCGCGTTACCAGGACATCGACCCTGAATTGATCCCCGAGGTTCGCGCTGATGACTTATCCGTGATCCGGGTTATTGCCGGTGAGTACGCCGGCGTCGTCGGTCCAATTTCCGGAATCGCAACCGATCCCATGTTTTTCGACGTGCGGCTGGAACCGGGCGCTAGCTTCGAACACCCGCTAAAGGATGGTTATACAGCATTCTGTTACATCTACGAGGGGCAGGGCATCGTTGGTGCAGGTGTAGGCGCCCAATCGGCGGCGGCGAGTTCATTGGTAATATTCGATCGCGACGGCGTGCTACAGCTGGCGGCGGATGAAAAGCCCCTGCATGCAATCGTGCTTGCCGGCAAACCTCTGCAAGAACCAATAGCCCGGTATGGTCCTTTCGTCATGAATACGCGTGAAGAGATCGTGCAAGCCTTCCAGGACTATCAGGACGGGAAACTGATTGCCTGACGATTATCCGAGCACTCACCAGCCACTGATGCAAGCGAGACTGAGCTATTGCCCTAAAACGTAAACGACAGACTCATGGAGCCGAATTCGTGTCCACCCAATTGCTGCTGGAATTCATCTGATCGATAGATCTGTGCGTACGAAAGCTTCACTGCGCCAACGATCACGGCAAAGCCAACGAATAAGTCGCCGACCAGATTCTCCTTGCTAACATCATGGCTATTGGCGAAGGTGCTGCCATCGAGAAAAATGTCGCGCAATACCAACCGCCCGGTGGCGCCCGCGAAGGCATGTACGCTGAATCCACCAGGCAATTTGAAGCGTTCGTCGGTGCTGTCGACCGGCGAGCTCGCTTCACCACCCGGGCGGATTAAGGTAGTGCCGAAATCGGTAGGAATGTTCCATCCAATGCGCGCTTCGAAACCCGCATTTGCATACGTATGAATGTTGCCGATAGTTGCGCCGAAATGGATGATCGTATCGTAGCCCCAGCCGCGCATGTGATTTGCTTCGAAGGTTCGAAGCTTGCGCTCGTAAATCAGCATGATGCCCGGCTCGGTTTTGAGTTGATTATCCCAGCCCTCGGCTTTTTGCAGTCCACGTAAGTCATGGACGAAATTTTGCGTCTGTTCGCGAGAGACGCCGGACCCATCAAACCGATCTGCAGTTCCATGGTATCGAGGCGCCGAAGGTTTTTGTTGTGAAAGGCGACACCCGCATATAGCCATCCGGCGTAAGGCCGGTCCGTGAGAATTAGATCGCTGCGTTCAACGGCTTCGGGCGTAAACATCTTCTGCCCAAGACTGAATCCAACATTTCGTTGCAGTCCAGGTTCGTTAATAAACGGTAAGCGTTCGACGATTGGCAGCAGCCATCGTGGCAGTTTGTCGGCCTCCCGGTAGTGGCTCAAGTCGGGTGAAATAAAACCGATCTGGATCCCGTTTGTGTAGTTTTGATCAGATTCGGCGAACAAATCGTTTTCAAACAAAAAGCTAAAGTTCCACGCTTCGTTGCCGGGAAGCGATTGCGCGGCTACGCTCGTGAATGCACAGGCGAGCAGAGCAGCCAACCCGCATAGCGCACCAGCGCGAAGCGCGAAGCCAGGCGATCGCTTACACCACCCGGCGCACGAGCTAGTGGCGGGCAATATGCGGGCTAAGAAGATACCAATGGAATTCATAATCAGCGGCATATTCTAGCGTGCAGGCGGCCGCTGTGGCCCAGGATTCAGGACGAAAATCGTGCTGCTAACGAAGGTCGGCTGCGCGGGCATATCCCGTCGCCGCCAGCGAGCGGCTAATTGCGTGGTTTTTTCGCCGAAATGAGGTAATAGCCGAATCTGTGCCGCGCCAGGCCAAGCGCTATACCAAAAAGGGATGCGAATAAATGCGCACGACGTGGCGCATTCGGCGGATCATAGTGGTGATTAAACTCGCGCCACAGTAACTTCGCAGCGATAGCGGGTACATGCAGTACCGAGGGTAGAAGGTGCCAACCAATTTCTCGTACTTCTATTTCCTCGAACCCCTGCGATGCCAGGCGCTGCTCGAATCGCTCTAAGGTGGCAAAGTTGTCCAGTGCCCAGCCCGCGCAAACTTTGCGGTGACAATACTCGGTGATCGCGTTGAGAGCGTGTGTTCCCTTGAGGAAGCCATCGGCGACGACCAGTCGCGCGCCGGGCTTTAACAAACGATAGGACTCGGCGAGGAATTCACGTTTATCGGTGCCGCGGGCATAGCGGCTACTTTCCACCGCGTAGACGCCATCTAACATCCCGTCAGCAAATGGCGTTTCCGCTAAATCGGCGAGGAAGAATACGACCCTTCTGTGCAAGTGTTGCCGCTCTGTCAATTCACGTCCGCGCGCGATTTGCCAAGGTACGCACGTGACGCAGTTGATGAAGCAATCCTTAATGTTTCGGGCCGCGTAGCGTGCCGTGCTGCCCAGCCCACAGCCCATGTCGGCGATGAGTTTCGAGCTACGCTCATCCAGTTGTAATGCGTCCAGCACTACCGCATTCATGCGGGCTAACATCGGTTCGCGCCTGAGTGGATTCATACCCCGTTGGAAGTAGCCGAAATGCATATTGAAGTTGTTGCTCCACGTAGCAAAATCCGGACCCGCCTCCGAGTAGTATTCGACGACTCGATCTAAGCTGTGTGTGTGCAGCTCATCTCTTCCTCGAGGAAGTGGTAACGCATATGGGCTGACGGTCAACATACTAACTCTCCTCGTTTACGTGCAGTCTCAGCTTAATGTGTGGTCGCAAACTTCGAGATTCGTGCTCCCATTCGCGTAAGTGTTCCCAACGTGCTTTTGGGCAAACGTTTCACATCGTCGTACCAGGCGCTAAGCGTTTCCATGAATTCCAGCATCGCGGTAATCCGGTCTTTAATCTCGCCGGGCGTTTCCTCGTCGCGTTCTGAATCGAGCACGCATTGGCGCAGCACCGACAACGTTGGATCAAATTCCCGTCGTTTTCGCTGTTCAACGATGGTCATGAATATGTCCCAGACGTCCTGTTTGGCGGTGTAATGGTCGCGGCGATCGCCCAGTACGTGGGTGGGGGTAATAAGGCCCCAGCTCTGCAGTTCACGTAGGCTGGTGCTCACGTTGGAGCGGGCGACCGATAACGTTTCGGCAATCTCGTCCGCCGCCACCGGCTCCGGTGCGAGATACAGCACTGCATGTATCTGAGCAATAGTGCGGTTAATACCCCAACGTGTACCCATCTCGCCCCAGTGCAGGACGTAACGCTGCATAATCGGTGTCAGTTTCATCGTAACTTTCCGAAATTTCTGTAAGTACAGAAATTATAGAAACTCGTGCCACAATGTCAAGGGCAGGTGTTGCCTGAGACTGCACTGTACTCACGCATGCCCATCGGCATCGCGATGGACACTGACCAAGAAAATGGCTGCGAACATAGACGCTATAATGCGCCCCCCCATGGGCGACCAGAACGTTAACGAAGCATCACCTCTATTGCGGGAACCGGTTGGCGCCGTGCTGTGGCGAATGACGTTGCCAATGTGCTACGCCATTCTCGCCATCATGTCATTCTATCTGGTGGATACCTATTTCATCGGACTGCTGGGAACGCAACCGCTGGCAGCATTGGCATTTACGCTGCCGGTAGCGATGCTCATTTCTGCACTGGGCGTCGGCCTGGGTATCGGTACGACGGCCATTGTCGCCCGCAGCATAGGTGAGGGGAATAGAACCAAAGCGGCGCGCATGGTGACTAACAGCCTGTTGTTAGTCGTTTGCGTGACCACCGTTGTCAGCGTGATTGGATTGACCACCATCGATCCACTATTCGGGGCCATGGGCGCATCGGATGAATTAAAATCCTTGATTCGCGACTTCATGCAGGCCTGGTATCCCGGCGTTGTGTGCTTGTTGGTGCCGATGGTGGGCAACGCCGCTATTCGCGCCACGGGCGACACACAAACGCCCGCACGCATCATGATGGGGGCAGCGGCCGTCAACGCGGCGCTCGACCCGATATTAATATTCGGCTTGGGACCGGTCCCGGCATTCGGACTTGCGGGTGCCGCGATCGCTACTGTTTCGGCCTGGTCGGTCGCCGCATTTGTGTGCTTGTACGTATTGCGCTACCGCTATGGACTGATTGAGTACCGCTGGGAAGGGCTGGGTGTCCTGCTTTCCTCCTGGTATGAACACGCGTGTATCAGCGTGCCGGCGGCCATGGCAAATACGTTTACCCCGCTTGCTAACGGCGTTCTCACCAGCGTCGTCGCCAGCTATGGAACGGCGGCGGTTGCGGCGTATGGCGTTAGCACGCGGATCGAAGGACTGGCAATTTTAGTCGTGCTGGCGTTGTCGATGAGTCTACCGCCGTTTATAAGTCAGAATCTCGGCGGTCAGCGCATGGATCGTGTCGCGCACGCACTGCGGGTAGTGCTGAGATTTGTATTGTTGTGGGAGTTTGCGGTGTATCTGGTGATGCTGATATTCGCAAATAATATCGCCGCACTTTTTACCCGGGATCCGGAGGTAACTCAGATCATTCGGATTTTTCTTGCCATCCTGCCGCTCACCTACGGATGTCAGGCGCTGATAATCTTGACCAATTCTTCGTTCAACGCGCTGCACGAACCCAAGTTTGCGGTTTTGCTGAGCTTGATACGGTTCTTCGTGTGCTACCTGCCATTTGCGTACGCGGGGTCGGTAATTGCCGGCATTCCCGGATTGTTTACTGGCGCGGCGCTTGCCAATGTGACCGTCGGCGCGGTTGCGTTTGTTTGGATTTCACGTTTCGTGGCGCAGCGGCTGCAGCCGCTTGCCCGGGCAAGTTAAACCATCGCGAGCTTTCGACTTTACGCTTGCTGTTAGCGATCGCATCCCAGGCAGCGACGGAATGTGTAGGCGGCGGGCTCCCGAACCATTTCATTAAAGGCGCTGCCAACACTGTGGCTGGGAATGCTGAACGGCAAGGACACAACAAATAACGCTCCGCCGACCACCATTGCGCCGATGCCAACGGGCCGCTGGACGACCACGTCAAGAACCATCGTTTCGAAATTGGGTGAGGGACCTCTGTGCTTAGCGCGCTCACCGCCCCTGTCCGCCGCGCTCGCATGCGGCGTCAGAATCGTTAGGGTAAGCGTTAATAAAAACACGACGGTATGACTCACGGTAGGTTTCATGCGATGTACTCGATAGTTAGGGCGTGATGATCTATAGACCGATCAATAGCGTCCCGGTGCGCGGATGTCAATCACGCGCAGCGTACTTGGTTACGCCCGCCGAGTTTGGCTTGGTACAGCGCTTCATCGGCGGTTTTTACCAATCTCGTCACGTATTCGTCCGCTGCACTTCCGGCCTGCGCCTGCAGCGTTGCAATACCAATTGACAGAGTGATGTCTGCGGTTTTTCCGGATGGTGATTCAAACGGTGTTTCTGACACCACCTTGCGAATGCGTTCCGCGACTTCGACCGCTTTGTTAACGCCGGCGGCGCCCAAAACAACCGCGAACTCTTCACCGCCGAAACGCGCGATCACATCAATTTGTCGGAGTTGAGCTCGAATGAGTTCTGCCACGCTACGCAAAACGCTATCGCCGAATGGATGTCCATGTTCGTCGTTGACTTGCTTGAAGTAATCAATGTCGATCATCAAGCAACTCAACGAAGAATGATTGCGCAGTGCCCGCGAGGCTTCTTCTTCAATACGCTGATCAAAATAGCGCCGGTTGTTGACACCCGTGAGGGCATCCGTGAGGCCCAGTACTTTGAGGTTCTCGCGTGCAATCATCATCTCCAGGCATAAGGCGATCACCACGCCTAGATGCTGCAGGAAGTCAGTTGCCGCCCCCGCCTTGAATCGATTAAGGTCATTGCTACCCAAGTTGTAGCTACCCAGTAGGTGTCCAGCGCGGTTGAGCGGAACCAGGCCTATGCTGGCCGGGCGGCTGCGACTAGCGCTAAAAAGCTCACTATGCGCGCGCCCTTCGAACGGCCCCAACAGCGACTTGTATACCGTGCCGTACAAGGCTCTTAGCGAACCAGGATCGTTGGCCAGGAGTAAGCCGCCGAAATCATCGACACTGCAGTCCACGTGCCGCAATAAAGCTGCGATTTTGCTGTCACGGTCTAGTAACGTCAGAGATACGGCATCCCAGGCAAATGGCGCACGCGCCTCGTGCAGCAACAATCGCAATAAATCCGCGATCGAACTGCAAGACATAAGGGAAAGTTCAAGTGTTTGGAAGCGTCGTAACGTTGCTTCATTGCGGCGGGCTTCACCGACCAGTCTTCGTAACCGGCGATCGGCGTATTGTTCCGTATTGATGGGGTCAGTCTGTGAAACGGGCATTGCTGTCGATCGAACGGTGTGCGTCCTCCTTGATTCCAGGTGTGGTGGTCGCGTAGTGACCCGGACGTCCGGCGTCGTATGCTTCCCGTACTGCTGGATCCACGAGCAAATCCCTGAGCACCCACGCTGCCTCATTCAGCATGACGTCGAATGATTCTTTTTCCTCATCTCCCTGGGCCTCGACATCCGGATCGGCCGTGTCATCGTCGCTTTCGTCTTGCAAAGGTGGCAACCCGCGAGCCGCGCGTAAGCGATTTTTACGCGCACGCAATGACGTCTTGGCGCGTTTCTGTTCTTCGCGACGTGCAGTTTCCAACAAACTCACGCTGGTTTTTTGCCGTGCTTCCTGGATTAGTCGGCTTTCTTCAAGTAGCACCTGAAATCCGTCATCGGCAATAACGCGGGCGCGATGACGTTCGATGGCTAACGCCAGTGGACCTAAGGAAACGCTGCTCGGTTGATAGCTCGCCGGTTTTACTTCGTCCCAGGGCAGTGCGTTATCAAGTGCACGCTCGCCATGGTCCTGCGAATCGATTGCAGTCGGAAATAGAACATCGGGAACGACACCGCGATGTTGGGTGCTGGCGCCGCCAATACGGAAGAACTGTGCGATTGTCGCTTTGAGCTGGCCTAACTGTCCGCGATTCTTGCTGTCAAACCGATCCAGGTCAACGAGATTCTGAACAGTGCCCTTGCCAAACGTGGGTTCGCCAATGATCACGCCGCGCCGATAATCCTGGATGGCGCCGGCAAATATCTCAGATGCAGATGCGCTATTGCGATCAACCAGTACCGCAACCGGGCCGCCGTATTCAATGACAGGATCTTTATCCTTTTCTGTTTGTATCCGACCGTCGGCATTGCGCACCTGCACGATTGGTCCGGTTTCTATGAAAAGACCAGTCAATTCCGTGGCTTCCGATAAAGAACCACCGCCATTGCCACGTAGGTCGATTATTATGCCGTCCACGGTTTCGTTGGCGAACTCGTGAATGAGTTTGCGTACATCACGCGTCGTACTGCGATAGTTTTTGTCACCTGCGGCGCGCGCTTCGAAATCCAGATAGAAGGTCGGAATCGTGATTACGCCGATACGCGTCGCTTGTGTGCCTCCGGGAACCTCGATAACGGATTTTTTTGCCGCCTGTTCCTCCAGCTCTATCTTGTTGCGGGTAATTACAATAATTTCGCTAGGCCCCTCCGGACCGATTCCTTTAGGCAGGATCTCGAGCTGTACGACTGAATCTTTCGGGCCGCGGATCAGGTCGACAACATCGTCGAGACGCCACCCAATCACATCCACGACGTCACCATCGCGACCCTGACCGACGCCTGTGATGCGGTCATCCGCGTGCAGTTTGTTGCTTTTGTCTGCCGGCCCGCCGGGTACCACCTCGCGCACGAGGGTGAACTGGTCTTCATTTTGTAATACCGCGCCGATGCCTTCCAACGACAGACTCATTCTAATTTTGAAATTTTCCGAGGTGCGCGGTGAAAAATACGACGTGTGAGGTTCAATCGACGTGGTGTAGGCGTTTATGAATAATTGGTAGACATCTTCGCTTTTCAGCTGCTTGGTGCGACGTTCCAGGCCTTCGTAACGGCTTAGCAGGGCCTGCTTCAGTTCGTCGGCTGTTTTTTCCGCTAAATGCAGCGACAGCACATCGTTCTTGACGCGCTTGCGCCAGATCTCGTTTAACTCTGCGGCGCTTTCAGCCCACGGTGCTTCTGTGCGATCAAACTCGAATTGTTCATCGATATCGAACTGGAATTCGCGCTGCAGCAGATCCTTGGCGTGTTGAATTCGCTCGGACACACGCTGGCGATAGCGCAAAAATATTTGATAGACCGCTTCCAGTTTGGCGTCCTGAAGATAGTTGTCCATGCGATGCCGATGCTGCTCGCGAAATTCGGCAACGTCGCTCGCGAGTAGAAAATTGCGGCTGGGATCAAGGTTTTTCAGATAGCGATCGAAGATTTGTTCGGATAACTCGTCGCTCAGGTGAGTTTTCTTGTAATGGTAGTTGGCGATGAAATGGGTAATGAGTTTAGTAGCGCGCCGCTGGGCTCCCGATGGCACTAATTCCTGCTCCGACACAGTCGTGATCAACGCAGGGGCGGCCGCGGCTGTGAGCAGCATAAAACCAGCCAGGCAAAGGGTTGTCAGGCGCTTAATCATTGAAAAACAGGGAGTTCCCGCTATCGGTATGTGAACATCAATGGCGAAGCATAGAATGCTTTGTCGCGCAAATCAAAGTTAGTCGCGGGGTGCTCGGCTTGAACAGTCGGTGTTGCCTGCGTAGTCTGCGGGTACAAGTCGCACCGTACTTGACGATCGCGGCCCGTAATTAGTGTAATCGATAGATATTGAGAGATTTCATATGGTTGCCATGGATCTCTACATGAATGTCTGCGCTGACGTTGATGGACAGCCGCATGATCGCACTAAGCGCGGAGCACGAAGATGAGATCGATCCATGATTGGTTTTCCGAATACAACGAAAGCCACCGAAACCCAACAAACAAACGACTGCATTGGATCTGTGTGCCGCTCATCGTTGTAAGTCTCGTGGGTTTATTATGGTCGTTACCCGTGCCGGCGAGATTCGTTGGCTTACCCATTCCGGTTAACTGGGCAGGCATGTTCATCGCTTGTGCCCTGCTGTATTACACCTATCTGTCGCCGGGCCTGGCAGCTGGCATGGTTCCGGTAGTCGCCGCGGTAGTCGCTGTGGTCCTTTGGATGGAGCGCCTACCCGGCGCATTGTGGATGGCGTGCTTGCTTGTGTTCGTTATCAGTTGGATAGGGCAGTTCATCGGTCACTGTATCGAAGGTCGCAGCCCGTCGTTCTTTAAAGATGTGCAGTTCCTGTTGATTGGTCCGCTGTGGCTGTTGGGCCACTTTTATCGTCGGCTAGGCATTCGGTATTAGCATCTATCCCGGTCTTTTCCCAGGGGACGTGTTACGGTTAATGAGCAACGGCTGCAGGTGAATTTAGCTGACTGCACCAGCCGTGACTTTTGAATTTTTTTGTCTACTGCTTGCCTTACGCATGTATGCGTTCCAGACAATTACGTGCACACAGTTGGCATCGCGTTCGCCGGCGTGCTCTCGCGGATGCTTGAGCATGGTTTCACTGAATAGATTATCGACACTGCCTGCAGTGGTGTTATCGATTTTGTTGAACCTCACCGGCTGTGCGGGAGAAAGACCGGGCGGGCAGACCAGCAGAATGTTTCCCGACGAAACGATTCCGCTGAATGCGTTACGCGGCATGGACGGTGAAATTCTTGTTCAGGCGACCAGCTTGTCGCTCGGCGAGTTGACGTTTCTCGATGTGACGGTTGTTAGCGGGGGTGTGCTGGAAGTTCATGCGGGCGCGGCTAGCTTTGCGCACGGACGACTGCATTTTTCTCTGCGCGTCGATGGGCCACTCGCGTCACCCGAAATCGCACTAGAGCTGCATGGAGAAGCCATCGAACTGGGTGCAATACCAGCGCTGGCCGATTTGCTCGAGGGTGGCGCCAGCCGCCTGGAGCTACAACTAAAAGGCCGCGGCGACAATATTCGCGACGTTCTGGCGACCGCGAACGGCAAACTAACGCTGGTTGTCGGCAAGGGTCGTTTGCTTGGCAGCTCTCTGGCTTCGGTTAGGGCCGGGATCCTGCCTCCTTTGTTTGCCTCCGTAAATCCGCTATCCGACCCCAAACCCAGCGAACTGGAATGTGCAGTGTTGCGTTTTGATATCCAAAATGGAATCGCAAATTCCGATAATGGCATCGGATTGCAAACCCAGAATGTCACAGTTGTCGGATTGGGAACGGTCGATCTCAGGACAGAGCAGCTGGATCTGGGACTCTTGCCAAAGACACGAGGCGGAGTCGATGTCTTGGGCGGCATGGTCCGCATTACAGGGACTTTGCAAGCGCCCCGCCCAAAGATTGACGCGCAATTGATGTTAAGCGAGGGAGCTGCCTGGAGCGCCGGGCTTGCCACGGCTGGCCTATCTAGCGTTGCCCGCTTTCTTGGACGCCGCGACGCTGGCACCGCGGGTGCATGTGCCACAGCAGCAGATGATACGCGGGGGCAGTCAGCCGCGGATCAGCGCGAGGCACAACCTACGACTGAGCCGGGTTTAAGTGTTGAATAATGCTAGAGCCACTGTCGCTGTAAATAGCGGTGCGCGGGAGCGCTAAGCGTCAAAGATAGTCGCCGAAGTCCTTTTCGAAGTTCGGGAAGTACATTTGTATTACTTTGATATCGAAGCTCGGCAGAATCTCGTTCTGGGGTTCACGTTCCAGTAGAAAGCGAAAGGCTGCCCGAATGCAGTCCGGCGGCGTCACTTTTCCAGCGGTAAACTTATCGTAGTTCTCACGACTCATGGTCACCCGATGTTTGCTGTGGCCGCCTTTATCATCGACTGCCACGCTAAAAACCATGGGGTCGCCTTGATCAACCTGTTCAACCGAAATCATCGATTATCCCCGCCTGGGTTGCCAATTGTCCCCGCTTCAGCCCAAAAACTCAAAAACAATTTAATTTTCGATAGAAAGCAGTTCGACCTCAAATACCAGCAGTTCGTTAGGTCCGATGGCCGAACCTGCGCCGCTCGGACCGTAGCCTAATTCCGGCGGTACAAATACGGTCCACCGAGAGCCTACCGGCATCAACTGCAGGGCTTCCTGCCAGCCCTTGATTACCCCATTGACCGGAAACTTCGCCGGTACGCCGCGGCGTTCGGAACTGTCGAACTCCTCGCCGGTACGCAGCCGACCGGTGTAATGGACCTTTACGGTGTCGGTAGCCGTCGGCAACGCGCCTTCTCCCTGGCGTTGTACTTTGTACTGCAGACCGCTGGCCGTTTCGAGCACGCCCTCTTGTCCCCGGTTGGTGGCGAGGAAATCGTGTGCAGCTTGAAGGTTTTGTTCAGCCTCACTGCTCTGACTATCGTCGCTCGTTTGTTGATGTTTGGTCAGTACCTCGACCATTTCGTCTGCTGTTAGGCGCGGCTGTGTGCCTGCGACTGCGTCCCTCGCACCAAGTGCAAATGCTTCGGCGTCGACTTCTGCGCCGTCCGCGATAATACTTTGGGTGGTGTTCAAGGCGACAACGTAGCTGAATTTTTCAATGTCGCTGTGTAGCACCGGTGTGGCTGCAATTGGCTCCGGCGTGTCGACATCAGCTTCTTGTGTGCAAGCCACCAGCAGGCCAATGGCCAGCAGCGGGAACAATCTATTTGCGAGCATAAGGGATCTTTCTCCGATTACCTGTTTGGATACGCGTCGGTGCACCGCGACGTCCGCGCCACCCGTCGTGCAGAACGTGGCCGGCTGGTTAGCTAGGTGGTTGCAACCTTGATAAGATGCGGTAGCCGTTGCGGATTTTCCCATATCCGCGTGGCGCTTCCAAGCCGAGATAAATGAAGCTACCGACATCATGCGTGTCCTGAAAGCTCTATCACTTCGCCGCAAGATTATTCTAGTTTCCATGCTTGTAAGTGGCACCGCCTTGTTGCTGGCTTGTCTGTCGTTCATTACCTATGACGTTTGGCGAACGCAAGTCGAGCTTAAGCAACACTTGCGCAAACAGGTGGAACTCGTGGCCGCCAATTCGGCTGTTTCGTTGGCGAATGATGACCTGCAATCGGTGCGCGAGTTGGTCGGAACACTGGCCACTAACCCGCAGATCGTATTAGCACGCGTGACGACTTTAGCGGACGTCGCAGTTGCCGAATATCGCGCTGATGCTGCGATATTGGACGATATTACGATGCGTAGCTTGGACTCCTTGAGTACATCCACCTATCTTCAATTTAACGTTCCAATCCAGTTTAACAGCGAGGTGATAGGTCAATTACGGCTGGTCGCCGATAAATCTGTCGTTTATCAACGTGTCGAGCGTTATCTATGGTTAACGCTGTGTACGCTGGTTGCAACATTGTTATTCGTGCTAATCGTGTCGTCGCGTCTGCAAAAGCTGCTGTTCGCGCCCATAGTGCGGCTGGGCGACATTGCACGTCGTGTGAGTGACGAACGGGACTATTCCGTCAGAGCAGCGATAGACGGCGGCGACGAACTCGCGGGACTTACGCGCGACTTCAATTCGATGCTGGACCACATTCAGCATCGCGATCAGGAACTCGAAGAACAGGTTACCGAACGTACGCGCGAATTGGTGAAGCTTAACGACCAGTTAAAGCATCAGGTTTATCACGACGCACTGACAAAGTTGCCCAATCGCGCACTTTTTGATGATCGTTTGACCTTATCTCTTGCGCAGGCCGAGCGTACCAAAACAAAAGTTGCAGTCATGTTTCTGGATCTTGACCGGTTCAAAGCCGTTAACGATACGCTGGGGCATGAGGTAGGCGATGAACTGCTTCGTGTCGTCGGCCATCGACTGCAATCTTCGGTGCGGAAACAGGATACCGTCGCGCGTCTGGGTGGCGACGAATTTACCGTCATACTGCCGAATCTGGAGTCCTCTCAATTTGTTGGACAGGTGGCGCAGACGATAATCACGGCGATTAAAGAGCCGATCGAAATCCAAGGCCACCGTCTGCAGATTAGTGCCAGCATTGGGGTGAGCCTATTTCCTGACGATGGTTTGTACGTCACCGTACTCAAACGCAATGCCGATGCGGCCATGTATGCCGCCAAAGAAAGTGGCTTGGCCACTTATCAATTTTTCTCTAGCGAATTGAACGAACGCATGCATCAACGTCTGCTTTTGCAGACGGAGCTTGAGCAGGTTATCAACAACAATGGCCTGCAGATCCACTACCAGCCACAAGTCAGTAAACGAGGCACGCGGATAGTGGGCATAGAGGCGTTGGTGCGCTGGCCTCACGCCGAACGGGGGTTGGTCGCGCCGAATGAGTTTATTCCATTTGCGGAAGAAACCGGGCTCATCACCGATCTCGATATGTGGGTATTGCGGGAGGCCTGCACGTTCCTCGCACAGAGCTGCAAAAAATACCCGGACCTGCATCTGTGCGTCAATTTGTCGGTGCAGAATCTTCGCGAACAAAATCTGGCTACTACGATTTCTGAAATCCTAAATCAAACCGGGATAGATGCAGGTAGGATTGAATTCGAAATAACGGAAAGCTTGTTGATCCGCCATGATGACGAGACGGTGGCGCTGCTGAACGCGTTGAAAGAATTGGGAATGCGTATCGCGATTGACAATTTCGGTACCGGTTATTCAGTACTGAGGCACCTCAGACAATACCCGTTTGACACGATCACCATCGATCGCGAATTTGTTCACAATCTAGGGTCGGAACCGCACGACGTGGCAATTGTCCGCGCAGTTCTGGCAATTGCCCAGAGTCTGGATTTAGCAGTAATCGGCAAAGGCGTTGAAACGGTTGAGCAGGCGCTGGCATTGGAAGCGCTGGGTTGCGATTTAATGCAGGGATTTCTGTTTGCGGCGCCGCAGCCCGCAGAAGAAACGTTGCGACTGTTAGATACAGGCTTGCCGGGTGCCGACGTCAGTGAAGCGCTTGGTAAGAGCGCTTAAGCGTTGCGCGTATTACAACGCGCCTGAATCATCCAATAGTTCGAATACCCCACGCGCAAGTTTCGCGTAACCAGCTGCATTGGGGTGTACCGGATCCGATTTCAAGCCTCGCTTGGCGAGTATATGTGCGAGCGTCTCGCCGTCATACGGCACCTGTGTTTGCTCGACCACGTCCTGATAAAAGTCGGCGGCGCTCAAAAGCAGCCCGGGACGCGGCACCCCCAACATGACGACCTGAATGTTGCGCGCGCGTGCCAAGCCGATCATGTCGCCTAGATTGGCTGCGGCCTGGTCGAGACTTTTTTTATGCAGCATGTCATTGCCGCCGTGACAAAGTATCATCAACGCCGGCCGGTGCTCGTCTAGCCACGTTGGAAGCCTGGCGAGGCCTGTAGCGGAAAGTTCGCCGGGAACACCGCCGTTGATAACCTTGCGTTGTAGCAACTTAGCTAGCAGAGCGGGGTAGCTTTCATGCGGCTGGGCACCCGTGCCGAAAGTAAGACTGTCGCCGAAAGCTAGTATCGTCGCGTCCGTCGGCAATGCGTTCAGCGCGGGCTGTTTGCTGCAAGAGGCTACGCACAGCAACACTGCGAACAGTAATAGACCGCGTTGGCGTAGTGAATTTGGCACAATCGTCATCTCATAGCTCATTGCGCAGTTAACCACCACCTTGCGCATACACTGAAAGCCCTGCTTCAGGATAGTAGGTCCCTAACAGACTTCGCGTCCACCATTGACCGCTTCCAGAGCGCTCCTCAAATGTAGTGAACTGATAGTCATACAGCAGTGCCCTGACAAAACGCGGTGGTTGTTGTTCAAACGGATTATCCTCGAGCAACGCCAGGACCTCCGGGCTGCCCTCGAGCAGGCGCACCAGCAAGCGTTCCAGCCACGGACTGTGGGCGCGATCGCGCAAGGCGGCGAACCACATTTGCCAGTCCAAGCGCGGTTGATGGGGAGTGTTCCAGCGTGGCGCCTGGTGAAGCGCTCCCGGTTTGTATCGAAAGGAATAATCGCGCCAGGTTCCGTCGCCAGCGGATCCTTGGATAACGATCTCCGGACGTGAAGTTGTCATGACCGCGAACAATCCGTAACTACTGGTTATGCGCAAGGCAACGACGGGACGCAACACCCGACTCACAACCGTGGGCAACGGCTTCCCGCTTAATGTCTGCAGCGTCAATGCAGCGCTCGTAATTACGATAACGGCGCCGATCCCAGCCGTAACAAGCGTGCGCCAGGCACGGCCAATGGGTGCGGGGGTTGCAGGTTTAAGTGACCAACGCTTTGGTAGCATGCTGCGCAACGCCTGATCGTCGATCAGCAATAAGCACAGGATGATTGTGAGTATATTGAAGAAGTTGTAATTGCCGGTAAGCAGGATGCCCGTTTCTAGCAGCACGAAGCATGCCGCCGCGACACAGCGAGCGCGCCGCGGTAAGAACAGCAGGAACGCCACGATCAGTTCGATGAAAAACGTTGCTACGACGCCTGCTTTAAGAATGCTCGCCGGAAGTTGATGGGCGTACCATGCCAGAGCAGTAGGCAGCGGCTGCGTTTCGAAGTGGAACTGCAGGGCCGTTAAATTGCGCCAGTTTGGATCATGGCTTGCCAGCTTGACCCAACCGGAAAGAAACATGAACCGAAACATCAGCCAGCGATGTAGCCAGATGACGCAGGTGCGACCGCCAGGCAAGAGAATAGCCAGGAAGCCGGCTTCCAGTAGCAACAGATCCCACTGGAAACTCATAAATGTCTGTCCCGCATAAAATAGAGACAGGTAAAGTACAAACATTATGCTGAGTGTCAGACGCTGTAACGCTCCAAAGAACAATACAATGGCAGCGAGCGAGCCGGCGATACACGCGAGTTGGAGCACTAAATCGTTGGCGTACAACCAGAATACCATCGGCAGTTGCCACAGCACCGCGATGCCGTAGTAGTCGTGCGCGGCACGCAGATAGTCCTCGATTGGCAGGATCCCGGTCGAGCCTATAAGCCCCAGTACTTGCAGGCCGAAAGAAGCGAACGCCGCTAAATAGACAACCGCCAGCAGTCGTAGATAAATCCAACTCACGGTCGCGTAGCAGGCGGGTTCGGGCGCGTCGCCGAACAGTAGGCGCGAGAGTTTGTGAAACCGCACTCGACGTCGTGACACAAAGGTATACAGCATTTCGCAAAACACGGCGAAACCTGGTAAATGCTCATAACACCACCGCCAGCCGCTGTGGCCGCGAACCGCAGACAACGTTCGCAAAGCCGCCTCGGCACCGCGGGTTCGAGTAGTGTTGGGTTCGATCAGGTAAATCGAACGCTGGAAATCCACAATACTGATGTCGGGGTATTGCTCGGCGACGGTTTCATAGGGTTCATAGGCTACCCGCGCACCGGTGAGTTTGCGCGAGTACTCGACCCAGTAACAACAGAATCCGCAATCGCCGTCGTAAATTAGTAGCGGCCGATCCATAGCTCCACCCAAGAGGTGGGACTATTGTATCGGAGTCACGCGGTTGCGCATCCGCCTTTGTTGGAATTAATCAGCGCATTGCAGTCGCCGGCTAACTGCGTTTCCCCTGATAGTTTACGACCGGTTGCTGGCCTACCACTTCTGTGCTGTAGGTCGTGCCCGGCGGGATGAACAGACAATCGCCTTCTTTTAAAACCACCTCTTCGCCGTCGACAACGAGGCGTAATTGGCCCGATAACAGCGCCTTGACCGCTTCTGCATCAAACGCTTGATCGGCCAGATTTACGCCCGGTGTATTTATTTCTCGATCACCTTTGAAACCCAATACGTACAGCTTTTGTAGCAGGTTCTCCTCGTTTAACGGACCATCGTCGCGCTTATTCCATCGATCAACGCGAAGGTAACCGACGCTACGATAAGCAATCGCAACATTCCCGCCTTGTTCCTGTGCGTCCTGTAACGCCAATTGCGCCCGTTCCTCGAGTTCACTTTCGCTGCTATCCGCTAGCGGGACCATCGTTGCAGTACCGATGCTGACGGATAAACGGTGGTGGCTCGCTTGACTGGGGATTTCATCGAATTCAACCCGTCGGCGCAGCGCTTCGGCCATACGCGCAGTGTCGCGCTGATCGGACCCTGGTAACACAACGGCGAATCGGCCGTTACCCAAATGCGCCGGCATGTCACCGGCACGTCGGCCAAATCCTTTGAGCAACTTTGCCAGGCGTTTCAGTACCGCGTCAGAGTCTTTGTGAGCAGCGAGATTGTCGATGTCGAGCAGCAATAATGACACTGCATGTTTTGTGCGCAGCGCACGGCGCCATTCGCTTTTATGCGTGTCGTCGAAGGTTTTACGGTTGGCAAGTAAAGTCACCGGACATAACGGTGAAACCCGTTCGACGGTCTTTTCGAGCAAGTCCGCTTTGTGCTTGATGGATTTCAGATCAGTGCTGGTTTGCATGAGAGTGGCTTCGGCTTGTTCGCGCCGGTTGGCATTACTTTTCAATGCCATTTGCAGGCGCGCTACCTCGCCGCAACTTGCGGAGTGCTCAGCGGTTAGATTCTCTAGTGTGCGTTCTAACGAAAGTCTCGCTATCAAGAGTCCGCGAATGCGCATTGCGGCCAGGGGCAGCAGCGCGGTGACGGCGCACAGCAATAATCCCGCGAATGTGCCGATCCGGCTGCCGCCAATTATCAGAGTTACCGCGGCGGGCAGCAGTGCCGGTAATGCAAATGACAATACAGCGCCGTATAAGCCCGCGTACACGGCAACCATGGATGCGGCCATGCAGACGATCCAGAACAGACCGAACGCGGTGCCCAAATCCAACGCCGGTATGCTAAGCGCAATCCCGAGGACTCCCCAGGCGGCTCCGGTAGCGCCAGTGCCTGCCAAAAAAACGCTAAGCAGGCGCCCGGTTTGGTGCACAGATGCGCGCTGCTGGCGACGCGTGACTGAATAGCGCACTGCGTAGACTGCCAAGGCGCCAATTAGCCAGCATATTGCGAATCCTGGCGTGAGGATCGCCCACGCAACGCCAGTGATTATGACCGCGACTGTACAGCCGGCGATGATTTCGCCGACCGATTGCTGGTACAAATATTCGACTTGCTGTTGCGCAAGTTCATTTTCAGTGGTTGCCATAGCGCACTTCCTCGAATGTCCCCAGAGCTACCTGAGTATAGGCAGGGACGCGGAGTTGGCTGCTAAATCAACCGCCTGGCTAACCAGTTTGTGATGGGATTGGCGATCTACAAATTTTTTTCGGTGTGATCTACGACGCCTACCGGGGCGCCACTCTCAATACGATTGCGGCCGGAATTTTTGGCTCTATATAAAGCCTTATCAGCAATTTCCACCAATAGATCCGCTTTCAACTCGCGCCGTGGAACCATACTGGTAACACCAAAACTAGATGATACGATTGCGGCTACGGGTGAGGCCTTATGTTCAAGTTTTAGCGCCTCTAGTTCTTCTTTAATGCTCTTGGCTACGGACAGGGCGCTGGGCAATCTCGTTCCAGGTAGCAATAACACAAACTCCTCGCCTCCATAACGAGCGGCCAGATCGCCGCCGCGTCGACAAAACCCTTCAAGCACGTGGGCGATAATTTTCAGGCACTCATCGCCTGCCTGGTGGCCGTATCGATCGTTGTAGGCTTTGAAGTAATCAATATCCAACATTATCAGCGCCAATGGTGTAGCTTCTCGTACGGCACGCGCCCATTCGCTGCTCAGCGCCTCGTCGAACTGACGCCGATTGGCAATCTCGGTCAAGCCGTCCAACGATGAAATCAATATCAGTTTCTCGGTCAGCCGCTCCGCTTCATCTTTGGCACCACGTAATTGAATCTCGGTCTGCTCGCGTTCCAGAATGTCAGTGCGCAGAATCTCATTTAATTCCTCGACCTGGCGCTTCTCCTCATCCAGGTCGTGGATCAGTTGTTCGTTCTGAAATTCCAGCTTCAGTGCCTCAGTGACAAATTGATGGGTATGCAAAGCAACGGAGATCATGAAGCAATACATCACTAGCAGAGCTATGCCGATGGTAATTCCCGTGCCATCACCACTGGTCAGGTATACGGCCGCCACGGGTGCGATGGCGGGTATAGAGAACGCAAAAAACACAGGCAAAACCAGCGCAAAGGCAGCCGTTGCTGCGGCTACCAGCGCACCGGTCCACAACGCAATGATGGCAAGGTCCAAGAGTGAATCCGACGGCGGAAACAGCAATGCCGACAGGCCCCAGATTGAGCCATAGGCGAAAATAAGGATCGTGAACGCGGGCGCCAGAAAGGCTTTGTTCTCAGTGCGATCGTAATAACGAACCAGTACGATTCGTGCCAGCATTATGACAACGAAACAAATCGACCAGCCGACTAAGACGGGCGCCGGCGTCTTCGTCACAAACTGGGCGACGAGTAATGCCGCGGCGGCGGATGCATAGATCACGCCTGAGCGGGTGTTCGCCACGAAAATGGCATAACGGCGCTCACGCAGTTTTTGCTTTACATCGTCACGCACTTTGCCTGTGGCTCCGTCGTCAACGGTCGGCGCCAGCGGCAGCATGACTAATCCGTAGGGCTCAAAGCTCATAAATTCGTCGTTTTATTCAAAGTGTATTAGCCGCTTAATTCCGCCACCGGTGCCAATTATAGGCTGGCTTACCGGGAGATTCAGGTATTCAAGATTACACCCGAGCTGACGACCGGTTCGTCCGCAGAAAATGCCGAACTGTGCAAAGCGCCATTATAGTGCTGGTGCGGAAATGCCTGTTGGCGGCGTTTTGTGCAGGCTTTGAAAGTCGTCAGTGCACGAGAACAGGCGTTCAGTCGGCACGTATTCCAGTAAGCGTTGACGACAAAAACCGAGCACCGTCGCGGCGAGTTCAGCGCCATATGACACCGTTCCACCACTTTGTTGTAACGCGCTGGCGAACAGTGGTTCCTCAGGATAAAGCCGTTCCGTCGCTTTGAAAAAGCTGCGTGGCATGCGAAAAGCACCCAGGCTCACCGAATGGATGGCGTGACTGTCGAGCGCCTTGAATACTTGTTCGAACATCAGCGAGTAATCGCGCTCGTAACCGGCATAGTAAAACACAGGATCAAAACGCAGACCGATAGGCCAGCCAGCGTGTTGCAGACGCGCCGCGGCCTCGATGCGCGCATGCAAGCTTGGAGTTTTGTGTTCGAGCGCAGTTACGATTGTTTGCGGTGACAGCGTGAATGCGACAACGCAATTGTCAATTGCGGTGGTTTGCTGCAGAGCCCGGATCCGGGTGCTTTTTGTGCGTAGCTCCAAGCATGCTTGCGGCAGTTCCGCGAACACGGGTACAAAATGTTCCACAAATCGGCTCAAAGGCTCCAGCGCCAGGCTGTCGCAGTCGTAACCGGAGAAGAAATAGGCGGTTTGTCCCGGGGTCTCAGCCATTTTCGCGCGGATGGCATCGGCGAATTCCTCGTAGTTGACGAACACCACATAGTTTGCGGATCGATACATGCCTTGTAGAAAGCAATAGCGGCAGTCATAGATGCAGTTCAGCATGTGGGAGAAGTAAAAATTGCGTGATCCACCAATGCCGAAGCCCTCAGGCGCATCGAGTACGAGCCGGCCGTGTTTTCGCGCCAGGATTAGCGCGGGGTTGTTTTTCTGTAGCCGAAAATCCTGCGCTTTGCGATTGAATATTTCGCCATAACGCTCACATTCCACGCGTGGCACCTGCGGGTGGCGTCGGAGTATTTCCAGCGTTCGCGGATGCTCCGCGACCTCAGCCTCGATATAAATGGCGCTGATCACCGTTTTGTCGAGTCTAGCCAGTGTAGACCTAGTTCTTCGACTTCCTGCGTGAGCGCGCGCAGCAGTTGAGCGCTGCTGGTCGCCGCTTGAATCGATTGGCTCGTGAACCTGTCTCCTTGTGTCAGCACTTGCCGACGTTTGAGCAAGCGCGCGAGTTGGATGCGTTGTGTCGCGCTGAAATGCCAGTGCTGAATACACTCGAGGACTTCATCCGGCACCGCGCTGCGACGCGCGAGCGTTGCGCCGCGTGTTTCCAGATCGCCGGCCAGTGTGGTGATCAGCTCCAGCCGGTCGCGGATCAATTGTTCGACTTGTTCAGCGGTAACATTTCTGCTCGAGTACTGCGGCCCGTCCGATACGATCTTGAAGATCTGTACCAGATCCACTGGCGCGTGTTGGCACGCGGCAGCGCAAAAACCCGCGGCCTCCATATCGTAAACAACGTCTTCGGGATAGTTGTTTTCAGCCGCTGCAACCGTGATTACGACGTCAGTGGCGCAGAGTTGCGGAGCCAATACAGGCGGGTACCAGCGTTGCTGAGTTCCCCGCTGCACAACTTTGTGCGCGAGTACACAATCGCCGCGAGGGCGATGTGGCGCACCGCCGACGCCCACATTAAGCCATGCGGACGGTCTGCCTTCGAGTTGCGTGGCGAGTTCGGCAACAGCGGCTTGGGCTCGTTGCACGCCGACACCGCTTTGCACCAACCGGATCTCCGGGCCCTCATAGATTGGGAAACGCGCCTGTGTGGCCTGTCGATCGAGACCGAAGTGGTCGACGAGGGGACGGGTCTCGCATGGCAGTGCGGTTAAGACAGCGAGCATGTTTCTGACCGGCGTTTGCGGTGGCGCAAACGGATCGCTTTAAAGTGAGCCAAGTCGGCTTGATTCCCGTGTTTCCGAGCTCCTTGGAGATAGATATCCACTTTGCTCAGCAGGGCGAGCCGGGCCGCTTCCCCGTCTTCGGGTGTGAGCACGCCACTGCGCAGAATCTTATCCAATGCGCTGATCCGAAATCGGTCCATACCCCAATAACGACGCGACAACTGATCCGCGTGACCACCAAATTTCACAAGCAATGCCTGCTCGACGTAGTGCACCGGATAGCGTGCGCAGATCCGCAACCATAGGTCATAGTCTTCGCAAACCGGTAGCTCCTCATCGAAGCAACCCACCGCTTCGAATACTTCGCGGTGAATGATGACCGAGGACGGTGAGATCACACATAGCGGCAGGCAGCGTTGGAAGATCCAACCGCCTGACTTTTCGTGTCGGCGTGCCGGGTTGATGCGAACGCCGTTGCGGATCCAGATCTCGTTGCTGTGCACGATGCGGCACTGCGGCTGGGATTGGATCGCCGCGAGTTGCATCGCCACTTTGTCAGGTAGCCATTGATCGTCTGCGTCCAGGAATGCGATCCAGGTACCGGAAGCTTGGCGAATTCCAACGTTGCGAGCGCTGCTTACCCCCCGGTTCGGTTGCCGAATAGTCGTTACCTGCGGATATCTGGAGGCCACTAATGCGGGCGTGTGATCCTCGGACCCATCGTCCACCAGGATCACTTCGTGCACCGGCTGCGACTGCGCAAGGACTGAATCCAGCGCGCGGCTGAGGGTATGGGCACGATTGTGGGTAGCAATGACCACGCTGACCGGCATGCGCTCCAGAATACAAAATGGCGCGGCCGCCGTCAGCCTGCATTCAGTGTTTGGCCGGTTGTCGCGGCTGACTCGAACCGGTATAAGGTGCTGGTCAGGCGGATCGCTCGCCAATTGATACCAGTCAGGCGCATATTCCGGTGTTACCAAAGGGTTACGCGGGTTAACGCCCACTACTGAGGTGAATTCACGAGATGGTAGCTAGTAACCCACGATGCCGGCGCACCCTCCTCTGCATAGCGCTGATTATTGGCAGCATTTTGCTACAGGCAGAGGCGCAGGAAGTCTCCGACAAATTCATGGAGACCTATAGAGCCTACGACAAAGCATTCACGGCAGGTGATCTCGAAGAGGCGGTCCGGCTGGCGGAGGAAACGCTGCGTCTTGGCATAGCGGAGATTGGGCCTGATCACGAGAAAACCGCAATTCTGGAAATCAATCTCGGCCATGCGCTGCTGTCGGCTCGGCGTTTCGAGGAGGCGGAACCGCATTTGCTCAAAGCCAAGGACATCTACACTGCCCGTACCAGCGAAACCGACTCCAACCTGCTCACGGTCTATGAGGATCTGGCGCTGTTGCGCTGGTCACAGGGGCAATTTGGCAAGGCACGCCTTTATTTCAGTCGTGCTCTCAACGTGTTGAAAACCAATAACGGTCCAGACGATCCCAACATCGCGGGCTTGCTCATGCAGGTGGCGAATTTCGAATCCAATATCGGTGAACTGCCCAAAGCGCAGAGCGCCTTGAAGCGAGCCTACGAGCTGCGCAAAAAAACGTTTGATGAACGCCATCCTATGATGGCAGATATCATCTTTCAGCAGGGGTCCGTGGCGATGCAGGGTAATCAGTATCCGGCTGCGGAGCTCTATTTCCTTGACGCATTGCGGATCTGGCAGGAGTCGCTAAAAGCCGAGAATGACCCGCGGATTTTGAAGGCCCACGGCAGCTTGGCGGTCGTTTACGAAGCACTGGAAAATGTCGAGCGAACAAAATTTCACGGCGACAAGCTGGTCGCGCTGCAACCGATAGAGGAGGGTGAGGCGACACCGTTGGTTCTAGTCAATCCGACCTTTCCGGAAAGTGCTTTGGAGCAGGCACGCGAGGGTTGGGTGTTGCTGGAGTTTAACGTTACCGACACGGGTCGCGTAAGCCGCGCGGAAGTGATCGAAGGGCAACCGCCGGGGCTATTCGAGGAAGCATCCTTGGAAGCTGTCAACAAGTGGCGATTTAAACCGCGGGTGAAAGATGGCGAGCGGGTTGGCCAGGCCAACATGCGCGTGCGGATCACGTTGCAGACCGACAATATGTCTTACAATTTCGGTGCGCTTGAATAGACGCGGCCAATAAGTTTGCTGCCGCGTAACCCGGACTTGGGACCGGGTTGCGCCTCGCAGCGTTAAAGGTTGCTATTGGTCTTTATTGAACAAACTTATATCCCGGCGTGTGAATAGCGCCACGAAAAGCATACCGGCGACAAAGCCGCTGACGTGCGCAAACCAGGCCGTGCCTCCTTCGTTGCCGGCAGTCACGATCGATGCCAGTAACTGGAATGCGAACCAGAACAACAACACCCAGGCCGCCGGTACAGGTATCGCCCGGAGGAAAACCCCCGTTGGCACCAATACGTGTATTCTGGCGCGGGGATAAAGTAGCAGGTAAGCGCCAAGAACCCCCGATATAGCGCCGCTAGCGCCGACCATGGGTACGAAGGACTGCTGATTCAGCGCCACATGGCCGAGCGCCGCAATGATGCCGCATAACAAGTAGAACAGCGTGAATCGCGTGTGGCCCATGGCATCTTCGACGTTGTTACCGAATATCCACAGATACAACATGTTACCGGCCAGATGCGTGAATCCGCCGTGCAGGAACATTGAAGTGAAGAGCGTGGTTATGGCCGGCACCACGTCTGGATCACGATACGATGGCAATTGGCCGAATAAGCGGGCCGGGATCACACCAAATGCACTTACCAGTCGGAAGTACTCGGCGCTTGTGACGGCGGTTTGCCATGCGTAAATCAATATGCACAGCGCAATGACAACGATCGTTATCAGGGGTTTACGATGCGTAGGATTATCGTCGTGAAGTGGAAGCAAACCGAACCCTCAATGGTGCTCGTGCTTGATAGCGGGAATAACGACGTTGCAACCGGTCCGAAGTATGCTCGTACCGTTTTGCCTGTTAAAATACGCACATGCATGAAAGCCTTGAGTGTGAGCATGAGATAAAAGGGGGGTCGGATCGCTCATTCGGCATCGTCTTCGCTGTGGTATTTGGAATTATTGCATGTTGGCCGCTGTTCCATCATCAGCAGCCCCGAGTTTGGGCGTTAATAACCGCAGTAGTGTTTGCTGCCGTGGCGCTCTCCGCACCGCAGCTGCTTGCGCCGCTGAATCGGTTGTGGCTGCGTTTTGGACTCCTGCTAAGCAGGGTGATGAACCCTATTATTATGGGTGTGATGTATTGCTTGATATTCGTGCCCATCGGCATTGGCATGCGTTTGTTCGGTCGCGATTTCTTGCGGTTGAAACTCGAGCCGGAAGTGGCTAGCTATTGGATAGTGCGCGAACCACCCGGGCCGGCGCCAGAAAGCATAAAGAACCCGTTTTGAAGACAGGAACGTAACGTTATGACGCTATTGGGTGATCTCTGGGCGTTCTTGAAAGAACGCAAGAAATTTTGGTTGTTACCGATCATCCTCGTAATGTTACTGCTTGGAGGCTTGATCATCCTTGCAGAAGGTAGCGCCGTAGCCCCGTTTATCTACACCTTGTTTTGAGCCCAGCTAGCGGAGCTACAACGTGCGGATTTTAGGGATTTCAGCTTTCTATCACGACAGTGCCGCGGCGTTGATCGACGATGGCGAAATCGTTGCGGCCGCACAAGAGGAGCGCTTTACCCGTAAGAAGCACGATTCCAGTTTCCCCGCGAACGCCGTCGCCTACTGTTTGCAGGAGCGCGATATCGGACTCGATGCAGTAGATTATGTAGCGTTCTACGATAAGCCGTTCCTCAAATTCGAACGCTTATTGGAAACTTACTTTGCGTTTGCGCCGCGCGGCTTTTCATCGTTCCGCATGGCCATCCCTTTATGGATTAAGGAGAAACTGTTTCAGAAAGATCTCCTGCGCAAGGAAATGGCAAAAATTTATCCGGCGTTCGACTGGCAGAAGCGATTATTGTTCGCCGAGCACCACCAGAGTCACGCCGCCAGCGCTTTTTTTCCGTCGCCCTTCGAGGACGCAGTCATTCTGACCATGGATGGCGTTGGTGAGTGGTCGACCACATCAGTGGCGCGTGGCTCCGGAAACAAACTCGAAATGTTACGGGAAATACATTTTCCGCATTCGCTCGGGCTGCTGTATTCCGCTTTCACCTATTACACCGGGTTCAAGGTAAATTCTGGTGAATACAAACTGATGGGGTTGGCACCCTACGGGCAACCCGAGTACACCGACAAGATTCTAGATAATCTAATTGACGTCAAGGACGACGGTTCGTTTCGTCTCAATCTCGACTATTTCGACTACTGTACCGGATTGAAGATGACCAACGCTCGGTTCGATTCGCTCTTCGGCCGTCCAGCCCGCGGTGCTGAACAGCTGTTGGAGCCCTTCCATATGGATATTGCCGCGTCTATTCAGGCCGTGACCGAGCAGGTCGTATTAAAAATCACGCGGGCATTGGCCAGCGAAACAGGAATTAAGAATCTTTGCCTCGCGGGCGGTGTCGCACTGAACTGCGTCGCCAACGGTAAAGTGCTGCGTGACGGCGCGTTCGAGAATATTTGGATCCAGCCGGCTTCCGGCGATGCCGGCGGGTCGGTGGGCGCGGCATTGACTGCCTGGCACTGCTTTCAAGACCAACCACGCCATCTGAACGGCGCATTGGATAGTATGCATGGCTCGTATTTGGGCCCTCATTTCACAAGTTCCGAAGTGCAGACTCGACTGGACAATGCTGGCGCACGCTATTCAGTGCTCTCGGATGACGAAGTAATTGAGCAAACGGCGGCGTCACTGGCCAGCGAAAAAATCGTCGGCTGGTTTCAAGGCCGCATGGAATTTGGGCCGCGTTCTCTGGGCGCGCGATCGATAATCGGTGACCCTCGTTCATCGGACATGCAGAAAACGATGAACTTGAAGATCAAATATCGTGAAAGTTTTCGACCGTTCGCGCTAGCCGTCCGACGCGAGGATGTTGCGCAGTGGCTCGATCTCTCCGGCGATAGTCCGTATATGTTGTTGGTGGCCAACGTTGCTGAAGCTAAGCGCCGGGCGATGAGTGCTGAGGAAGAAGCGTTGTTCGGTATCGATAAGCTCAACGTAAAGCGGTCCGAAATTCCCGCGGTGACCCACATCGACTATTCGGCACGAGTTCAAACAGTACACAGAGAAACAAATCCTCGTTTCCACGAACTGCTGACAAAGTTTAAAGAAAGCACCGATTGCCCCGTGCTAGTTAATACTTCATTTAACGTTAGGGGTGAACCGATTGTCGGTACTCCGGAAGATGCATTTCGATGTTTCATGGGCACCGAAATGGACGTTTTGGTCATCGAAAACTGCATGATGCTAAAGGGCGACCAGGATCCGGCCCTCAAACTTGATTACAAGAACGCGTTCGAACTTGACTAAGGGTGACGACCGGTCGCCTGACAATCTTGCCGATACCTGGTCTTTGCGGTCGCTGATATTATGGGCGCGCGAAGATCAGCGTCGCTCCGAGACAATTCCTTTTGGCCAATGAGTCGCAGATGGTTCGTGGATAGGTATTCTGGTAGATGAAAGTGATGGTCACCGGTGCGGCGGGTTTTATCGGCTCGCACGTCTCATTGAGTTTGTTGCAGCGAGGCGACCAAATCGTAGGCGTCGACAACATGAACGACTACTACGATGTCGCGTTGAAGGAGGCACGCCTTGAGAGGTTGACGCCACACCCCGATTTTTCCCTGCATAAGCTGGATGTCGCCGATCGCGATGGCATGACCGCACTGTTCGCCGAGCACCGCCCCCAACGCGTGGTTCATCTCGCCGCGCAGGCAGGTGTGCGATATTCGTTGACTAACCCGTATTCCTACGTTGACTCTAACTTGCAGGGTTTTATCAATATCCTCGAGGGCAGTCGTCATAATGAGGTTGATCACCTCGTCTATGCTTCATCGAGCTCAGTTTACGGCGGTAACACCCGTCTGCCGTTTGCAGTCAACGATAATGTTGATCACCCGCTGTCGCTTTACGCCGCCACTAAGAAAGCGAACGAGCTGATGGCCCATACCTACAGCCATTTGTATCGCCTGCCGACAACGGGTTTGCGGTTTTTTACGGTCTACGGCCCGTGGGGCAGGCCGGATATGTCACTGTTTTTGTTTACCAAGAATATTCTCGAGGGCAAGCCGATCGATGTATTCAATTACGGCGAGCACGAACGTGATTTCACCTATATCGACGATATAGTCGGCGGGGTAGTAAGTTGCCTGGACACGGTTGCAACCGCGGATCCGGCCTGGTCAAGCGATACGCCCCAGCCGGGTACCAGTAATGCACCCTACCGGCTGTATAACATCGGCAACCACGAACCCGTACATCTAATGAAGTTCATATCGATATTGGAAAACTGTCTGGGCAAGACCGCGGAGAAAAACATGTTGCCCATGCAGCCGGGGGATGTGCCGGCAACATTTGCCAATGTCGATGCTCTCATCGAAACGGTCAATTATCATCCCGGTACGCCGGTCGAAACCGGGATCCGGCGTTTTGTCGATTGGTATCGAGAATTTTATGGTAAGTAGAGCTCCGTGATCGGTCTAGGCAGCAGCGCGCTCAGTGAGCGGGAGATTGAGGCCGCCATCCAGGTATTGCGTTCGGGAAACTTGCGTCAAGGAGAGGTATGTCGGCGTTTCGAAGAGAAGTTTGCCGAATTCACGGGTGCCGCACACGCTGTCGCCTGTGCCAGCGGTACAGCCGCCCTGCATCTCAGCTATCTCAGCATGTTGCAACCGGGCGATGAAGTCCTTGTTCCATCCTTAACGTTCGTGGCAACCGCGAGTATGGCGGTCGCCGCAGGCCTGCGGCCGGTTTTCTGCGATGTAGATGCCGAGACCTTTCTACTGGACTTGAAAGATGCCCAGGCTCGAATTAGTTCAAGAACCAAGGCGATTGTGCCGGTGCATTTATTCGGCAATCCGTGCGCAATCGACGAGATACGGGCGTTTGCCGCGAAGAACGGTTTGAAGGTTATCTGGGACGCAGCGCAGGCGCACGGGGCGCGTTATCAGGGTCGGGATGTGGGCGCGAGTGACGATCTCGTCTGCTACTCGCTTTATGCATCCAAGAATCTATTCGTCGGCGAGGGCGGCATGGTTTGCACTAACGATGCGGGAATGGCCGAGCGGATAGCGCTGTTACGAGACCATGGGCAAACCGACAAATATGAGGTTGTGCGCATCGGATTTAATTTTCGTATGACCGAGGTGGCCGGCGCGATTGGACATACGCAACTTGAGCGATTACCGCAAATGCTCAAGCGGCGCTCCCACAATGCTGAGCTACTGATTGGAGGGATCGCGGATCTGCCGGGACTGCGCGCGCAACGGATCACGCATGAATCCGAACCCGCATGGCACCAGTTCAGTGTGATAGTGGATGAACCTCGCTTCGGGGTCGGACGCGATGAACTTGCACAATTGTTGCGAAGCAGAGGTGTCGCCACAGGTGTGCACTATCCGCGCGGATTACACCAGCAACCGGTATTCGAGAGCCTGTATGGTCGCTCTACGTTACCAGCAACCGAAATGCTGACGCGACACATAATCTCGCTACCGGTACATCACGATTTGTCCGATGTGCAAATGGAATCTATCACCGGCGGCATCAGAGAAATTCGTTCAGGCTTGAAAGCCGCAGTCTAGGGAGAAATATGTCACACAATCGCAAAATAGCCGTTATCGGATTGGGATATGTTGGGTTACCGGTTGCGGTCGAGTTTGGCAAACTGGGCGAGGTGATTGGTTTTGACATCAATGCGGAGAGGATTGCTGAGCTGCGCGACGGGCATGATCGCACCCGCGAAGTTATGGCGGCGGATCTCAATGAGACTAATGCGGAATTTACTGATGACGCGAGTGCTTTGGACGGCTCGGATTTTTATATAATTGCCGTGCCCACGCCTGTGGACGAGGCCAAACGACCGGACCTCACCCCGATTTTGCGCGCATCGGAGACACTCGGCCCCCACCTCTCAAGTGGCGACATTGTGGTTTACGAATCGACCGTGTACCCAGGGGCTACGGAGGAGGATTGCATGCCGGTTCTCGAGCAATTTTCCGGTCTCCAATGCGGTATTGATTTCACGGTGGGTTACTCGCCGGAACGGATCAATCCCGGGGACAAAGCGCATACTTTTAAAACAATCATCAAGGTGGTCGCAGGCCAGGACGAGAAAACTCTGGACATCGTTGCCGATGTTTACGCGACGGTGATCGACGCTGGTGTGTACCGTGCGCCATCTATCAAGGTTGCAGAGGCGGCCAAGGTCATCGAGAACACACAGCGCGATGTCAATATCTCACTGGTGAACGAACTCGCGCTCATTTTCAATAAAATGAATATTGATACGCGCGACGTACTGCAGGCAGCAGGCACAAAGTGGAATTTTCTAAATTTCCAACCAGGATTGGTTGGTGGGCATTGTATCGGCGTTGATCCGTACTATTTGACGCACAAGGCGGCAATGATGGGCTATACCCCGCAAGTTATTCTTTCGGGGCGCAATATAAACGCAGATATGGGAAAGTTCCTCGCCGGCCAGGTTGTGAAACTAATTATTAACGCCGGATACAGTGTTAAAGGCAGTATCGTCACTATCCTCGGACTGGCGTTTAAAGAAGACGTGCCCGATCTCCGCAATACCCGCGTTGTGGATGTCGTTAATGAATTGTCCGAGTACTCCGTTTTCACGCAGGTGCACGATCCGTTCGTTGATAAACAAGAAGCCGAAGACGAATACGGCATCAAATTGAGCGATGTGGAGCATCTGGCTCCGGCGCACGCGGTCGTGCTAGCGGTACCGCATGCACCGTTCCAAGAAGCAGGGTGGGCAGGTATCACGCCGCTGTTGATTGGTGGCGAAGGTGCAGTTGTAGATGTTAAGGCGGTGTTACCGCGCGAGACCATGCCGGAAAACATTACGTTGTGGCGTTTGTAGTGATCACGATGGACTGCGAGGCGCATAAATGAAGGTGGCCATGGTGGGGGCCGGCTACGTCGGCCTGGTGTCGGGCACCTGCTTCGCGGAGTTTGGCGCCGATGTTACGTGCATTGATGTGGACGCGGCCAAGATCGCGGCATTAACGGCGGGTGAAATCCCGATTTATGAGCCGCGCTTGGGCGAATTGGTCGGCAAGAATTCTCAAGACGGCCGCTTGAATTTTTCAACCAACTTCGAGGAGGCTGTGCCTGACGCGGATTTGGTGTTCATTGCAGTCGGCACGCCATCGCGACGGGGTGACGGCTACGCGGATTTGAGTTACGTTTACGCTGCCGCGCGTGAGATCGCGGCGCACTTGCATGGATACACTGTGGTCGTGGATAAATCCACCGTGCCCGTCGGCACCGCGCGCAACGTTAAACGCTTGATCAGCGAGGCGAATCCCGAAGCGGACTTCGATGTTGCGTCTAATCCGGAGTTTCTGCGAGAGGGCGCTGCGATCTCGGACTTCATGCGTCCGGACCGGATCGTGCTCGGTGTGGAAAACGAGCGTTCAGAAGAACTTCTAAGAGAACTGTATCGGCCGCTCAATCTCATCGAAACACCGATAATAGTCACCGATCTGGAGAGCGCAGAGCTTATCAAATATGCTGCGAATGCATTTCTCGCCACCAAAATCAGTTTCATCAACGAGATATCCAGCCTCTGTGAGACCGTTGGCGCCGACGTTCATGACGTCGCGAAAGGTATGGGACTCGATGGACGAATTGGACGTAAATTCCTGCACGCGGGCCCCGGCTATGGCGGTTCGTGCTTTCCCAAGGATACGCAGGCGTTGGTTCGCACCGCACAGGAGCACGGTTCATCGACTCGTATCGTCGAGGCGGTTATCGAGGTCAATGCCGCGCAACGCGCACGCATGGTCAAAAAAATCCGCACCGCCTTGGGCGGTAGTGAAACGGGCAAGACCATTGCGATCCTGGGACTCACATTCAAACCCGAGACGGACGACGTGCGCGATGCGCCGTCGCTGTCGATTATTCCGCCGTTGGTTGAAAAGGGTGCGCTTATCCGGGCGCACGACCCCAAGGGCATGGACGAGGCGAAGAGCCTGTTGCCAAGTGCAGTGGTCTTCTGTGATGACGTTTACTCGTGTTTGGCCGATGCGGATGCAGTCGTGTTATTAACCGAATGGAACGCCTACCGGGGACTTGATTTCGATCGCTTGAAAGCACAAATGCGAGGTCGTGTTTTTATAGATTTGCGTAATATCTACGAGCCCGAGCACATGCGCGCCGCGGGGTTCGACTATCACTGCGTGGGACGATGAAAGCGTGGTATCTGGTTTACAGCAAGGTTCATCAGGAGCGCACCGCCCTGGACAACTTACAGCGCCAGGGCTACGAATCCTACCTGCCGCTGGTTGTGCGCAAAGCCAGTAGCAAACGAAGCGCGCGCGCGTCTAAACAGGCGCTGTTTCCGCGCTACTTGTTCGTTCGACTCAGCGATCAACACGACAACTGGGGACCGCTGCATTCAACCATCGGCGTTGCCCGGCTGGTTCGCTTCGGTGATGAACCCGCCCGGGTGCCCACAGATTTCATCGACTTTCTGAAAAATCGCGAAAACCCCGACGGGCTGCAGGCGCTCTCGCCCGTGGCACTGCAACCGGGTGATCGAGTGCGCATTGCCGATGGCCCGCTGTCCGGATACGAAGCTATCTTCGAGGCGCCGACGGGCAACGAGCAAGTTAATGTTCTGTTGGCCATGTCTGAACGTTATGTGCGAGTACAGATGAGCGCGGACTCTCTCGATCGCGTTGAATAGCAGGCCTACCTGTCCGTAGCAACAAAGCCATGGATCCAGAACCGATAGTCCAGGTTAACAACGTATCCAAAGCCTATCGGTTGTGGCGGGATCCTGCGGCCCGCCTGAAAGCTCCACTGTGTAATCTACTCGCTGATTACCTGCCGCGCAGTACGACTGCGCACCAGCGGCTTAAGGCTAAATCGAGTTCCTATTTCAAAGACTTTTACGCACTGCGCAATATTTCTTTCGACGTCGCTAAAGGCGAATCTGTCGGCATAATCGGCCTGAATGGATCGGGCAAAAGCACTTTGTTACAAATTATTGCGGGCACCTTGCAAGCAACGCAAGGTAAAGCGTCCGTACGCGGACGAGTCGGTGGCTTATTGGAGTTGGGAAGCTCGTTCGACCTCGAGTATTCGGGACGGGAAAACATTTTTCTAGCAGGCATAATCGAGGGACTATCGCGGTCCGACATTGCAGACAGATTCGATGGTATCGCCGCTTTTGCGGATATCGGCGAGTTTATCGAGCAACCTGTAAAAACGTATTCGTCGGGGATGCTGCTGCGTCTGGCGTTCGCGGTGAAAACCGCTTTGCAACCCGATGTCTTGATCGTCGACGAAGCACTGGCGGTGGGCGACATCTTTTTCCAAGGTAAATGTCTACGCCGCATGCGCGAGTTGCAAGAGTGCGGCACGAGTATTTTGTTCGTCAGCCACGCCCTGGGTACCGTCAGGGAGATGTGTACGCGCGGAATTCTGTTGAATGGCGGCGAAGTCATCATGGACGACGAAGTCTCTCGAGTTACTCAGCGATATTTGCGCATACTTATTTCCGATGCTCAGCCGGTTGTCGATGAAGCCACGCCACAGCCGACGACCACTGAGAGTTTCGTGCCGAGCGCCATCGAGGATAGAGTCAGCCTGCCGACGGTTGATATTGAAGTCGGCCGTGAGATGTTTGAATCAAAAGCTGCGTCGGATCGGATCCAAAGTGGCAAAGCGCACTTTGTGAATGTACAAATGCTCGATTCCGATGGTGCGCTGAAAAACAGTTTTGAATTTGGTGAGCGTGTCACCTACCGGATGGTGATTCAGGTGGACCGGCCGATTCATCTACTGTGGATCGGATACCAGGTAAAAACCAACACCGGCATACAAATAGTGCATGGCGATTCGAGCTTGATGGGCAAACTCGATCATGAATTCGAAGTTGGCAAGACCTACTTGGCAGATTGGCAATTTGCGCTTCGTCTTCAACACGGCGGATATTCCGTAAGCGCCGTACTCGCCATTCCGGACCCACCCGGCGTTATGCAACCAAGCTGGGAATATGTGGACGTGGCTAACCTTGCCTACGAGTTCACGGTCGCTCCGCGTCAACAGGGCATGATTGGCGGTGCGGTGGTTTGGGACAACGAGTTGTCTATTGTGGAACTTCAGCGACCGGTGGAGGAGACGCTTGGGTAGGGTACGCGGTGGGACATCTAGCAATTTTGAAATAGGCTTCATTTTACTGCCCCTCATCCGACCGTCATCCCTGGCGGTCGGGTGAGGGGTAATTTTGGCTTTTTTCCTCAGACCCGCTCCAAAACCAGTCCGAATAATATTTGTACGGGAACAGTAGATTGACCTAAACCGCGTCCACATCTAGAATGTTCACGGAATGAACAGTAATCCGATTTATTTGTTCATCTCCTGAACACATGGCGCCAAAAGACCGGGAAGAGGCACTAACGCTCGAACTCCTCGAAGCGATCGAGGCGAACAGCGACGTCACCCAGCGGCATCTGGCCAATCGTCTCGGTGTGGCGCTAGGGTTAGCCAACTCCTACCTGAAGCGCTGTGCCAAAAAAGGCCTGATAAAAATAACGCAGGCGCCCGCAAATCGTTACCTCTATTACCTGACGCCGCAGGGTTTCGCAGAGAAAAGTCGTCTGACAGCAGAATATCTGTCTTCATCCTTTACGTTTTACGGTCGTGCCAGCGATTCGATCAGCTCAGTATTTCGTTTGTGTGATCAGCGCGGCTATCAGCATGTGCTCCTGGGCGGTGTTTCCGAATTTGCCGAAATAGCATCCGTGCGCGCCCATGATTTCAGCGTCGAAATCAACGGTACGTTCGACCGGCAGAGCTTACTCAACCGCTTCATCGGTCGGTCCGTCTGGAGAGATTGGCCCTCCGGTGAAGACATAGACGCATGCGTCATTACCGCGCTCGTTGATTCGCAACGAATGTATGCAGATGTGCGGGCGCATATGAGCACAGAGCGCGTGATCGTGCCGACCATGTTGGCATCGATAATAGCAACGGCGCCTGTAGTGGGCGGCGACGTATAAGCGCTGGCCACCGTGGTGGCTGGTTTTATGACGTGGTGGAGTCCTTCGGGAGTGCGCCAGTGGCGGTAGCGTGCCTGATGATTGAGATCGCCAGGCCGTAAGCAAAAACGAGTAACTGAGCATGCAGACAGCGATGACTGAAGAAATTGAAATTCGGGACGAATACCTCGCATTCGGACGCCCAGACTTTTCTCAGGTAGAGATTGCCGCAATCGAACGAATTTTGCGTTCTGGCTGGGTCGGTATGGGTGAAGAAACCCTGGCATTCGAGCGAGAACTTGCGCGATACCTGCAAGCACCCGAAGTGGTTACGGTGAACTCGTGCTCCTCGGCGCTATTCCTGGCATTGCGTATAATCGGCATCGGGCCGGGCGACGAGGTTATCTGTCCCAGTCTGACCTGGCATAGTACGGCCGCTGCAGTTGTTCAGCACGGGGCAACGCCGGTTTTTTGCGACGTTGATGCAAGCACCTGGTGTGCATCCGCCGAAACCATTTCGCCACGACTCAGCAACAAAACCAAAGCCGTGATCGTCGTCCACTACGGTGGACTCGCCGCGGATATTCGGGCTATCCGCGACGACCTTCCGGAATCGATCGCGATTGTGGAAGACGCTGCTCATGCATTCGGTGCGACGTTTCACGATTCGCGACCGGTTGGGTCGAATCAATCGCTGACGTGCTTCAGCTTTTACGCTAACAAAAACCTCTCGATTGGCGACGGCGGCGCAATAGCGCTGGCGGACACGAGCACGGCTGAGCGTTTGCGTTGTCTGCGCCAAATGGGACTGTCCAGTAACGCCTGGGACCGGTACACCAGTCCTACCGGAAATCTGGTCCCAACGGTGACGGAGTTGGGCTACAAGATGAATCTCACGGATCTGCAATCAGCACTCGGTCGGGTGCAACTCAAGCGTCAAGCCGAATTCCACACTAAACGACTGGCCATCGCGCAGCGTTATTACGATGCGCTGCCGACTATAATGCCGGACGTGCAACTGCAGACCAGCGTCCTCGAAGAGGGGCATTCACGTCACCTGTTTGCGCTTATGCTGCCGGCGGACTATGCGGGACAGGGACGCAATGATTTATTGATGGCGTTGCGTCAGCGCAATATCGGTGCCGGCATCCACTACGCGCCGCTGCACGATCTGCCACTTTACTCAGGCGGAGCCGCCCTCAAGCTTGAGCATACCGAGGCCCTCGGCGCGCGACTTTTGTCGCTGCCGATCGGCGTCGCCATGACTCCTGCGGATGCGGACTATGTACTGACTCATTTTGACGCGCTTGTCGGTCGCCGGAGGCGAACGTGACCAGCAATACGCCAGCAATCGAGTACGGTTTTCACGATCGACTACATGCCGAGTTCCCGTCGCAGGTGATTGTCGACATTACCGAAGTTTGCAACCTCGCCTGCATTCATTGTCCGCACCCAGAATTCAAAAAATCTGAGCACTATTCGGCGCGCTATCTCGAGCCCGAATTAAACGCAAAGCTGGTCGATGAGGTCGCAAAATCTGGCGGCGGGAAGACGCAATACATCCGCTATTCCAGTGAGGGCGAGCCTCTCATCCATCCGCATGGTTACGAGATGATTGAATACGCGGTGAGAAATTCTGGTGTCTTCGTAACGCTTACCACCAACGGCACTATCATGAACGAAAAGCGAACCAGACGGCTACTCGACGGTGGCGTACACATGATCGATATCAGCATCGATGCGCACACGCCGGAAACCTACGCGAAAGTTCGTGTCAACGGCGATCTGGACGTGACCAAGTCCAACGTCATCAAGCTCATAACCTGGATCCGCGAAAGCGGGGTGGCGACAAAGGTTGTGGTCAGTTTTATCGAGCAAGCCGAAAACACGCACGAAAGCGCCAACTTCAAAACGTTTTGGGACAATGCAGGCGCAGATTATGTCGTCATCCGTCGCTTGCATTCAGCCGCCGGCGCCGTTGCCGGCATCGCCCAACAAATGCGCGATGAGAATCGTCAGTGCAGCGCCGACCGTGTGTCTATCCATGGGAGCGCATCGTTTTGAATCCGCGCGGCCATCTTGCATTTTGTCCCGCCGATTGGACCCACGGTTCGACCGTTGTCGACTATCGAACGGCATCCATCAGTGAGACCTGGGGCAGTGATTTCTACCGTGATCTTCGCAATGCGCATTTGACTAATCGCTACAAGGATCACGCTTTCTGTGGCCAATGCCCCGATTGGCGTCAAACCCGATGGCCGACACAGGGGCGCGCGTATGCGGACATGATTGAGGAGCTGTCGACTTCGTGAGCGACACTATCGGGCATTCCCGGCCGTGGCTGACCGAAGCGGATCGTCAAGCAATCAATGCGGTGCTGGATTCGGAAATGTTGGCCCAGGGCGAGGTAACCGCGGAGCTCGAGCGGGAAATGGCGGCGTGGGTCGGGGCGAGCGGGGGCGTCGCGACGGGCAGCGGAACGGCTGCGCTGACGTTGGCGCTGTTAGCACTTGAAGTCGGTCAAGGGCACGAAGTGCTCATGCCTTCCTACGTATGCCGCTCAGTAATGGAGGCGGTGCTCACGGTTGGCGCTAAGCCCGTGCTGGCGGACGTCGGTGCCGATTGGGTGGTTACCCCGGAAACTTGTGCGGCGCATATCTCAGCCGCGACACGCGCGATCATTGTGCCGCACATGTATGGAATATTTGCTGATTTGCCGCAGTTTCGCAGTTTTGGCGTGCCGCTCATCGAAGATTGTGCGCAAGCTGTTGCCGGATCTGGTGAACGACCGGTGTCCGGCGACGTAGCCGTGTTTTCTTTTCAGCCCACCAAGTGTTTTACCACGGGTGAGGGCGGCATGGCGGTGAGTGCGAGACCGGATCTCGTTGAGCGTTTGCGTCAATTGCGTGACGGTCGCAGTGCAGGCGACGGAATTCGAATATTCGCGCCCTTGTCGGATATCGCCGCGGCCTTGGGGCTGAGCCAGTTGCAACGTTATGCCAGCGCCCTGCAAAGTCGTCGAGAAATCGCCGCACGCTATCGGGCGGCGTTCGAAGATCTGCTGCCCAATAGTTTGCATCACGCAGCTTTGCAGCGAAGTATGTTTTATCGATTTCCCATCACGGTCGCCGGTGGCGTGGCACACTACCAAGCGGCATTCGCCAGCCGTGGCATGACCATCCGTTGCGGTGTCGATCCGTTGTTGCATCGGCTCGGCGAATTGGATGACACACATTTCCCGAATACCGTGCGGCTATATGAAACGACCGTGTCTTTTCCAATTTATCCGGCCATGAGCGAGTCGCAGGTGCAAGATTGCATTGCAGCCGTAACGCAAGTTTTTGCCGACCAGCGCTTGATTTCCGCTGGTGCGCAGGCTCGCTGATCCGATTTAGCTGATGACAATAAATCGAACTAAACCAGCTATTGAACAACTAGAAGAGCTCGTGCGTGATGTGCCGGGTTGGAGCCCGATCGATCAACTCTACACCTTGTTCACTCTAGCTCTGTCCTCGGCCGATCTACAGGGTGATATCGTCGAAGTGGGTTCGTGGTGCGGTCGCTCGGCGGTGATTCTTGGGGCGGCGGCACAACTACAGCGCAACACGCGAGTACATTGCGTCGATCTTTTTCCGGCGCGTGAAGACTGGCAGGAAAATCCCGATGGGACTTATTCGATGGAAGTCGAGATCGCGGGCAAGATCCACCATGCCTATGCGGAACAAACGGTCTGGAAGGAGCCCTATGAAACCCAGACTTCGGTAATCTATGAAAAACACGCCGATGTGTTTACCTACTTCATGGAAACGGTGAACAACGCTGGTATGCAAACCTGTATCGAGCCACATCGGGGAGATACGCGATCGTTCGTCACAAGTCGCAGCGCGGATTTTCGCTGCAAACTCGCGTTTCTGGACGGCGACCACGGCTACGCGGCCGTGTGCGAGGATATTCGCAACCTGGAACCCTTGCTGGTTGCGGGCGGCTGGATTTGCTTTGATGACGCCTTTAGTTCGTATGCAGGCGTAGACCAGGCGGTAACGGAGCTGATCATCGATAACCCTGCGTTTGAGTCGTGTCAGCAAATGACCCGAAAACTATTCGTCGCGCGAAAGCAGCTGGAACAACACTAAAGCGATGAAGATACCCTGCCATGTATGACATGTCCGAGCGCCATGAACCTGAGCGGCTACAGCGTGAAGCGTTGGAGGAGTTGTTCGATGCCAGCGCACTTTCGGTTTTCGAAATGTTCAGAAATTTTCCAGTGTTTACGCCGCGCTTCAATCTCGCCCGGTTTCTCGTTCATTACGAATTGTTCAAACAGGTAAAAGAACTTCCCGGCGTGATCGTGGACCTGGGTGTGTTTCGCGGTGCGTCGACGTTCACATGGGCGAAATTATGCGAAGTGCTGTGTCCAACCGACGTTCGAAAGGTTGTCTACGGTTTTGACACATTTGCGGGTTTTCCAGAGCTAGGCGGTGAGGATGGCGCCGAGGCATGACCGAGTGCCGGGAGGTTACGCAGGCGGCGACAGCATGGAACAGGAGCTTGGAAGGGCGCAGCAGGCCATGGATCACGATCGCCAATTCAAGCAGGTTCCGCGGATAGAACTGATCAAAGGCGACGTCCGAGAAACTATCCCGGAATTTCTGCAATCCAAAGGCAATGGGCTAAAGATAGCGTTGTTGAACCTTGATCTGGATCTGTACGAACCGACCCAGATCGCGCTAGAGCATTTCGTCCCGCGCATGGTTCGCGGCGGCATCATCATCGTCGACGAATACGCCGTTGACACTTTTGGTGGGGAAACGAAGGCGATCGACGAGTATTTCGAGAAAGCCTTTGGTGTCCGGCCGAAACTCAAGAAGTTTACCTGGCACAGTAATCCTTCCGGATACATCGTCGTTGACTGGTGAGAGTCGGCGTCATTCAGTCGAATTACCTGCCCTGGCGCGGCTATTTTGATTTCATCGACCAGACCGACCTGTTTGTGTTTCATGACGACCTTCAATACACCAAGGGCGACTGGCGAAATCGTAACAAATTGAAAAGCCCGGACGGACTCAAGTGGTTTTCGGTGCCGGTGAACTATGCGCAAACCAAACAACTGATATGCGAATCTCAGATCGACTATTCAAAGGACTGGGGCCAGTCTCATCGCAATCGGTTCCGCGCATATTATTCCAAAGCGCCGTATTTTAACGATGCGAGCGAGATCCTCGAACGCGTGCTAACGCCGAGACCTACGACGATTAGCGAGCTCAATATCAACGCAACAAAGATTATTTGTGAGTACCTCGGGATAACGACAACGCTAACCTGTTCGACGCAGTACCCACTCAGTGGAAGCAAAACGCAACGACTGATCGAATTGTTGCAGTGTGTGGGTGCGGATACCTATTTGTCGGGTCCCAGTGCGCGAAACTATCTCGACGAAGTTCAGTTTTCGCAGCGCGCGATAGCGCTTGAATATAAGGTCTACGACTACGGGCCTTACCCTCAATTGTGGGGGCCATTCGAAGGTGCAACATCTATCCTGGATTTAATAGCCAATTGCGGGTCCGACGCTCGTCGATATCTGAGCAGCGCATCTCCCAATCAACGCGTGGTGCCGAGCTGATATGTGCGGTGTCGCCGGCATTGTCGATCATGGTGCAGGCTTTGGACGTGACCAAATCAGACAAATTGCAGTCGCGATGCGCGATACCATGATCCATCGCGGTCCCGACGACGCAGGCGTATGGGTGAATGCTGAAGGTAACTGCGCGCTGGCGCATCGACGCTTATCGATCCTCGATTTAAGTGCGCAAGCGCGCCAGCCCATCGGCAACGAGGATGGCTCGGTTCAAGTTACCTTCAACGGGGAGATTTACAATTTTCAAGAGTTGCGTGATGTCCTGATTGATGCCGGGCATCGGTTCAGATCGCAAACCGACTCCGAAGTATTGCCGCATTTGTTCGAAGAACTCGACACCGGGCAACTCAACAAACTCGATGGCATGTTCGGTCTTGGCGTCTGGCACGAACGGCGTAAAGAATTACTGTTGGCGCGTGATCCCTTCGGTAAAAAGCCGCTGTATTACTGCTCGGGGCGCGGTTGGTTTGCTTTCGCCTCTGAACTGCAGGCGTTTTATGCAATTCCTGATTTCGAAGCATCCCTGGATCGCGATGCACTGGGCCTGTATCTGCTACTGCAGTATGTCCCAGCGCCGAGCACCATCTTTGCTAACGTACGGAAACTCCCTGCCGGCGCCTATCTGAAAATTGGTTTCAACAACGGCGCACCCTCGCGCCCGGAGATTAAGGCGTATTTTTCCTTTGCGGCGAGCGAACCCACGCGTTCACGGATGACGTCAGTTGACGAGCAGGTCGAAGAACTGAAGGGACTGGTCCGCGAAGCAGTGCGCAAGCGACTGATGAGTGACGTCCCGCTGGGCGCATTTCTGTCCGGTGGCGTCGATTCTTCGCTGGTGGTGGCGATGATTGCGCGCGAACTGGGACAGCCATTGCGCACCTTTTCCATTGGCTTTTCCAACGCCGAGGACAGCGAGCACCATTTCGCCCGCGACGTTGCGCAGCGCCTGGGTACGGAACATCACGAGGAGGTGTTGTCGCCAAATGCGCTTGACCTGATCACCGAGGTTGCGGATGTGTTGGATGAACCCAACGGCGATTCGAGTTGCCTGCCCACGCTGCTATTGTCCAGATATACGCGCAAGCACGTGACCGTCGCCCTGTCCGGCGATGGCGGTGACGAGTTGTTTGGCGGCTATTTGAGATATCAGGATACGCTCGAGGATCAAAGCCAATGGCGCCGCAGGCTGAAGTGGAGCCTGAAACACAAGCGTTGGTACCGGCCTTCGGACGGTTACCTGTCGCCACGGTGGTTTATTTATCAACCGCAGGAGGTAGCTGCGCTACTCGGATCGCTACCCGCTTCGGTTGAAGAATCCTTGTCTGATTGGCGCCGGATCCTCAACAGCAACGACAAACCGCTGCTTCATCGTATGCGCAACCTGGATGTTGCTACCTATCTGCCGGGCGCGGTACTGGCGAAGGTGGACCGAATGAGCATGCAGGTGGGTCTGGAGGTTCGTTGTCCGCTACTCGATAAAAACGTCACCCGTTTTGCTCAAACGCTGTCCGCGGAAAACTGCTGGCGGCCGCCGTCGCACACCAAATATCTGTTGAAGCGGCTGACAGCCCAATATTTGCCCGCGGATCTGGTGAATCGTCGCAAGATGGGTTTTGGTTTACCGACCAGCCTGTGGTCACGCGACGCCATTCTGCGATTCGCCGACGATATCCTCAGGCCGGCGTCGTCAAAGCTGGGCGAATTTGTCGACAAGGACGTGCTCGGGAAAATGCTGGATTCGCAAAACCGGCCTGAATATTTTTCAATCTTCAAACTCTGGCCGTTGCTGATCCTGGAATTGTGGTTACAGCGCGTCGACCGCTATCCAGGGGTCGCCCTCGGTTCAACCATGAGAGCTCCCTGAAACAGCACGAACGCGAATCAACGATGTCTTTGCTCAAAATCGTAGTGCAGAACAAAGAATTACTGTGGCAGGTGCTGCTGCAGGAGATCCGCACCGTCCATCGGGGTACTTACCTTGGCGTTTTGTGGCTGGTATTCAATCCGCTGTTCCGCATGGCGATTTATACATTCGTATTCGGCATTGTGTTTTCTATACGATTCAACGAGAGCGCCGCTGACGCGGCCGGCGGCGAGTTTGCGTTAGGCTTATTCCTGAGCCTGACGGTTTATCAGCTGATTGCCGATAGTCTGAATACCAGTCCGGGTCTAATTGTGCGGAACCCGAATTTTGTAAAAAAAATCGTGTTCCCACTAGAACTGCTGCCGCTTGCAGCGGTCGGGGCGAGTCTCGTTAATTTCGGGGTCAGTATTCTGCTATTCCTGGGTGGGATGCTGATATTCGGCAAGGGAATTGGCATTGGCGCACTGTGGTTTCCAGTGATTGTTTTGCCGTTGATGCTGCTCGCAGTTGGAATTTCCTGGGGTTTTTCGGCGATTGGTGTGTTCTTCCGAGACATTGGGCAGTTCACCCCGGTTATGACATTGTTGCTGCTCTATGGCAGCGCCGTATTTTATTCCGCGGATATGGTGCCGCGCGCGGCATGGCAGTTTCTGCAGTTTAATCCGCTGGTGCACGCGATCGAGCAGAGTCGCGCAGTGTTGCTGTGGAATTTGCCGATAGAGCCGTTACATCTTGCGTACCTTTACGGATTTTCGGTAGCCACATTTTTCATCGGCTATTGCATCTTCAAGCGTCTAAAACCGGCTTTTGCCGACGTGATGTAGCGGCGAAGTGTAGCGGTAGACTGGGAGCGGCTTTTATGGGCTTTATACGTGCCAACGTAGTTCCAATCTTGCGAGAGCACCGTCGGCGTCCGCTGTCCGGCTCGTTATTGTGTTTCGGTGTGCCGGATGTCTATTTCAGTGAGGGGTCTTTAAACGCAATGGCGAAAACCATCGGCGTTGAACTGAGTGTGCCCATTGAAAAACGACCTGCTGTGAATGAAGCACTCAGGGACCGTGGCTATATCTCCGGACATACGCTGTTTGCAAGTCTGGGCGTCAGCGACATGACCTCGCTCGATGTCAGCACCTTCGAGGGCGCTGAAATCGAATATGACTTGAACTCAGCCCAATTGCCGGAGGCATTAAGGGAGCGATTCGACGTCGTTATCGACCACGGCACAATGGAACACGTGTTTCATATTCCTAACGTGCTGAAAAACGCTTTCGAGCTGCTCGGTGTCGGTGGTCGGATGATCCACAGCGCGCCAACGTCGAATCTCGTGGATCACGGGTTCTATATGTTTTCGCCAACCTTTTTCCATGATTACTACACAGCGAACGCCTGGGAGATAAACAGTATCTACGTAATCTCAATGTCGCCCAACCAGGAAACCGAACCTTTTTTCTATACCGAGTACGAACCCGGAAGCTTCGACGCCGTTGCCTACGGCGGGCTTGGCGCCGGCATGTATTTCACATTGTGCATAGTCACCAAGACTGCTGAGAGCTCTTTCGACGTGATCCCACAGCAGGGTTTTTACCGTAATAAGGCGGATTGGAAGGGTAACGAGACGCCTGCCGCGGCGACACCAGCAACCCCCGCGACGGGTCATCTGTTGTCGCGCGTCCGAGATAAGATTTTCGGCCGTTGAAGAAACTAATCGCCTCGTTTCAGCGTCTGCTGTCGTCACAACGGTGGCGACAACAGCTAAGTGATCCGATATTCATCATCGGCTGCGGGCGCTCCGGCACTACCCTGTGGTTCGAGCTGCTAGGCAAGCATCCGGATGTCGTTGCAACGACAGGTCATCCGGACGGAGAAGACCATGTCGGTTGGATAGAGCATGGTGGCGCACTGATCGCGGGTCTCGCGACGCCGGCCGGTGACACCGGCCATGTGGGCTACCCGTATTGCCTGCATATGACGGCCGCCGACGTGGAACCGGAGACGGCAAAGTGCATGCAGCGCTATTACCGCGACGAAGTATTGCAGGGCCGCAAAAAGCGCGTATTGAACAAATGCCCCCATCTTTCCAACAAGCTCGATTACGTACTGGAGATCTTTCCGCACGCGAAATTCGTACACATCATCCGCGACGTGTTTCCGGTAGTCGCTAGTTGGGCGAAGATCATGGAATCGGTCCCCGAGTTGGAACTCTATTGGCCGGAGGAAGAAAAATTTCCCTGTTTTTGGGTGTTCGATGCACCCCGCGGCCGAAAACAGTTGTTTGCGCAGCGCGACCGATTTTTCCCCGGCGGGGGTGAGCGGATACTCGCCGACTATTGGGCAGTGGTAAACCGCAACATACCGGTGCAAATGGCGGATCAGGCGCAACAGCTAATTACTCTGCGCTACGAAGATCTGTGTGACGATCCAGTTCGGGCACTGCGCAGATTAACTGACTTCTGCGAACTATCACCGTTCGACGAGATACCAGATCAAGTCGCAAAGGATCGAAATCAAAAATACACAGACGAACTCAGCTCCGCCCAGATTGATAGGATCACTTCCCAAACCGACGAAACCCGACGCCTGTTCGGCTATGAGTAAATGCTGACCCAGTCCTCGCAACGACGGAAAAGCAAGCTACGCTCTTCCTTGTAACGACGAGATGTCAAACCACGACGTCATTGCGAGTCGTGCGAAGCACGGCGCGGCCCCCATGCAGGGGACGTTCCACGCAACCCACCTGTCAGCACGATGCATGATCACTTGTTCGCGTAAACGTTCTCCTCTGTACGAGGACGTCCCTTTTTTGGGGCTTCGACAGACCATTTAAGGTCGCACTGACATTGCGACTTTGAAACTTCCGCAGGAATACCACAAACTTTTAAATCTCTTAGGTAACCATGCGCATCACCCTATTCGGCAACACTAACAATTACCCCTATCGCTTGGCGCTGGCGCTTCGAGAGCTTCATCACAACGTGTTCTTGATTGTCACGGACACCTACCATTTACATCGCCCGGAGTCCGTGGATCCGGAGCTGGCGCATAATTATCCCGATTGGATCCTGGACTTTTCACACCTTACCCAAGACGATTTTGTTGGGCCCTCCGCGCGCATATTGCCACTCATTGAAACACTGGAGATCAGCGCGGGCCTGATACTCAATCACATCGGACCATCGTTACTGGGATATGTAGATAAGCCCGCGATTGCTTTACTGACCGGCTCCGATCTGGATTACTTCGCGGATTTCGCGAGTATTGCGGTACGCACCGAAACATGGAGTGATAATTATCGTCAGACACGCGCTGCCGCTCTCCATAATGAGTTGTGGACAGATTTTATCGCTCGCCAACGTGACGGCATTTTGCGCGCCGAAGCGGTGAGTTTTTTCCCGCCAGGCGTCCTACCCGCGAGCGACGCTCTCCTGAGTGAAATCGGTGTCAGCGACGCAAAACGATTCTTTCTCTATATGACGGGTGAAGGGGCCGGCGATTACACGGCGCCGCCTACAAGGCCGAAACCACGGGTTTTTTGTAGTGCGCGGTTAACCTGGGGAAAACCCATTGCATTCGGCACAAGTGCTATCGACTATAAAGGCACCGATCGATTGTTACAGGGTCTGCTGTCCTTCAATGAAACAACGGGCTTGAAACTCGATGTGCGATTGGTCAAGAAAGGCGCACATGTCGAGCAGACCGAAATGCTAGCACGTGAACTCGGTGTTGCTGAGCAAATAACCTGGCTCGAAGAGATGCCCCATCACGAATTCCGCAAAGAGTTATCGGATGCCGATATTTGCATCGACCAGCTCGATGCGAGTCTGGTAGGAATGGCCGGGCTGGATGCGATGGGCATGGGGCGGCCGTTGATCGCTAACGGTCGGCCCGAGATTTTCGAACCCAGCTTGCGCGAGCATTTCCCCATCTGTCAGGCGCACAGCGCATCCGAGGTCTGCGCTCAGCTGCAGCGTCTGGTGGCAGATCCCGAACAACGCATCGCCATCGGCAAGCGCTCGCAACAGTTTGTCAGACAACACTGTTCACCCTTGGCTGCGGCGCAACGCTGCGTCAGCATTTTGGCTGGACAAGACCCCGAGCCATAAATTGTTTTCACTCGAATTTTTAAACGAGTTGCGAGAGTGTGAATTGCGTGTTTTTGAACAGTACTTTCGGCCCGGCACTCGGTTGCTCGAGATCGGTGGTGGCACCGGTATGCAGGCGAAGCGCCTGAGTGAGCGTGGTTACGACGTAGTCTCCATTGAAGTACCAAACTCGAACTATTCCACCGATCGGGTTTTTCCGATGATCGAGTACGACGGTAAAGCGCTGCCATTCGCTGACGGCGTATTCGACGTCGTATTTTCTTCCAATGTACTGGAGCACGTCCCGAGGTTAGACCTGCTGCATGCGGAGATCGCGCGCGTATTAACCGAGGACGGTTTTTCTGTTCACGCGATGCCGTCGGCGACGTGGCGGTTATGGACCACCCTCGCCAACTACGTAGAGCTGGTTCAACGCATGTTGCCGATTCTGCCGCAGCTGTTACCGCAGCGATTCCACCGGCACGAACGGCACAGAATTAGATACGTTTGCGTGCAACTGGCCAAGCTCATCATCATGTTTGGGGTGTCGCCGCGACATGGAGAAGTTGGAAATGCCTTTACCGAGTTGTGGACCTTCAGTCGGCTCTGGTGGCGCCGTCATTTCACCCAAAGCGGCTACGAGATCGTCGCTATAGAACCGATGCGACTGTTTTATACGGGGCATACATTAGTTGGCCTGAGGCTGTCGTTTGCCCGGCGCGCCGGCATGGCGCGTTATTTGGGTAGTTCATGCATTCTTTATCACGTCCGATGAGCGACGTGGATACTCGCGAGTGAATACCGCGGAGGCGATTGTCGATTCAGACGGGCAAGATTGGCAGCGAGCCCGAACCTGTATCGATTACTGCGCGGGACAGGGTATGCGCGGAATTGTCCTCGCAATTCCCGATAAGCCGCGCGACGCCCAATGGCAGCCGCTGCTTAATGGGATCGACGTAAATGGGATTGTCATTGGCCGTGCTCAGGGGTCAAAGTGGGTGGCACCGGAGCGACGGGTGGGCTGCTTCTCCGACGAAGGCCACGGTTGGGTACTACCGGAGGTTGCGGTACGCACGATCGCCTTTGTCGGGGTACGCGCGGATATCAGTTTTTTCATGATCCGCGACGCCTTCCTGCGCGGCGCTGTCTGGCTGGTATACGCGGCGCCCGGGCGCTGGCGGCGCGAGCTGGTTGCCGCTTTTTTGCTACGCCGTATGCTGGAAAAAATTGCCTATCTCGCGCATAACGCAAGCTATCGAATTATTTCGGGGATCAGGCGGTGGGTGGCGCGCTCCCCGATGTTGCAAAGAGTCATTGGACCACTGCTTAGTTGGCAGCTACGGCGGACATTTCGGGAGAAGCTGCATCCGGCCCGATTACCGGTTCGAAAATCCGACGCGCCATTCGTCGCAGACAGGATAGTGCTCGTTAATTCCTCGCTTGCCTGGGGCGGGGCCGAACGTCAGATCGTGAATACCTTGTGTGGACTTAAGGCCCAGGGCTACGCGGACGTCTCGATAATCTGTGAACACCTGCATGATCGTCCGGATCACGACTTCTATTTATGGCATCTGGAGCAGGCCGAGATTACCGTCGATGTCCTGAACCGACCATTGGGTGCTAACTGTGACGACGCACAGCTCGAGTTGATAGACTTTTTTGACGCGGCGCTAACGCAATTCCCGGCGAATCTGAAATACGAGATTATCTATTACGGTCTAGAATTCGCCGCCAGGCGTCCGTCCGTCGTCCATGCGTGGCAGGATTCCACCAGCATAAAGGCGGGCATCGCGGCACTGCTCGTGGGTGTGCCGACCGTGGTGCTCAGTGGACGAAATATGGCGCCGGTTCACTTTCCCTACTTCCTGCCCTACATGAAGGCGGGCTATAAGGCTTTGGCGACATTTTCAAATGTTGTGCTGGTCAACAATAGCCGCGCCGGCGCGGCTGACTATGCGCAATGGCTGCATTTGCCCGATGACAGAATTCGCGTGCTCTATAACGGTCTCAACGAGTCCATGATTGCGCCCGTGACCGCGCCGGCGGCTGCAGCTTATAAAGATAAGCTCGGCATTCCCAAAAGCGCGAAAGTAGTGGGATCGATATTCCGATTCTATGAGGAAAAGGACCCTGTGCTATGGATACGCACGGCTGCGGCGTTGGCGCGATGCCGAGATGACGTTGTTTTTCTCCTCATCGGTACCGGGACCCTGGAGCAGGAGATCCGGCAGGAGGCGAATTCCGCAGGGATCTCTGAGCGACTGTTTATGCCTGGCACGGAAAAACAACCTGCACTGGCCTTAAGCGTAATGGACGTTTTCTTGTTGACTTCCAAAATGGAAGGCACGCCGAACGTTGTCATCGAAGCACAGTGGCTGGGCCGTCCGGTCGTGGCAACAGACGCGGGCGGGACGGCGGATACGGTGTTTCCCGGGCGGACCGGTTGGATCGTGCGCCAACGCGATCCGCAAATTCTGGCAGAACGTTTGGATTTCGTCCTCAACGATAAGGAATGGGCGGAGCAGGCAAGCCGCGAGGCCGTAGCATTTGCACAGCAGCGCTTTGGCATGCAGCGCATGCTCGATGAGACGCTCGATGCCTATGGGTATTCGGTTTCTTCGACGCCACAACAATCAATGAGCTGATCGCGGACGGACTATGGAAAACGAACAACGCTACGGGTTCGGTCAAAACTGGGCCGAGTACGTCGAGAAGAACTTTGACGAATCTAAAGTTGCTACGTCACAGCAACACTTGCTGGATTTTCTAAAGTTGACCGATCTCTCCGGTAAAAGCTTCCTCGATATAGGCTGTGGCAGCGGCCTGCATTCGCTTGCGGCGTTTCGTGCCGGCGCTGCCAAAATCGTTAGTTTTGACTACGACCCGAACTCCGTCGCGACGACGAGGGAATTGCACGAACGTGCTGGTGCGCCGGGCAATTGGACGGTGCGCCAAGGGTCGGTCCTGGATAACGCGCATATGCGCTCGCTGGGGACGTTCGACGTTGTCTACAGTTGGGGAGTGCTGCACCACACCGGAGACATGTGGACAGCGATCGAACATGCGGCATTGCCGCTGAAAGCGGATGGCGTTTTCTGCATTGCGTTGTATACCCGTGATGTTCACATCAAACCGTCGCCGGAGTTTTGGCTACGCGTCAAAAAAGCCTATAACCGAGCGGGAGGGATCGGTAAGCGCCTGATGGAATGGGCTTATGCGCTTTGGTTCACGGTGCTGCCAAAACTGGTGCGACTGCGCAATCCATTCAAGACGATTCTTCAATATCAGCGGTCCCGTGGCATGGCCTACTGGACGGATGTTCGGGACTGGCTGGGCGGGTGGCCTATGGAGTTCGCGGGGATCGCTGAAACCAAGCATTTCTGCGCTGAGCGGCTGGGCTTGGAGCTGCTAAACGTTAACGCCGGCGAAGCGAACACGGAGTATCTGTTCCGCAAGCGCGGTGCCAACAACTATTGGGACGATTATGCGGCTGCGTTTCCGCCCACGGCGCTAACTGGCCCGTTCGCAACAGCTGGTGGATATGCCTGGACGGTAGCGTTGCCCGATGTGGTGGCTGAGGGCAGCCCACATTCCGGTTCGGAGCGCACGCGTTTGATGTTGTTCGAGAGCGGCGTGCCGCTGGGATTCGACGGCGCTCCGCAAAGCCATATTCGAACCTACGGCGGTAGCCGTTATTGCGACAACGAAGGTGTCTTGATGTTCTCGACGACGGACAACAGCAATCCAAATAACAACGGGTGCGCTTATGCGGTGGCACCTTTCCCCGCGCCCCGTTGACACAAGTAACCTAATTCACGTGCACTCCCCTTTGAGCGTCTATGACTGGCGACGATAGCCTCGGCGCGGACGCGCTCCGCTTCGAATTCGGCAAGAACTGGGCTGGATTTCTCAAACACTTGAGCACCGCGCGTATTGACGCTGCGCGAGATAGTCTCACGCAGTGGCTGGGCACTGACGTTTGGGGCGAAACAAGTTTCCTCGATATCGGTTGTGGCAGCGGTCTGTTCTCTCTGGCAGCGCGTCAGCTTGGCGCGCGGGTGTGCTCGCTCGACTACGACCACGATGCGGTTGTTTGTGCACAGTCCCTGAGGAAGCAATTCTTCAAAGACGATGCGCAGTGGCGGGTGGAACAAGGTTCCATCCTGGACCCGTCGACGGTTGCCGCTATCGGCCAGCACGACCTTGTCTACGCGTGGGGTGTTTTGCATCACACCGGCGAGCTGTGGCAGGCGTTAGGCAATAGCATTGACGCGGTCGGACCACACGGCAGATTGCTTGTAGCCATCTACAATGACCAAGGCTGGATGAGCCGATTCTGGACGCGCGTCAAACGAGCCTATAACGGCACGCCAAAGCCGTTGCGACTGTTGTTCGAAGTGCCGGGTTTCGTGGCACTGTGCGGACCGAGATTAATCCGGGATACCTGTGCCGGCCACCCGCTACGCGCCTGGACCGAGCAAACTACACGCGGCATGTCCCCCTGGTACGACCTCATCGACTGGCTCGGGGGGTATCCTTTCGAAGTGGCCAAACCCGAAGAAGTGATCGAGTTCTGTCGCACCAGAGGATTGGTATTACAAAAGCTAAAAACCTGCGGCGGCCGCCTGGGATGCAACGAGTACGTCTTTGAACGTACAGCCACACAACCTACGGCCATGAACTGAATAGCGTCAGATGACCGAAACTGACAAATTTCCACGACGATCGCTCCCCCACGCCGTCATTGCGAGCCCTCGCTCCGCGAGGGCGAAGCGCCCGAAAAGAGGGGACGTTTCTCGCAACCCACCTGTCAGCACAAAAAACTCATCATGTGCGGAATCACCGGCCTAATAGACTTTAAACAGCACCTCGGCGACGACCGTCTCCGCGAGACCGTAAGATCGATGAGCGCAACGCTAGAACACCGTGGCCCCGACGACCTAAATGTATGGACCGATACGGCAGCAGGCGTGGCACTGGGCCACACTCGCTTGGCTGTAGTGGATCTCTCGACACTCGGTGCGCAACCGATGACGTCCCACGGCGGCCGTTACGTGATCACCTTCAACGGCGAAATCTACAATTTTAGAAAACTCCGCAAGCAACTTGAGCACGAGGGAGCCGAGTTTCGCGGACACTCCGATACCGAGGTGTTACTGGTTGCAATAGAACAGTGGACACTCGAGCGTGCACTCGAGAACGCCAACGGCATGTTTGCGTTCGCCTTGTGGGATCGCGAAACGCGACAGTTAATACTCGCGCGCGATCGCTTCGGCGAAAAGCCGCTCTACTACGGCTGGACAAACGGTTTTTTCGTGTTTGCGTCCGAGCTGAAAGCATTGCGACAGGTGCCGCAGTGGAACCCGTCATTAAACCGCGATGCTCTGGCGCTCTATTTCCGCCATAACTACATACCTGCGCCGTATTCCATTTACCAGGGCATCTCTAAACTGCTGCCCGGCACCACCGTTACCGTTTCCGCTGATGCGAACGCGCCTCACGCCTCGCCCGTCAGCTATTGGCAGGCACGCGATCATGTCGCCACACCAGGGCCGTCGAACACCGAACAATCGTCAACGGCGCTGGTGAGCGCGCTCGAGGGATTGTTGAAGGAGGTTCTCGCCGATCAGATGTTGGCCGATGTGCCACTCGGCGCTTTTCTATCGGGCGGCATCGATTCCTCGACCATCGTCGCCCTTATGCAGAGTATCGCCACCCAACCGGTAAAGACATTTACCATCGGGTTTCATGAAGCCGGCTACAATGAGGCGGACGCGGCAAAGCAAGTCGCGCGCCATCTCGGCACGGACCACACCGAATTGTACGTATCGCCCGAGCAAGCGCGCGCCGTCATACCCAGGCTTCCGGCTTTGTACGATGAACCCTTCGCGGATTCCTCGCAGATCCCAACATTTTTAATCTCGCAACTGGCCCGACAGGATGTCACCGTTGCGCTGTCCGGAGACGGCGGCGACGAAATGTTCGGCGGCTATAGCCGCTATTTTCTCGGGGCGGCGTTGTGGCGTTACTTGAGAATGCTTCCCCGCGGGCTGCGTCAAGCAGTAGCGGGGGGGATGACGCACATCAGCCCTGCATCCTGGGATGGCATCTCCAACTGGGTGTACCGGATATTGCCCAAGCACCTGCGTTATGCGAGCCCCGGCGATCGCATGCACAAACTGGCCGATGTACTCAGCGTTGCAACAGCGGATCAGGTTTATCTGCAACTGGTATCCCATTGGAAGCAGCCGGCAGAGCTGGTGCTGGGTTCCACCGAGCCAGCGTCGCGGATAAATCACAGCGAGTTGCCCGGGTCACTAACTGATCTCAAAGAACAAATGATGTTTTACGACGCCGTAACCTATCTGCCGGACGACATATTGACCAAGGTCGATCGCGCCGCGATGGGTGTCAGCCTGGAGACGCGTATTCCGTTTCTGGATCAGCGCATATTCGAGTTTGCCTGGAGCCTGCCATTGCAATTCAAGATCCGCGGTAATCAGGGCAAGTGGCTGCTGCGGCAACTGCTGAACCGCTACGTACCCGCTGAATTGGTGGATCGGCCGAAAATGGGTTTTGGCATACCGATCGACAGCTGGCTGCGCGGTCCGTTGCGCGAATGGAGTGAGGCGCTGCTGGCCGAAGACCGCTTGCGTGATGACGGCTATTTGAACCCGGAACCGATCCGTGAGAAATGGCGCGAACACCTGAACGGGGTTCGAAACTGGCAATACTATTTGTGGGATGTGTTGATGTTTCAAGCCTGGATGGATGCGCAGGCGCAGTGATGGCAGTGACGAACCCGAAGTTACTCTATCTGGTCACGGAAGACTGGTATTTCTGTTCACATCGACTGGAGCTTGCAGCAGCTGCGCAGGAGAACGGCTACCGGGTATCAGTCGCGACGCGGGTGGCGAAGCACGGACAGCAAATTCTCGACCACGGCTTAGCGCTGCTCCCGCTGAATTTCTCACGATCTTTGCGGCGGCCCTGGCAGGATTTAGCACTGATTGTCCGTCTCGCCAGGCTTTATCGAACGGAATGCCCGGATGTGGTGCATCACGTTGCGTTAAAGCCGGTGCTGTTGGGTTGGATCGCGCTGCTGCTGTCGGGAGTTGCGCCCGCCGTCATCAATGCGCCAACAGGGCTGGGCCACGTTTTCACGGCCAGGAGTTTCTCTGCCGGGCTGTTGCGTCCGTTGGTGGCTTTACTGCTCGGGATGGCGCTGCGTCGAAAGGGTGTTGTCATTGTGCAGAATCCCGACGATCGTGCGCTGCTGATCCAGGAATTGCGCGTTCCGACGGACGCCATTGAGCTGATCCCAGGGTCCGGTACGGATCTGCAGGTATTCAGCCCGAGCGCGGAGGCACCGGGGGTACCTGTCGTCACGTTCGTGGCGCGGTTGCTGGCAGACAAGGGGATCTATGAATTTGTTGAAGCTGCGCGCCGACTGAAGCTGGCCGGACTCGCTGCGCGATTCGTTTTGGTCGGGGATGTGGACGAGGAGAATCCATCGTCGATTACAAAACATGCGCTTGATACGTGGTGCCGCGAAGAAGTAGTGGAGTGGTGGGGGTGGCGCGACGACATGGTCGCGGTGTACCAGGAAACTCACATTGTCTGTCTGCCCTCGCATCGGGAAGGTTTACCCAAGGCGCTGGTCGAGGCTGCGGCCAGCGGACGCGCGATAGTAACGACCGATGTGCCGGGCTGTAGAGAAGTAGTCAGCGACGGGGAAAACGGATTGCTGGTTGGGTGCCGAAACGTAGACGCGCTCGCCGAGGCAATTCGCACGCTTGTCGAGGATGCGGATCTGCGACAGCGAATGGGTGCACAGGGTCCGGTGCACGCGCAGCGATTCGACCTGCATCACGTTATCGCGGAAACTATGTCCGCATACGCCAAAGCGCGCCTCACTTAAGACACCTCTTCAGAGGGTAAAAATGGAGAATATTCAACTTCTTCCAGTCATACTCGCCGGTGGCGGCGGAACCCGGTTGTGGCCGTTGTCCCGAGAGCAATACCCAAAGCAATTTCTAACCCTCACTGGCGAAAACTCCCTGCTGCAGGACACGCTACTGCGTGCCGAGAAATTCAACGTCGTAGATACTCCGCCGTTGATTATCTGTAATGAAGAACATCGGTTTCTGGTCGTTGAACAGGCTGCAGCGGTAGGCAAGCAGCCGAGCCGCATCATCCTGGAGCCGATTGGGCGCAACACCGCGCCGGCGCTGACGGTGGCTGCTCTGGAAGCGCGGGCGCGTTACGGTGACGCCGTGCTGATCATGATGCCCGCGGACCACCTGATGCAGGACACCGCGCCTATTGTTGCAGCCGTTGCCGAGGGTCTGCGCCTTGCCGAACAAAATTATCTGGTGACGTTCGGGATCAATCCGCTGCACCCGGAAACGGGTTACGGATATATTCGCAGCGGCGCCGTGGTGGACGGCTACGCGCTGGCGCTGCAGCTGCAACGATTCGTCGAAAAACCCGATCTGGAAACGGCGAAACAATACCTGGCATCAGGAGACTATTTGTGGAATAGCGGCATTTTCATGATGAAAGCCTCGGTCTGGCTAGAGGCCATGGGCCAGTGCCGCAAAGACATTCTCGATGCATCCGAGTCTGCCTATACGGGTGGCGGGGCGGACGGCGTGTTCTTCCGGCTCGAGCGTAAAGCGTTTGAGAACTGTCCCGCCGATTCCATCGATTACGCGGTGATGGAACCGCTGAGTGAAGGCCAGGAGTTTCCGCTCGCGGTGGTGCCCATCCAGGGCGGATGGTCCGATGTTGGTTCCTGGGAAAGTCTGTGGAAAATCTCACCACAGGATGATGGCGGAAACGTTGTTAGTGGTGATGTACATACGCAGGACTCGCGCGGAAACCTGGTATTCGCCGGTCACAGACTCGTCGCTGCGCTCGGTTGCGAGGATCTCGTCGTCGTCGAGACGGCGGATGCGGTTCTTGTCGCGCCGAAATCCCGGGCACAAGACGTGAAATCCATCGTCGCGTGGCTGAACGATAGCCAACGTAGCGAAGGTCGTACGCACCGGCGTGTCAATCGTCCATGGGGCAGCTACGAAGGCGTGGACGAAGGCGAACGGTTCCAGGTCAAACGCCTCACCGTCAACCCGGGGCAGCGGCTGTCGTTACAGTCGCACCACCACCGGGCGGAGCACTGGATTGTCGTCAAGGGTACCGCGCAAGTGATCTGTGGCGAGGAAGAGTTTTTGCTGTCAGAGAACGAATCGACCTACATACCGATCGGCACCAAGCATCGGCTCACCAATCCCGGCACCATACCGCTGGAAATCATCGAAGTGCAGTCAGGTGCCTATCTGGGCGAAGACGATATCGTACGCTTCGATGATATCTATGATCGTCATAAAACGTGATGAAGCGCGAAGTGGCGAAGTCGCAAACCGCCTGCTGCCGCGGTGCAAACTGCGGCTAAACCCGTAGACCGACAGTGAGAGTACTGGTTACCGGTGCGCGCGGGTTCGTCGGTCAGCATATATGTGCGCGCATGGCGGCGGAGGGTTATGCGCTGACCTGCTCATCGCGCACCACCGCCGCCATCCCCGGGTTAGCGGGAGTCGCGCAAATTCGCCAAGTTGCCAACGAAGCATTCGAAGACAAACCCGATTGGAGTGCTGCCTTGGCTGATGTGGATATGATCATTCATCTCGCCGGACGGGTCCACGTATCGCCTGGGGCGTCGCTGGAGCAAACTCGGCTCTTCGACAGCATCAACGTACAAGGTACTCGGCAGCTGGCGCGACAAGCGGTTGCCGCCGGTGTGAAGCGATTTATCTATGTCAGCACAGTCAAGGTATTTGGCGGGCGAAACCAACGAAATCCGGCTGGTGATGTCATACCTTTTGATGAAAATAGCCCGGCCGCTCCACAGGATACCTACGCCGCCAGCAAGTACGCTGCCGAGACCACGCTTTTGCAGATTGCCGAGTCGAAGGGGCTCCAGGTCATGATCATCCGACCGCCCTTGGTCTATGGACCGCGGGTCGCGGCAAATTTTCTCAGACTGATGCGGTTGGTTGATCGTGGGCTGCCGCTGCCGTTTGCAGCGATTACAAACCAACGCAGTTTTATTTTTGTAGATAACCTGGTTGACGCCATATTGACCTGTCTGCGCGCCGATCCCAGGTATATAAATCGGATTTATGTAGTCAGCGACGCTGAAACGCGGTCGACACCGGCGCTGCTCAGGGATCTGGCCGATGCGATGAATCGTCCGGTGAGATTGTTTTCAGTTCCGCAAAAGTTGTTGACGAGGGTTGCCAGCCTGGCGGGTCAAACGGCGGCGGCCGAACGATTACTACATTCGTTCGTTGTTGACACTGGCCGAATCGCCCGCGATCTGGATTGGCGAGCGCCTTACTCGATGGCGCAAGGGCTGGCGCATACCGCGCGGTGGTACTGCGATCGACATAAATAACCTAACGCAGTTCGGCGCTAGCGCGCTGAGTGTCGGTGGTTCGGCGCTGATTGCTACATTCGTGTTAGTGGGTTTGAGTCGGCACTATGCGCTCAAGAATTCCCTGCTCGATATTCCCAACGAGCGAAGCTCGCACACCGTAGCAACGCCGCGTGGCGGAGGTGTCGGCATTGCGTTGGTGGCGCTTGCCGCGGTTGCCTGGTGCATGTTCCGCGGAACGGTTTCCGTGCACTTCGCCACCGGCGCGATCGTGGCTGGCGCCATCGTTGCACTGGTCGGTTGGATGGACGATCACCGGGACATCCCGGCGCAGTATCGGGCAGCAGCGCAACTCGGCGCTGTTGCCTGGGCCATGTATTGGTTGGGAGGGTATCCTGGCGTCGATTTGGGCGGGGTCCATCTACAGCTCGGCTGGGTCGGTGCTGCAGCGGCGATCCTTGCAATCTGCTGGCTGATCAACCTTTACAATTTCATGGATGGCACAGACGGTCTGGCGGCTGTCCAAGGTCTTACAGCGGGATTGATGGGCGCGTTCTTGCTGGGCAGGCAGGGCGATTCCGGCTTGTCCATGGTCAGTCTGGCGGTTGCCGGTGCCTGCGGCGGCTTTCTGATTTGGAATTGGCAGCCGGCAAAGATTTTCATGGGCGACGTGGGCAGCTACCTGCTTGGCATGTTTTTCGGCCTGCTTGCCGTGGCTGGGGAAAACCAGCAGATCATCCCTGCTCTTACGTGGGTGATATTGCTGTCCGTTTTCGTCTGGGATGCAACGTTCACACTGCTTTGGCGCATGGTCTCAGGTCAACGCTGGCATTCGGCGCATAAAGATCACGCTTATCAACGCCTGACTCAATTGGGATACACGCACAGGCAAGTGGCGATAGGGGCGGCGTTGGTCAACGTCGTATTGCTGTGGCCGTTGGCCGCTGTGGCCGTTCATCGCCCGAGCGCGCTGTTGCCGATAACGCTGGCGACCGGCGGTATAATGTTAGCGCTGTGGTGGCAGATCCAGCGCCGGTATCGAATGAGCAACAGCGAGTGACAGTGTGCGGATAAGCAACAAAAACGCAGTAGTCTTGCATGACCTGTTGATGGTGATTTGCGCCTGGGAGCTGGCGTGGCTGGCGCGATTCAACTTCGGCGTCCCCGATATCGTGTATTGGTGGGCCAGTCTTAAGGCACTACCGCTTGTATTGGTCACGCAGGGCTTGGTGTCGTGGTATTTTGGCTTATATCGAGGTTTGTGGCGTTTCGCCAGCGTTCCCGATCTGGTCAACATACTTCGCGCCGCGCTGCTCGGCGTATTGAGTATTACGGTCGTATTGTTCGTTGCGACTCGCCTCGAGTCAGTGCCGCGAAGCCTCCTGATCCTCTACCCGGTGTTTCTGATTCTGCTGCTGGGCGGCCCCAGACTGACGTACCGGTTATGGAAGGATCACACGCTCAATTTCAAACGTCTGACTGCCGGAACGCGCGTAGTCATCATCGGCGCGGGCCAGGCCGGAGAAACGCTGGCCCGCCACATGTTGCGCGATCCCGGCTACCTTCCAATCGGATTCGTCGACGATAAACAGCGGTTTCGCGATGCCCGCATCCACGGCGTTGCGGTGCTAGGCACTGTCGAAGAACTGGAGAAAATCAGCGCGCAGGCACAGCCGGATTTTCTAGTGATCGCAATCCCGTCGGCAAATAATCGTCAGATGCAACGGATCGTCGCAGCGTGCGACCGAACCGGCATACGGTACCGAACGCTGCCCAAAGGGCGCTACCTGGCGACCGGGGCTTCGTATGTTTCCGAGTTAAAGGACGTATCCATCGAGGATCTGTTGGGTCGGGAAAAAATCGAATTGGACTGGGGCCTGATAAACAAAGGCCTGGCCGGCAAGGTCGTAGTGGTCACTGGCGGCGGTGGTTCAATTGGATCGGAACTATGCCGCCAGCTTGCGCGCATCGGGCCTTCGCGGCTCGTTGTCTTTGAGCGCAGTGAATACAATTTGTTTCGCCTCGAGCGTGAGCTCGTCGCTGACTATCCGTTGTTACCGTGCAAATTGGTGTTGGGTGATATCTGTGACGAACGTGCTGTCTCGCGTCTGTTCGAGGAATATAAACCTGATTACGTCTTTCATGCCGCTGCCTATAAACACGTCGCTTTGTTACAGCATCAGATCAGGGAAGCGGTGAGAAATAATGTGGTCGGAACCCAGATCGTAGCCCGCCAGGCCGCGCGCCACGGCTGCAGCGGCTTCGTATTTATATCTACGGATAAAGCGGTGAAGCCCACCAGTATTATGGGATTGTGTAAGCGCGTAGCCGAGTTACAAATTGAATCCATGAACGCGACGCAGAGCGAGACACGCTTCATGACTGTTCGGTTCGGCAACGTACTCGGTTCGGACGGCAGTGTGGTGCCGGTGTTCAAAGCGCAAATCGCCGCCGGTGGTCCGGTGACAGTTACGCATACAGAAGCCACACGCTTTTTCATGACCATGGAGGAAGCCTGTCAATTGATCATGCAGTCTGCGGTGCAGGGCGAGGGCGGTGAGATTTTCGTGTTGGATATGGGCCAGCCGGCGAAAATCACCTACCTGGCGGAGCAGATGATCAAACTTGCCGGACTGGAGCCGGGCCGTGACATTGAGATCGTGATCACGGGGCTGCGCCCGGGCGAGAAATTGCACGAGGAGCTGTTTTACGACGAGGAAAACAGGGTAACTACCGCCCACCCGAAAATATTGCTGGCTCAGCATAGGCCGGTCGACACAAATGCCGTGTCCGAAAGTCTGCAACAACTTGCCAATGCCTGCGACACGGGCGACGACAGCGCTATCGCCGATACGCTGCGGCTTCTGATCCCCGATTCCAACTGGCTTGCCGAGCGCGCGAGTGACGGCGTGGTACAGCTCAAGACCGTTCGAGGTGTTGAATGAACGCACTACGTCCGTTGAAAAAAGCGATATTCCCGGTAGCCGGATTGGGGACTCGGTTCCTACCCGCGACTAAGACCAATCCCAAGGAAATGCTGCCGATCGTGGACAAACCGTTGATCCAATACGCAACGGAAGAAGCGATCGCCGCTGGAATCAGCGAACTGGTCTTTGTCACTGGACGAACAAAGCGCGCCATTGAAGACCATTTCGACAAGGCTTATGAACTGGAAGCCGAACTGGAAAGAGCCGGCAAGCAGGAGCTGCTTGCGATCGCACGGGAGACACTACCCGAGGGAGTCTCCTGTACCTACATTCGCCAGCCGGAAGCATTAGGTCTGGGGCATGCCGTGTTGTGCGCGAATCACATCATCGGTGATGAATATTTTGCCGTGCTGCTGGCCGATGATCTGATCGACGCCGGCGCGGCAGGTTGCCTGGCGCAATTGGTTGAGCTGCATAACAAACATGGCTGCGGCGTCGTCGCAGTGGAAAACGTGCCGCGCGAAGACACCAACAAATACGGCATCGTAGAAGTCGAGCGCATCGACGGCGTCATGTCGATGAAGAGCATCGTAGAAAAACCCGATCCCAGCGTCGCGCCATCCACCTTAGGTGTCGTCGGCCGCTACATCCTGCCCGGCAGCATCATGGGCCTGCTGGCCAACACCAAAAGGGGCGCAGGCAACGAAATCCAGCTCACCGACGCCATCAGCGCCTTACTCAAACAGGAACAGGTCGTGACCTGCGAGTTCAAAGGCACCCGCTACGATTGCGGCTCGAAACTCGGCTACCTGAAAGCAACCGTCGACTTCGCCCTAAAGCGCCCCGAATACCGCGAGCAATTCGCAGCATATCTCGAGTCACGGAGTTGATCGTTCGTGCCGTTGATATACGACTCCACCGTCATAGTGAGCGTCTCACTATACAAACACCTCTGCCGTTGCGAAGAGTCGCAAGGACTCTGTGTTGTTCTGATTAGTTCAAGAGGTATACCTCGGGCGTCATTTCCCTCGGTCATTGCGAGGACTGCGGGCGAAGCCCGTGGGACGAAGCCCCCGTACAGAGGGGGCGTGTTACGCAACCCACCCACGCCCCGGTGCCAAGGGTAGATTGAGTCACAAGGCCCTATTTATGGCGCCGATTGTTCGTATGACGAGACCTATATCATAGCTCCACGCGCTTAAGACTCTATCGGCAAATACACCTACAACTCCAACTCGCAAATTGAAATGGACAGCAACGCTCAAAACACAATTTCCATAGCAATCGCCCAGGTAAATCCAACCGTAGGCGACATCGACGCCAACTGCGCAAAGATTAAGGAAGTATCGGCCCGCGCCGGCTCTGCCGGTGCCGATCTAGTCGTGTTTCCAGAGCTAGTCGTATGCGGCTACCCGCCCGAAGATCTAGTAACGAAACCCGCCTTCATAAGCAAATGCATGGATGCACTACGCGACCTAGTGCATTCAACCCAATCAGGCCCCGCCTTGATCGTCGGCACTCCCCTGGAACACGGCGACAAGCCATTCAACGCCGCGGTGTTGCTCGACGCAGGAGAGATCCGGGCGGTCACACACAAACGACATTTACCGAATTATGGCGTCTTCGACGAGCAACGCGTCTTTACCGCCGGTGCTTTGCCTGACGTGATGGAATACGGTTCGCTGAAACTCGGCGTTCTCATTTGTGAGGATTTCTGGACCCCCGAAGTGCCCGCCCACCTGGCCGCCCATGGCGCCCAGTTGCTGATCGCGCTAAACGCGTCCCCATTTGCGATTGGCAAGTGGCAGGAGCGCGCAGATCAGGCGCGTGCCAGAGCGGTTGAAACCGCATTACCGATGATTTACGTGAACCAGGTCGGTGGCCAGGACGAACTCGTCTTCGACGGCTCCTCGTTCGTCATCGATTCACAGGGAGAGCAGATCGCGCGGTTGACGAGTTTTACCGAGCATACTGAGACTACGAAATGGCACTTTGCCGGCATCGAGCCGGCACTGTGTGAGACGCAGACACCACAGCCCAAACCCTCGGACCTCGAAGCGATTTATCAGGCCATGGTGTTGGGATTGCGCGATTACGTGGACAAGAATCGATTCCCCGGCGTCGTCATTGGTATGTCGGGTGGGATCGACAGCGCACTGACCGCCGCAGTTGCCGTTGACGCGTTGGGTGCGCAGCGGGTCAAGTGCATGATGATGCCATCGCCCTATACGTCCACGGAGAGTCTCGAAGATGCCCAGGCGTGCGCAACCGCGCTCGGCATCATGTGCTCGGTCGTGTCTATTGAACCGATGATGCAAGCCTACGATCAGGCGCTCGCGAGTGAATTTGCGAATATGCTGGCAGACGTAACAGAAGAGAACCTGCAGTCGCGGATCCGCGGAACGCTGTTAATGGCCGTCAGCAACAAGTTCAGGTCAATGGTACTTACAACTGGCAACAAGTCAGAGATGGCCGTCGGCTACGCCACTCTGTACGGGGATATGTGCGGGGGCTACTCGGTGCTTAAAGACGTCTACAAGATGACGGTGTTTGAACTTTCGACCTGGCGGAACGAACACGTGCCGGCCGGTGCCAAGAGCCTAGCGCACGCGGTTATTCCGCAGCGTATCATCGACAAACCACCGTCCGCAGAACTCAAACCAGAGCAGCAAGACACGGATTCCCTGCCGCCCTATGACACGCTAGACGCTATCCTGCATTGCCTGATAGAAGATGATTTAAGCGCCAAAGAGACAATCGCGCGTGGTTTCGATGCGGAAACGGTCACGCGGGTAGCGCGCTTGGTCGCGATGGCCGAATACAAACGTCGGCAAGCGCCGCCCCGGCGTGAAGATCACCCGCCGTGCGTTCAGTCGCGAGCGGCGGTATCCCATCACCAGTGGCTTTGGATTGGGATAGACGGATACTTTTCAGTCGCAACGCTTTGCTGCGTAAAGCCTGTCGCAGAATTCTCGAACTGCCTCCACGCCCCCCCCCCCCCCCCCCCCCCCCCCCCCCCGCTGATCTAATATCAACGTTGCCGCCGCTTTTACCTCAGGAAAGGCATCCTGAACCGCAACCGGCAAGCCCACCATTTGCAAACACGCTAAATCGTTAATGTCGTTGCCGACAAAGGCGGTATCTACCAGCTCGATGTTGTCCCTCGCTAACCTGTCTTTTAAGGCGCCGGCTTTATCACGGACCCCGTGAATACATTCCAATTTTAGTTTTTCCGCCCTTCGTTTGACGACCGTATTGGGTTCAGTGGAGAGGATGAGCATGGGGATCTCAAGCTCGCGGAGCTTTTCGATACCGAGTCCGTCACTGCGTGAGCACACAACGCTTTCCTTGCCATCGGAATCGACCCAAACCCGGTTATCCGTAAACACACCGTCAAAATCGAAAACAACAAACCGAACTTTTGCTAATTGATCCGCCAAAATGTCTGCGTCGCGTGTATATTGAGAAGGCATAGGCAGAAACCGTTCCGGGTGGAACGCAGGTGCTTCAGGAAATGGCTCCTCATCGTGGACGCATATCGAACCCTATGCAACGCCCCGTCTCCAGAGGTCCGGGCCATTTTCGAGGTTGTCCGGGATTTTATTCGCTCACTCGTTCCTTCGTACAATTCTACCGACGAATCGATCCGACCGAAATATCAGGTTCTGCTCCGATCTGACGCGCACGTTCGATGGGCATTTTGCCGTTGTTCTGAGCCACACAGCGTTGGTGCGCGTTTACCGGCGCGCCGGGCCAGTTTGTTTGGCTAATACGCATCAACCACGCAAGCAGGCGCTGCAACATCGAAGGGGCCACTTCTAACATCAAGCGCTGGAAGTATGCTGTTCGGCTTGACGTCATGTGCGGACAGGGTGATTACGGAAGTAACAATAACGAATTGAGCGTTGCGAAAACAGTCGTTCGAGAGTAAGCGCAAAGCAAACAACGCTCTTGCTCAGCGGGGATTGATGTGCTCGATGTTGATGGTGCCCGGCGACAGCGCCTCGATGTCCTCTACCGTTGTCGCGCCAGGTAGTTTCGTAAACACCTCACGCAAGTACGCATAGGGCTCTAAACCGTGTGCCTTCGCGGTCTCGAGCAAGGAATAAAGATTCGCCGATGCACTGACCCCGGCCACCGAGTCGCTAAATAACCACGCTTTTCGACCCATTACAAACGGACGAACCGCGTTCTCGCACAAATTGTTGTCGATCTCCAAGCGCCCGTCATCCAGATAACACGTGAGCTTGTCCCATTGTTCGTGCAAATAACGCAACGCGTTCCCCACCGCACCCTTCGGCGGCACTTGGGATAGTGTGTCATCTAGCCAGCTGCGCAGCTTGTCAGGATAGGCTTGGCCTGCACGTTCCTATACGCATAGCGTTGTTGTGGCGTCATCGACCGGGCCTGTTTCTCAACGCGGTACAACGCCTGGATGAACGACAGCCCACGCCACGCCTTACCGCGTCGCTTGCGCTTACCCTGCGCCTTCACTGCCTCGTCAAAGCGACGACGCGCATGGGCCATACAACCCAGCTGCTTAAGTCCATTCGCCGCCACCACCGCGTTGTAGCCCTCATACCCATCCGTCTGTAAATAGCCCGAGTAGCCTGCCAGCAAGCGTTGGGGAACAGCGCCGCTTCTCGATGGGTCGTAGTCATACAAAATCACCCGCCCATCCGGCGGACCACCGCGCTGCACCCACACGTAGGATTTCGATTGCGCCCGACGACCCGCTTCCCTCAAAACCTGTACCGGCGTTTCATCCATCTGCACAATGTCATAGTCGAGCAAACGATCCCGCATGAGATTAATCAGCGGTTGCACTAACTGACCCGCCCGTATCATCCAATTCGCCAGCGTCGCTCGGGGGATATCCACACCGATGCGCTGTGATATCCTCTCCTGACGGTACAGCGGTAACGCATCGGCGTACTTGCACACTGTAATGTGCGCCAGCAAGCCCGGCGAGGCCATACTCTTGGGGATCGGTTGCGCAGGGAGCGGTGCCGTCTTTGATGCACTGCCCGCAATCGCACGCGTATTGTTTGCGGATATGACGGAGCACCTGGATCTTCGCCGGCACAATATCCAGCTGCTCAGAAACGACCTCGCCTACCTCCGAGAGTAACCGACCATCGTGGTCGCAACGACGCTCGTGCTCGGGCAGTTCATGAACCACCTCAATGCGCGGTAGCCGCTCGGGCAACGGTTTGCGACCACCCTTCTTCCGACGATGCGCTGATACCGCGACGCTTTCTTCAGGGACAACCTCAGTCTCCGCGCACGCTGTCGATTCCGCTTCATCGAACAAGCGGATTTGATCCGGTGATAACTGCTCGCTACGCGAGGCAAAACGCTTCGCCAACGCGATGTTTAACTGCTCTTGCAGGAGAACGACTTGCGATTTGTACTGCCGGTTTTCTGCCGCTAACTGCTCATTGCGAGCAGCGTGATCAACGACCAAACTCTTCAGCGCTTCAACATTATTGGGTAACCGATCAAGCACACTCGACATGCACAACAGTATACCCGATGCGTCGATCTCAGTCTTTATAAAATACTCGAATAATGCAATGAATGATGCGCTTGCATCTGCGTAATATCATAGCCATCCAATAGCCAATGCAGTTGCGTTTGCGTTATCGCGACCACCGCCTCGGGCCATCGTCGCGGCCAATGGAATTTCTCTTTCTCAAGGCGCTTGTACCAAAGTGCAAAGCCACTTTGGTCCCAGTAAAGCACTTTCAATTTATTGCGATGACGATTACAAAATACAAACACTGCACCGGAAAACGGGGACAAGCTCATCTCGCTTTCCACGATCACCGACAAGCCATTTATCGATTTGCGAAAATCCACCGGCTCACGATGCAGGTACACCGCCGAGACCTCTCGAAACATCTCCATCGCTCAATCTCGCAGCGCTTGCAGCAACTGCGCCAACCAGCGCGGCTCTACACCCACTGGCAGCTCGAGCGTCGCGCTGCCTGCGTACCGAACGATTATCTTCTCGCCGTGACCGCTTCGTTCCACCGATACCGGCACGAAACGCGACACCTGCTTCTCCGGCGCCGCGCTTAACTGACGGCGGCGCAGACTAAAGTACTTCGCATTAATGCCTTGTTCGCGGCAGAACGTCGCTGCTGTCATGCCGCTTTCAGCTTGCGCCTGGATCAGCGCTTCCCAGTCCGATTTTGTGCGTCGCCTCATCCACTCATCCTCCGTTATTGAGCAAACGGAGATCCTTTACACTCAACACAGTTCAACCGATAGGGTGCGGTTCACGTTGCGCTTACGTTCGAGATATCAAACTCTAAGTCAGCTCTCTATATTTTTGTCATTTACTTTCACAATCGATAGGTTTTCTCAGTGCACGAACTAGAGTCAATCCTCGGTTCGTGTTCGTCATCGTCGAATAATTCATATTAGACATTGCAAAGTCCTAGTTGCGGTTTTCGGCGAGTACCTAACTGAATCGTCAATTGTCTGCTTGCCTTTTGTAAATGATGCGGCCATCGATCTCCGCAGTTTGTGCGTACAGATCTGCGAGCTCGCGGTCAAGCATTTCGTGCTCTGCAGTCTTGTTTCTAAGGTAGGACTCAGCAACTCTCTTTACAATGAAAGCCGGCTTTAGCGCTAAAACCTTGGCCATTTCAGTCTCAGTCGTTGCGCCTGTGCCGGCAATGTTTTCAAGCATAAATTCCTTGGATATGTTGGAGGGATGCGTAGTTGCTTTTGTCAATGGATTAGTGCCAGTTAGCCAGTAGACGATGTGGTCAGTCATTAGGTACATTGAATCATTTTGCGGGTTCTGCTGCGTTAAAACGTCTACGAGTTGATAGGCTGCACCATATGGCAATGGTTTGCCGTTCGAAAACCGCTCCGCAATTAATTCATACTGTGAAGCGATGGGCTTAGCCGACACAATCAGTCCTACAGTGAATAGGACAAAAATGCCTAATTGATAGCGAGTTGCGGCTAGACGGTCAAACAGAAATCCAGCTACAAGCGACAAAAGCGGGACAATCTGAATTAGATAATGAGCGTGAGAAGCCCCGCTTGCCACGATTGACCACCCAGTGCCTGCGAGAAATACGACGATCAAAGTAACACCTTGTTTTTGACAATTCGATTGGCGATTCCAGTTAACTAAGAGCCAGGACATTCCGAGCAAGAAGGTTGTCCAAAGTAGAATGTTTGCAATGCCGATGCTATATCGCAGGTGCATTATTAAGGCTTCAAACGCGGATTGTTGATCCTGACTGTATCTCAATGGGGCGACGACTACTGACTCAAACAGAAGTGGACCCCAAAAATTGGACAGTAGCTTAAGTGAAATCTTCACCTGAGTTTTAGGCGGCCGCGGGTAGATTGTCTGCCGCAAAATACACGGAGTCCGGGGTGCGCCGCCCCAATGAACTATGTCGTCGCTGTCCATTATAGAATTTAAAATAGCGAGCAAGTCCAGCACGCAACGCCGCCGGTGCCTCGTAGGCGTGTAGATAGACGTCTTCGTATTTGACGCTGCGCCACAACCGCTCCACAAACACGTTGTCCACCCAGCGGCCCTTGCCGTCCATGCTGATCGCAATCTCATGGTCTTTAAGCACACGCGTGAAGGCCTCGGCGGTGAATTGCGCACCCTGGTCGGTGTTGAATATCTCCGGCGCACCGTAACGCTGCAACGCCTCCTCAAGCGCCTCGACACAAAACTCGCTGTCCATCGTGTTCGACACACGCCACGATAAGACCCGGCGGGTCGCCCAGTCCATGATTGCAACCAGATACATGAACCCCTTGGCCATCGGGATATAACAAATATCGGTTGCCCATACCTGGTTGGGTCGTTCAATGGATAGTCCCTGGAGCAAGTACGGATAAATCTTGTGTCCTTGCCCGGGGCGGCTCGTGCGTGGCTTGGGGTACAGCGCCCTCAAGCCCATCTGTCGCATCAACCGTTGCACCCGCTTACGATTCACCCAGTGGCCCTGATCTTCCAGCTCGTCTCTCATACGACGACTCCCCTAAAACGGTAATCGCAAATGGATCTCATCAATCAGCCGCATGAGCAACAAGTCATCGTCTGAAACCGCTGGCGCTTCGTAGTACGCTGTGGAACGCGCGACATCCAACAGCTCACAACGCCTCACCACCGTCAGCTGACTACTCTGCCTTGACCCTGCTTTTGCGCTCACTCATCGGCCGCGACCGAGCGCTTGCGATAAAAAATCGTTCTCCATCGACAACTGGCCTATCTTGGCATGGAGTTTCTGCTTCTCCCCCTCGCTGTGTTCGGCTTCCACCGCGTGAGCGCCAAACACATTCTCTGCACCATTGAGCAACTGCTTCTTCCAGTCTTGGATCTGATTGGGATGCACATCGAACTGCTCGGCTAATTCCGCCAACGTCCGATCACCGACAATGGCGGCCAGCGCTACCTTGGCCTTGAACGCTGGGGAATGGTTTCTTCGTTTTCTTCGCGTCATCTTCTGCTCCTTCTCTATTGAGAATTCTAAATCAGAAGATTTCACTTATCAGATCATAATCTCTGTCCAATCGGTGGGGTCCACCGCTAACCATAACTTGCCGTGATTGGCGAAAAGGTATGGTAAGGCCGACAGAAGAAGCGTTGTTATTCCGGCTGCCGCGTATGCCGATAGCCCTAAAAAATTACGTCGAGCTGGGTTTTGCAGGAACCTGAACAATAGGAACGCCCCAACAAACAAGGCGACATACGCCAGATTCATACGAACTAGACTTGCAATACCAAATAGAAAGCCGACCGCGAACAATACACTAATGTCGTGTTTTTTCACCACCAGGAGCGACAGCGCACCCATGATGGGCAATATAGCGATAGTTTCAGTCATGGTCGCTTGCCCAGACCGCGCCGTGCTTACGAAAAATATACACAAAATAGCGGCGATTAGTCCGGCCCGGTGGCTCCAAACGGTCTTTCCCAATACGAAAGTCAAATACGCTGTCGCCGTAACGAAGAGTAGACCTCCAACACGAACTGCCACAACGCTTTTACCGAATAGGCCAATAATAAATGCGTAAATCAGGAATGACAGCGGCGGCTTGTTGTCCCAGAGGGTAACGTATGGCAATTGCCCATCGAGGACACTCTGACCCATTAAAATTAGAGTGCTCTCGTCCCAGGAAATAACCGCAGGAAAGAAAAACGGGAAGCGCACGATGAAGCAAAGGAGCAATAGAAATAATAGGACAGACGCGTTACTTCGGAATATATGGCCTGCCTGCACCGATCCTGAGATCTCAGTCACAATCTTGCCGCAATTTCTTAATGCTGGCTTCAGTATAGCCCGCCTGGTGTACGATTTGTTGCCAGCGGGTTTGATGATATCAAGGAATGAAATATGAACATTCGATTTGTCAGCCCGTGCGTATTAGATTTTGCGTTTCGCACTATGCAGTTTCCATGTATACACGCTAGTTACAGCATAATTCCACACAGAACCGACGAGTATTCCAGCAAGTGCTGCCAGTACCCACTTGGTGTCCATGGTGAATAGATAGGTAGCGATGCCGACATTGGCGAGCGCGCCGACACTGCAGACAATCGTAAACGAGATCCAGCCACGCACCCACCGCCATCCTCGGAGCCGCATGTCACGGTACGTCAAGATGTTGTTCAACGCATAATTGCTTGTCATAGCAACAAACGTCGCGAGAGAATGACTAAAGACGAAACCAAGTCCGACTTTGTTGAAGAACACCGCCAGCACCGCGAAATGGACAAGTATTCCAGCACCGCCAACTAAACTGAAAGTAACGAAACGCAGCGGAATTATGTGTCCAATGAGCTTGTCAAGAAGCAGCATTAAATAGTCCCACACTGCTTGTGAATCCAGCTTGCTCTCGCCCTCCTTGCGAACGCGAAATTCATATGGCACTTCTTCGAACTTAAGAGGAATTGGAGAGGAGGCAAATATGTCGATCAATATTTTGAAACCAATGCCTGAGAGTTCGTGTACACAGCGCTCCAATGTTTCGCGGCGAAGAATAAAAAATCCGCTCATCGGATCGGTAAGATTAGCCTTTATCACTACTCGACTTAGCCGAGTAGCAATTCGACTAAATGCGGCTCGATTCTGATTCCAATCGCCGAGTCCACCTCCTGGTGCATAGCGCGTCCCCATGACGATGTCCGCTTCGCCTTGTTTCAGTTTTTCCAACATGGCTGGCAACACTGCCTCATCATGCTGCAGATCGCCATCAATGACCGCCAAATTAGGTGCCGAACTCGCCATCATGCCTTCAATGCAAGCTGAAGACAGGCCGCGACGGCCCACACGCTGAATACATCGTACGCGACTATCCTGTTGTCCAATCTCACGTATAAATTGCGCAGTGTCATCGGGGGAGTCGTCGTCCACGAATATTACTTCCCAGCGGAGACCCGTCAGGCAATCTCGTAACCGATTCACAAGTTCAAGTACGCTAGGCCTTTCGTTGAAAGTCGGAACAATGACGGATAGTTCATATCCTGGTAAACAGAGCACGTCAGCCTCTCCAGCATTCCCTGTCGTCTGAATGGCACCTGATGTATCGACAGTCACCACTGTCGGCTAATCCAGTTTTTTGTCATCTATTTCGTCCGTATGTCCGAATCTGTGTGCGCGTCGATTGACAGCGACTTGACTTGCCAAATCTATGCCACTATGGGCACGATACCAGACTGGCAATCCAAGCTGACAAGAGATTTACACCGCTAACATCGACAACGCTGCTGCCCAATGGGGGCATGCCGTGTACGTCACGTCCGCTCATTCTAATTACTAGCACCGATCCAGCGGCGTTACCGGGTGCAACGATTCTCGCGTTCGGGATGCCAAGATCAATGGAGTTTGGTGCAACGTTGCACGCGTTGGTAGCTAACAATTCAGTGCGAACCGCAAATCCAAGTTTGCCGGCGCCCAATGGGAACTGCTTCATCAGTTTCGTTCGCTTCATAAGTATTGTTCCAATTGGGAATAACCAATCGCCGTCAATGTCGACATCGATCGTTGTCCCGTCGGCAATAGAATACCAACGTTTTTTATTCGCGCCATCTGACCAAAACGACGAATTTACGTCATTTTCAATGACACCTGAGGTAGCCAGTGACGAGTCATTCGGATCCACACAGCCTATTGGTGAGAGCAGATCGGCAATAGTATTGACAGAGTTTCCGCCGCTCTGAGCGCCTCGGCCCGGCAACGCGGGATCGCGGCCGGCCAACCTGAGTCGCAGCGGTCACTAAATTGGTAGTGCGAGAAACGCAATACGGGCGAGGCACACGAGTCATCCAAGCTTCCGAGAGGTTGATCGACCACGTCAAACATGCCGTACTTTTCGACCAGCCCAGGGCCGAGGATAAGTGTGACGAGCCCCTAAACAAGTAGGAATAAGCCGTATACTCACGCTTGGTCATCGAGAGAAGGTCCAAGCCCAGCGCCACCACGAGCACAGCGTGGGCGTCCACTGGATTTTTGCGAACGCCTTGGATAACGTCGAACAGCTGCAAAAAACGACATCGGTCGTTGTCGGAGTCACCGGCCGTTGCTGTCAGAATTTTTTACACTTACGAAAACGTAGAGTTTTTAAATAAGCCATTGATATATATCATATATTGATAACGTCGATGGACAGTCGTGGCTTCTGGCTGTCGGTAATTTTTACAAAGTGTCCGCGTTTGGAGAAGCTGTCAAATCGTAACCGCTTGAAATTAAAAAGAAAACATTATTTGGCACGATGATTGCCTAGATATTGGCGTGGAAATACGTTTGTTAGAGCAACTTTTGGAGGAATTTTAGTCATGAATATAGTCAGAACATTAGCCATCGCGAGCGTACTTAGTTTAGGGTGGATGACCGCTTCCCAGGCGGAAACTCTAGGTACGATTCCCAACGGCGCTATTAACGATTATCTTGGAAGTGGCGTCGAACTTGAAGGGTGGTATGGGGCCAACTTCGCACTTACTGGTACAGTCACGCTGGACTTTGATTTTATTGGCTGGGAGGCGGGCTACCGTAATACCTTCGATATCAACACTGGGTCGGGCTGGACGACAATTTTTGACACTGAAACTGCATCATTAGGTGGCGATTCGTCGTTACAAGAAAAATTCGGTACGCTTGCAGATCCTCTAAAGAGTTCAGATGGCCACAGTTTCTCAGCGGGAACGGTTGCTTTTCGATTCACGAGTGCCGGCATAGGCTCCGTGACTAATGGATCCAACGCGGACGATTCTGGCGGCGGGGCTCCAATCAATTTCTTTCTAAGTTTCCTCCTTGGGGGGACTACACAAGATAGCTGTACTATCGTCTCAGGGAGCTGCAGTGATGGCTCGAATCCTGGCTCCAGCAAATTTTTGCTTCTTTACGACGATAGTGGCGCGGGTCACGATGATAACCATGATGATATGGTCGTAGCAGTAACAGTGGGTGGCGGCGGACCGAACTGCGAATTCTGCGAGTCCATACCAGAGCCCGGATCGCTTGTGCTTTTGGGTGTGGGTTTGCTCGGACTCGGTTTCCACCGTCGTGTTAGGAATGCTCGCAAGTCGAAAAAAATGAGCTAAACGTTACTTTCCCCCAAAAGTTGGTATCAAGAGGGCCTGCGGCAGTTACTGCCGCAGGCTTTTTTTGTGCCGTTGCACCGCGGTCGGTTATCTGACGTAATCCGAAGTTATCGCAAGTCGTTAGTTAGGTGATACGTTAAGCCTACTGTCTACAGCCATTCACAAGGCAAAGAAACTGGATCTGTTCGCCCCGATTGTTCGTAACGTAATTTACCCTCTTTGGCTAAAGAAGGACCGTAGTCGCGAGGTTGACTACCTGAAGTCTCTCCGTCGCACGCAGTTCTTGTCTCAGTCGGAAATAATCGCGTTACAGTGGACTAAAATGAGGGGAATCCTCAAGCATGCCTATGGAAAAATTCCATTTTACCGTGGGCGATTCGACCAGGCAGCAGTTACCCCCGAGGAGAAAGCAACGAGCGCCGCTATCGGTAGCATGGCGACGGCGTAATGCGACCGAGTTCTTGCCGTTTTAGCCACACCATGACAATTGAGATTACGCATACGAAACCGCCGTGACCATAGGCATCGGTCTGCCAAAGCTCAACAATGTTTTGAACGCTTTGCCAATCAGTGAAACCAACTATCGAAAAAGACGCGCCGGTCAGCAGCGCGGGTATCAACCATCGGTTCCTCATTTGGGCGGCGCTGCGTTTGCTGAGCTCTGATTGCACTTAAGGATTGAAGTCGTTCGATGGGTGGTTAAACGATTCGGTGGGACGATTAAATTGCGTGATGAATCAAACAGAATTATTCGATACCTAAAAATTCGTAACACTGTGTTTCTGTCGCCAGGAATGTACTCGTTGTTTATCCAGGCTTGGATCAAAGGTTCAGCGGGTTTTTAAGGTTATGGTGCACGAGGGGGGTATAAACGGATGTATCGCTGTAGAGGTTTATTTCAGAGAATCCAATAGCTGAACGGCTTCTTCGCGTTCCGGGAAAGAATTCTGCCCCGTTAAAGCCGATTCAATCTCTACAGCCGCGCGGGCGTTTTCTCCCAGGCGCGCAAGGGCCGCCCCATAATGATATCGAATAGAAGGTGAGCTGGGCGCAGCCTCTACAGCGACTTGCAAGTGGGTTAAGCCGCTTTCTAATTCCCCTCGGTTGACAAGAACCCAACCCAGTGTGTCTCGAACCTCTGGTTGCTGAGGGGCATTGTTGTACGCCTGTTGAGCCATCTCGAGGGCGCGGCCATCTCCGTTCTCGTTGTATATCAAGGCCAGGTTGTTCAATGCGATGACATTATTTGGGTCGTGTTTTCGCACTTTCTCGTAAGTTTTTTGTGCATTTTTGTCATCACCGATTAACTGATAAATCCCTGCGGCTCCAACAAGAGCAACTGGATCTGTGGGATATTCTTCAAGTAACGCTGCGATTTCTTTGCGTGCGCGATCCAGGTCGCCGCTCTGAGCGCGAGCGTTGATTAGTTTGATACTGATTAGACTTGAGGCTTGTCTCGAATTCGCTTTTCGATAAGCATTAAGGGCTTCGGCGTAATTGCCCTGACTGGCGTAGATGTCGCCTTCTAGCGCGAATCCTTGCGCGTTTTTTGGCCATCGTTCTTGAATTTCGCGGGCCGCACTTAGCGCGTCACTGTACTTGCGCATTTGCATGTTTAGTACAGCAAACGCGCTTCGGGCGAGAAGGTGCGTACTTTCTAAAGAAATTGCAGTTGTTAAAGAGCTTTGCGATGCATCTAGCTGTCCGGTAGCCGCCTGCGCCCGACCCAATTGATAATGTGCTTCCGCCAATTTGGGCCGTTGCTCGATTACCCGCATTAGCGGTTCAATGGCATCTTCTGAATTGCGCGCCGCATTTTGTGCTTGACCAAGCACTAGCAGCACATCGGGTTCGGCCGGGGCAATCTCGTAGGCTTCCCGGGCAAACTGCAAGGCTTTGTTGACGTCGAGTTCACTGGACAAATAGAAGCGAGCTAACAAGACCCGCGGTTGACCCGCCTTTTCGTCCGCGTTGTAGGCCCGTTCCAGCAACTCTCTAGAGGCCGTTAGGTTATCGTCTTCCGCTTCTAATCTCGCGAGTATGATCAAAGCTTGTAGATTGGTCGGCGCGCTCGCAATAACCTCATCGAGTCGCTTGCGCGCAGCGGTCCTTTGCCCGGCGGCTATTTCCATTCTGGCGAGGTTCAGCATTGCCGGGGCGAATTGAGGTTCGATCTTTAGAGCCTCCTGAAAATTAGCTCGGGCTTGAACTTCGTCACCAGCACCGAGAAACGCCGCTCCAAGTAAATTGTAGGGAAGCGGCTTATCAGGTTTTTTCAGCATCAGCGCTCGTGCGGCGTCGATCGCCTGCTTGAATTCTTGCTTGCGCAAATGGGCATAGACGAGTAATGCGTCGGCTTGCAGTAGATCGGGATCCAATTCAAGCGCTGTTTGCAATTCGGATACGGCCTTTTGATTGGCACCTGCCGCAAGATGGCCGAGCGCCAATTGGGTTTTGAGCTGAGCCGGGTTCGGGGCAAGCGCGGCGGCCTTTTCTAAGAATTCCGTTGCCCGGGAGAAATCTCGTTGCTGCATGTACGCCGTTCCTAATAGGGCGTAATGCTGCATGTCATTCAAAGGCAGCTTTGCCAGCGTCTCGATTGCCTGGGTGGCTTTCGCGCGCAGTAACTGGACGCCGGCCAACAGATGAACCGCCGGCCGATAGTTCGGAATAATCGCGGTGAAACGCGTCACGTATTCTTCAGCCTGTTCCAGATGTCCTTCCGAAAGCTGTAGGTTACCTAGCAGTAATAGCGATTCTGGGTGATTCGGATTGTCTGCTAGTACTTGTCGCAATGTATCGATGGATTGCTGATGATTTCCCTTTTGGCTCGCGGCTAAGGCGGTAAGGTATTTCCCCGTCGGATGGTTGGGTGATCTTTTGAGTAGTTGCTGTAGAGCAAGCAGTGCGTCATCGGGTTTGTTTTGGGCGAGCATCGCGCGCGCAATCCCCACTTGGGCGTACGGATTCTGCTGCACGATGTCATCTACGCGTCGGTAGGCTTGTGCCGCATCCGCTGGCCGATTTTGCGCCATTTCCGTATCGCCCCGCAGGAGCCAAAGGTACACGTTTTCACCGTTAATGTTCTCCGCGGTATCCAGGTGTTGGAAAGCCTTCTCGAAGTTGCGTTCGAGCAACGCTAGCCTGGCAAGTCCCAGCGGGGCTCCAATTGCTCCCGGATCAAGGCTTGCAGCCGCGGTAAACGTGGAGCGTGATTCATCGATGCGGTTGAGTCTGAGCAGCGCTTCTGCGCGCAAGGAAAGCAGGCTCGCGCTCGCGTTCGCATCGTCGATTTGTGGAGTTTCGTCCAGTACACTTTGAAAATCATTTTCTAACAGTGCGGCACGTGCCAGCGCTCGCGTCGCCTCGGGCGTATCTATACCAAGTTCTTGCGCCAAGCGGATCTCTTTTCTGGCAGCCGCTCCATTACCGATGTCTAAATAGGTTTTGCCAAGCAACCAACGCGCTTCAACGGATTTGGGATTCTTCTGCAGCGCATTCTTCAATTCAATAATCGTTTCAGCGATACGGTTGTTCGCACGATATTCCTTTGCACGCTCTAAATGCGCTAGGGCGGAAGAATTGGGGTCACCGTCGCAGCCGAGTACCGATAGGATTATCGAAGCGGCTCCAAGGAGTAGAAGCGTCCGCAACGAGCGCCACAAGCGCCGTTCGCCAAACAGCATCGGCAGCAATTTGGAATCAACTAGACTCATGGTTCAGCCCTAATCGTCGGTCTTGAGTATTCTATCGCGCGCTTAGCGACGTGCAATGGCCTGTGCTGCCGCGGAGAAGCTAGCCTCGCGACCGTTAAGGCACTTGATACCCGAGAACTCATCGAGCGTGGCAAGGCGGCCCGCGGCAAAGCGGCGATCGAAACTCAGATGATCTTGAACCACAGGGCTGCCATTGCGCTGTTGATCGAAAACACGGAGACCATCGGATTCGATCGCTTCACGTTTTTCAACGTGCACAGTGCACTCGCTGAGAACTTTCTGCCCAATCCCTCTGACGAGGGTCGACTGCGCCAACATCCCGTCGAGATCGCCAGGAGTGGCTATCGGCTACGCTCCGTGCCGGCGCAAATCGAGGCAATGCTCGACATGATGTTGAACAAGGCCGGCCAGACCGACGATCCATTCGCGCAGTCCTTCTTCATGATGGTACATCTGCCGTACCTGCAGCCGTTCGCAGGTGTAAACAAACGGACCACGCGACTGCTCGCCAATATGCCGCTCCTCCGTCTCAGTCTGGCCCCGCTGACCTTTCGCGACGTGCCTGAAGACATCTGCAGCGCAGCCACACTGGGCGTTTACGAGCTGACGCGAATGGAGTTATTGCGCGACCTAGTCCTCTGGGACTACGAGCGTTCAACGCAAGAGTACGTGGCCATCAAGCAGGACTTGGCTGAACCGAATCCGTTGCGGTTTGCCTACCGAGACTTGATCAAACAAACGATTCGAAAAGTCGTCATTCACCCTGACCAAGATCTGCTCGCAAAGATCCAAAGCAGCATCGCCGACCGAGGGGAAGTCGTTGACATCAACAACGTCGAGGCCCTCGTCATTGACGAACTGAGGCGACTACACGAGGGTGGATGGAGAGCTAAAGGACGTGGGAGGGTAGTTGACCTGCAGGACATCGCAATACATGTGGTCCGAGAAGCGAGTAGGGGCGCGACCGGCTTTTACATCTCCTAAATTGAGTTACCATGCGGTTTCTGCTTTTTTCAACAAGGTTGCATGCACCTAAAAGCGAATGGCCGGGCCAAACAAATTCACGGATCCATGGCATCTCAAGGCAAGGTAATTGCAAGCGTCTTGGTCGGCGTGTTTGTGGCAGTACTGGCAAGTTCTTTACGGGAACTGAATGACGTTGAATCAGTCACTTGGTGGTTCAGCGGCAGAAGTATCAGTTATCTATGGGGTAACGATTACCACTGGGAGACGCACCCACCGCTCTACTATACGTTTGCTTGGGCCGCTCGCCAGGTAGGCGGTGGCGCAATCGAGGCACTTAGGGTCCCATCCATTGTCGCGCATGCTATGGCGGTGCTGGTGGTCGGTCACATCGCAAGAGAGGTGATCCCTCGAACAGCACCTGGTGCAAATGCTGTTTACCTGTTCTGTGCAGTCGCCTTCGCGCTGCATCCAACAGCAATCGAGTTTGCAGCTTATGCGCGGATGTATTCGTTTGTTGGCCTTGCAGGCGCTCTAGTCCTCTACGGCTGCACACGACTAGCCAACGAGCTTGATAGTCATGCAACGCTGGCTCCATTCCGTGCAACCTGGCCGTCCTGGTGCAGCATCACAGCAGGTCTTGTGCTGGCATTGCACATGCACAATGCCGCAGCGGTGGTGCTTGGCATACCGGCTCTGGCTTGGGGTTTGGGATTGCTCATCATGATGCCTGCCGGACAGCGTGTGAATGGGTTTTTGATGTTGTCGGCGTGCGCAATCGCGACGCTCCTCTTGTGGGCAAATCAGCTGACTCGGCTACTCGTTCAGTTTTCGCATGTGCAGAAGGATTTCTGGCTCGCCCCACCAAATTTGAAAAGCATTCTCTGGGTCTGGGATTTCTCAGTCGGGAGTTCGGCTGAGATCTGGAACCCGTTTTTACGGTGGTCTCTTGCGGGGTTTAGTCTGGCAGCCACCGCCGCGGGTCTTGTGACTCTGGTGCGTTGGCGGCGCCGCGTGACAGCATTTACCCTTGGGCTGTTCCTGTTCTCACCGTTGGCGTTCGCCTTCATCGTCAGTCACACAATCGTCCCGGTGTTTCTGGATCGGCTGCTGTGGTGGATTGTGGTGCCCGCGCTTGTGCTAGTCAGCGTAGTGTTGGCCGCAATCCCAGGATGCGTAACACGGAATTTTGCGACAATCGCGACATTACTCTCGTTTGGTGCACTTACCACACTCATGATTCACGGGTGGGGAACTGAGCCGCACTTTCAGCCAGCCTCGCTTAAGGTTGAGGGTATAGCTGCCGAAGAGACGGCTGCAGTTGTTATACCGGCGATCCTTGTAACCCGATTGAATTATCATCGGGCCCAATCCGGGCTTGCCGTGACGGCGATTTCTGTACCCGAGTTTCCGACTGTTAATCCGGCGCGACAATATCCAGGAGGCAACGAGGGAACTCCGCGCGTCGATCTCGATGATACGCTTGTTCTTAAGCAGCAGCTGCTGGGATTCAAAGCCGTCTGGCTGAGAACCTATAAAGCCGAGTTGTGGGATCCCGATGAGTTGGTTCTGAACAGCATGAAACGTTGGTTCGGCCCGCCGCGGATAACTCGTCGAGCGGGTCAGTCCAGTGTGTATCTGTTTAAGTTGCAGGACCATTCGGAACCTTTCGGGGAATTAGGAAATTGACAACAGCACGTTTGTCCAGTGGTGAAAAACTCGTCGAGTCTAATCGACACAGCGTATCCATCATCATTCCACCTTCAACGAAAGCGCGAATGTTGAGAAGTTGATAAATCGCATCGGGCTGATGCCGGTCTCCGTCCATTACTCCGACATATTCGCTGCTGCTAGCTAGCACAGAGTAATAACCATCGTGAGCGCCGATATCCAATACAGTCATCCCTGGTTGTAAATCCTGATAAAAGCACTTCGACATTTTCGGCTCGAAACCTAGCATTCCGCTCCAGTAAATACTGCTGGCGACCGGGCTCCAGTTATCGCCAATAATCTTAATCTCGCCACGCCTGAAGGGTCCTACCCGGTAGAAATGCGACCTGACCTAGTCATTATCTAATCGGAGAGAGTGAAGCATTCCTAACAGCAGCGGGCTAACAATGAGTAGGCTTAGCGCTCGGCGGATCATGATGTCGGACGGAAAAATTTATCCCGATCAAGTATCGTACATCTGGAAAGCCGATCCGTGTGGATCGTAACTCTTTAGATAGTATGGCTCCCCGGGACGGGCTCGAACCGCCGACCTAGTGATTAACAGTCACCCGCTCTACCAACTGAGCTACCGAGGAACGCCGCTGTATGGTACTGACAGCCCTGGTACCGGTCAATGCAGGTAAGAATGCCCATGGATATTTGATCAATGGATAAACCGCTGACACTTGTCGCCGATTATCAGCCCGCTGGCGACCAGCCCGAGGCGATTGCGCAACTAATCCAGGGCCTGCGCGACGGATTGCTGCATCAGACTCTGCTCGGTGTGACCGGATCGGGTAAGACCTTCACCATCGCCAATCTTATTGCCAGCGAACAGCGGCCGACACTGGTGCTTGCGCCGAACAAGACACTGGCTGCGCAACTCTACGGTGAGTTTCGCGAATATTTTCCGAATAACTCGGTTGAGTATTTTGTCTCGTATTACGATTACTACCAGCCTGAAGCCTACGTCCCGTCTACGGATACCTACATTGAAAAGGACTCGTCGATTAACGAGCACATCGACCAGATGCGGCTGTCGGCGACGAAAGCGCTACTGGAACGTGCGGATACCATTATTGTCGCCACGGTTTCTTCCATCTATGGTTTAGGCGATCCGGCTACCTACCACGGCATGGTTTTGCACTTGGTTCGCGGCTCGGAGATCCAGCAGCGCTTCGTACTACGCCGTCTGGCCGAGCTTCAGTACAAACGAAACGACGTGGAATTGCATCGCGGCACCTACCGCGTTCGCGGTGATGTCATCGATATCTATCCGGCTGAGTCGGAACGCGAAGCGGTACGCATTGAACTGTTCGATGACGAAATCGAAGGTCTGTCTTATTTCGATCCATTAACGGGCGAAGTGTTGCGTCGGGTGCCACGTTTAACGGTTTATCCCAAATCCCACTACGTTACCGAGCGCGAGATACTGCTGAAGGCGGTTGATGAGATAAAGGTCGAGCTGCGGCAGCGGCTTGAGCAATTGCGTAGCGTGAACAAGCTGGTTGAGGCGCAACGCTTAGAGCAGCGTACTCGCTTTGATCTCGAGATGATCATGGAGATCGGCTATTGCGCCGGTATCGAAAACTATTCGCGTTATCTGTCTGGGCGTAAGGCAGGTGAGCCACCGCCCACCTTGTTCGATTATCTGCCGGAAAACGCGTTACTCGTAGTCGATGAAAGTCACGTAACCGTTCCGCAACTCGGCGCCATGTATCGAGGCGACCGCTCGCGTAAGGAAAATCTGGTGGAGTACGGTTTCCGTTTGCCTTCCGCATTGGACAACCGGCCGTTGCGTTTCGAGGAGTTCGAGCGTTTGGCGCCGCAGCGCATTTACCTATCAGCGACACCGGGACCCTATGAGTTCGAGCATTCCGACGCCGTTGCCGAGCAGGTGGTGCGGCCGACCGGGCTGATAGACCCGGATGTCGAAGTTCGACCGGCATCCACCCAAGTGGATGATCTCCTGTCCGAAATAAACCTGCGCCTGAAACTCAAGGAGCGGGTTTTGGTGACGACGCTGACGAAGCGTATGGCCGAGGATCTAACCGATTATCTGGCGGAGCACGGTGTGCCGGCCCGTTATCTGCACTCCGATATCGATACCGTCGAGCGCGTGGAGATTCTGCGCGATCTGCGCCTGGGCACCTTCGATGTGTTGGTGGGTATTAACCTGTTGCGTGAAGGGCTGGACCTTCCGGAGGTTTCCCTGGTGGCTATTCTGGATGCGGACAAAGAGGGGTTTCTGCGCTCCGAACGCTCGCTGATCCAGACAGTAGGACGTGCCGCGCGACATATTCGCGGTCGCGCCATTCTATATGCAGACAAAGTAACGGGTTCGATGCAGCGTGCGCAGGACGAGATGGATCGCCGACGTGCCGTTCAGATCGAGTTCAATGAGCGCCACGGAATAACTCCCATGGGTGTTGAAAAAGAGGTGACGGACGTTCTCGAGGTTAGTTACGGCGATAACGCACCAGGTCGCCGGCGTCTGTCGCGGGCGGCCGAAGCCGCTCCGCGGTATGCGAAGCAGTCAACCGAACTGCTGATGAAGAAGGTTAAGCAGCTCGAAGACAAAATGTATCGCCATGCCCGGGATCTGGAATTCGAGGAAGCAGCGCGTTTGCGCGATGAAATTGAGCAGATCCGCAGTGAGGGGCTGGGCATGCCGGGGAAAAGTGGGCAGCATACGGCGTAGTGGTCTTGGATGTTTGCGTAACAGCTAAGAGCCGCGCTGAAGAATCGCGGCATTTGTCGGAACGGACCTTTCTTAATTACCCCCCCATCCTGACCTTCTCCCGCGAAGGGAGAAGGGACCCGTGGTTTAAGCCCCTCGCCACGGTACAAAATTCGAGATAACTAACTAGCGACGTTCCCGCAGATCCAGTATCCTTTGCCACCCCCAGGCGCGTAGCTCAGCTGGTTAGAGCACCACCTTGACATGGTGGGGGTCGTTGGTTCGAGTCCAATCGCGCCTACCAATTTCTTTCGGCAGTCCGCCGTTCACGTTGAGCGGACTCCAGATGGCCTCTCGTATTGGCCACGGAGATGCAGTGATGCCTTTTATATACCACCCCATCATCATCTTGAGGACTGCGTGCCTACCATAACGCTACCGGACGGCAGCCTCAGGCCGTTCGACTCGGCGATCTCCATTGCTGACGTTGCGCAAGCGATCGGTCCCGGTCTGGCGAAAGCCGCGCTAGCGGGCAAAGTCGATGGCGAGCTGTTTGATACTTCTCACGTAATTACTGAAGACGCGTCCGTGGCCATCGTCACCGCAAAAGATCCCGAAGGCCTGGAGGTCATTCGCCACAGTACTGCGCACTTGTTGGCGCAAGCGGTTAAGACGTTGTTTCCAAAAGCACAGGTCACCATAGGGCCGGTCATCGACGACGGCTTTTATTACGACTTCGCCTACCAGCGGCCTTTTACTCCCGAAGACCTCACGGCCATCGAAGCGAAGATGGAGGAACTGGTCAAACAGGATATCGCGGTCTCGCGCGAGACCATGGATCGCGATGCGGCCATCGGCTTCTTTCGCGATATGGGTGAGCAGTACAAAGCTGAGATCATTGACTCGATTCCGGCGGGAGAACAGATCTCGCTGTACCGCCAGGGTGACTTCATCGATTTGTGCCGGGGACCACATGTGCCGCGCACTGGCAGCCTCAAAGCATTCAAACTGATGAAAATCGCCGGCGCTTACTGGCGTGGCGACTCGAATAACGAAATGCTGCAACGCCTGTATGGCACCGCCTGGGCCGACAAGAAGGCGCTGAAGAACTATCTGCACCGCCTTGAGGAAGCCGAAAAGCGCGATCACCGCAAACTCGCTAAACAACTCAACCTCTTCCACACACAGGAGGAGGCCCCCGGTATGGTGTTCTGGCACTCGAAAGGCTGGTCTATCTACCAGGAAATCCAGCGGTACATTGCCGCTAAACTGCGCGTGCGCGGCTACGACGAGGTTCGCACGCCGCAACTGATAGATCGCAGCCTGTGGGAACGCTCGGGACATTGGGACAAATTTCGCGACGACATGTTCACCACGAGTTCGGAAAACCGTGAGTATGCGGTGAAGCCGATGAACTGCCCGGCGCACATTCAGATATTCAATCAAGGCATTAAAAGCTACCGCGACTTGCCGCTACGAATGGCGGAGTTCGGCTCCTGCCACCGCAACGAGGCGTCCGGCACCTTGCATGGGCTGATGCGGGTGCGCAATTTCGTCCAGGATGATGCCCATATTTTTTGCACCGAAGAGCAGATCCAGCAGGAAGTTGCAGATTTCATCAAGCTGTTGTTCGAAGTTTATGGTGATTTCGGCTTCAGCGACGTGCTAATCAATCTTTCTACCCGGCCGGAGCAACGCGTCGGCAGTGATGACGGCTGGGACAAAGCCGAAGCTGCGCTGGAGAAGGCATTGAACGACCAGGGTCTGGACTGGACGCTGCAACCCGGGCAGGGCGCGTTCTATGGCCCTAAAATCGATTTTTCTCTGCGTGACACGCTTGCCCGTGTGTGGCAATGCGGGACTATGCAGGTCGATTTTTCGATGCCGGGGCGCCTCGATGCGCAATATGTCGCCGAGGACGGTAGCCGCCAGGTGCCGGTTATGCTTCACCGCGCCATACTGGGCTCTCTGGAGCGCTTCATCGGTATTCTCATCGAAGAATTTGCCGGTGCTTTCCCCGCCTGGCTCGCCCCAGAGCAAGTTGTGGTCATGAGCATCACGGATGCGCACCGGGAATATGCGGCCGAGATGGAAGAATCTTTGAAAAATAAGGGGTTTCGCGCGATCTCGGACTTGAGAAACGAGAAGATCGGGCTTAAAATCCACGAGCACACATTACAGCGCGTCCCATACATGTTGATTGCGGGCGCACGTGAAGTGGAAAATCGGACCGTAGCCGTGCGTACGCGGAGCGGTGACGACCTTGGTGCAATGTCACTTGGGGATTTCGTTGCGCGCTTGGAGGCAGAAATTGCGTGCCGCGGCGGCGCTGCTTTGGAGGGTTAGGGTATAGCTGCAGACAAGAAGAATCGTGTAAATGCCGCCATTGACGTGCCGCAGGTACGTTTGATCGGTGCCGACGGGAAACAGGTTGGAGTCGTTGAGATAGAGGAAGCCATACGACTTTCCCAAGAAGCGACGTTGGATCTAGTGGAGATTGTTCCGAGCGCCGAGCCGCCGGTGTGTCGGGTGATGGATTATGGCAAGTTTCTGTTCGACCAGAATAAGAAGCGGCACGCTGCAAAGCGTAAACAGAAGCTGATACACGTCAAAGAGGTCAAGTTTCGGCCAGGTACCGACGACGGCGATTACCAGATCAAGCTTCGGAATCTGCGGCGTTTTCTGGGACATGGTGACAAGGTGAAAGTAACCTTGCGTTTCCGCGGGCGGGAAATGGCTCACCAGCAACTGGGCGCGCAAATGCTTAAGCGCGTTGAGGCGGATCTCGAGGATCTCGGCTCGGTCGAGCAGTTTCCAAAGCTGGAAGGCCGGCAGATGGTGATGGTGATATCACCGAAGAAAGTATGAGACGAATTATTTAGACGCTACGGATAAAGAATCGGAAATGCCAAAGATCAAAACTAACCGGGGCGCCGCGAAGCGTTTCAAACAGACGGCGTCAGGGCGTTTCAAACGCCGCCAGTCCCATAAGAGTCATATCTTGACCAAGAAAAAGGCGAAGCGGAAACGCCATTTACGGCCGTATCTGTTAATTGCCCCTGCCGATGAGAAGAACGTGCAGCGGATGCTGCCGAACCGTTAACCCGGACCAATTAATGCCGGGGTTTATGAGGTTGAGAGATGCCTAGAGTAAAACGCGGCGTTACGGCGCACGCACGACACAAGAAGGTCCTGAAACAGGCGAAGGGTTATCGCGGGCGGCGCAAGAGCGCCTATCGGGTTGCCAAGCAAGCCGTCATCAAGGCCGGTCAGTACGCCTATCGCGATCGCCGCCAGCGCAAGCGCCAATTTCGTGCATTGTGGATTATTCGGATCAATGCTGCTGCACGTCGCTGCGGATTGTCCTATTCACGCCTGATTGACGGTTTGAATAAAGCGGAGATTGAGGTCGATCGGAAGGTGCTTGCCGAACTTGCGGTTACCGAACCTGCGGCGTTTGCTCAACTGGCAGAGGAAGCAAAGCAGGCATTAGCGGCCTGAATTGCAGCCTGTGACGTAACACGAGGGAGAGGCCTGGCCTTTCCCTTTTTTTTAGCATCATATTACGGCTGAGTCCCGGGGCAGTGCGATGGAAAACCTCGACCGCATACTCGCCGAGGCGCAGAGCGCGATAGCGCAAGCCTCGGATCTGGCCGCGCTGGATCAGGTGCGTATCCATTTTCTGGGTAAGAAAGGCGAAGTTACGGCAGAGCTCAAGCAACTGGGCAAGATCGACGCCGCCGAGCGTCCAGCCGCTGGGCAGCGCATAAATGCGCTCAAAGAGGCGGTGAGCGAGGCGCTGGAGATGCGCCTCGCACTGCTCGCCCGGTCAGCGCTCGATGCTGAGCTCGCCACCAAGCAAGTCGACATCACCTTACCCGGACGCGGTCAGCGGCGCGGAAGTCGCCATCCGATCACGCAAACGATGGAGAGGATCTCGGCGCTGTGGCAGAGCATAGGCTTCGAGATCGTGGAAGGTCCCGAAATCGAGGACGACTACTACAACTTCGAAGCACTGAATATTCCCGCGCACCACCCGGCGCGCGCGATGCACGACACCTTTTACTTTGACGATGGCATGTTGTTGCGCACGCACACGTCGCCCGTACAGATCCGCGTGATGGAAGAGCGTCCGCCGCCGCTGCGCATTATTGCGCCAGGGCGCGTGTACCGGTGTGACTATGACCAAACCCATTCCCCCATGTTCCATCAGGTCGAGGGTTTAATGGTGGATAAAGGTATTAGCTTTGCCCATCTCAAAGGATTGCTCGGTGATTTTCTGCGCGGTTACTTCGAGCAGGAAGACTTGAAGATGCGTTTTCGACCGTCCTATTTCCCGTTTACCGAGCCCTCGGCCGAGGTCGATGTGCAACTGGAAACCGAACAGGGCTACACCGGTTGGCTGGAGGTGCTGGGCTGCGGCATGGTGCATCCTAAAGTGTTCGAGTTGTGTGGCGTCGACGCTGAGGAATACACAGGGTTTGCGTTCGGGCTCGGGATTGAACGTATGGCTATGTTACGCTATGGAATCAATGATTTAAGGCTGTTTTTTGAAAATGATCTTAGGTTTCTGCAGCAATTTCCTTAGGCGCACGCCATGAAGTTCAGCGAAAACTGGTTACGCGAATGGGTTGATCCACCGGTCGATCGCGAAACGCTGCTCGAGCGCCTGACGATGACTGGTTTTCCGGTCGACTCCATAGAACCCGCGGCGCCTGACTTTACGGCGGTTGTAGTCGCCGAAGTGGCTGCCGTTGAAGCGCATCCTCAGGCCGAGCGCTTGCACTTGTGCCGCGTGAACGATGGCAGCGAATCCGCACTCAACGTCGTCTGTGGTGCACCGAACGTGCGTCCCGGCATGCGATCGGCGTTCGCCCGCGTTGGCGCGTCCTTACCAGATGGCCGAACCGTGACCGAGGCGACGGTCCGTGAGGTGGCGTCGCAGGGCATGCTGTGCTCTGCCGCCGAGCTTGGCCTGAGCGATGCCGCGGAGACCATCATCGAGCTGCCTGCGCACGCACCTATCGGCATACCGCTGGGAGAGTATATGCAGCTCGATGACCGCATCATCGAGATTGAATTGACGCCCAATCGGGGGGATTGTCTGAGTATTGCCGGTATCGCCCGTGACCTGGGTGCGGCTTTTGATCAGATTGTAACTCGCCCGGAAATTCCCTCCGTTGAGGCACAAACGTCGGCCACCTTACCCGTAGAAATCATTGCGCAGGCGGAGTGTCCGGTCTACGTGGGGCGGGTGATCGAAGCAGTCGACGTGAATGCCCCGTCGCCGATGTGGTTGCAGGAGCGGTTGCGGCGCTGCGGCAGCCGCAGCATCAGCGCGATCGTGGATATCACCAACTACGTCATGTTGGAGCTTGGCCAACCGCTCCATGCCTTTGATTTGAACCGCCTCGACGGCGGTATCCGGGTACGGTTAGCTGAAACTGGTGATCGCTTGACGCTCCTCGACGGCCAGGAAATCGAACCTCAGCCAGGTACTTTGCTGATCACCGATCACAGCGGACCTGTCGCGATGGCGGGCATCATGGGCGGGGAGGGCAGCAGCGTGGAGGCCGAGACCAACGACATATTTCTTGAAGCAGCTTTTTTCAGTCCGCTGCACCTCGCCGGCCGGGCACGCGCTTATAAGATGCAGACCGATGCGTCTTATCGCTTCGAGCGCGGGGTGAGTTTCGATGGGCAAATACCGGCCATCGAACGGGCGACTGCGCTCGTGCTGGATATCTGCGGGGGTACGCCCGGAGCGGTTACGAAGACCAGCGCAGATGAGTACTTGCCAGAGCGCAATCGCGTGACCTTGCGTTCGAAGCGGATGACGGCATTGCTGGGTTTCGACGTCGATGACGCACAAGTAAAACGCCACCTGACCGCGCTCGGTATGTCGGTCCAGGTCAGCGATGACGGCTGGGAAGTCTTGCCACCGCCACATCGGTTCGATATCACCCGTGAGGCTGATCTCATCGAAGAAGTCGTGCGTATGCACGGTTATGACCGCATGCCGGTGGCGAGCCCCAGCGTGGCTGCACACATTGCAGCGCCATCCGAGGGTCGTATAGCGGCGAGTCGGTATCGCGATTCCCTGGTAGATCGCGGATTCGCCGAAGTAGTGACTTACAGTTTTGTCGATCCCGACGTGCAGCAACGTTTCATGTCCGGCAACGAGGCCCGCGTGTTGGCCAACCCGATATCCAGCAATATGTCGGTTATGCGCACCACGCTCTGGCCAGGACTTGTTCAAGCGCTCGATTACAACATGAAGCGGCAACACGAGCGTGTGTTGTTGTGTGAATTGGGCACCGTATTCCAGCAACTTGATGGCCACACGCGTGAAGTGCCGCAGCTCGCGTTACTGATGACCGGCACATATCTTCCTGAGCAATGGGGCGAGCGACCCGGCCGTGTCATTGATTTCTACGATCTGCGTGGGGAAATCGATGCTTTATTGAGCTTGCAAAACTCGCAGGCCGAGCCGGTTTTTCTGCCGTCACAACACCCTGCATTGCATCCAGGACAGCGTGCGAAGGTGTTGCTGGAGGGTCGCGAGGTAGTCGAGTTGGGTGCCTTACATCCTGAAATTGCAGCAGAATTTGACCTCGAGGGCGACATTTTCTTGGCGCAAGTAACGATTGAGGCGCTGCAGGACCGGTCACTTCCAAGCTATATGGCTGTCTCCAAATATCCAGCTGTTCGTAGAGATATCAGTATCTTAGTGGATAAATATATTGTAGTATCGGAGGTCGTTGATTGTGTGAGGGCCAACGGGTCGGAACTGCTCAGAGACCTGCAGTTATTTGACGTGTATGCTGGCGAAGGTATTGATTCAAGAAAAAAAAGTTTTACATTAGGGTTGATTTTCCAGGGACTTTCCAGCACTCTAATAGATGAGGAGGTGGACGCCCAGGTCCAGCAAGTCATTAGCGGCTTGGCGCGCTCGTTTGGGGCGACGTTGAGGTAAAAAAAATGGCATTGACGAAGGCCGATATGGCTGAGCGACTGTTTGATGAGCTCGGCTTGAATAAGCGTGAAGCTAAAGAGCTCGTCGAGATGTTCTTTGAAGAGATTCGAGGAGCGCTCGAGGCGGGCCAGCAAGTCAAGCTATCCGGCTTTGGTAATTTCGATCTTCGCGACAAGAATCAGCGCCCCGGCAGAAATCCGAAAACAGGTGAAGAAATTCCTATAAGTGCGCGCCGTGTGGTAACATTCAGGCCCGGACAAAAACTCAAAGCCCGAGTAGAAGCCTATGCTGGAAGCGTCGAACAATAACGAATTACCAACAATTCCGGGCAAGCGCTACTTTACTATCGGTGAAGTAAGCGACTTGTGTGCGGTCAAACCGCACGTTTTGCGGTATTGGGAACAGGAGTTCCCACAACTCAAACCCATCAAACGCCGTGGCAATCGCCGCTATTACCAGCGCCAGGACGTTATCCTCATCCGCCAGATCCGCAGCCTGCTCTACGAGCACGGATTCACCATCGGCGGCGCCCGCCAACGCCTGAACGGCGACGAAGCTAAAGCTGATTCCAACCTCAGCCAGCAGATCGTCAAACAACTGCGCGTTGAGCTAGAGGACGTCCTAGACATACTACGGCGCTAGCGCCCGAATACCCCTCTGCGCCTGAGCTATAAAACCACAGGTCCCTTCTCCCCTCGGAGGGTGTCGCGAAAGGGGGATCGTTGCAAGGATCGTGAAGCGTTAAACTACGTGCAGGTACAAGATAGCGAGAGGCCAACGGTGACAAAAGCGCTGGGAATAAATGGGGATGTGCAACTGAACCTGTTTGAGGGGTTGTCCGATACTGGCGCGTCGCGGCAAAGCCGCAGAGCTGCGGGGCGTGTGTTCATTGATCCTGATCCGCAGCAGCTTTATCTGGGTCAGTTGTCGGTGAAGGCGCATCTGCAAGCGGCCGGCATTCGTGGGCCGTTAGTGTTACGAGCGCTATTGAGCGAGCTGGATTGGTCGGGTTTTGAAGACAACTATGCCAGGACGGGCCGCGCGCCGTATTCCCCGCGCAGCGTGTTGGGGTTAATCGTGTACGGGCTATTGCAGGGTGTGAGTTCGTTGCGGGGTCTGGAACGGTTGGCGCGAGTGGATATCGGTGCGATGTGGGTGAGCGGGGGGATCTGTCCGGACCATGCGAACATCGGCCGGTTTATCACGCAGCATGATGAGTTGCTGAGCGGGTCATTTTTTATTGAGTTAACCGGCCGTGTGTTACAAGCCACGGGCAGCAGCGCGACCCGGGTGGCGGGAGACGGCACGGTGATAGAGGCGGCGTGTTCGCATTATGGTTTGATAAAGGAAGAGGCGGCGAAACAGCGTTTGAGCGAGGCGAGGCAGGTGTTGGCGCAGGCACCGGAGGATAAAACCAAACAAGTGGCGTTGGCGCAAAGCCAGCAAGTGCATGAGACCTTGCAAAGGCGCAAAGCGGCGCGGGAAAGCAAGGGTAAGTCAGGCGAGAAGGTGTGTGTGAGTGCGCACGAGCCCGAAGCGATGGTGCAAGCGTTGAAACGCGGACGAGGCACGGGGCCCTCCTATAAGCCCTCGGTGCTGGCCAATGAAGAACGGGTGGTGGTTGGGATGGCGGTTGACCCCTCCAGTGAGAGCGCGGTGGTCGCGGGGATGCTGGCGCACAGTGAAGCGAGCAGTGGCGTGGCCGTTGAAGATCTGTTGCTGGATGCGGGCTACTTCAGTGACCGGATATTGCAACACAGCGTGGAGCGGGACATCAACCTGCTTTGTCCGGAGGGGAAAGTGGCGGGGCAAGCCAAGCAATCGCAGAAAACCTTTCCTAAGGGTGCCTTTGTCTATGACGCGTACCAGGATGCTTACCGCTGTGCGAACAATGAATGGTTAGTGCCGGTGGAGCGTTACGCGGGCACTGCCACACACAAAGGGTACGTGCGTTATGCCACCCCGGGCTGCGGTGCGTGTGCTTTGAAAGCGCAGTGTACGCGGGGGGAACGCCGGACCATCAGCCGCTATGGGGGTGATGAACTAAAAGATGCGCTGCGCATGGTGATGCAACAGCCGCAGGCGCAAGCGCTGTATGTGAAGCGCCAAGCGATGGTAGAGCCGGTGTTCAGCACGTTGCGCGAGCGACAGGGATTGAACCGGTTCCGGCGGCGCGGGTTAGCCGGGGTGAGACGAGAATTTGCACTGCATATACTCGCTTACAACCTGGGACGGGCGGTGTTGGCCCGTTTAGCCTGTATTGGTGCGTTGACAAAAGCCTGTTTGATGCGCTTGTGGCATCACCGTATCGTGCGCCGCGAATTATGGCTTTGGGAAACACACCTGCTGCCAACGGCGTGTTGAAACACCGCCAGTACGATATCCAGCATATTTATCGCCTTTTGCGACACCCTCCTCGCGGGAGAAGGTCAGGCAGGTAAATGCTCCCCGGCTCTCGCTCCTGCTTCGCTCTCGAGTTCCGTTCCGGACTCACTTCTACCTCCCCCATCCATGGGGTCGTACCTCGTCCATCCCTGGACTCGTGCATTACCTGCACTTCCGCCATCCATGGCGGTCGGATGAGGGGGCAGAATTTAGCAGTGAGAAGTGCCTCCAAACCTCCCTCCAACCACCCCTCCAACTAGAGTAGAATGCCTCCGCAAGTCGGGGCGTAGCGCAGCTTGGTAGCGCACCACAATGGGGTTGTGGGGGTCGCGAGTTCGAATCTCGCCGCCCCGACCAAATAGTTTCGCAGTCTTGGCCGTCCAACGGAGGGCCCACGCTATCATCCAGTCTTGTTGATGTGTCATACCATCGTTTGAAAGGGAACCAAAGATGTGTGGAATCGTCGGTGCGGTAGCGCAACGTGACGTTGGTCCGATCCTGCTCGAGGGTCTAAAACGCCTCGAGTACCGCGGCTATGACTCCGCTGGTATGGCAGTCATCAACAGTGCCAGCCAAATCGATCGCGTCCGAGTCCTGGGCAAGGTGCGCGAACTCGAGAAGGCCTGCACGACGAACGTGCTGCCCGGCGCCACCGGTATAGCGCACACCCGCTGGGCGACCCACGGTGAACCCAGTGAACGCAACGCCCATCCCCACCTTTGCCGTAATCGCGTTGCCCTGGTCCACAACGGCATCATTGAGAACCACGCCAGTCTACGGGAACGCCAAACCGCTGACGGCTATGAGTTTACGTCGGAAACCGATACAGAAGTTGTAGTGAACCAGGTGCACGCGCATCTGGAAGCCGGCAAGGATCTGTTGGAAGCAGTGCGTGCGACAACAGTAGAGCTCGAGGGCGCCTACGCTCTCGGTGTCGTCAGCATCGATGATGCTTCACGTGTTGTCGCCGCACGTCGGGGCAGTCCGCTGGTTATTGGCGTAGGCATTGGTGAGTACTTCATTGCCTCCGATGTTTTCGCGCTGCTACCGGTCACCCAGCAATTCATGTTCCTGGAAGACGGCGATATTGCCGATGTCCGCCGCGACTCGGTGACCATTTACAACGGCGACGGCGATGTGGTCAAACGCCCCATCAAGATCTCCCAACTGACTGCGGATGCGGCCGAAAAGTCGGGATACCGGCATTTCATGCTCAAGGAGATCTTCATGCAGCCGCGTGCCGTGGCGGACACGCTTGAAGGCAGGACCAGCCACGGCCTAGTGCTCGACGATATATTCGGGACGAACGCCGCTGAGGTGCTGAACAATGTAACGTCTGTCCAGATCTGCGCGTGCGGTACGAGTTACCACGCCGGTTTGATTGCCCGCTATTGGTTCGAGGCGATCGGCGGCGTGCCCTGCAGCGTGGAAGTGGCCAGCGAATTTCGGTACCGAAAACCTGTCGTGCGGGAAAACTGCTTGTTCATCACAATCTCACAGTCGGGTGAGACGGCCGACACGCTCGCTGCTTTACGTGAGGCAAAGAACTGGGGTTTCAGATACTCTCTTGCGATCTGCAACGCCCCTGAGAGCTCTCTGACTCGCGAATCAGAGCTAGTCGTTATGACCAGAGCAGGTCCCGAGATCGGCGTTGCGTCGACCAAGTCGTTTACCACGCAGCTAGTGGCCCTGATGCTGTTGGTGATTGCTCTCGGCCGGCGGCACGACCTGTCTGACGCTAATGAGCGGGCGCTCGTCGCACAACTCGAGGGTTTGCCAGGGAAGCTCAACGCCGCGCTCGAACTGAACGACCAAATAGAGGAGCTGGCGGAGCGTTTCGCCCAAAAACACCACGCGCTCTACCTGGGTCGCGGTTCCATGTACCCCGTGGCGATGGAGGGTGCACTTAAGCTCAAAGAGATCTCCTACATCCACGCCGAAGCTTATCCGGCGGGTGAACTTAAGCACGGACCGTTGGCGCTGGTGGATGAGGACATGCCGGTCATTGCGATAGCGCCGAACAATGAGTTGTTGGAAAAACTTAAATCCAACCTGGAAGAGGTCCGTGCGCGTGGCGGCGAACTGTTCGTGTTTGCCGACTCAACAGTTTCCGTCGTCGAGTCACCGGGAATTACAACATTCCGTGTGGCACCGGTGGAAGATCCCATTGCACCGATCATCTACACCGTACCATTGCAACTATTTGCCTATCACGTCGCGGTTATTAAAGGTGCCGATGTCGACCAGCCACGGAATCTGGCGAAATCGGTTACGGTCGAGTAACCGAATTAGACGATAGAGTTTGGTAGCGGGACGCTGATTTTGGTGCGACCCAAGCATGTTTCGACTTTATCCTGTTGCGGGCGTCTCAACTGTCGCCTCCCAGCGTCGTATTGGATCGGTATTCGCAGGCTAATACGTACTCGGTAGGCATGAAACATTATAAATTCAATGGGTTATAAAATTGGCTTGGGAATTGCATCTATAGCAATACCCCTCGAGTCCCCTTCTCGTGGTTCCTTAGCGGCCCTCCGGGCCGCTTTTTTTGCCTGAAACGGCGTAATATTGGTACACCGTAATTAACGCCAACCTGACGTTAAATCCACAAACTGGCTCCAACTCGTTGAATAGTCTATGATCTGGAACACGATACAAAGCGCCGACGATGCGCTCACATTAGCATGCTCGCTGCTGACAGCGAGGGTGACTACAAAAGAACTAAGGGGACTTTGTGACTGAGGTCGAACCGACCACGGGCCCGAATCTGCTTGTCGTCGATGACGATACCGATATGCTCGCGCTACTGCGCGTGTGGCTGGAGAAAGCTGGATTCGGCGTCAACACCGCGACGTCCGGACGAGAGGCGCTGGCTCAGATTGGCGTGCTGCGCCCGCGGCTCGTCGTCACGGATCTGTTCATGGAAGAGATGGACGGCATGGCGTTGCTGACCGAAATCCATCGGGAAAATCCGCTGATGCCGGTAATTATGCTCAGCGGCCAGGCCAAGATCCCGGATGCGGTTAAAGCGACGCACCTGGGGTCGGCGGCATTTTTGACTAAACCGGTCGACAAAGACGAACTCCTTAATCAAATAAAATCGGCGCTGCGCTTACCGGGTGCCGAGGCCGATGCCGAGCGTCCGCCATTCGGACCCGACGTCATCTATCGCAGCGCCGCCATGGCCGAACTCATGGAGCAGGCCGAGTTGGTCGCGGACAGTGATATAACCGTGTTTATTAACGGCTATACCGGCACCGGTAAGGAGGTTCTTGCCAAAGCGATACACGAGGCGAGCCCGCGCCGGCAAGCGCCCTTCATCGGTGTTAATTGCGGCGCGATCCCGGAGCAACTACTCGAATCGGAGCTTTTCGGCCACGAGAAAGGCGCGTTCACGGGCGCGAACACACGGCATGATGGCCTGTTTCAAGCGGCCGATAGTGGCACGCTCTTCCTCGACGAGATTGGCGATATGCCGTTGGCGCTGCAGGTGAAATTGTTACGCGTCTTGCAGGATTTCGAGGTTCGGCCGGTTGGCTCCACTCACACGGTTCCGGTCAACGTGCGGGTGATTTCAGCGACCCACAACGACCTGGAAGAAGCAGTTAAGACAGGCGATTTTCGCGAGGATCTCTATTACCGGCTAAATGTGGTGCCACTGTTCCTACCCAGCATTGGCGAGCGACGTGAGGATGTCCCGATGCTGCTCGAGCACTTTCTCGATCTGCAAGCCCAAAAGCGCTCTACAGGCAAAAAGCGATTTGCGCCCGACGCACTGGAATATCTGGTGGCCGCGCCATGGCCAGGTAACGTACGCCAGCTCATCAATGTGGTAGAACTGTGCGCGACCCTTACCAAGACTGATACGATTCCGCTGAGTATGGCAAAGCGCGCACTGCGTGATGAGCCAGGGAGTATCCAAACTCTTAAGGAAGCCAAACAAAATTTCGAGCGGAATTATCTTATCGGGGTCTTGAGGATGACAAACGGTCACGTTGCCAATGCCGCCAAGATCGCGGGTCGCAATCGAACCGAATTCTATAAATTGCTTAACGAACATCACCTGGATCCGGCGGAATTTCGTGCCGCAAAGAGCGAGTCGGCCGGTGACTGAAGACAAGGGCGAGCGATGAGCGAAAAAATAGCTGTGCAGATTGATCCGGACCTCGAGGATTTGATCCCCGGTTTCCTGCAAAACCGGCGCAACGATATTGACGCAGTCAGTGCGGCGCTTGCGGCCGGTGAGTTAGATAAAATTCGCGTGATCGGCCACAGCATGAAGGGCGCGGGTGGCGGCTATGGTTTCGACGCCATCACTGACATTGGCGCGAGCATGGAGGAAGCAGCGCTCGCAGAAGATCCTGATGCAATTAAGGGCTGTGTTGGGCAACTCGAGGATTATCTAGCAGTCTGTCGGACTTAGCGTTGAACTATTCATGCTTGCATCGATCAGATCAATAGTCCTGGATCCAATGAGTAAGCGCACATGAACCACTTCCGTCAATGCGATCGTGACACAGCCTTTCTGCTGCCGCCCTCGGTCGACGAATGGCTGCCTGAGGACCATCTGGCGCGCTTCGTGGTAGACATCGTGGATCAGCTGGACCTCTCGGGGTTGACCCGCCAGTACCGCGGCGCAGGCTCGGCGGCGTATCATCCGTCGATGCTGGTGGCGCTGCTGCTCTACGGCTATGCCACGGGCACCTATTCCAGCCGGCGCATCGAGCAGGCGAGCTACGAGTCGCTGGCGTTTCGCTACATCGCCGCCAACACGCATCCCGATCACGACACGCTGTGCACGTTCCGCAAGCGTTTTCTCAAGGAAATCGAGGCGCTGTTTGTGCAGGTGCTCAGCATAGCCCAGGAGATGAAGCTGGTGAAGCTGGGGACGGTGGCCCTGGATGGGACGAAGGTGCATGCCAACGCCTCGCGCCACAGCGCGCTGTCCTATGGGCATGCCGAGAAGCTCGAGGCGCAGTTGCAAGCGGAGGTGAAGGAGTTGCTGGCGCGTGCCGAAGCGGCCGATGCCGAGCCGCTGCTTGAGGGGTTGAATATCCCCGAGGAGCTGGCGCGCCGCGAAGCGCGGTTGCAGGCGATAAAGGACGCCAAAGCCGAGATTGAGGCGCGTGCGGCCGAGCGGTTCGCGCATGAGCAGGCCGAGTACGAGGCCAAGGTCAAAGCGCGCAAGGACAAGCAAAAGCGCACCGGAAAGAAGCCGCGGGGCAAGCCCCCGACACCGCCCGTGTCCGGTCCGAGCACCAAGGATCAGGTCAATCTCACCGACGCGGACTCACGCATCATGCCGGCGCCGGGCGGGGGCTTTGAGCAGAGCTACAATGCCCAAGCGGCGGTGGACACCAATACGATGCTCGTCATCGCGCCCGCGATCACTCAAGCCGCCAACGATAAGCAGCAGCTCGCCCCGATGCTCGACGCCCTGAGCGAGCTGCCCGACGACCTCGGGTCGGTCACGCAGCTGCTCGCCGACGCCGGCTACTTCAGTGAGGCGAACGTCACCGCCTGCATCGATGCGGCCATCGACCCGCTGTTGGCCATGGGGCGCGAGTCGCATCATCTGCCTTGGCAAGAACGCTTCGGTGAACCGCCGCCGCTGGCCGAGCCGGCCGACGCGGTGGCGCACATGAAGCATCGACTGAAGACCCGTGCCGGGCGTGCGGTGTATGGGCTGCGCAAGCAGACCGTGGAACCGGTGTTCGGTATCATCAAGGCCCGGATGGGGTTCCGGCAGTTTCTCCTGCGTGGGCTTGAAGCAGTAAGCGGAGAATGGTCGCTGGTGACGATGGCGTGGAACATTCGCCGGATGGCGGTATTGAGGGGATAAGAAACGGACGCGGAGCGCTGTATCCGTCATGATCTTGCGACTCCGACACGCATCATGAGTACTCGAACGGTGATCCGTCGGCTCAGACCCGCTCCACGGCCGCTGGATTCATCCTAAGTCCGACAGACTGCTAGACACGTCCATTGTGGACGCGATTGTCGACTGGATCGATCGGGATCAACAGCCAACGCTGCCATATGGCGCCGAAGACGAATATTATCTCGGTTTAGAGCCGGCCTACCGGTCCGCGAATCAACTATTTTCGAGTGTGACCGAGTTACGCCTTATACGCGGGATAGGCGAAGCGACGTACGAGAGGCTTAGCCCGTTTGTTTCCGCGTTGCCGCGAAGAACGACGCTCAATGTGAATACTGCGAAGCCGGAGATACTCCAAAGTATTTCCGCCGATTTCGATGAACAGCGCGTCAGGGAAATCATCCTTGGCCGCGAGGAAATGGGCGGATTTGGTAACGTAGACGCTTTCAGTGCGCAAAGCGTACTTGCAGGGTTGAAATTCGACGCCACCATATTGGGCGTTGCCACAGGGTTCTTTGCGGTGACGGCCTCTGCTGCGGTGGGTCGCGGGCGTGTAACTAGCCGCGGCATCCTCTCCAGGGACTCTTCCGGATCCGTTCATACGCTATATCGCAGCGAGGCCATCTGGTAATGGCGCGGGACGCGGTGCTGCGGTTGAATTCGCTACCAGGTGATTCAATCAGTTGGCTCGTATGTGATCACAACGCGGACGCACGTGCGGAGGTTCGTAAAGAGTCCTTATGGCAGGATTTAGGTGACACGAGCGAGTTCGCGCGGGTAATCGTGCTTCTACCCGGTGCGGATATCCTTCTTACGCGGGCTTCCATTCCAAGCCGTAGGCGGGGACAGGTGCTGGCGGCGGTTCCGTTTGCTGTGGAGGATCTCCTCGCAGACAACATCGACAACTGTGAGTTTGCAGTTGGGCCCCGTGAGGCAGGCGGAACTTACATGGTTGGGTGTATCGCCAAACGCGCTCTCGACGAAGTGTTGCGGCAACTGGATGCAGCGGCACTGGTACCGACAGCGATAATACCCGATTCACTGGGGGTACCGTTTAAAGAAGGGAGGTGGTCGGTACTGCTGATCGGGGATTGTGCGTTGGTACGGACTGGAATTCATGAGGGCTTTGCGACCGAGGTTCGAGACCTTGCTCAGTATCTGGAGGTCAACCTGGATAATGCAGCTAGCCAGCGTCCGGCTGCGATTGATTTGTATGTTGGCTCCGAGGACGAATGTAGTCCGGTGCGCACCGACATTGAACGCGTCGGGGTCGAAGTGGAAATACACCCGCACGCGAGCGGCGATGCGTTTCTTTGGTTTGAAAGCTGTCTGCAGAATATGCCGGGAGTCGATTTCCTCGACGGACGGAAGCTGTCCGGCTCCAAATTTGTCGTTTCAAGGCGCCGGTGGATACTGTTGGCGGCGTTGGCGTTGGCATGGATTACGATGGAAGCGGGCATTCGATATTTCGATCTGCGGGAATTACGTCAAATCGATACGGATCTTTCACAAGCTATTGAAGCGGTCTACCGGAAGACGTTTCCCGATTCGCGACGGCTGGTCGATGTGCGGCAGCAGACCGAACAATATCTCAAAGAATTGAGCGGCGTCGCCGCCGGCGACGGAGATTTTCTCTATCTGTTGTCTTCCATTAGCCGGGTTTTGAGCGTTGAATCGGGAATTCGGTTGCTGAGTGTCGACTATCGGCAGGGGCGTTTGGATGTAGACCTAAATCTGCGAGAAATGGAGCAGCTGAACACTGTCGAGCGTGCCCTGAACGAGCAAACCGAGGTCAAGACTGAAATTCTATCAGCCACGAATGAAGAGGACGGATTGACTGCTGTGCTACGCGTTACAAAAAGAGCAATGACATTAACATGAATTTCGACTTTGCAATCGGCCGCTCTGAAAAACGCGCCATCGGCCTAGCCGCCTGTGCGGTTTTTATATTAGCGAGTTACTTATGGGTGTGGGAGCCCATGGTTGTTGAGGTCGAGCAGTTGCAGGAAAAGATCCCGAAACAACAGGAACTTTTGGGTTGGATGGAGGAAAAGTCGAATGAGGTCGAAAGACTGAGAGCGACACGATCGAGTTCGGATGCCGGTGAAGACCGTTCGTTGTTAGTGATTGTTTCGGAAACAGCGAGGCAGACCGAGTTGTCGGCCTACGTGCGGCAGATCCAGCCTGACGGCGATGCCAAAATTCGTATCTGGTTGGAGGGCGTACCCTTTAACATGTTGGTCGCGTGGATGGAGCAGTTACGCGAGCAACACGATGTAGCGATTCTCGATGTCAGTTTGTCTAGAACGTCGGTGGCCGGGCGAGTCGACGGTCGTCTGCGGCTATCTAACGGCGGCTAGTCGATGCTAGGTCGTCGCTCTTTGGTCGTCGCGTTCTGCGGATGTTACGCCGTTGCATTAGTGCTGCAATCCCCGGCGACCTTGCCACTGCAATTGGCCGCAGGCGGCGATGAGTACTCCGTAGCCAGCTATTCAGGCAATTCCTTACGTGGGGTTGCCAAACAATATTCAACAGCACAATTTGAATTTCCGAATTTTGCGTGGAGCGCGACCGCAGATATTCTGAGTGCTTGTGTTGGTTACAACCTAAGCGTTGACGATAAGCTCATAAACCTGCGAGCCCGAGTGCGGAGATGTTTGCCCGATCGGATCTTAATCGATAACGTCAACCTCAACGGCGTCTATTCAGAGCTCACGCGCTCGTTGAAGCTCGTCCGATTGCCCGTTTCAGGTCGTGTGATACTTGACATAGCGCGGCTGGAATACAGCGCGGACGGTTTACAAGAATTAGATGCCGCAATTGCGTGGTTAAACTTCAAAATCATGCTAGATCCGCCCATCCTAGTCGGTGATATTGAAAGCCGTCTCACAGATGTTGATGGAAATTTACATGCGGAAATATCTGGTGGCGATCCTATACTGAACTTGCATGGTTCGGTCATCCTGGAGAATGGCGGTCCTTATCGCGCGACTTTCACGCTGAGTACAAGCGGCGCCCACGAACTGGGTGTCATCGACGAACTGCGCGCTTTTGGCGCGGTGTCACAGGGAGAACAGCTCCGAATCGTTAAGTCCGGTTGTCTGCCAGCGATTCGTCCATTTCTTGTTACGGAGGCACGGGTTTGTTAGCCAGTTATCGGTGATGGTCACGAAGCGGCGCGGTTGGAGATTATTCGTGTCAGGATACCGTGGTGAGCGCAGCAAACGACGTCGACCCTCACGAAGTTGCTGCGGTATACTCGGCCAGCCGGCGTTAACCGCGTGGGCAAGCGTCATCCGGGTTCCGAGCCGATTTCTCTAATAAAAACATAGATTAGGAGGACTTCATGGGAAGAGCACAATTTGCAGGGTGGCTTGTGTTGGCCGTTACATTTGCATTGGTGCCGTTGGCCGGAACCGTCTCGGCGAACCCCGAACTCCAGAAACTCATCGATGATCCAAACTACTGGGTCTTCCCAGGCGGTGACTACGCCAACACCCGCTACAGCCAGCTTAAGCAAATTAATACCACCAACGCCCATAAATTACAGGCCGCGTGGACCTTTTCAACCGGCGTATTACGCGGTCACGAGGGAGGGCCACTCGTATTGCCGGGATCGGCGACCGGATTGCCGCATGACACGCTTTATATCAACGCGCCCTTTCCGAACAACGTCTTCGCAATCAATCTCGATGACCAGACCATCGTTTGGGAATATGTCCCGGTACAGGACTATGACGAAGTTGTGCCGGTCATGTGCTGCGATACCGTAAGCCGCGGAGTGGGTTACGGCGAAGGTAAGATTTTCCTGCAGCAAGCTGATACCTGGCTGGTTGCGCTCGACGCCAAGACCGGTGAGGTGGTGTGGAAGACGAAAAATGGTGACGCCAAGCTTGGCCAGACCAACACCAACGCCCCGCACGTTATCAAAGATAAAGTTTTTACCGGGATCAGCGGCGCCGAATACGGTGTGCGCTCGTGGATCAACGCGTATGACATCAACACCGGCGAGCTTGTGTGGCGGGCATATAGCACAGGCCCGGATGAAGAGATGTTGTTCGATCCGGAAAAGACGACCGAACTGGGCAAACCCGTGGGCAAGAATTCGTCGCTGAAAACCTGGGAAGGCGAGCAGTGGAAAATTGGTGGTGGCTCGGTGTGGGGCTGGTGGGCCTACGACAAGGACGAGAATCTGATTTATTACGGCTCGGGTAACCCGGGCACCTGGGATCCGACGGTCCGCCCCGGTGACAACAAATGGTCCATGAGCATCTTCGCGCGGGATGTAGACACCGGTGTTGCGCGCTGGGTATACCAGATGACGCCGCATGACGAGTGGGACTATGACGGTATCAACGAGATGATCCTCGTAGACATGAAAGTCAATGGACAGGATCGCAAGACGTTGGTGCATTTCGACCGCAACGGTTTCGCCTACACCATGGATCGGATCTCAGGTGAGTTGCTGGTCGCCGAAAAGTTTGATCCCTCGGTTAACTGGGCAACCCACGTGGACATGAAAACTGGGCGTCCTCAGGTGGTGGCACGCTACAGCACTGACCACGGTGGCGCGGATGAAAACACAACCAATATTTGTCCGGCCGCTTTGGGCACCAAGGATCAACAGCCGGCCGCCTATAGCCCACGTACCGGTCTATTTTACGTGCCTACCAACCATGTGTGCATGAATTACGAACCGGTGAGCGGCGGTGAGTATGTTGCCGGGCAGCCGTATGTAAATGCCGTGTTGAATATGTTTCCAGCGGGCAAAGTCATGGGGACCGGCAAGGCCGACCTCGGGAACTTCATCGCCTGGGACGCGGCCACCGGCCAGATAAAGTGGTCCATTCCCGAGCGTTTTTCTGTGTGGAGCGGCGCGTTGGCAACCGCGGGAGACGTGGTTTTCTACGGGACTCTTGGCGGCTATCTCAAGGCCGTGGACGCCAAGAACGGCAAACTGCTTTGGAAGTTCAAAACACCCTCGGGGATCATCGGCAACGTCAATACCTGGACGCACAAAGGCAAACAGTACATTGGCATATTGTCAGGGGTCGGTGGATGGGCCGGGATCGGCATGGCGGCGGGCCTCATTAACCCGACAGACGGCTTGGGCGCCGTGGGTGCTTATAAGGGACTGGACAGTTACACCCGGCTGGGCGGCGTCCTCACCGTGTTCAGTCTACCCTGAGCTGAAACAACGGGACGTCATCGACACCGATGCAACGATGTAGCAGAGTTTGTCGATGACGTCCGTATTTCGGATTGGATTTGTCGCGGTAATTTTCATTGGTGCCTCGTTTAGCACCTCGCATGCTGAAGATCACGTCGTCCTCGCACAGGTAACCAACTTCAATCCGCTGGTTTTGTTTGCACAACCGGGCGATACGGTGACGTGGACCAATATGATCGGCCACGATACGGCATCCATCGATGGCATGATCCCTGAAGGCGCCGAGCCTTGGCAATCGAAACTCGGTATTCAATTCACGATTACCGTAGAGAAGGACGGTGCGTATATCTATAAATGTACACCGCATATCTCTACCGGCATGGTCGGTGCGATTGTCGTAGGTGATGCGTCACCCGAAAACTTGGATGCTATCGATGCCGCCCTCGCTGAGGTGCCGGTTGCGAAGAATATGGTGGCCCGAGTGATACGGAAAACAAAGAAGGCGCTAGAAAAGCGCTAGCTGGAATTGTGTTCTCTCGATCACGTTGCAGCGGTGTACCCGAGGACGCGTCGCACGTTCTCGCCACGATTCGACCCGTAGCATTGCCCTTGCTAGTTTGCCTAGCGGCTCTAGTTCATACACCGAACCTTTCGGCGGATGCAACGCCCACAACAAGAACAGCGTTCAAAGTTTGCGCCGATCCTCATAGCTTGCCCAGCTCAAACGATGCTCAGCAGGGCTATGAAAATGCCATTGCCCAAATGTTCGCCAAGTCGCTCGATCTTCCCCTGACCTTTGAGTGGTTTCCACAACGCATGGGGTTCATCCGCAATACTCTACGTAGCCGGACCTCGAACAGTGGCGACTACAAATGTGACATTGTCATGGGTGTGCCGGACAATTTTGAGTTAGCGGCAACGACCAACGCATATATGCGCTCGAGCTGGGCGATCGTCTATGTGAAAGGACGGGCGCTTGACGATGTCGATAGCCCTAACGCGCTCGCTGAGTTATCTGAGCAACGTAAAGCGGGTTTGCGACTCGGCAGCTTCGATCGAAGCCCGGTCAACAAATGGATATTGGCCCAAGGCCTGATGGACGCGCTCCGTCCCTACCCGATGATGAATGGAGATGCCCGCGCCTATCCGGGGCAAATAATCGAAAACGATTTAGTTGCTGGGGATATCGATGCGGCATTCGTGTGGGGTCCAATTGCCGGGTATTTTGCGAGCCAAATAACCGAACACCAATTGGTCGTTATCCCCATGGATTCGGAGCCGGGGATCACGCTCGATTACCAGATCTCAATGGCGGTGCGTTTCGGTGAGCCGCAATGGCTCGAGACCGTCAACGGTTTAGTCGCAAAACATCAGCCAGAAATCGACCGTATTTTGCGGGAATACGGAGTTCCGTTGCGGGCTTTAGAGTAGGGGAGGTGGGAAATCGCATCAGCGCGTGAGATGACGTAGTCGAAATTAGGCTAAAGCAATCAATTAGCAGAGGCGGTAGAGTTATGGGAAAGTCGGTACAGGATAGAGTTATAACTGAATCTGGTGTTCGGGAGATTGAATAGAGGCGGCGTATCTGGTTGAAATGTTGTTACCACACAGCAAAGCAACCAACAGAGGATACGCCACCATGAACGAGAATAACGTTGTTGAATTATCAGGTCGAGAGGAAGTTGCGGATGGGCTCACGGAGCTTCTGAGAACAGGCGCCCAGGCCTTGTTACATCAAGCAATAGAAGCGGAGGTTCAGGAGCTGTTATTGCATCATGCAGAGCGTCGCACCGAGGACGGCCGCGTAGGCGTGGTTCGAAACGGATATCACCCGGAGCGTTGCGTTCAGACGGGAATAGGGCCGGTGACGGTAAAGATCGCGAAGGTACGTTCGAAGACGGGAGAGCCGGTGACGTTTCGTTCGGCGTTGGTACCGCCATACGTAAGGAAGACAAGGACGCTGGAGGCTGCGTTACCGTGGCTGTACCTGAAGGGGATCTCAAGCGGCGAGATGGGAGCTGCGTTGGAGGTGCTGGTAGGTCCGGAAGCAAAGGGATTATCGGCGAGTACGGTGTCGCGGTTGAAGCAGGTTTGGGGGCAAGAATACCGGGCCTGGAGCACGGCACGATTAGATCGTGACCGCTGGGTGTATGTGTGGGCGGATGGTGTCTACAGTGGCTTGCGGGCTGAACAGACGAAGCTGTGCGCGTTAGTGGTGATCGGGGTGAATGAGCGGGGCGAGAAGCATTTTCTGGCGATTGAGGACGGCGTGCGCGAGTCGACGCAGAGTTGGCGCGAAGTGTTGCTGACCCTCAAGTCACGGGGCATGAATGCGCCTGAGTTAGCGATCGGTGCCGGTGCGATGGGTTTCTGGGCAGCGCTGGAGGAGGTCTACAGCGAGACACGCCACCAACGGTGCTGGATGCACAAGACGATGAACGTTCTCAATTGTTTTCCAAAATCGTCACAGGCGAAAGCGAAGCAGGCGCTGCACGAGATCTGGCAGGCGGAGACGAAGGCTGATGCCGAGACAGCGTTCGACTTATTTATCGCGACCTATGAGGCGAAGTACCCGAAAGCGACGTTGTGCCTACAAAAAGATCGCGAGGAGCTCATGACTTTCTATGATTTTCCGGCACAGCATTGGCAGAGCATTCGTACAAGCAATCCGATTGAATCGAGCTTCGCGACCATCCGCCATAGGACCAAACGTACGAAGGGCTGCCTGTCCCGTGACGGCATGCTGCATATGATGTTCAAGCTCAGTCAATGTGCGGAGAAGAACTGGCGACGATTACGCGGTTTCGATTACTTGGCGAAGCTGGTGACCGGGATCAAATTCAAAGATGGGATCGAGGTGACAGCGATCAACCAGGCCGCCGCCTGATTCATTCGGCTGAACACCAGATTTGACAATAACTCTACAGGATAAGACACCATCTTCGTCCGAAACGACAAAATGACCCGCTAAGGGATTTAACTGTAATACAAGAACGTCTGCGTTAGCCCATAAATTTGAGAATAATGTTGCGACGTCGATCTCCCCTACGGATTGTAATCGAAATTAGGTTTGACCCGAGCAGATGAGGATTCTCATTGCCGCTGCTGTCTCCTCTAAAGTTTCTAGGAGAACGGTAATGTCGATGTTATCCGTATCGTCTAAATCGCTGGCTTTACTTGCAAGTTTTTCCGCGCCAACCAAGTAGCTACACCCTTCCAGTTTGTGGCTTGTTTCGCTTAATTGGACATCAGCGCTGATGCTTGCTCGCTCACATCCCTCAATCAATGCGCGAGCCTCATCCAAGAAGACCTTTAAGTTGGCAATTGGGCTTCTCGTATTACTGCCATAATTATTTAAGAAGTCGATAGCACGTTTAATATTTAGACAATCCAACGCAGGCGGATTCTCAGTGCGAGTTGACCCCATACTAATTTCGCTATTTGGGAGCGAATTACTGAAGGTTCGACGGCAACGCTCGTTAACGTTTTTTAATATGTCCTCTACCTTGACTGGTTTGTGTATAACAAGGTCTACGCCAGATTCCAGACACCGTTTCCTAGTTGCAGCACCGATATCTCCGGTTAAAAGAATTACCGGCATTGATCGATTCGGATTGTTCTCAGGGAGCGACCGGATTTCTTGGGTCACCTCAATTCCATTCAGATTGGGCATGTGCAAGTCAAGAATCACGGCGTCAAAGAGATGAGTTCGCACCTGATTAAGTGCATCACCACCATCTTCCGCAATCGTAACGAAGTGCCCGGCCGAACCTAGAATGTCGCCGATCACCGTTCGATTTGTAGTGCTGTCGTCCGCATACTCTTGGGGATCTAAAATTGAAAATATTGTTTCGGATATGACGCAGATGATCTTTCGCTATCCATCTTCGGAAAAACCGGTGCAATGCTCAGACTGTTCTGATTAACGGTGAGAATATTTTATTTGGAACCGCTGAAAGAGAATCATGTTTGAAGCCGACCCGTGAATAGCCAATGGTTAATGCTCTTGCCACTAAAATTGAAAATATTGTCTGATGTTCGCTATTTCGGATCGGTGCAATGTCAGAGTTCTGATTGTGAGAATATATTTGGAAAAAGAGAATCATGTTTTCAATAGATGATTTCTCGAAGGGTCCATCTAGCAGAATAGCAACCCCTGGAAAAACCGGAATGGGCATCGGCTTCTTGCTACCGTTGCAGCAAACGGCAATCGGACTGTTCTTATTCGGCATTAGGCTCTCTAACGAATATTTTGCGAATGCAGTTTGCTCAATCACCCTGATTCTCGTTTGCGAAGTGACACTGCGTCTCTGTGTTTTTTCCGAGATGTCATCGGAGTCGTAATGGATTGAAGCCGACCCGTGAGTTGCCGAGAGCACGGTGTCTAGTTGAAGTCTGGTTAATTGACTTCCCGCGTAATCGATTGTGATGGGCTCCAGCGCAACGTTATATGCTGCGGGATCTAATCGAAAGGGTAGTGTTACGGAAAAGGTGCTGCCAATGCCTATAGCGCTTTTTAATTGGATTTGTCCTCCAAATGCATTAACCAACTCTCCAACTATCGATAGACCTAGTCCCGCACCAGTTGATTGATGGCTCTCGTCAATTTGCGTAAACGGATGGAAAATTTTGTCTCTTTGAGAGGTTGGAATGCCGATTCCAGAGTCCTCTACCTTAAATATAAAGTGGACGGAACTATCTGAAAGCTTTTCGATATCTACTGACAGGCATATGAAACCGGACGGTGTGTATTTAATGGCATTGCCTAGAAGGTTCGATAATATTTGCTGGAGGCGCAATGCATCGCCGATAACATACGGTGGTGTTGACGCATTTATCTTTAACTGAGCCGTCAAGGAATTATTTTCTGCTCGTAGTTGGATAGTTTGGAAAATGCTTCCCAAAAGAGCGTAAATATTAAAGGCTTTGGGCTTAAGTTTTAATTTGTCTGCATCCGCCTTCGAAAAATCAAGCAAATTGTCTACCAACGTCATTAGTTCGTTGGCGGAGCGTGAAATTAGGGCGAGTCGTGACTGGGTTCCCGCAGTAGTCAGAGTTCGTTGCAGCATTTCTGTGGAGCCAATTATGGTAGTCAGTGGGGTACGAATTTCGTGGCTCATGGATGCGAGAAATCGAGTTTTTGCTCTGTTGGCTGCTTCAGCTGATGAACGGGCGTTATGCAATAATTTCACTAATCGCCCGGCATAGATTGAAAGCACCGTGAATCCCACCGTGTAACCAAGTGTGAGACTGCTGTATTCAGACCAAAATGGAGCGGAGTTAGCAAGAAAGAGTAATCCGAATACGCCAAGGACGAGTCCTAAGTACAGGTACTTGACACCGTAACGCACACCGTAGGCAAATGTTACCCAAACGTAGATCAGCAGCGAAAAAGAGAGAGATGGTCCTGCCGCGTATAGGCTTAGGGTTGGTGTGACGACGTCCAATAACATGCCCGAAATGCGGCGGGATGGACTGGCTCGTAAGTCGATAAGACTCCAAACGAGCAAAATGAAGGTTAACGCAACGGAGGCATTGCACATTGGCACTACAGGGACTAGTGCAATTAAAGGATCTGCAAAATAGATGACCGGAAAGTACAGCGTTAAGTATGCACAGCAACGAACGAAAGCCTGTTCTGCTTCGGTGTCGTTCCGCTGTTTAGCGCGTTTTAGAACTAGAGATACTAAGTTGAAGATCACTGTAACGTTCACCGTCCATAGTTTATGCGCGCGTTAGTATCAGTCCCGCGTTGTGTCCTCCAAAACCAAACGAATGCGTCATCGCGACTTCAATTGATGCTTTTTTCGATGACCGAACAAAACGCAGAGGGGAAATTGGATTATCAAGGTTAGCGCAGGGGTGCATTCGTTGTTCCACTAGGCTATTCACCGTGACCACAGTTTCAAATGCACCACTTGCACCGATGGAATGCCCAATTATTCCCTTTGTCGAATTTACGTAAGGTATGTCACCGAATAATTCAGTTAGCAGTGCTCCCTCGTGCTTATCATTTGTCTCGGTACCCGTCCCGTGGGCATTTATGTAGTCGACTTCGGCTGCAGCTAAATCAGCATCTCGGAGTGCGACTTGGATCATTCTTCGCATTTGGACGTGATCCTCCGTTAACGCCATCATTGAATGCGCGTCACAGGTCTCGCCATAACCGATGACTTCGGCCAAAATACGGTGGCCATTTGCCCTTGCGCTTTGAAGAGATTCCAGTACGACAGCAGCAGCTCCGCCTTGGCTTATTAAAAATCCACTTCGCTGAGCATCGAATGGCCGATTTGCTCGGCCTGGCGGGTCGCAGGATTGGACCAGAGTGCGCGAGATATCGAAGCTCATCACAAGGCCTCCCAGCCGGTCGGAAAAAAATTCAGCCCCGCCTGCAACTGCAATATCCGCCTCACTATTTTGAATTGCACGGTATGCTTGGCCAATTGCAACAGTGCCCGAAGCACATGCCTGGCAAAATGTATGCGATGGCCCATTTAAGCGAAACTTAATGCTAACGGATGCCGCGGCCGTGTTAGGCATTGTGCGCGGGACTACAAACGGATTAATTCGATGGGCCCACCTGGAGTCTTCAACAAGAGTCGCCAGATTGTGATCATCCGCAGTGACTTTTTCAAGGGATGAACGAGCATGGCCGAGCACGTGTGTGACATATTGGTCACACAACGACGTAGAACCTCCAACTCCAGTTCCGAAATATACGCCAATACGTTCCGGGTCGACGTCTTCCAACTCATACGTGTTTGCGTGGTGCTCGGCAGGTCTCAGAACAAACCCGGCATGGTCCAGTGCTTCCCGGCTGCTCGCAATCGCTAGAAGAGATATTGGGTCTCGCTGAAGGATTTCCAGTTTGCTAAAGCCAAGACTAGCGTAATCAATAAAGGGTAACGGCGCCCAAATAGTTGAGCGGAACTTATGGTAGGTGCGCCAACGAGAAGGAATTGGACTTACTACGCTCTCTCCAAGTAAACATCCGTCCCATAACGCCTTGCAGCTGAGGCCGAGTGGGCTTATTGCCCCAAGGCCCGTGATGACGACGCGATTCATTCCGAATTACGTTGGAGTCGCTCGATAAAGAGTTTGACATCGTTCACTGTATGCAACTCAGTGAGTTCGTCAGGCTCTATCTCTAGCTCAGGGTGCTGTTCCCTAAGCTCGTCTTCGAGAAAAATTGCTAGAGAAACAAGGTCCATGGAATCAGCATGCAAGTCCTCTCGAAGGTCGGCCTCGGGGACTATCTTAGCTCGATCCACTCCGAGACCGAGTGCGAGCGCCTCAACTACCTGGAGGTACGTTGTGGAATAAGACTGGTCATTCATGAGGTTAGGGAGTACTTTAAAGGTAAGGTCGGCTATCGTGGGTAGGAAGTATTGCCCATTTTCTTGGATTAAGAAATAGCTGTGCAAAGCATCCTCGTTAGATCGGCCTAACAAAATAATAGAGCACATTGAGAAGGAGGACGACATGTCTGCAGCAACCCTTAGAGAAATACTACCACCCGAGCACTATCAAGATGCCACTGCTAATCCGCAGTGGAGCCTACCCACCACTGAGTATCGCTATACACGTACTGAAGTCGATTTTAGACAGCGCGCTATCTGGTGTGAACTGAGAGAGGATGCTCCAGCCTGGTTTACACGGGAAATGTTAGAGGAATTACGCATGTTGCAGCACCGCGTAAGGATCTCTCAAGAAACAGAGAGCGGAGTCAGCGAAGTTGAAACTCGCTTTCAAGTGTTGTGTTCAGCTAGACCTGGTGTTTTTTCGTACGGCGGAGATTTGCGATTGTTTGCGTCGCTAATACGTCGGCGAGATCGCAATGGGCTTGCGGCTTACGCTAAGTTGGCGGCAGAAGTTGTTTGCGAGTCCGCAAATAGTCGTCAAAATGGAATAACGACTATTGCGGTCGTCGAAGGTACGGCGTTCGGCGGCGGTGTTGAAGCTGCGTTGGCAGCAGATTTCGTGATAGCAGAGCGAGGTGTGGATTTTGGGTTTCCAGAAATACGTTTCAACTTGTTTCCTGGAATGGGAGCGTATCAACTACTGTCACGCCGCATTCCGAAACCTCGAGCAGAAGAGATAATATTAAGCGGTTCCGTGTATAAAGCTGAGGAACTGCATGAGTTAGGTGTGATCGACGTTTTGGTTGAACCAGGAGAGGCGCGTCAGGCCGCAATGGATTACAGAGGTGGACCCCACCGGTTGGACAGAGATTTTGATCTGATAAGTGAAATCTTCTGATTTAGAATTCTCAATAGAGAAGGAGCAGAAGATGATGCGAAGAAAACGAAGAAACCATTCCCCGGCGTTCAAGGCCAAGGTAGCGCTGGCCGCCATTGTCGGTGATCGGACGTTGGCGGAATTAGCCGAGCAGTTCGATGTGCATCCCAATCAGATCCAAGACTGGAAGAAGCAGTTGCTCAATGGTGCAGAGAATGTGTTTGGCGCTCACGCGGTGGAAGCCGAACACAGCGAGGGCGAAAAGCAGAAACTCCATGCCAAGATAGGCCAGTTGTCGATGGAGAACGATTTTTTATCGCAAGCGCTCGGTCGCGGCCGATGAGTGAGCGCAAAAGCAGGGTCAAGGCAGGTAGTCAGCTGACGGTGGTGAGGCGTTGTGAGCTGTTGGATGTCGCGCGTTCCACAGCGTACTACGAAGCGCCAGCGGTTTCAGACGATGACTTGTTGCTCATGCGGCTGATTGATGAGATCCATTTGCGATTACCGTTTTATGGGAGTCGTCGTATGAGAGACGAGCTGGAAGATCAGGGCCACTGGGTGAATCGTAAGCGGGTGCAACGGTTGATGCGACAGATGGGCTTGAGGGCGCTGTACCCCAAGCCACGTACGAGCCGCCCCGGGCAAGGACACAAGATTTATCCGTACTTGCTCCAGGGACTATCCATTGAACGACCCAACCAGGTGTGGGCAACCGATATTTGTTATATCCCGATGGCCAAGGGGTCCATGTATCTGGTTGCGATCATGGACTGGGCGACCCGCCGGGTCTTATCGTGGCGTGTGTCGAACACGATGGACAGCGAGTTTTGTGTCGAGGCGCTTGAGGAGGCGTTGCAGCGCTACGGTGCGCCGGAGATATTCAACACCGACCAGGGTGCGCAATTCACCGCCGAGGCCTTCACGCGTGTGCTTAAAGACCATGGGATTGCGATCAGCATGGACGGCAAGGGCCGCTGGGTGGACAACGTGTTTGTGGAGCGGTTGTGGCGCAGCGTCAAATACGAAGACGTTTATCTACACGCCTACGAGGCACCGGCGGCGCTGCGTGCTGGGCTTGCTCGCTATTTTAAATTCTATAATGGACAGCGACGACATAGTGCATTGGGACGGCGCACCCCGGACTCCGTGTATTTTGTGGCAGAAAATCTACCCGCGGCCGCCTAAAACTCAGGTGAAGATTTCACTTAAGCTACTGTCCAATTTTTGGGGTCCACTTCTTACGTCGCGAGAGGCTGCGCACAAATTCGGGGACGCAACGCGTTTTCAAAGGTTGTAGGAATTTGTCGTGAGATAAACCGCGACGAAATTTTCCGTGTAGCCGATATCTGGGTGGATACCGCGATGGAGCTTGAAGAGCGAGACCTTCGGATAATGGATTTTTTATCACGCACTCAGGATGAGCGGCATCAGGAGGTGGTTAACTAGCGTTTTGTGAATTTGTCTCTGTAATGAGGAATTTGCTAAATTCCTCTCGTGTTTTTTGGATATCTTCACGCAACAACGCTAGTAAGCGTCGGCCATCGCGTTTTAGTCGGAGCGGGTCAACATTACTTAGGCCTGAGACGCGAGACGCGATGGCCGGCGCACCAATAGCTCGCGCTGCACCTTTTATGGCGTGAGCAGACTCATTGACCACTTCAAAGTCTCCAGTGTTCAACCCCTTGTCTATTTCGGTGCAACCAGCAGTTACGTCTGAGAGGAAGCCATCAAAAAGAAGTGGCAGAAACTGAGGGTCCTCGCTCAAGGTTACGAGTTCGCGAATCGCGTTTTCGTCTAAAATCGGACTTCCATCGACTGCTCGCAGATGTGTACGATTATCACTAGGTGGTGTGGGCTGTTCGGAATTCCCTTCAACCGATTCGTGGATAATTGCGAGAAGCTCCGCGGGTCGGATTGGTTTGGACACAAAGCGCGTGATTCCAGCCTTTTTAGCTTGGTCACGGGCGCTCTGCGAAGTATCGGCCGTTACAAGAATTATCGGAAGATCCCGATGTTCTGGAGAAAAACGGCAGATCTCCGCGACTTCAGTACCCGTCATTTCTGGCATGTGCATGTCGAACAAGCAGATGTCGAACGTTCGTGAATTTAGCATTTCCAATGCCTGCGGCCCGGTCGAAACGATTGTCACCTGATGGCCAGCGCGCTCGACTGTCATTCTTATTACTGCTTGATTTGTTTCATTGTCCTCAGCGAGTAGAACATTTAGGGGACGGCCGTCCGTTTTGATTTCTTTCGGCGGACCTTGACGAGTAGTGGAAAATGCATGTGCTATATGAAGGGCGTTTGCAAGCAGTTGGCGATTTGGCCAGCTACGAAGCGCACTAATCGCATGTCGAGTTAGACTTGAGTTCATCCCAATTGTGACCAAAGGCAAGCTACTCGCACCGATTATCCCGATTACAGCGTTTGCACGTGCTTCGTGTTCGTCATTTGAAGTATTTGCAACGAGAATGACTGAATCTCTTGAGTCCGAATCGTCCAGAATATGAGGTAATTCCTGGTAGCAGGGTTCTGGCTTACATACAATGCCCAATTGTGAGCATTCGTTCTGGAACGCGTCTGAAGACAATCCGAATCCAATAGGCACAACTGTTATTTCCTTAAGCGGTATCGAACGATCTTCGGCGGGTAGGCGCTTTAGTGGGATCTGCAATTCGAATTTGGTTCCTACATGTTGTTCCGAGGTTACTGTTAGGCCGCCACTCAGTAGCTCAGTGAGTTGCACAGCGATTGATAGTCCGAGACCGGTGCCCCCATATCGGCGAGATACCCCGCCATCTGCCTGAGCAAAAGGGTCGAACACGCGTTGTATTTTGTCCGGCGGTATCCCGATACCGGTATCTTCAATTTCAAATGCCAGCGTCTGTGTCGTAAACGTGGATTCTCGAACCTGAACCCGAAGTGCGACATGTCCGATTTCTGTAAATTTAACGGCATTTGCGCACAGATTGACGAGAATTTGGCGAACGTGTTCTGCAGACCCGACAATCTGTAGATCGATTTCTGGGTCAATGAAAACGGTGAATTCGAGGGGCTTCGAATGTACTTGCGGATGAATTACATCGTATACCTCCCGAATCAAGCTCGTGACAAAAAACGGCTCTTCAATGCGGTGCATTTCACCTGCAGCTAGCTTGGTAACATCGAGAATGCGATTTACCAACGTAAGCTGAGTTGCAGCAGAAGATTGGATCATCGCCAACAGTCGATGTTGGTTTGTGTCTAAACCTTCTAGAGCAAGTAGATCAGCAACAGCAATTACCCCATTTAGGGGCGTTCGCAATTCGTGATTTACGGTCGCAATAAATTCAGTTTTCGCTCTGTTGGCTTCCTCCAGTGCATTTAGTGTTTCTCGTTGCTTTGTTAGCAGTCCACCTACATAAGCCGGAACGACCAATAGTCCAAGGGTAAGGCCTATGGGTGTTGCCATGTTATTTGGGAAGTCCCACGCGTTTGAGGCGAACGCGACAGCGCAGAATGAGACTGCTGACAGTGCGGCGGATCCATACAGATACGGATTGCCAAATCGAATTCCGTTACCTAGCGTGACCCATAAAAAAACTGGAAACAAAGGAGCACCTACTAACTCTCCCAAGTACATTCCGTAGCTTAGGCCGACTATATCGCTAAATACACACACAATGCGGTGTGGTGTGCGCGACGGTTCAAGGCGAGGGGACCGATGAAGCGTGAAGGCCCAAAGTAATAAGAAAAGACTCCAACCAACATAGGCTATTGCAAACTGGAAGTAATCTTTGCTAAACGGATTCTCTGATAGCGTTAACCACGTGTAGCTGCCTGTATAAGTAACTACGCAGGAGATGACTGCAAGTCGGACGATTGCTTGATTTCGCTCATCTGGGGTCAGAAAGACCCTGGACTTAGATTTAGCAGGGCGAGCGCCGGTCTGTGGCGTACGCGCATCAACTACGACGTATTGGTTTTCCATATGTGTCTCGATTTAACCAGACCATAAGGCATTCCCTATTAAGATCTGCAGCGATAGGTGTCTATACCAGTTTGGACGCCTACCCTAAATCTTTGGACGTTACCCTTGACTAGGTACCCAGCAGGTCAGAGAGCAAAATGATAGCACAAAGGAATATTCAGTGATTTCATTCCGTTATCTCCACTAATTGGTCCCAATTCCTTGGAGAATTGAACCTGATGGATCACACGAGATAATGGAGCATTGTTAAGTTAAAAACAGGCATGCCGTGAAGCCATATTTCTCACCGTGTTTATCCAACTTGCTGTTGAGTGGATTAAGTAATTCACGAAAGCAACACCTTTCTCGAGTGTTAAAACATCCTAAAGTCACTTCGTGAAGAATTTGTGGCCGCTCCCGTTCGCGCAAAAGAACATGCGTTTAAAACGCGCCGTCTCACCTAAACCTCCTGCAGCACCTTAATCCTCACACCCTCCACCAGATCCTTAACTTGTTCCCTATAACTCAGCATGTGTGGCGCTTTGGTATGGGCCTCTAATGCCGCAACGCTTTGCCATTTCTCTATGATGGTCACAACGTTGTCATCTACATCCTGTGGCGGGTATTTCATTCCCGCATCGATATCAGCAGTCGGATAGTAGTCGATACATCCATCCTCAGCGTGAACGTTTGGAACGTTAGCTTTGAAAAGCTCGATAAGTTCCTCCCGTTTGCCCGGTCGTACCCGAATCGATGCTAGTACATTTATCATTTTTCACACTCCGAATTGTTGTTGTGCATTCTCTCAAGCAACGTAACGTGCCCGGACCTCGGCATAATTATCGAGATATTTCATCGCTTCACGGGTGGTGCATGATGGCATCCAGAACACCACACCTGCGGCGCCCGCTTCAATGAAAGCGTCAATCGTTTTCGGATCGGGTGCGCAGCCAAACACGGTTGCGGGCAGTGGGCCGCGGCCGTGCTCGTCGGCCAGTTCTTGGAGTTGCACCAGACGAGCACGCAGTCGCTCTGGCCCACAAAAATAGGGCGGTAGCCAACCATCACCGTAACGTACGACGCGATCCAGTGTTCGCTCGCCATCGCCGGCGACCAGGATTGGCGGGTGCGGTTGTTGTATGGGCTTTGGCCATTGCCATGCGCGATCAAAATTCACGAAGCGTCCGTGGTAGCTTGCTTCTTCCTGCGTCCACAGAGCTTTCATAGCCTCAATCCGCTCGCGCAGCAGGATCCAGCGTGTTTCAAACTCGGTCCCGTGATCTGCCATTTCTTCGCGGTTCCATCCGCCGCCAACACCAAAGGTAAACCTTCCGTCAGATAGCAGGTCCAGCGTCGCTACCTCTTTTGCCAGCACGATCGGGTCACGTTCCACGACCAGACAGATCCCCGTACCCAGTCGCAGTCGTTTTGTTACCGCGGCAGCGGCGCCCAGTGATACAAAAGGATCCAGAACATGGCTGTATTCGCGCGGTAAATCGCCGCCGTCGGGATAGGGGCTTGTGCGGGCCGCCGGAGTGTGTGTGTGCTCGGGAGCCATGAAAATATCGAAATCACGCGCTTCGATCGCAACGGCTAACTCGGCCGGACCGATCGTATAGTCAGTGCAGAAACTGGCTACGCCAAATTCTATGGTCATTTATTATCCTCGCGTGGGTTCAATTATTTGGCGGCAGCATGCGCTTGGGTACGGTCTTTCTTATGGCGTCTCTGCTGGCGGCGTCGAGTTGTTCGAGAATCATGTTGTCTATTTCGGGCAGGGGCAGCGCGCCGTCCAGCAGCCACTGCGACGCGCTGATATACAAACTCCGATCGGCAGGTTGATCGCCACGCCCTGCTGCAAACGTCGAATCAACTCCAATCAGTTTGCGTGTTCGCAGGGTGCTCTTGGTCAAGTTCCACACAAGCATGTCTTCGGCAATCGTTACGGGACCGTTGTAGGTTTGACGTACCGCCGCCAGGTGTCCGGGCAACGTACGGACATTGTTAATGAAGTGATAGCACACGGCCATACGCGGTTCGAGCATGCTGAAGAGCTTGCCAGCTGCCTGCGGGGATGAATGCACGCGCGTGCCGACGATCCACGCTGCGGTGGGCGTGTAAAGGCGGTCATTGATGAGCGCGGGGACTGACGTAAAGCAATCGTAGATCAAAATGTCGGCGGCCTTGGCGTTCTCGATAAACCACCTGTTGGGCGAGGTGTCGCCGGAGAAAACAAACTTCAGATCAGCCCATTGCAGGCTGAAACTTACTGGTCCGTCCAATGCGTGGATGGCCGGCCAAGCCCGAACAACGACTCCATTTTCGGCATATACGGTTTGCGTTTTGCTGTAGTCGAATTCATTTACGATTGTTTCCATGCCGGTTACCGGGATCCGTCCCTGGCGGCTGCGTTTGTCCCAGGCATAGGCTTGCGTGACGTGCTCGATGGCTGCTTTGGTACCGAGTTCGGGCGTGCGTCCACTCGGACCCCAAATTTGCAGCGGTTTCGTTCGGCCCATTAAATTTCCCGCCACGTACAAAGCGCCCAGATCGCCAAAATGATCGGAGTGCAAGTGACTTAGGAATATCTTGTCGAAGTGGCTCCAACTGATGTCGAGTGCCGCAAGGTTTGCCGCACAACCGGTTCCAATATCGAACAGAAACACGTCACCGTTGCCGAGTTCGACCAGCCAGCAGCTCGACGCCTGTCGATGTTGTATGTTGGGTGTGCCCCGTCCCAAGTGCCGTCACGCGCATCTCATCCGCCGCCAGTTGCTCAGTGCCTGCGTAGTAGTAATGTTCTGCGGATTGACGCATTGCGCCACTAGTTGTTGGCGACTTTGCGGCATGCACTTCGCGGTTCAGGTCCGGGTTGATGAATGCGGCACCGATGACCGCGCCGACGAGCAAAAATGCTATATGGCTGCGTTTGATCTGCATGGTTACGGTTCCTCGTTTGGCGTTGGCAGACCCATGATCTGGAACATGGGCTGTAACAGCGGACTGTCGATGTTCGCCAATTCCTCGCCGATGCCGAAATGATTACTACTAGCAACGTCCAATTCGTGACACACATCCCCGCGCCTGCGCAGGGCCATCGCCAAATCGGCCGATTGACGCCGAAACTCGGCCAGCTCGTTTTCGCCGTAACCGATGACAACCGGGGGCAGCGTTGCGGGTAGTTGTTGCAGCGGGCTGCTGCGTAGCGCAGCAGCATGGTCCAGATGCAAGTAGTCGTTACGGGCGCTGAGGCGAACCGGCTCTAAATCGTAAATGCCGCTTACCAGCAGTGCGCCGTTAATGACGTCGCTTGGTAGATCCCATGTGGTCCAGTCGGTTACCAACATCATTGCGGCGACATGTGCGCCCGAGGAATGTCCGGCTATATGAAAGCGCTCGGGATCAATGCTGAGGCTGGAGGCCTCGCCATGCAGCCACGTGATTGCGCTACGACATTGACGGATCAATTCGTCTAAGTGGGCGGCAGGCCGCGAGAGAAAAATTGACAGACACAAAATTAGCGCCGGCGGGCACAAATCCCTGCGCCTGATAACTCGCATGGTCTTTATGCAACCGCGCCCAGGCTCCCCCATGGAAAAAGACGACCGTTGGGGCTTGCGGATCTGCGGCTGGGAATAAATCCAGAACCTCGTCGGCGCCGCTGCCGTAGCAAAGATCGATTCGGCATTCGAGCTCCTCACGGGCACGCAGGCTCTCGATCCGATCGTGCTCCATGTAGTCGGCCACATTAGGCACCAACGTGCGCTGATCGTATTGAGCGTCAAGTGCCGCCTGGTCGTAGTCGCGCCATATTTTTGTCGAAGACATATTTGCATTCACCGCTTTGGAGTGAATTTTGGGTAGCCGTCGCTGCGACCGCAAGTCCTTAATTATCTGATGGCAAAATTATTGCGCGCTAGTGTCTACTTGTTGCCTGGCCTGGTCGGCTGCGCTCAGCTTTTTGGCAAACTCCTCGCGCCATTCGTCGATCGGTTTAAAACTCGGATGATCCTTATAACGCGCTTCGGTATCGGCGAGAATCGCCTCGTTCGACAAGCTCAAATCAAGCGGTTCGATATGCGGTTGCGGAGAGTACCAAGGGGAGTCAGTAAAGACTTCGACACGATTGCCTTCGGGATCGGCGAAGTACACGGAAAATGTCACGACATGATTAATCGGATTAACGTTATCCACGTCGGGGTGGCGACTGACGGCGGTGTGAACGCTGCGAACATCGTCGAGCGACTCTACCCGCAGCGAGATCTGATTAATCAAAGCCTCGCCAAGCGCGGCGGTGCGACCTTCGCACAATACAATTTGGTGGTGCTCCAGCGGGTTGCGCGTCAAAAAGACAATGTTCTGCGTCTCGCGCACTATGCCGCGATCGCTGACTATGAACCCGAGGACGTCTGTGTAGAATGCCTCCATCTTCGGAAGGTCGAAAACAAATATGCCGAAATGACTGAATTGAACCGCCGGTGCTGTGTTCATGATTGCCGCGCCATCCATGTTTATGAATCGGGGAGGGTGAATGCCAATATCTCGTTGCCGCGAGGGTAATCAAAGTGTGCATTACCGCCTGCGGCCACGACGATGTACTGCTTTCCTTTAACATTGTACGAGGCCGGCGGAGCGTTTACCCCTGCCTTCGCTTCGTATTGCCACAACAGCTCGCCGTTGGTGGAATTGTATGCTTTGAACAAACCGTTGCCTTCCCCTGTGAACACCAGGCCGCCCGCGGTCGCGAGTATGCCTCCGATCATCGGTTGCTGGGTTTTCACTTTCCAGCGGATGCCGCCGGAATTGTAATCAACGGCTACGACATAGCCCCACTGTGGCACACTGGTATCAAGGCTGAAATTCCCGCCAAGCCAGCGCTTACCGCCGGGATATGGACTTGGCTCCGAGTAAAATTTAAGTGCCTGCTCGATAACCAGCGCATAAGCGAGATTCTGATAGGGATCGATGGCTACCGGTGACCAGTTGATGCCGCCATTGGAGCTGGGGTTCATGCGAACTCCCTTTTTAGTGGGCAATGTCCAGCGCCCTTCCTGGGAAGCTACTGGTTCGGAATAGCGGATCAAACTGCAGTCGTCGGCACGATGGGCAAATAGATAGCCCAGCTTGCCAGCGTGTAAGACGCCCGCTACCCACTGTCCATCCGCGTCTCGAATCGGGGCGAGAATGGGTGGACTGACGGCATCCAAGTCCCAGACGTCGTGCGGGATGTACTGGAAATGGCATCGGTATTTGCCGGTTTCCAGATCGATGGAGACGAGTGAGTCGGTGTAAAGGTTGTCCCCCGGTCGCTCCTCGCCGTAGAGATCAGGTGAGGGATTACCGACCACGAAGTACACGCGTCCCGTATTGCGATCGATGGCCATGTTCTGCCAAACAGACCCACCCAGGTGTTTGTAAAAACCACCCTTGCGCTTGCGCAACATCCGTTTTTCAGAATCGATATTTCGGTGCAAGTCGCGTCCGGTTACGTCCGTAGTTGCCCACACACCTTCCTGTCCTTTTTTGGGGATCGTAAAAAAGGTCCAGATCAGCTTGCCAGTCTGCGCATCGAAGGCTTTAACGAACCCACGTATACCAAACTCGGCGCCGGCAGTGCCGACGAGAATTTTGCCGTCAACGGCAGTTGGAGACATCGTCTGGCTGTATCCGAGCTCAGGATCTGCGATCTGAATATTCCAGATGACGGTGCCGGTTTTCGCGTCCAGTGCCAGCAACCGCGAGTCCAGCGTTCCCATATAGACCTTATCTTGATACGCAAACACACCGCGGTTGTTGGGACCGCAGCAAAACGTCGAAACCATGCCCATAGCATGAGCGTAATGCCAAAGTTCCTCCCCGGTTTCAGCGTTGAGCGCATGTACGTGATTAAACGCGGTGGTGACGTACATTACCCCGTCTACTACGATCGGCGTGGTCTCATGAGATTCTTTGATCGCGGTTTCGAAGATCCAGGCAGGCTTCAACCGTTGCACGTTCGTGCGGTTGATCTGCTGTGCTGGATAAAACCGGGTTTGCGCATAGTTTCCGTTGGTGTGTAGGAAATTGGTGGTGTCCGTGCGTGCGAAATCGAGCATTTCCTGCGTGACTCTACCCAGATCGACGAAATTAGTGCCGACATACACGAACTCGCGTTGTTCCTCGGCGCTGTAGGCAGACGCGCACAGCAGCAACAACAAGCAGACCCAAAGACAATGCCGATTTCCCACGTACATCCCCTTAATCCTTTATTATGAGGCGCGATCATACCGGGAACGGACCTGCGGCCGCTATTGAGAACTTAACGACAATTCGGTTGCTGAGCGCTGCAAACATCGGTTGCAATCCCGTCAGGCGTGTACTGGTTTGTAAAATACGGCATAGATGCCACGCCTTGAGGTGTAATTTTGGCGAAAATTGAGAACCCAAGAGTGACCCCCGCGCGCCAACGAGCTAAGACCATTCTGGTCGCCGACGACGACCGTACTGGCCGCAGGGTGCTTTCTCAGATGCTGCGCAACGATGGATTCCGCGTTCTTGAGGCGCCGGGCGGTGAGAAATGCCTTTTTCTCGCGATGGAAAAACACATCGATGGATTTTTGATGGACATCAATATGCCCGGCTTGAGTGGTGTGGATCTGTGCCGTCGGCTACGCACGATGGATCGCTATCGCGGAACGCCCATAATTTGCGTAACCGCGGATGAGGAAGAGTCAACACTGGCGCGGGCGTTCGATGCCGGCGCCGATGATTTCATCACCAAACCCGTCAAAGGAGTGACGCTGCGAGCAAGGTTGAACGCACATTTACAAAAAAACGATTACCTGATCGAGACGCAACGCGTGCGCGATAACTTAAATCGTTATATCTCCACGCGCACGCAAATGGTTGTGGAAGCGTATTCGGCGACCGGCACGTTGCCGGCGCCTGAAGAATGCGATGTCACAGTCATGTTTTCCGATTTTCGCGGATTTACTGAGTTGAGTCAGGCGATGGCCCCAGCACATCTGTTCGACGAACTCAGTCGCCAGCTCGGTATGCAGGTCGATACGGTGTACCGCAATGGTGGATATATCGATAAGTTTGGCGGTGACGGCATCATGGCGGTGTTCGACGGAGACGAACAGGCATGGAAGGCCTGCCGCTGCGCACTGGATATCATGGACGTCACGCGTCGTGAGGCGAGTCGGGTTGACCACGAACCCTTGCGCTTGGGAATTGGCATCCATGCGGGTAAGGGTCTGGTGGGTAACATTGGCTCTGACGAACACCTGGACTACACGGTCATCGGCGAGACCGTCAACCTGGCGGCCCGCTTGTGCGGAGTCGCCGAGCCAATGTCCATCGTTGTCTCTGACCGGATGGTCGAGCTCACGCGGGAGCATTCCACGTTGGTATTCACGGCCCCGAGAAGGACCCAAATTCGTGGCATTCGTGACGAGGTGGCGGTTTACACGTTGGAAAGCGACCAGGGAGATCCCTGAGAGTTGCGATTGGGCCGATGCGTCTCACACAGTCTTTCCGGCACCGAGTGTGGACTCAACGGCCCACGGTGCATACGCATGCGCAGCGTCTGACAATGTTCCGGAGCCGGACCTGATCACAAGCGTTGACATGACGCAAGGACCGACCTATACAACACGATACTTTGCCAAATTTAAGCAACAGGGTAGGGACTTGAAATGTTAGCCACAGTAATCGCCGTCGTCGCTTTGCTGGGTGCTGCCGGGTTTGCCATATTGGGCATTCAGCTTCAGCGTGTTACCGCGGGTCGAAATGACGCGCACGCAAGCACGCCAGCCGTGGTGCGAAATTATCTGATGCTTGCGGGAGTTTGCTTGCTGATCGGTCTGATCACGTTGCTCCTTTGAGCGCGCTTTAAATAGAAAAGCAATGAAGTACCTGCGTTATTAGCATGAATTTATTATATTTTATTGCCTTATTCCGCTTGCCAGGCCAAAATACAGCACCTGTAGTGCGTTATACAAGGAGCGGCCTGGGTGGCGGAAGGTGGATTCACATGGTTTTCGTGTCCCGCTAAATGGGCGGTTGTGCTTGCATGCCTGGTCCTCGGGGTGGCTGTAAATGCGCAGGATACCGAGGACTTCGATCAATGGAGCAATCTCTCCGAGCAGGAGGACTTCGATCCCGAACCGACACCCGATGCCAAGGGCGAGCGGGGTGACTGGTTCGTCAGGCTTGGCGTCCTAGGCGGCGTCGCGCCCGCGTACCTGGGCTCTGACAACTATGAACTTGCGTATGCGCCCGACATTAAGATTGTCTGGAAGGATCGTGTGTTTATTCGTGGGCGTAAGCTCGGAGTTAATATTTTTCGCTACGAGCAGGTAAAGGCGGGTGCTTTTGTCCGTTACTCCGGCGGGCGTAGCGAGAACAACGAGGGCCTTGAGGGCCTCGGTGATGTCGATATGACCATCACCGGCGGTGCATTTTTCAATTACCGTTACAAAATCTTGCGGTTCAAGTCGGAGATCCGCCACGATTTGTTGGGAAACGATCAGGGCACCATGGCGATAGCCCGTCTGGGTTCGAAATTCCCGTTTAAGGCACCTATGTTTTCCTTCAACGTTGGCGGCACATGGACGAGTGGAGAGTACATGGACACCTTTTATGGCATTTCAGCCCGACAGTCTTTGCGTTCGGGACTGCGCCAGTATGACGCCGATGCCGGCATTCGTGATGTATTCGTGCACCTAGCCACGGGCTACAAATTGTCACAGCATTGGAGAGTGACGGTGCAAGCACAATACCGCCGCTTACTGGCGGATGCGGCCGACAGCCCGATCGTGCAGGACCGCGGGTCTCGCAATTCGTTTGTGGGCGGACTGGGGCTTAGCTATACGTTTTAACGCGTCCCAAGTGATCTGCACCTGAGCTATTTCCTGCAGGGTCTATGCTGAGGACCATGAGCTAAGCTCGACCCCCCAAGTGTTTGTTATTTCCTCGTAGCGGTGTGCTCACGGTGACGGTTTTTCGACGCAGCTAGCGCTGAGTTAATTGCATCGAAAAACTTCCCATGAACGCCAACCGCGAAGTTCTCGTGACGGTGGTAGCGGAAACTTAGGCCGTTTTCTCCATAAATGCCGGGATCGATATAGCTCCGTTCGGTCAAACCGCTGACGTTGATCCCCATCAGGTAAGTCTTTGCGCCTTCCCGACAAAATAACGGAGCGCCCGAGGATCCGTCCTTGGTGTCGCAGTCGTGCGCGATGAGGCGCCGTTTCAGTGCATATTTAGGCGAACACGATGTGTCCACTAACCGCGTATTACGTTTATCGAAATGGTAGCCGGGCATAAAGGTGGCGCCACGGCACGTCACTTTGTAGTTCTCATAATGCAATTGCCTGCAGTTCGTTGACGCGCGTTCGGCAAGTCTGAAGAGCGCCCAGTCATTGTGCTCCTGGTCGATGTTCCCGGGACGGTCGAAGCCGGTCGTTATCAGCGTGGCCTGGTGCCACTTCGCTGCGGCCGGGTCGAGTGAGAACTCGAGCTTGCCATCACCGCGACGCTCGCCTGCGACCCATCCTCGGTGTTCGATCGTACGCCAGTGGATCGCTGCGTGCCCCGCGGAAATGACAACGTCGCAGTTGGCGCCGACCAGCAGTCCAGTGACGAACTCTTCGCCGGGAATTCGGATGGTGCCGGTGTCGCGGACGCCGGGTAATTGCGTTTCGGCGTCGCTTGCAGGTCGACGGTCGTCTTGACCCATAACGAACGCAGTGGCCGGCCCGATCGTGAGGAGCCAGCAGATGGCCAGTGCGGCTATTGTATTAACGCGCCACACGATACATGGCGGCGCACCGGGCAGATTCCTGTCAGTGCAGGGCTTCGGATGCGGGTGTGCCACTTAGGGTTGCGAAGGAATCTGGATGGGGCGATGCGTGATGCAGCACGATTTGCCAGTTACCGTCGATGCGGCGGTATGAATTGGTAGTAATTAACGGTGGACGTTCTGAATTTTCTCCGGGCAAGTTTATGTACTCATAAATTATGTGGGTTGCCGCATCACGCGTTTGCAACTGGCTGATAGGCCGCGGCGCGAATTTCAAAGAGGGGCCTTGTGAGAACAGTTGTCGCCAGCTTTCGTGGACTTCTTGCGGACCGGTGAGAATGGCGCCTAGCGGGTGGATACAAACCACGCCGGGATCGTCGGCCCAGATCGCGGTCATGGCGTCCACGTCGGCGCGTTCGAATGCATCGTAAAATGCAGCCTCGGCGTCGCTTGCTGTCGTCCATGCGCCCATGAGCTGTGCTTAATTCTCGTCACTCGCTGATGGGACTGCGTAACCGACGCGGTCGAGCGCGCTATTGAGCGCACCCTTGTTATAGCCAACCACGACTTGTGCACCGACCGTTACGGTTGGCACCGGTACGGTTCCCGCTTCGTTCTTGACTGCCTCCGGCACGTCGACTTCACGCCGGACATTGCGTTCGTTGAATGGGATCCCCCGTCGATTGAGTTGATTGCGCACCAGATCGCAGGTGTCACAATCCTCAACGCTGTACAGCGTCACTGCTTTCGCCTTACCGTCGTCCATTGACGTGCCCTTCAATCTTGTTTGGCCGCTGGACGTAGTACCTGGTGGACAGGCATAACTGAAGGTCATCTCGCCGACGACATCCAGGCATTTATGGACGATTTTTGAGTTTGTGGTAATGGATGGAGCGTTACTGACCGTCGCGGTTGGTGCGTACGCTGCAGTTGACGGATTCGGATAACCTGCACGGGCAAGGGCGCCCTCGAGCGCGCTTTTGCTATAGCCCGTCAAAACTTGCTCGCCCACAGTTGTAGTTGGTAGCGCGACTTCGCCTGAGTCGTTTGTGACCGCGTCTGGTAGATCAGTTGCCTCGGTTATGTTGTGCTCCTGAAAAGCTATCCCGCGCTGGTTCAACTCGCTTCGGATAAGGTCGCAGGCGTCACAATCTGGCACGCTGTAGAGCGACACGGGATTGTCGCGGGCGATCGCAGCCAGATCGACATTGGACTTTTTCCGGGGAGCGTCCGGTACCCGCTTTTGACCGGTGGCGCTCGAGCCGGGTGGGCAGTGCTTCTCGAAAGTCCGATCGCCGTTAGCGGCGACGCACTCGTACACCGTCGCCGGATAGGCGGCAATCGACACTATGCTGAAGAAAGCTGCCATAGTCATGCGGCTAGCGGTGGTCATGGCGGCAGTCCTTTGTGGAGTTCAATGTTGGAAGTTTACCTAGCTGCGTAGTTGTTTGACAGCATGTTACCGGCAGTTGCTCGCCCATGCTGGACAGAGTTGTGAATCGGCGCACAGATCTTGCCGCTTCTGCGTGCAGATTGCCTCAAATTCAGGAGGATCACCGCTGCACCCAAGCAGCTCTGGGGGTAGTAAACCGGCAAAACGCGGCGCCTTCATTCAATTTGCGGTGGGTAAGTCCCTGAGCCACGGAGAATAACAAGTAATCAGGGGGTTACATGTACGCGGCCTCGGGAATATAATTACGCCACATGGGTGGGCTGCGAATGACGCCGCAGTTGCGGTATCCGATTCCTGGCAGAACCGAAATCGTCCGTTAGCCGCGGCGAGATGCGCTATTGCCGGGCCGCAATTTGTACCAGCTACGGAGCGAAAGTGGCGGAATTGGTAGACGCGCTGGCTTTAGGTGCCAGTGGGGCAACCCGTGAGAGTTCGAGTCTCTCCTTTCGCACCAATTGGACATGGCGTCAAAAGGGGTTTTGATGATCCCCGTAACGGTTTGGAGTCGAAGCGCAGAGCACTTCGGCATGGTTAGTGCATGAATGAGGCAGCAATGGACGTATCGGTCGACACTACTGGTCCACTGGAACGGCGCGTGACTGTTCAGGTACCCGAAGCGCAAATCGCTTCGGCAGTACAGGAACGCTTGAAATCGCTGTCGCGTACCACCCGCTTGGATGGGTTTCGTCCGGGTAAAGTACCGATCAGGGTTGTAGAGCGGCGCTTTGGACCCGCGGTACGCCAGGAGATCGTGGGAGAAGTGCTGCAACGCAGTTTCAGCGAAGCAATCACGCAAAAGGAATTGCGCCCCGCCGGTGAACCGACTATCGATCCCGTCAGCGCGGAACCCGGCAGCGGCTTGTCCTACACCGCTGTGTTTGAGGTATATCCGGAGATCTCGTTGGAGGCCATCGATACGCTGGAAGTCACACGGCCTGTGTGCACCATCGACGATGCGGATGTCGATAAAATGATCGAGACATTGCGCCAGCAACGCAAGAGCTGGAATGACGTGGAACGTGCGGCAATTGATGGCGATCGTCTGACAATCGATTTTAAGGGATTTGTCGATGGCGAAGAATTTGAGGGCGGTAGTCACGAAGGATTCGCCGTTGAGATTGGTAGCAGCGGGCTGATTGATGGCTTCGATACCGGTTTAATCGGCGCAACGGCTGGTCAGGACCTGACTCTTGAATTAAAGTTTCCGGCCGATTACAGCAAAGAAGAGTTGGCCGACAAGCCGGTCAAGTTCGAAGTAAGCGTCAAATCCGTTGGTGAATCCGTCATTCCTGAATTGAATGATGAGTTTTTCAGTGCTTTCGGAGTGAGTGACGGTGGCATGGATGCGTTTCGCATCGAAGTCAGCGGCAACATGGAGCGCGAAAAGGAGCAGCGACTTCGCAATCAGACCAAACAGCGACTCATGGATGCGCTCTCAGAGGCGATTAAAGTCGAACTACCCAAAGCGATGGTGGGGCACGATGCTCAGCATCAGTGCAAGGAAATGCAACAGCGGATGTTGATGCAGGGTGCGCCACAAGAACAGGTGGAAAAACTTCAGCCGGAACTCTTTCAGGAGGAATCCAAGCGGCGCGTTGCACTAGGGTTGATAATCAGCGAAATCGTCAAAACCGCAGGGCTGAGCGCCGAGCCATCGAAGGTGCGTGGCATTATCGAATCCGCGGCGTCGAGTTACGAGGACCCGGCCGCCGTTGTGAAATGGTATTACGAGGATCCCTCGCGGCTGGCGGAAGTTGAATCAGGCGTGCTTGAAGACGTAGCGGTGGATTGGGTCATTGAACGTTCGAAGGTGACGGATGAAACAGTGTCGTTTGACGCTCTGATTAATCCAAGGCAGACTGAAGTCTCAGATAGCGCAAGCGCATAGCGAACCGATAAGATGAGTGAAATCCAGGCGTTAAACTTAGTGCCAATGGTGGTCGAGCAATCGGCTCGTGGCGAGCGTGCTTATGATATTTACTCGCGCCTGCTCAAAGAACGCGTGGTTTTTCTGGTCGGGCCGGTTGAAGACACTGTTGCGAACGTGATCGTGGCGCAGCTGCTGTTTCTGGAGTCCGAGAATCCCGACAAGGATATTCATCTCTACATCAACTCGCCCGGCGGATCCGTCACCGCGGGGCTCGCCGTTTACGACACGATTCAGTTCATCAAGCCAGATGTGAGCACCATGTGCGTAGGTCAAGCGGCGAGCATGGGCGCGCTGCTGCTGGCCGGCGGCGCTGCCGGGAAACGCTTTTGCCTGCCCCACTCCAGGATGATGATCCACCAGCCCTTGGGCGGTTTTCAAGGCCAGGCCACCGATATCGATATTCATGCTAAAGAGATCCTGAATGTTCGGGAACGTTTGAACATGATTTTGTCACAACATACGGGACAAACGCTGGAACAGGTCGGGCTGGACACGGAGCGGGACAATTTCATGGGGGCGGAAGACGCTAAAGCGTACGGTCTGATTGACGACATGCTAGAACGGCGGGCGGTGCTCGAGGACGATAAGGAGTAGCCGGCTCTGCGGGTATGCGCGCTAGAATTAAGATTGGATGAGGAAGAGGTTAGTTGATGAGCGACGGAAATAGATCCAAGGGAGACGGCGATAGACTCCTTTATTGCTCGTTTTGCGGCAAGAGTCAGCACGAAGTCAGAAAGCTGATCGCCGGACCGTCTGTATTTATCTGCGACGAATGCGTAGAACTGTGTAACGATATTATCCGCGAGGAGATCCAGGAGAAATCCGCCTCAGGCGTTGGCAACAAGCTTCCGATCCCGCACGAGATCAACAACATCCTCGACGAATATGTCATCGGCCAGGCCCAGGCCAAGAAAATTCTGTCGGTGGCGGTGTACAACCACTACAAACGCTTAGATACGCGCGTCAAGCAGAACGACGTCGAGTTGTCCAAAAGCAATGTGATGCTCATTGGCCCGACCGGCAGCGGCAAGACGCTGTTGGCGGAGACCCTGGCGCGAATGCTCAATGTGCCGTTTACTATTGCTGACGCGACGACGTTGACCGAAGCCGGTTACGTCGGCGAGGACGTCGAGAACATCATTCAGAAGCTGCTGCAGAAATGTGATTACGACGTCGAGAAGGCACAAACCGGTATCGTCTATATAGACGAAATCGACAAAATCTCGCGCAAATCAGACAACCCGTCCATTACCCGCGACGTATCCGGCGAGGGCGTGCAACAGGCGTTGTTGAAGCTTATCGAAGGCACCGTTGCATCAGTGCCACCGCAGGGTGGTCGTAAACATCCTCAACAGGAGTTCCTGCAGGTCGATACATCGAATATTTTGTTTGTCTGTGGTGGTGCATTTGCAGGTCTGGATAAGATCATCCGCGAACGTTCGGAAAAAGGTGGGATCGGATTTTCCGCTGAAGTCAAAAGCAAACAGGACAAGAAAGCCACTTCCGAGGTACTGCATCATGTTGAACCTGAGGATCTGATCAAATTTGGGTTGATCCCCGAATTCGTCGGACGACTGCCGGTTGTTGCGGTGCTCGATGAGCTCGACGGCGATCAGCTGGTGAAGATCCTGGTTGAGCCACGCAATGCGTTGACCAAGCAATATCAGCGCTTATTTGAAATGGAGGGTGTCGAACTACAATTTCGAGAGGACGCTTTGCGAGAAGTCGCCAGCAAGGCGGTGGATCGCAAAACAGGGGCACGTGGGCTGCGCTCGATTCTGGAGCAGAACCTGCTGGACATCATGTTCGATCTGCCCTCGTTAACCGGTGTTGCAAAGGTGGTCGTGGACGATTCAGCAATCAATGGTGAGAGCAAACCGCTGATCATCTACGAGGGCACAGATATGCCCAAGGCAGCTTCTGATTAAGCTGGCGCTTGCACCCACTTTCGCGCAATCACAACCGCTGGATCTCCGGCGACGGCCAGACTCCCTCCCGAGAACGCCATGGGCCGTCGGCGAAAAATTTCTCCAAAACCTTGAAATACGTCGCATTCGACCCTATCTAGATGTGACGTGTGCCACGGTTGCGGCAGTGCAATCGCGGATCGGAATTTGCATAATTACCGTATTATCAATGGGTCCTCCTTCAGCGCCGTCGTTTGCGGCCGCTGCAGAAGGCTGCAGGTGAGCGAGATTGAGTGTCGAACTCGAGGAAGATGAAATGGATGAACGATTAATCAATGTCCCGGTGTTGCCGCTGCGCGACGTTGTTGTGTATCCGCACATGGTCATCCCTTTATTCGTAGGGCGACAAAAATCGGTTAAGGCTCTCGAGGTGGCCATGGATGGCAATAAGCAGATATTTCTTGCCGCCCAGCGCACCGCCTCTGACGACAACCCCGATACCGATGATATTTATCGCACCGGGACGCTTTCGAACATTCTGCAGTTACTCAAGCTTCCAGATGGCACCATCAAGGTATTGGTAGAGGGAGGCACGCGCGCCAAGGTCATAGAATTCGCCGGCGTCGAGGAATATTTCGCGGCTGATGTCGAGATTATCGAACCGGAAGTCGTCAGCGACACCGAATCGGAGGTCTTGACCCGGTCGCTGATGGCCCAATTCGACCAGTACGTGAAGCTCAATAAGAAAATCCCGCCGGAAATCATCTCGTCGCTGTCCGGCATCGACGAGCCTTCGCGCTTGGGCGATACGATTGCCGCTCACATGTCGGTAAAGCTTAAGGAAAAGCAGCGCATCCTGGAGATCCTCGATGTTCGCGAGCGTCTTGAGCATTTAATCGGTTTGATGGAAGGCGAGATAGATTTGCTCCAGGTTGAGAAGCGGCTGCGTGGTCGCGTCAAAAAACAAATGGAGAAGAGTCAGCGCGAGTATTACCTCAACGAACAAATGAAGGCCATCCAGAACGAATTGGGTGAGCTGGAAACGGGCGGCAACGAGTTCGATGAACTCAAGAAAAAGATCGAAAAGGCCGGCATGCCGGCGGACGCGAAAAAGAAGGCGGAAGCCGAGCTTGGCAAGTTGCGAATGATGTCACCGATGTCCGCGGAAGCGACAGTGGTGCGTAACTATATTGATTGGTTCGTCAGTGTTCCCTGGAAGAAGCGTTCAAAGACAAGCCGGGATCTCGGTAAAGCCGAAGCTGTTCTTGAAGCCGATCATTATGGTTTAGAAAAAGTGAAAGAGCGCATCATCGAGTACCTGGCGGTGCAACAGCGCGTGAAGAAAATGAAGGGCCCGATCCTGTGTCTGGTCGGACCGCCCGGTGTCGGCAAGACATCGTTGGGCCGCTCCATAGCACGAGCGACTAACCGCAAATTCGTGCGCATGTCCTTGGGCGGTGTCCGCGACGAGGCAGAGATCAGAGGCCATCGCCGCACTTATGTGGGTTCCTTGCCCGGCAAAATCTTGCAGAATATGGCGAAGGGTGGAACCAAGAATCCGCTGTTTCTGCTGGACGAAGTCGACAAGATGGCAATGGATTTCCGCGGTGATCCCGCGTCCGCATTGTTGGAAGTGCTGGATCCGGAACAGAACCACACCTTTAACGATCACTACCTGGAAGTTGATTACGATCTGTCGGAAGTCATGTTCGTTACAACGGCGAACAGCTTGAATATTCCTGCGCCGTTGCTGGATCGAATGGAGGTCATTCGCATCTCCGGTTATACCGAGGATGAAAAGGTCAATATCGCCGCAAAGTATCTTTTGCCGAAACAAATAAAGAATAACGGGTTACGCGACAACGAGATGCGTTTGCCCGAGCGCAGCATCCGCGAAATTATTCGGTATTACACGCGTGAGGCGGGCGTGCGAAATCTTGAACGCGAAATTGCAAACATTTGTCGCAAAGTGGTGAAGCGCATTCTTACCAAACCACCCGGCAAGTGTATTTCGGTCACACCGGCCGCTGTGGATCGTTACCTCGGCGTTAAACGGTATCGATTCGGGCGGGCGGAAGAAGAAGATAGAGTCGGGCAGGTTACCGGTTTGGCCTGGACAGAGGTGGGCGGAGATTTACTAACAATCGAAGCCGCAGTTGTTCCGGGCAAGGGTAAAGAGACTTATACCGGCAGCCTTGGTGATGTCATGAAAGAGTCTATCAAGGCAGCGCTGACGGTGGTGCGCAGTCGCACCCGGGTTCTGGGTATCCAGTCTGAGTTCCACAAGAACATCGATGTGCATTTTCACGTACCCGAAGGTGCCACTCCAAAAGATGGTCCCAGTGCCGGCGTCGGAATGTGCACAGCGTTGGTTTCTGCCCTGACCGGCATCCCCGTGCGCGCGGATGTCGCCATGACCGGCGAGATCACATTACGCGGTGAAGTACTTCCGATCGGCGGTCTTAAAGAGAAGTTGCTGGCGGCATTGCGTGGTGGTATTCGGCAAGTCTTGATCCCGGTGGAGAATGAACGAGAGCTTGTGGAGATTCCGAAGAACATTCTACAGAACCTTGAAATTCGTCCGGTTCGTTGGATAGACGAAGTGCTACAGATCGCATTGCAACGGGAACCCGAACCGCTACCTGCTGAGTCGGAACCGGAGAGCCTGGCGCAGGAGAAAGCGGAATCGGAGGACGAAGGCGAAGTCGTTCGTCCACACTGATTATTAACTGCTTCATCTACGCTCGTTATCTATCTTGACGGCGTATAGGCACTGGTATAAATTCCAAAGCGACCTCCAGCTGTCCTGGGGCGCGCATTTCTCGCTGGTCTTGTCGTTGGTGAAACGTCGGAAGTAGTCCGGAGTGGATTAGGTCCGGGGTTGTTAAATAGTTCTATAAGGGGGAATTAACGAAATGAACAAAGCTGAATTGATTGACGCCGTTGCCGAAGCCGCTGATCTTTCCAAAGCATCTGCTGCACGTGCCGTCGATGCAGTCACAAATACCATCACGGGTTCGTTGCAGAGCGGCGACCAGGTAACGTTGGTCGGGTTTGGTACGTTTACTGTTCGTGATCGCGCTGCACGTTCTGGACGCAATCCGCGAACGGGTGAAACCATCAGTATCAAAGCATCAAAAGTCCCCGGGTTTAAAGCTGGCAAAGCCCTAAAGGATGCCCTAAACTGACGCGCTCCCACGGGTGCTTAGCTCAGTTGGGAGAGCGTCGCCCTTACAAGGCGAAGGTCGGGGGTTCAAGCCCCTCAGCACCCACCAGCACCGGGAAGTAACCGCTGGAGTGGTAGTTCAGCTGGTTAGAATACCGGCCTGTCACGCCGGTGGTCGCGGGTTCGAGTCCCGTCCACTCCGCCAGTAGTTCGAAACGCACCCTTCGGGGTGCGTTTTTTTATGTCCATCAGATAAAATTCCGGCACTCCACCGGCGTTGAGGTATAGCAGTTATGTTGCAAAAAATTCGTGACCAATTACACGGTTGGATTATGGGTGTGATCATCGGGCTAATTTGCATTCCGTTCGCACTTTGGGGGATCAGCTCGTACGTGCGCGGCGGCGTAAATATTATTGTTGCCGAAGTGAACGGCGAGAAATTAGAGTTGGCACAATTTCAAAGAGCGTATCAGGATTTCAGGCTGCGCCTTCAAGCGACCTTTGGCGATCAGTTCGATCCCAATTTAATCAGCGATGAAATAATTAAAAATCAGGCACTGCAGCAACTAGTTGTCAACGAAATTCTGTTGCAACGATCCGAAGATGCGGGATTACGCATCAGCGAAGCGCAGGTCGCCGCAGCAATACGAACCTTTGGCGCCTTTCAAATTGATGGTGAGTTCTCCAACGATCTGTATGAACGCGTTTTGAGTACACGTGGGATGACTGCAGCCGGCTTCGAGGCTCAGTTGCACGGTGATATGGTGAGCGATCAGTTGCGTCAGGGGATTGGCGAGACCGCTTTCGTGACCGAAGCTGAGCAGCGTCGGATCAGTCGTTTAACCGGGCAGCAGCGCGATTTTATTTTCACCACGATAGAAGCGGAGCAGTTTCGTCCCCAGGTTGTAATCACAGATGTTCAGATCGAGGATTATTACACCGCAAATCAGGATCAGTTTATGGATCCGGAGAGGATGAAAGTCGCGTATGTCGAGCTATCGCTGCAAGGCTTAATGCAGGATGTTGATGTCAGCGATGCGGACCTGCTTGAATATTATGAGGACAACTTGGCAAATTATGGCGTAGCCGAAGAACGAAGCGCCAACCACATTTTGGTACGGCTGGAGCCCGATGCCGCGGAAGAGGCGGTTGAGGTCGCGCGGCAAAAAGCGCAAGGCTACCGCGAGCAAGCCCTGCAAGGGGAGTCGTTCGAAGAAATCGCCAGGCAATTCTCCGACGATGAAGGATCAAAGGCGAACGGCGGCGAGACCGGTTATTTCCGTAAAGGCGTAATGGCGCCACAATTTGACGAGCAGGTTTATTCGATGGAAGTAGGTGCCATCAGCGAACCTGTTCGCACGGATTTCGGATTCCATATTATAAGGTTGCGTGATATTCGCGCGGGAGGGACGAAGTCCTTCGATGATGCGCGCGAGCAGGTGGAGCAAGACCTACGCCGTTTGCGTGCTGAGCGCGAGCTCTCCGATCAAGCAGAGGAACTTGCGGTACTAAGCTACGAACAACCCGACACCTTGGAAATTGCTGCTGAGGCGCTGGGACTCACCATTCAGGAAAGCGACTGGATCCCACGGACCGGAGGCACCGGCATATTCGCCAATAGCAAAGTCGTCGACGCCGCGTTCAACGAAGACGTTTTGCACGATTCTCTCAACAGCGAAGTAATCGAGCTGGACGACGATCGTCTCGTCGTGCTGCGCCGGCTGGAATACGAGGAGCAGAATTTACGTGGCTTAACTGTGGTGAGCGATAGCATAAAGGAACAATTGCTTGTAGAGGAATTGAAGGCCCAAGCAACGAATATCGGTTTGTCGATGGTGGAGCGCCTAAAAAATGGCGAGACACGCGAGGCGGTTGCAGCGGATCTGGAGTGGCACACTGGCAAAGACATCGACCGACGTGACCCGGATATCAACCGTTCGGTACTTCGTTCTGCGTTTCGCCTGTCGCGCCCGCAAGCTGGCGCGTCGTCTTATGGTGGTGTGTCTCTGGGCACCGGTGATTATGTGGTCATTGAGCTTACCGGCGTCCGCGATGCCGATCCCGATGTTGTTGAGAATGGCGTAAGGCTGGAGGTGGGGCGACGCATGCAATCAGGTCTGAGCAACCAGGTGTGGCGCGATTTCGTCTCGACACTGGAAGCCAGTGCGCAGGTCGTTAAGTTTCCGGGAAATCTGTGATCGCTGGTGTGGGCGGGGATTAGACGTCTGCCAATCCAACCGTGCTGAAACCATTGTCTACGTAAGTAATCTCGCCGGTCACTGCGGACGCGAGATCTGAACACAAGAACGCCGCTACATTGCCCACCTCGTCGATTGTTACATTGCGCCGCAACGGCGAGTGTTGCTCGACATAGTCGAGAAATTTCCGTAAGTCTTTGACACCCGATGCTGCCAGAGTGCGGATCGGTCCGGCCGAAATCGCGTTTACGCGTATGCCTTCGGGCCCCACGCTGTGCGCCATGTAGCGTACATTCGCCTCGAGGCTGGCTTTCGCAAGCCCCATGACGTTGTAGCTGGGCAGTGAGCGCACGGCGCCTAGGTAGGTAAGCGTCAGCATGGCCGCGTTACGTCCTTTCATCATGGGGCGCGCGGCGTTGGCCAACGCAGAAAAGCTGTACGAGCTTATCTCGTGGGCGATACGAAAACCCTCTCGGGTTACTGAATCAAGATAGGATCCCTGTAGTTCCTCACGCAGTGCGAATGCTACTGAATGAACCAGGATGTCGAAGTGCTCCCAGGTCTTATTCAGGTGCTCGAAGGCATTAGCTATCTGCTCGTCGCTTTCGACATCGCACGGTACTGTAATCTCTGATCCCAGTTCTGCCGCAAACGTCTCGACGCGTCCGCGCAGGCGTTCATTCTGATAAGTGAACGCGAGTTCTGCTCCTTCCCGGCACATGGCTTGAGCGATGCCCCAGGCAATCGATTTGTTGCTCGCTACGCCAACGATTAATGCGCGTTTACCCTCAAGAAACCCCATCGATGCCTCCTCGCGACCATGCTTGATGTCAGTGTACAGGTGTTAAGTGGCGTTTATAATGCGGAGCGGATGAAAAGACAATCGCGTTGCCACTGGAGTGCCGTGGTAATGTTGCTGCTGATCACTGGCGGCTGCACGGAGACGCTGTGGAATAATCCCTATCCCGCTGCCGACAGCGACAAAAACATTTATTACGGATCGTTTCGAGAACGACCCAAGCATTTCGATCCGGCCAGTTCCTACAGTGAAAACGAGTCGGTGTTCCACGGCCAGATCTACGAAACGCCACTGCAGTATCATTTCCTGAAACGTCCCTACGAACTCATCCCCAACACCGCGACGCAGGTACCGGTGCCGCGGTATCTTGATGCACAGGGGCGGGAATTACCCGTGTCTTCGACCGCGGCGGAGGCCGCATTCAGCGTTTATCACATCGATATAAAACCCGGCATTCGTTTCCAACCGCATCCGGCGTTTGCGAAAACTGCTGATGGCGCTTATAGCTACCATGCCCTGGCGCCCGAGCAGGTCGCGAGCATGCATGCCCTCGCCGATTTCACCGAAACCGGAACGCGAGAATTGGTAGCGCAGGATTATGTTTACCAGATCAAGCGCCTGGTGCATCCGCATCTGCATTCGCCGTTGGCGCCATTCATGGCGAAGTATATTGTCGGCCTGCGCGAACTCGGCGTCACGCTGACGGAGCAATACGGCGGCGATGTTGCCCAATCCGAGGACGGCTATATTGATCTTCGTGATTTCGCCCTCGCGGGTGTGCAGGCCACCGGTCGTTACAGTTACGAGATCAAACTTTTCGGCGCCTATCCGCAGTTTAAGTTCTGGCTTGCGATGTCCTTCTTTTCCCCGATCCCGTGGGAGGCCGACCGGTTTTACAACCAATCTGGAATGTCGGAGAACAACATCACGCTGGATTGGTACCCCGTTGGTACCGGTCCGTTCATGCTGGTTGAAAACAATCCCAACAGGCGCATGGTGATGAAGCGCAACCCTAACTATCGTGGTGATCTTTATCCGTCAGAAGGCGAACCGGGTGATGCGGAGAAAGGTTGGTTGGACGACGCCGGCAAACCGATGCCGTTTGTGGATGTGGCCTATTTTTCTCTCGAAAAGGAGGCGATACCGGGTTGGAACAAGTTTCTGCAGGGATATTACGATGTCTCGGGCATCATCTCGGACAGTTTCGATCAGGCGATCCGTTTTGACACGGCCGGTGATGCCGGACTGAGCGAAGCTATGGCCGAGCGCGGCATTAGTCTCACGACTGATGTGGAGACGTCGATATTTTATATGGGCTTCAACATGCGCGATCCGGTGGTCGGTGGTACTGGCGAGCGCGCCCGTTTGCTGAGGCGGGCAATTGCGATTGCCGTGGATTACGAGGAATACATCAGCATCTTCGCCAATGGCCGGGGAATTGCTGCACAGGGGCCGATCCCACCCGGCATTTTCGGCCATGTTGCCGGCGCGCAAGGGATCAATTCCTATGTCTACGATTGGGTCAATGACAAGCCACAACCCAAGCCGATCGAAGAGGCAAGGGAACTTATGCGGCAGGCCCGATATCCGGATGGGCGCGACGGCGAAAGCGGTGAAGCCCTGGTGCTAAACCTGGATACGGCGGCGGCGGGCCCGGGTAGCAGGGCGGTGTTGAATTGGTTACGCAAGCAATACGCGAAACTGGGTATCCAGCTGGTTGTGCGGGGCACGGATTACAACCGATTTCAGGAAAAAATGCTTAACGGCAAGGCGCAGATCTTCCAGTGGGGGTGGAACGCCGATTATCCGGATCCCGAAAATTTTCTGTTTCTGTTGTATGGGCCGAATGCCAAAGTACGTGACAATGGCGAAAATGCGTCTAATTACGAGAATCCCGAATTCGATACTTTATTTGAACAAATGAAGACCTTGCCAGACGGCTCCGAACGCCAAGCCGCAATCGACGCGATGGTGGCATTGGCCAGACACGATGGGCCGTGGCTTTGGGGATTCCACCCGGTAGGTTACTCCCTGCACCACGATTGGTATCGCAACGGCAAACCCAATCTCATGGCGCGCAACAGACTAAAGTACAAACGCGTTGATCCAGAACTTCGAGCCAAGCGCCGTGCGCAATGGAACAAGCCGGTGCTCGGACCCGTAGCGCTTGTGCTGGCGGTCTTGATACTCAGCGTCGTGCCAGCCATCGTCAGTTACCGACGGCGCGAACGCAGCGGCGCGCTATGATCGCATACATCATCCGCCGGATTGCTTACGCCGTGCCGATACTGTTGGGCGTCAATGTACTAACGTTTGCGTTGTTTTTTGTTGTCAATACACCAGATGATATGGCCCGCATGCAATTAGGCGAGCGGCGGGTTAGCAACGAAGCGATCGAAAAATGGAAGCACGAACGCGGTTACGATCGGCCTCTGTTTTGGAATACCGATCAAGAGGGTCGTCGCCGATTCACCGAGACTATTTTCTACCGTAATTCGCTGCGCCTGTTCGTATTCGATTTCGGTCGCTCCGATAGCGGTCGTGATGTGAGCTATGACATTAGCCAGCGCATGTGGCCCAGTTTGGCGATTACCGTCCCGGCATTGCTGCTGGGGTTACTCGTAAACATTACATTTGCGTTGTTGCTCGCGTTTTTCCGCGCCACTTACATCGATATCTGGGGTGTGGTGTTATGCGTTGTGTTGATGTCTATATCGGCGCTGTTTTACTACATTGGCGGCCAATTCCTGATCGGTAAACTGCTGCATCTGGTGCCGATCTCCGGATATGACACCGGGGTTAATGCGGTCAAGTTTATTATGCTGCCGGTGCTGATAGCCGTGATTAGCGGTATCGGCGGTAGCACGCGCTGGTATCGCACGATTTTTCTCGAGGAACTTGGTAAGGACTTTGTCCGTACGGCGCGTGCAAAAGGGATCGGTGAACGCGTGCTTATGTATCGTCACGTTCTGCGCAACGCGTTAATTCCGATACTGACCGGCGTTGTCGTCGTGTTGCCGACGCTTTTTATCGGCAGTCTGGTGCTTGAATCGTTCTTCGGTATCCCTGGTCTGGGCAGCTACACGATTGATGCCATCAACAGCCAGGATTTTGCGATTGTGCGTTCCATGGTTTTTCTGGGTTCGTTGCTCTACATCATCGGCCTGTTGTTGACGGACATCTCCTACACGCTGGTCGATCCACGCGTACGCTTGGAATAAGCGATGCCGGAAATATTCATTACTGACGCCTTAATCTTTCTGCTGCTCGCGCTGGTGCTTGTGTTTGCGCTGTACGTGCGACGCCACGAACATCTGCGTGCGCCATGGCGACAAGTCGCGCGTAGCCCGCGCGGCATGGCAGCGGCAGTGATACTGCTTGCCTACGTACTCGTTGGTCTGTCGGATTCGTTGCATTTCAAGCCGCGCCTGGCATCGGTGCAAGCGAGCACGCAGACACAATATGCGGCCGAGATCATAAGCGTCTTCGACGTAGTCATGACCCATTTGCGTACGCGTGACGAGAAAACCTACTCGGCGCCGTTTGCCGCGCATCTTTATTCAAAGGAGATGATTGATTTGGCTGATGGGCGGCAGATTCGTGACTATCCGCGACTGGTTCACGGTGGTGTGCATCTCGGCGATCCTTCGCTCGAACGTGCCGGTGACATCGCAGCGAAGGCAGCGCTGGGCGCATTCTTCGGCGTGGTGCTATGGGCATTGGGCCTGGTGACCCTTGTCGCAGGCATTGCCAGGCGGCGCTCGTTGACCATGGCAGGTGCGATGCAGTCGGTATGGTCCGGCGACACCGAGATCCCCTGGCGCACTGTGCTCACGACGGTCGGCGTGCTGCTGGTTGCGGCCGGCGTAATTGTGCGTTTGAGTCTGGATTATCACGTCCTGGGGACTGATAAAGTCGGCCAGGATGTTTTCTATCAAGCTCTAAAGAGTGTGCGTACCGGCCTGGTTATCGGCACCTTGACAACATTGGTTATGTTACCGTTTGCCGTTGCGCTCGGTGTGATGGCGGGTTACTTCGGCGGTTGGGTGGACGACATCATCCAATACATCTATACGACGCTGAATTCCATCCCTGGGGTATTGCTCATCGCGGCGGCAATACTGTTGCTGCAGGTATACATCGCCAACAACCCGGAACAGTTCACCAGCCTGGCCGCGCGCGCCGATATGCGTTTATTGTTCCTGTGCATGATCCTGGGCGTCACCAGCTGGACGGGGTTGTGCCGGCTACTACGGGGCGAGACGTTGAAGTTGCGCGAGATTGAGTACGTCGAAGCGGCGCATGCGTTCGGGGTTGGGCCACATCGGGTGATATTGCGCCATCTGATCCCCAATGTTTTGCACATTGTCATGATTACCGTGGTCCTGGACTTCAGCGGGCTGGTGCTTACCGAGGCTGTGCTTGCGTATATCAATATTGGTGTGGATCCGACCATGGACAGCTGGGGCAATATGATCAACAGTGCCCGTCTGGAGATGGCGCGCGAACCCATTGTTTGGTGGTCGTTGGCCGCCGCGTTTGTATTCATGTTCGCGCTGGTATTGGCTGCCAATTTGTTTGCCGATGTGGTGCGCGATGCATTCGATCCGCGCCTACGCGTTCTTAATTAGGAGACAGAGAATATGGCGTCCAGCAGATCCTCGAAACATCGAGCCCGGCCGGTGTTTGTCGTCGATGGTGCGCGTACGCCGTTTCTCAAAGCTCGCACCAAACCAGGCCCGTTTACGGCTTCGGATCTTGCCCTGTTGGCTGGTCGGCCATTGCTCGAGCGCCAGCCTTTCGCCGCGGAAGAACTTGACGAAGTTGTGCTCGGTTGCACCATGCCTAGCGCTGACGAAGCGAATATTGCCCGTGTAGTAGCACTGCGTCTGGGTTGTGGCAACGCGGTGCCTGCGTATACGGTGCAGCGTAATTGCGGCTCCGGCATGCAGGCGCTCGATAGTGCGGCACGGGCTATCGCAGCCGGCCGGGCAGAGCTGGTGCTGGCGGGAGGCACTGAAGCCATGAGTCATGGCCCCGTGTTGCTTGGCAGGGCGATGGTGGAATGGCTGGGTCAGTGGTCAACGGCCAAAACTCTAGGTCAGCGGTTCAAGACTGCCACGCAACTGCGGCCGGGTCATCTGAAGCCAATTATTGCGTTGCTGCGCGGACTTACCGATCCCATCGTCGGCCTGAACATGGGACAAACCGCGGAGGTGCTTGCGCATCGCTTCGATGTGTCGCGCGAAACGATGGATGAATATGCGGTTCGTAGCCACAAACGTCTGGCCGCCGCGCAAGCCGAAGCTCGTTTGAGCGAGGTAGAAACGATTTACGACTGGCAGGGCAATTTTTACGCGCACGACGACGGTGTGCGCCCCGACTCCAGCGTGCAGGCGCTGGCCGGTTTGAGACCTGTCTTTGATCGTGAATTCGGCCGGGTTACAGCCGGCAATAGTGCACAAATCACAGACGGCGCCGCCATGCTTATTCTTGCCAGCGAAACGGCCGTCGAGGAGCACGAACTACCGGTTATGGGCAGAATCGTGGATTCCCAGTGGGCAGCCCTGGACCCCAGGCAGATGGGGCTAGGCCCGGTGCACGCAACGACACCATTGCTGAAGCGCAATCGCCTGGCGCTCGGCAAGATTGACGCCTGGGAGATTAACGAGGCGTTCGCGACCCAGGTGCTTGCCTGTTTGAGAGCTTGGGAGGACAAACACTACTGCCAGGACGAACTGGGCCTGCGCGGTACATTCGGCAGCATCGACCAAACGCTGCTTAACGTAGACGGAGGCGGGGTGAGCCTGGGTCATCCGGTAGGCACCAGCGGCGCGCGTATCGTCTTGCACTTGCTGCATGTGCTGGCAGCGGGTAAGGGGAAGCGCGGCGTTGCAACGCTGTGCATCGGCGGCGGTCAGGGCGGCGCCATGCTACTCGAACGGGTGTAGCGATATCGAATCTGGCAAAGGCGTAGAGCAACTAAGCTGATCATGACTAAAGATCCGTACAAAAACTGGCGACTCGAACACGACGAGGACGAGATCGCCTGGTTGCACATCGATAAACATGACGCGAACGCCAATGCATTGTCGGCTGACGTGCTCGGTGAATTAGACGCGATCCTGCAGGTATTGGCGGATGCACATCCGCGCGGGCTGGTGATTTTGTCGGCCAAACAGGGCGGATTCATCGCCGGCGCCGATGTCAACGAGTTCACACAGCTTGAATCTACGGCGCAGGCTACCGAACTCATTGGCCGTGCCCATACGATTTTCAATCGACTCGAAGGCGTGCGTTTTCCCACCGTTGCGTTGATAGAAGGTTTTTGTCTGGGTGGCGGTTTCGAGTTGGCGCTTGCCTGCCGCTACCGCATAGCGGTCGACGTGCCGGCGACGCGGCTTGGCTTTCCGGAAGTCCTTCTGGGCATACATCCCGGCTTTGGCGGCACGGTTCGCTCAATACGGCACGCTGGAGCGCCGGGCGCGCTAGAGCTGATGCTGAGCGGCAAGACCATCGATGCACGCCGGGCATTGCAGTTGGGACTGGTCGACCGGCGGGTGCCGCCGCGCCAGGCATTGAGCGCGGCGCGGGCACTGATCCAGAAGCAGCCGGTCGCGCATCGTGCCAAACCGCTGGCTCGTCTGGCGAACAATGGTCTTGTGCGGCCGCTGCTGGGCGCATATTTGCGCCGCGAGGTGGCAAAGCGTGCGTCACCCAAGCACTATCCGGCGCCGTATGCATTGATTGATCTATGGGTCCGCCATGGCGGTGATCCGACGGCAATGCTTAAGGAAGAAATCGCCTCAATTGCCGCGCTCATCACCAGCGATACCGCACGTAACCTACTGCGCGTATTCTTTCTGCAGGAACGCCTCAAGAACCAGGGCCGGGGCACGGCATTCCGGGTGCAACATGTACATGTCATCGGCGCCGGGTTGATGGGCGGGGATATTGCCGCGTGGTGTGCGTATAAAGGGTTGCAGGTGACGCTGCAAGATCGTGAACCGCGTTTTATTGCGCCTGCGTTGCAACGCGCTCACAAATTGTTTTCGCGGCGAATTCGTGATCGAAGATTGCGCGCCGCGGCATTGGGTAGGATCCGTGGCGACCACAACGGCTCCGGCGTTGAGCGTGCCGACGTCGTCATCGAGGCCATCATCGAGGATGCCGGCGCCAAACAGCAACTATTTCGAGATATCGAACCGCGGATGCGTGATGGCGCATTGCTCGCTACAAATACTTCGAGTATTCCACTGGAAAAATTGGGTGAATCGTTGACGGCGCCGGAACGCCTGGTGGGACTGCACTTCTTCAATCCGGTCGCGAAGATGAAGCTTGTCGAGATAATCTCGGCAGGCGCAACGGCTGCGGACTCGATTGCCAAAGCGGCAGCGTTTGCCCGCGCCATTGATCGTTTGCCGTTGCCGGTGCGCAGTTCCCCAGGTTTCCTTGTAAACCGAATACTGACCCCATACATGTTGGAAGCCGTATTTCTCTGCGCCGATGGCGTCAGTATGGAAGCGATCGACAAGTCCGCGACAGATTTTGGTATGCCCATGGGTCCGATAGAGTTGGCTGATACCGTTGGCCTCGACATTTGCCTGTCGGTCGGGGAACTGTTGGCAGCGGAACTGGGAATGCAGGTTCCGGACCTGATCCGAGACAAGGTGGCCGCTGGCGATCTGGGGCGCAAAAGCGGACGCGGGTTTTACCAGTATCAAAACAACAAACGGCAATCCGCCGCTGCACAGCAGGCCGGCGATCCTTCCAGATCTGCCGAGATCCAGGATCGGTTGCTGCTTAAAATCGTTAACGAAAGCATTGCCTGCCTGCGTGAAGAGGTTGTCGCCGACGCCGATTTGCTGGACGCCGGAATGATTTTTGGCACCGGCTTTGCTCCATTTCGTGGTGGTCCCATGCATCACCTCACGGCTGTCGGGGCGAATGAACTCGAGTCGCGTTTACGTGCCTTAGAGCAGCGCTACGGCGATCGGTTTGCACCGGACGCTGGTTGGCAGCGCTGGATGGAAAGTCAGTAGCGTTCCTTGAGCGATAGCCTTCTCGAAGTAACGGGTTTGCGCACGCGTATCGGCGCGGGCGAGCACGCCGCGCGCGTTGTCGATGGCATCGATCTGAAGATTGCCCGTGGTGAGACATTTGCGTTACTCGGCGAATCCGGCTGCGGTAAGTCCATGACGGCGCTCAGTATCATGCGGCTGCTGCCGCACGGCGGGCGCATCCTGGGCGGCTCGGTAAAGCTCGATGGACAGGAATTGCTGGCATTGCCGGAGAGCGCCATGCGCAATGTGCGTGGCGGGCGGATTGCGATGATCTTTCAGGAACCGCAGACTTCGCTGAATCCGGTGCTCACGGTTGCCCGACAGATCGGAGAGTCGTTGCAGCGACATACACAGCTGCGGCGTGCACAGATCCGTGAGCGCATAGTTGACTTGTTGAACGCGGTCGGCATACCGGATCCGCAACGCAGGTTGGATGAATATCCGCATCAGCTCTCCGGCGGGATGAAGCAACGCGTAATGATAGCAATGGCACTGGCCGGCGAACCCGATCTGCTCATTGCCGACGAGCCCACGACAGCCCTGGATGTGACCATTCAGGCGCAGGTTTTGGATTTGCTGCGTGAACTGCAACAACGCACGGGTATGGCGATGCTGTTGATCACGCATGATCTGGGCGTCGTCGCGCAGGTAGCCAGCCGTGTAGCCGTGATGTACGCGGGACACGTCGTGGAGGAGGCCGGTGCAGGTCGATTCTTCTCCGCACCTGCGCACCCGTATTCGCGCAAGCTGTTCGACTCATTACCGAGCGTAGAAAAGCGAGAAAAGACGCTCGCGGTTATTCCAGGCACCGTGCCGCCGTTGACCCAGGCGTTTACCGGGTGCCGGTTTGAATCGCGCTGCACATTTGCGTGGGACGCCTGTCGTGACGAAGAACCGGTTGCATCGGAGCTAGTGCACGGACATTGGGCGCGCTGTCATCTGCACAACCCTGCCTACCCCGATTCCATGCCCGAGCAGGCAACGCCAGCGCAGCCGCAAGCCACCGGCGCTCAGACGACGGCCACGGAATTGCTTAACGTAAGCAAACTCGAAGTCCATTTCCCGATTCGCAAAGGTTTGTTTAAACGACTGATAGGGCATGTACGTGCGGTCGATGGCGTGTCACTAACGATCCCCACGGGGACGACGCTGGCATTGGTGGGCGAATCAGGCTGCGGAAAAACGACAGCCGGCAAGGGTATCGTTCAGCTCATCGCACCGACGGCCGGCAGTGTGAGATTCCAAGGCGAAGAGCTTACCGAGCTTGCCGGCGAGCGACTGCGCAAAAAGCGTTCGGATATCCAATTTATCTTTCAGGATCCCTACGCGTCCATGAATCCACGCATGCTCATCGCCGACATTATTGCTGAAGGCATGATCGCTCAAGGAATTGGTGCGGATAGTAAAGAGCGGGCCGAGCGGGTCGATCGTTTACTGCGCGATGTAGGCCTTGCGGCCGAGGCGAAAACCCGATATCCGCATGAATTCTCCGGCGGTCAGCGCCAACGGATCTGTATTGCACGCGCGCTCGCCGTGGAGCCGAAATTGATTGTCTGTGACGAACCGACCAGTGCGCTCGATGTTTCCGTGCAGGCCCAGATCCTGAATCTTTTAAAGGAATTACAGGATAGATTGGGTCTGGCCTACTTGTTCATTACGCACAATCTCGCAGTGGTCGAATACCTGGCACACGAGGTAGCGGTGATGTACCTCGGCCGAATTGTTGAGTCGGGCGCGACGGCTGAAGTATTGACGGATCCGAAACATCCGTACACGCAGGCGTTGCTATCGGCCGTGCCGGTGCTGGATAAGACATCGCAACGTCAAATCATCAGACTGGAGGGCGATCTGCCGTCACCATCGGCGCCGCCAAGCGGCTGCCATTTCTCTCCCCGCTGTGCCTACGCGCGAGCCGAATGCCACCAGCACTATCCCGACGTGAAACAGGTTGGCGCGACCCACAGCGTGCGTTGCGTATTGTAGTTTTCAAGCGCGGTCTATGGCGAAGAACTGCTGTTATCCTCTGCTGGCGTAAGATGGATCCCTTCGCGCAGCAACGATGCTCCGATTTCCACGCCCGGCGCCAGCGCATTTCGGTTCCCTACGTGGGTGGGTATTGACGTTGTAACGCTCACGTCTTGTGATGACCCGAGTCGGGCTGTAACGGACGTCGTCTCACCCATGGTAACAAGTTCACTAATGCGGCCCCGGATCGGGTTCTCACGTTCGCCGCGTGATGGCCGGTCGCGTCGATATAAGATCACGTTCGCGGGTGGGATCACCCAACTCAGCTTGGCGCCGGCCGCCATGTCGGGTCGGTACGGGGCTTACAGTTGATAGTCCAGCCAGCGAATGTGGATAACTTCCGCGCTTGCATCGTGGCTGATCACGGTACCGACATAAATGTTCGGTATATCGACCAATCGCGCCGCCAGCGCACTGATCGGGCGTGATAACACTTCATCAGGACTGCCCGTTTGCAGTGCAATCCCATGGTGCAACAGGCACATGCGGTCGGCCAGCATCCGTGCCTCCTGCAAATCGTGTGTGACCAGCACGATAGGCAGGTTAACGCGCCGGCGTAATTGCGCCAGCTCGCGCTGTAGCTTGCGCCGCGTGACTTGATCAACAGCTGAAAAAGGTTCGTCCAACAGCAACACGGCGGGGTCGCGGGCGAGGGCACGCGCCAGTGCTACCCGTTGTTGTTGTCCGCCCGACAGTGCGCGGGGCTTATGCGCCTCTAAACCGCCCAGATTTACGGATTCCAGCAACGTCGCAGCCTGTGCTTTGCGCGCGGACGCTGGCAAGTGGCGCAGGGCGCTGGCGACATTATCGATGGCACTCAAATGCGGAAATAATGCGTATTGCTGAAATACCAGTCCGACCCGGCGCCGCTGTGGCGCCCTATGGATGTGGCGGTCGCTGGCAAACCATATCATTCCATTACAGCTAACTTCGCCGGAATCCGGACGCTGCAGCCCGGCGATGCACCGCAGCAAAGAGGTTTTACCGCTGCCGGATGGTCCAACCAAGGCGAGTTGCTCGCCGGTGCGGCATTCGAATTGGGCATTCAATGGCACGGGTAGGCGTTGCCGCACTCTAACCAACAGTCCCTCGTTGCTAGCCGTCATGTTTCACCACGAGGATTAATGGCATCGGCTCGGGCCGGTACACCGCGGTTAGTGTCGTTGTTTGTCACCGTAACGGTCATTGAGCCGGTAGATAAAGGCGATCGCAGTAAAGGCAAACATCAACAACACCGCCGACATCACCGCGGCGCCATGTTGATCGAAAGCCTGCATACGGTCGTAGATAGCGATGGCAATGGTGCGTGTTTCGCCCGGGATATTGCCGCCGACCATCAATACAACACCGAATTCCCCCAACGTATGCGCTGCAACGAGTACCAACGCGGTCAGGATCCGGGGCCACGCCAACGGCAGCTCGATTTTCCAGAACGTCAACCAGGATGACATGCCACTGCACCAGGCGGCCTCTCGCACTTCCAGCGGGATGGTCTCGAACCCCCGTTGCATGGGCTGCACTGCGAAGGACAGATTGAATATCAGCGAGGCCAGCAGTCCGCCTTCGAAAGTGAATACCAGCGGTGTATCGAAAATCTGCATATACGCATGTCCTAGGGTGGACGTGCGTCCGAGCGTGGTTAGCAGATAGTATCCGAGTACGGTGGGTGGCAATATCAGAGGCAGCGCTACCAGTGCTTCTAATAGCGCCTTGCCGCGGAAACTTCGCCATGCCAATGCGCGCGCGGCGTGACCGCCAGGGATGGCGGAAATGCAGACCATGCACGACTGCAAGGATGCAGGAGGTAGGGCGAAGCAGGAGCCAGAGCCGAGGAGCGTTTGTCTGCCCTTCATGCAATATACGGGTTAACGGCGCTCTGGAAGCTGATAGCCATACTGCGACAAAATCTTGTGCGCGACCGGCGAGTCCAGGAACCGGTAGAACGACTCGGCCGCTACAGAGGAGGATTGCAGTAATGCCATGCGTTGTCGCAGCGCCGTGTGCCACTCAGCCGGGATGATTACAAAGCGTCCGCGTGCGGCAATTTGCTCGGCATGCAGAAACGAAACCGGGACGATCGCGGCATCGACCGCGTCTGATAACGCAAACTGCATCGCTTGCGCCGCATTTTCGCCGGTTACCAGCACAGGCTGCATCTGCTGCCAGAGGCCTGCAAATTGCGTGGCTTCGCGGGCTGCACGGCCATACGGTGCGTGTTCGGGGTTAGCGATGGCAATCAGGCGTAAACGCCCATCGGCTATCGCGGGTGCGATATCGCTCAGATCTGCAGCGAATTGGGCCCTTGTGGGTACAAAAAGTCCGATACGCCCGATTGCATACAGGCGTCCCTGATCGCGGGTGAGCCCGCGCTGAAACAACGATTGTATGTAACGTTCCTCCGCGGAGACGAATACCTCGAAAGGTGCGCCCTGAATGATCTGGCGCATGAGGTTGCCGGAGGAGCCAGTGGCGATCCGCACCGATTGGCCGCTGTCACGATTGAACTCAGCGGCAATCTTCCCGCATGGGTCGCGTGACGTTGGTGGCCACTGCGATGAGCGGCTCGGCCGCTGTGTGCGCGAGCGCGAAGTGGCTTAGCAGAGCGAGAAATAACGGTACGAAATAGTCCCGCATGAGCTGGCGCGTCGTGCGCTAAGACGCTACCGGCTCGCGCATGGTGACGAATTCCTCGGCCGCTGTCGGGTGGATTCCGATGGTGGTGTCGAATATGGCCTTGGTGGCGCCGGCGCGCAGCGCTATCGCCATGCCCTGGATCATTTCACCCGCATCCGGGCCCACCATATGAATACCGACTACGCGATCGCTGTCAGCGTCGACGATCATTTTCATCAAGGTCTTGTCAGCGCTGCCCGTCATCGTGTGTTTCAATGGCGTGAAGCTCGAGCGGAATATCAAAACTTCCCGGTAACGTTCCCGCGCTTGCGCTTCGGTCAGTCCCACCGTACCGATGTTCGGTTGGCTGAATACCGCCGTCGGTACATATTCGTAGTCGACGCGATAGTCCGTTCCGGCATACAGGTTACGTGCTAACGCCATACCCTCAGCGAGGGCTACTGGTGTTAAATTGATTCGGTCAGTTACATCGCCCAACGCATAAATCGAAGCAACCGACGTTTGATACTGTTCATCGACAATAATCGCGCCTTTTTCGTTCAAAGCCACGCCGACGTTTTCCAAGCCCAGCTCCATTGAATTAGGGTGCCGTCCGGTTGCGTACATAACCAGCCCGGTTTGCAGCAAACTGCCGTCGTTTAGTGTTGCCGTGTAGGCCCCATCTATTTTTTCGATGGCGGTTACGTTGCAGTCGAATCGCAGCGTGATCCCCGTTTGCGACATTTGCTCGGCAAGAAAGGTTCTAACTTCATCATCGAATCCGCGCATGAACAGAGGTCCGCGATACAGTAGCGTTGTTTCCACCCCCAGTCCGTGAAATATCCCGGCAAACTCGACCGCGATATAACCGCCGCCGACAATCACTACCTGCTCCGGCAGTGCATCCAGATAAAATGCTTCGTTCGAGCTGATTGCGTGCTGCCGCCCGGGAATGTCGGGAATCGTCGGCCATCCGCCGGTTGCCACCAGGATACGTTCCGTGGTGTAGCTGTGTTCACCCACGGTGACCGTGTGCTCGTCCGTAACCACAGCTCGGCCGTCGATGAGCTTGCACCCCGCAGACTCCAATAATCGTTGATAAATGCCATTCAGGCGTAGGATCTCCTTGTTTTTGTTGTCGCGCAGGATGTTCCAGTCGAATTCCGGAAGCTCACTCTTCCAACCAAAGCCGCGTGCGTCTTCGAAGTCCTCACGAAAATGTGATGCGTATACGAATAACTTTTTGGGAATACAGCCGACATTGACACAAGTACCTCCCAAATACCGGTCTTCGGCAACGGCGACGCGGACGCCAAATCCGGCGGCCATGCGGGCAGCGCGTACGCCGCCCGAGCCGGCACCGATTACGAACAAGTCATAGTCGTATTGAGCCACATTGATTCCTTAGGGGTTGAGATTTATTGAATGCGTTCGACGCCGATTAGCGTCCAGATTATGAGAGTTGTCACCAGGGCAATGAACACTGCCGCCGATCCCAGGTCTTTTGCGCGTCCAGACAATTCGTGCTGTTCAGGCCCCACGCGATCGACGATTGCCTCAATCGCTGAGTTGCAAACCTCGGCGATCAGCACAAGGCCGCAGGAGCCAATCAAAAGGCTGCGCTCAAGCGCGCCCTCGCCGAGCCAGAATGCAAGCGGCACCATAATCACCGCCATCCATCCCTCGATACGGAATGCTTCCTCATGCTGCCAGGCAGCGCGCAGTCCAGCCATGGAATAGCCGAACGAGTTGACCATTCGTGTTATGCCGCGTCCACCCGGTTTAGCCATGTTTCTTCATCGATGTGAGAGCGTTTTTAGAATTATAACCTGTTATATTTCAATAAATTATATCTTATATTTAATTTAAATTATTGTTAACGAGTTCGACAATATTGCCATCGGCATCGAGTTGCGGATAGGGCAGGCCATGGGCGCGGCAATGCGCGGCTATCTTCGGATGTGTCCATTCGATCAAGGTGCTTTGGTAGGTATCCGCATCCAGTCTGCAACGTGCGTACATGCCGGCCGCCATTCGTTGGCGTTGAGCTTCAAACAGAATGAGCGCAGTGGCTACCGATACGTTAAGCGACTCGGCCATGCCGTGCATGGGGATCTGTATCAGCACGTCAGCAGCGTCTGCCGCATGGGCGGACAGGCCGGTGCGTTCCGAGCCGATGACTATAGCTGAAGGTCGCGCATAGTCGGCTTCGCGGAAATCGATAGCTCCGGCGTCGCTGCTGGCTGCAAGTAGACAATAGCCCTGCGCGCGCAGGGCGGCGGCCGCGGCGTCGATGGACTCGTGGCTGTGCACCGTGATCCAGCGGCGATTACCACCGGCCGTCTTTTGCGCAAGCTTCACCGTGGAATTGGCCGAAATCGCGTGCACATCCAGCACACCCACTGCGTCGCAGCTTCGGACCACGGCGGACAGATTGTGCGGTTTGTGTACGTTTTCCATGAGAACCGTTAAATCGGGTTGCCGACGGTTGAGGACTTGCACAATTTTTCTAAAGCGCCTGGGGGTCACATCCGTCCTCTGATCGGTAAGTAGGCCAAATTTCCCTCCGGTAGCAGGCGTCACGCCCCAGCGTTAACCCGCCCAGCGGGCATTCTTGCATCAGCCTGTTTATTTCACCAGGCATGCGGGAGGTTATTGGGTGGAGTGAGGCGCAATATGCGGGCCAGGCCATTTAGGTTAGGATCACGCCGCGCCCGGTGCGCCTAATAACGGGAGAATAACAATGAAGGACTGGTCGTGTTTCGGCCGTTCAAAACGGGCGATTTCGTCGACGCCGGAGGTGTCAGCGGGGCTGTGGAATCGATAAATAGTTTCAGCACGACGCTGAAAACCCCGGATAATCGAGAAATCATTGTTCCCAACGGCTCGATTTTTAGTGGCAGCATCACCAATTTTTCGGCGCAGCCGACCCGACGTGTCGATATGGTGTTTGGCATCGGCTACGGCGATGATCTGCGCAAAGCAAAGGAAGTACTCGAAGGTCTAATCGCCGCGGACGAGCGCATCCTGAAAGATCCCGCGCCCGTTAAATTGGCATTTGACGAGCAGGGCATTTCAATTCCCTTTCCGCAAATGGACGTGCACGTCGACCAATCCACCGACGACTGATTGCGTCAGGGTGCGGGTTTGGATGCCTGCGCTTGTCATTGACGGGAACGAATTCCGCGCGGCGTGGTCAGTAAGTGCAACTTGTCAGCAACCACTGAGGTAGGTCCATGGATGTGGTAGTGCGTGCTCCGCGCCGGATATTTCGAAACCGCGCCGGCGCACTTGAGGATCAACCATCCAACGCCGAGCGACGCATTTACACCCAGGCGTTACTACAGGCCCAGCAGCGCATGGGCAGTCTGTTTACTTCCACGCAGATCCTCGGTCGTACGCAGACGATCGGTTGTACCGCTGTTGAAATTACTCAGCGCTGTAATCTGGACTGTACCTTGTGTTATCTCTCGGAGAACTCGGAAGCTGTTCGCGATCTGCCGATTGAAGAGGTATTTCGACGATTGGATGCGGTCAAAGCGCACTACGGTGTCGGCACCAACGTGCAGATCACCGGTGGTGATCCCACACTACGGAAAAAATCGGAACTGATTGCCATCGTTGCGCATGCCCGCTCGCTGGGATTGATGCCGGCGCTGTTTACCAACGGCATCGCCGCTCAACGCCGTCTACTGTGCGAGCTGGCAGATGCGGGCTTGAGCGATGTTGCGTTTCATGTTGATACTACGCAGCAACGCAGTGGTTATGCATCGGAGCGCGATTTGAATGCGATCCGATTGGAGTACATCGAGCGGGCCCGGGGCCTGCCACTGATGGTGGTCTTCAACACGACCGTGCACACTGGCAATGTCGTCGAAATTCCCGAGCTGGTAAGGTTTTTCGCGGAGCAAGCCGATGTGGTCGACATGGCATCCTTTCAGCTACAAGCCGATACCGGCCGCGGTGTGTGGGGAGAACGCGGATCAGCCGTGTCGCTGGAATCAGTGCGCGAACAAATCAGCAGCGGCGCTGGTGCGACTTTACCGTGGGATGCGGTACGTGTCGGTCATCCCAAATGCCATAGCTATGTCGCGACGCTGGTTGCCAATGGACGTTTGCATCCATTGCTGACCGGTGATGCCAAAATCGCTGAATTTTTGCGCGATTTTGCGGGGCTGCATCTGGATCGGCGGCGTGGCATTGCATGGTTGCTGTGGCGCCATGTTTTTGCGGCATGGCGACGGCCGGTGTGGTATTGGCGGGGGATAAGCTACGGAGCGGATCTACTGCGGCGCATGGCGGGGGACGTGCTGCGAGGCCGCGGTCGGGTCCACCGTCTATCGCTTTTCGTTCAGAATTTTATGGACGGCAAACAGCTCGATGAGGAACGTATTAACGCCTGCTCATTTATGGTCATGACGGCAGATGGTCCAATATCGATGTGCACCCACAATGCGCGCCGTGACGAATACATTCTCAAGCCTATACACGTGACTACGCGCGACGGGAGACGGTTGTTATTTGAACCAATGGGAACTCGGCCGGCCAAAAGTCTAACTTAGTCCAACAATTGGATCTGCAAAATCGCATGCATGAAACTTCTGACTTTGCCCCAGGACGCCCAGCGCACGTAGTTCGGCGTGGCCTTTGCGCAATATTTGCCCTGTGTGCGTTCATACTGTTGCCAGCCGCTGCCGATCCAGTGGCTGAACATTGGGCGCCTGTGTTGCAACACTTCGTCGATGTGGAAGGCCGAATTGATTTCGATGGTGTCGCCGCCAACCGCGAACATCTCGATGCTTTCGTCGCCTGGCTAGCGCAGACAAGCCCTAGCGCGGATCCCGCGGATTTTGAAAGTCTCGAGAGTAAACTCGCTTTTCATATCAATGCGTACAACGCGCTGGCGCTCTACGGGGTGTTGGCCAAAGGAATGCCCGCGGATTTTTCGACTATTTTTAAGCGACTTGGTTTTTTCAAGCTACAGCGGTTCGAACTGGGCGGTCGGCAGATCTCGCTCTACGACTATGAGAACAAGATAATTCGTCCGCTGGGAGAGCCGCGTGTGCATTTTGTGCTGAACTGCATGGTGCGCGCTTGCCCACGGTTGCCACGCACGCCCTTTGTTGCAGAGCATTTAGATGCGCAGTTGCAAGCGGCAGCGCGGGAGTTCTTCGACAAAGAAATACATATACGCATCGATGACGATAAACGCGTGGTGCTTTTATCTGAAATCCTCGACTTTTATACCGAAGATTTCGTGCGTCCCGCGCGGCGCGAAAAGCTGATTGAATATGTGAATTTATTCCGCGCTAAGCCGATCCCGCAGAACTACCGGGTGCAGTATATTCCTTATAATTGGACGCTCAATCAACAGCCCTAACCCGCTGCGCGACGCGCATCAACGCTGTAGAAATCGATCGAATTCCAGTATTTCGAAGTAACTCAACAGCGTGCGCTGCAGCGAGCTCTCATTGTCATCACTGATGATGAAGTACTTGTTGTTGCGGTGATGGGCGATGCCTTCGAAATTGTCCGGCGACCAGGCGCTTCCGGCAGTGGTCATGGTGAGGATTTCGTCCGCAGTCTGTGGCTGCCCTGCGGTTTCCGGATTGAGTTGGAGGCGCCGCACAGACCAGATGACGGGACTGAATACCGAGGAGTAACGTCGCTCCAGTACCAGAAGATCGCCGTGCGGGGTCACTTCCAGGCCGACCACAGCGCTATGTTCGGTATCAATCGGTACCATCTGCCACACATGTTGGGCTGCGGAGTAAATGCTGAGCACGTTTTGATTGGCGCCGTTTAAGGGGCGCTCGGGAGCCATGAGCAAGCCGTACTCTTCGTGCAAAGCGATCGCTTCCAAGCCTTTATTCTCGCCGGCGTAATTACTGATGTCGGCTAGCGCCGGGCTTAATGGCAATTCAGCGCGCAAATGCCCGTCGACCGTATAGCTGAGCAGGCGCGGTTGTATCTCGAAGGAAATCAATAATTCGGTATCGCCGGAAATACCGTTGTGCGTGTTGCGCGCGGCGAGACTCTCGCTGTCTGATGCCTTACCCCTTACCAGCGTTCCATCCGCTTCGCGTAGCGGATATGCGGCAACAAAATCGACTGCGGTCAATACGCCATCAACAAATTGTGGCGCGAAGTGACATAAGTGGCCGTCGTCGGATACGGCATATAGTAGCTGTGCGTCCTCGTCCCACGCCAGACCTGACATTTCGCGCGGCCCAAAACCGTTGACCTCGGTCTTGTTGAGAACGAGCGTGCCCAGCAGACGAACCTGCATATGGCGTTCGCCGACAGGGTATTTTTTCGAGAGGGCGTAGGCTTTGCCAATGCTCTGCGACCATACCTGCGTTGCCGGCACGAGCATTACGATGAGCACGACAAGCACACGCATTGTGGCGCGACATTCGCGCGCACCAGACAGGGGAGGGCACCTGACCCACGAACGCAGTGAGAACCGGTGCACAGGTAAGCACGCAAATTTCGGGTAGCGCAGTTGCATTGTGGCTTTGCGGTTCACAGCGGCGCATTATGCGTCAAGGTCCACCAAACTTGAAAGAGAATCGTTTCGAATGGATCGCGTGTTTATAATCATCGGTAGCTGCTTAGGGTTTTTCGGTGTTGCCTTCGGGGCGTTCGGTGCGCACGCGCTGGCTGCACGGCTTACGCCGAAGCTTATGGACATCTACCAAACCGGCGTGCAATATCATTTGATACATGCACTTGCAGTGCTGGCATTGGGTTTGTGGCTCAGGCAAGAACCTATGGTAAAGACTGTCGTGCTTGCAGGATGGCTAATGGTGGGCGGCGTTTTATTGTTTTCCGGGAGTCTGTATTTGCTCGCGGTGTTTGATCAACGCTGGCTTGGTGGCATTACGCCTATTGGCGGTGTTTTGCTATTGTCTTCGTGGGCGTTGTTGGTCGTCGGCGCCAGTCGCAGGAATTGAGTGGGCCGCCGAAAACGCAATATCTCGAAACAGTTCGCAATTTTCGTCACCAGGTTTGGTAAAATACGTAAATGGGAATAACTCAATAACCGTCATGCTCCTTTTAAGCACACGCCCATCCCTGCTGGCTATCGCCCTAAGTATCCTGGGCGGCATCGTGCCGGCAGCGGCAGATACCCTTGTACTCCCACCGGGCAGCGATCGGGTCATTGGACACGTGCGCTCCATACGTGCGACCTATCTGGATACGTTCTCGGACATTGCGCTGGGTGAAAATCAGGGGTTCACCGAGCTGCGACTGGCAAATCCCGATGTCGATGCCTGGCTACCCGGTGACGGCACCGAGATAATCATCCCCAGCCGGCATATTCTGCCCGAGGCGGCGGCGGACGGAATCGTGATCAACGTACCCGAAATGCGTCTGTATTACTTTCCCAAGGTAGCCACTGGTGATGCGCCCGTTGTCATTACCCATCCGATTAGCATTGGGCGCCGTGAATGGGTGACGCCACACGGCGGGACCAAGATCGTCGCCAAGAGCAAACACCCGGCATGGTACCCACCGGAATCGATACGCGCCGAACACGCCGAGCGTGGTGATCCGTTACCGAAGATTGTACCGCCGGGACCGGAAAATCCGCTTGGGAATTTCGCGCTGCGGCTGGGATTACCCGGCTACCTCATCCACGGAACGAACAAGCCCGCGGGTCTGGGTATGCGCGTGACCCACGGATGTATCCGGATGTATCCAAGTGATATTGAACAGCTATTTCACCAGGCCAAGGTGGGAACAGTTGTTCGGATCGTGAATCAACCGTTCAAAGTCGGGACATTGGACGACGGCCTTTATCTGGAAGCGCACCCACCGCTGGACGAGGATATCGACAACTTTCGAAATCGGTATACGCATGTCGTAAATCTTATCGTCACGGCGTTAGACGGCCGCAAAGCGAATATCGACTGGAATGACTTGCAGCGCGTGTTGGCAAGAGCCAGCGGTATCCCGGAACGTATTGGCGACGTGCTGGAAACGCCGGAGCTACCTGCCACTGCGCAGTTAGTGAAGAAGCTCGGCAAGGGCTAAAAAAAACCCCACGCTAGGTGGGGTTTTTAAGGCTTTGCGTAGAACCAGCTACTTACTTGGTCATCGCCTTTTCGAACATACGCTCAATCTTTTCCGAATTGTCATTGCAGCACGCCAGGGCTTGGTCTGCGGTGGACTGTGCACGAGCCGCGGCAGCGGATGCATCGGCCGCGGCGCGTGCGGCGCCATCGGCAGCGGACTTGGCCGAGCGGGCTTCGCTCAACGCGTTGTTGGCGGTCGAAGAGACCGCATCAAACTGCTCTTGGGTGATGTACGCACAACCACTTGCCAGTCCGAAGGCCAGCACTAGCGCGGTCAAACGCGTAATTTTGAACAATTCATTTTGCATGGTTCCGTCTCCTGATTAGTCTTTTTTTAATGTGCCCGCAGGGCACGCGCCCTCGTCAGGCGAATCATGCCGCATTTTCCGGATTTGCGCAATTTCTCAGCCGTTTATTTGGTGAACCAGTTCAGATATCCGGCTTTTTCCAGCTTCGTGCCCAAATTAACCAGCATGGCCGCGGTGGCGCCCCAGATACGGTGATCCTGGTAGTGAATTTCATAAAAATATCGACGTTTTCCGTCGCGAACTAGATAGCAGCGCTTATGGTTGGCGGCGTCGAGAATATGGCTTAGGGGTGCCTCGAAAATCTCCGCAACCTCGTAGGAATCGGGCGCTAACTCGAAGCCTGGCCGGATTAAACCTACTATCGGCGTGATCCGGTAACCGGTGCCCGTGCGACATTCATCCAGACTGCCGGCGATGGTTACAAGCGTGCGCTGCAGGCCGGTTTCTTCCTCGGTCTCCCGCAGCGCCGTGTCGACGTGATTGCTGTCATGTGCTTCCACGTGGCCGCCGGGAAAACTGACCTGACCTGCGTGTTTTTCAAGGTGGGCGGTGCGTTGCGTCAGCAACACCGAGGTCCCATGGACGTGAGTGATGAGCGGCACCAGTACCGCCGCCGGTGTCAGACTCGCGACTTCCAGATGCTCAGCGGCTACGTCTACTACGCCGTCACCTATCGCCGCGTAGGAATTTGTCGCTGCACCAGGAGCGCTGTGCAAACATTGCTGCAACGCTGTGAGTAGATTTAGCGGCCCCTCAGGCATGCGGGCCCTCGTTCAGGATCGAGCGTAAACCGGTGAGTAGTCGGCTTATCCCCAGCGCTACCGAGCGTTCTTCCAGACTGCCGTAGGAGATCCGCAAATAACGGTCCGCTGACAAACCGAACGCCGATCCGGGTATGGCTGCCACACCGTGCTCGCGTATCAGCCGGGTGACCAATTCCATGTCGTCGAGTCGGGATTCTATTTTCGCAAGCACGTAAAAAGCGCCTTGCGCGGGCGCCAGCTGGACCAGTTCTCCCAGCGTTGACAATTCGGCCAGTACATATTTGCGCACCCGGGTCAGCGCCTGCAATTTGTCCCGCCAGTAATCAGGCGCATCGCGCAAAATCGCGGTCGCCGCGTGTTGCGAAACCGCGGAAGGGCAGATTAAGTTTGTGTCCTGAACTTTGAGGATTGCTGCGTACAGGTGCGCCGGTATCACCATGTAACCAATTCGCCAGCTCGCGAAGCCATAGGCCTTGGACATTGAAAACAGGGAAATCGTATGCTCTGCCGCGTTGCTGAACGAAGCCGATGACACAACTTCGGTCTCGTTGTAATGAAAGTTCTCATAGGCTTCATCACTGATGTGGTAGATCCCATGCTCGCGGCAAAGGCTGTTGATAGCCAGTAGGGCCTCGCGGGGATAGACAGCGCCGCTGGGGTTGTTAGGAGAAACTGTGACCACGGCGCGCGTGCGCGGTGTCAGTTTTTCATGAATCGCCGTCGGATCGACTTGAAAGTGCTCATCCGTCTCGACCAGAACCGGCTTGCAGTTAACCATGCGCACCGCCATTTCGTGATTGAAATAGTAGGGCGCGGGTAGTATTACTTCGTCGCCCGGATCGGTAATCGCGCACAGGGCGTTAAGAAATCCCATATTTGCGCCAGCTGTCACCACAACTGGGTTTACATCCTCGCGGCACTGAATGCCGTTGTGTTGTAGCAGCTTCGCGCGCAGCAATTCTAGCAGTTCGGGATTGCCATCGACTTCGCCGTAAATATGGGCGTTTGGCAGATGATTGAAGTCCTCAAGCGCCTCGGCGACGATGGCCGGCGGACCGTAATACACGACGCCTTGACCCAGTGATACTGTGCCAGGATGTTCGCGGATCAGCTTGCCGACGATTGGGACGATGGGGGCCTGTACCGCCTGTAAGCGATGGCTAACCGAAAAGCGCTTAGCGCCAGCCGTCATCTTCGAAATCGGTGTGCTCGACCGCGCCCGGCTCAGCCGCGTCGCGCAAGCCGGAATATGCTCTCGCTCAATGCCGTAACGCCGCGTTCGCGAAAACGCGGTTCCTCGTCAAGCATTTCGCGTACTGCCAAGCGCTGAATGTCGAATTGCGCAGCGTACAGATCCCGCACTTCATCCGCAGTCACCCCAAACGGCGGTCCGTTCATTTGCGCCTGATCGTATTCGAGCGTTATTAGAAAAATTCTCGCTGTCGGAGTCAACAGCGTTTGCAAGTGGCGAGCATAGTCTGCACGGACGTTTGGCGGCAATGCAATCAGCGCCGCGCGATCATAAACCAGATCGATCGCACCAACCTGCGCGGTGTCAAGCGCAAAAAAATCTCCCGCATACAGGCGATATGCATCGACCTCATAGCGCTGCAGTCCTTTATCCGGGGTTGGGGTTACGCTCATGCCTCGCTCGGCGAAGAATGTTTCCACAGCGATGGGGCTGAGATCAATTGCGGTTATTGCGTGGCCTTGCTCGACCAGCCATGGCATGTCCAATGCTTTGCCGCATAGCGGTACAAGTACGCGCTCACTAGGCAGCGGGTCCAGCGCAGCCCAATGACGTTGCAGCAGGCGGTTGACTCGAGGCTCATGAAACGCGATTCGATCGTCGCGCCACATGCCCTGCCAGAATTCAGGCTCCATTGTGCCTGCTACTGACGCCTGCGAGGGTTCACTATCGTGACTTCAGCAGGTGGGACTTGCGCTTGAATTGCGACTTCAGAAATTGCATTTGGTCAGCCAGGATCCGTCGATTGGACAGGGCCAGAAATTCCGCCCAGTTCGGCACGTAGGGGATCCCGAGCAGAGAAACGCTGGACTCTTCGGGCAAGCGGTCACCCTTGCGTGTGTTGCAACTCTTGCAGGCTGCAACGACGTTGGACCAGCGGTCCCTGCCACCGCGCGACAAGGGAATAACATGATCGCGGGTCAGCTGGGAATCGGGCAGTTCATGTCCGCAATACATGCACAGGTTGCCGTCACGTAGAAACAGCTCGTGGTTGTTCAGCGGCGGGATGCCGCGGCGCTCGTGCTTAATGATCGAGGAACGTTTGACCGCAATAATGGAATTGATTGACACGGACGATCGTTGGCCGGTGAGCCGCGACGTTCCGCCGTAGAAGGTAAATACGTGTTCGCCGGCAGTCCATGCGATCATATCCTTCGAATACAGGCATACGGCGTTCTGCCACGGGACCCATGTTACCGGAGTGCCGGAAATGTCGAGTCGCAATATCAGGGGTGCCATCGGTCTGGTATCAAAGGTTATATAGCTAGCATCGTTGTATGCGATTCGGAATAAGAAATCAAGCCACGACGGCGCCAACAAAACAAGCCATAACATAGAGATTACACATGACAACTTCGACGCAAGCGCACACATCAACGGCGGCATCCATGCAGGAATTACTCGAGATAATGACGCGTCTACGGGATCCTGAGCGCGGTTGCCCCTGGGACAAACAGCAGACATTTTCCACCATCGTTCCACATACGCTGGAAGAGGCCTACGAAGTTGCCGATGCGATCGAACAAGGCGCTTTCGATGCGTTACCAGGTGAACTGGGCGATCTTTTGTTCCAGGTTGTTTTCTATGCGTGCATGGGACAGGAACAAGGCTTGTTCGATTTTCAAATGATCGTGCAGACGTTGAATGAGAAACTCGTACGGCGCCATCCGCACGTATTTGGCGACGAGGAAGTCCTCGACGCAGCGCCCCAGAGTGCGGCGTGGGAATTGTCCAAACAAAAAGAGCGTCAGGCAGACGCGCATGTTGATGCGCCGGCGACGCTGGCGGGCGTTAGTCGCACACTACCGGCAGCGAGTCGCGCGCAAAAGTTACAAAGCCGTGCCGCGCTGGTGGGCTTTGACTGGCCTGATATCGACCCCGTTTTTGCCAAAATTGCGGAGGAGATACAGGAACTGCGCGAAGAAGTAGCCGGTGACGCTGCGCATGAACGTGTCGAGGCGGAACTGGGCGATGTCCTTTTCGCCTGCATCAACCTGGCGCGGCATCTGCGGGTGGATGCAGAAGCGGCGCTGCGGCGTTGTAATCACAAGTTTGAACAGCGTTTCGCGTTTATCGAAGCGGGCTTGGCACAGCGGGGCAAGCGTGTCGAGGATTCCGATCTGGAGGAAATGGATGCGCTGTGGGAGGCTGCCAAACGCGCCGGTGTGGCCCCGTGAAAGTTCGTATATTGCGCAAAGTTCGCCAGCGCGCTTGCGCAATAGGTTGAAGTCAACGGTAATTCGACGTGTTTCACCATTTCTGAGTCCTTCACGGTTTGCCGTTATCACTATTATCATCGGGCCGGTCAGGCCGCTCAGGCCGGCCACCAAGCTGGCGGCTTAACCGCCACGCCATTACTACCAGGACAGTTACGCCGGCCAGCAATACGGTCCATAGCACGCCGCGCTCCCAGGGAAAGGGCTCCTTCAGTGCGATCGTGCCGCGCAAGGACTGTGGCGCTCCGGTGACGGCGGCGGTGATGAAATCGGACTGTACCGCGAGATCTTTTAACAATGCGTCGAGCGAGCGACTGGCCGGCTCGACGTTGCTCTGACCGTAGGCCAGCACGAACGGCGCCTGACCCCGTGCCAGGAATGCAAGCTTGTGCGCTCGCCATGCGAGTCGCAAGCGCGGGGCAGCGGTGCTCGTGGAATCCAATTGCACTTGCCAATAACGATCGTTATTGCGGCCCACCGATATGGGCCGATTCCGTATTTGAACACCATCAATCTCAAGTGCGTAAACCACACCGCTGTAGCGGTGACGCCAATTCTCGTCAGGGTTCAGACGCGAACTTATCCGTACATGCTGTATGTCATTTCGCTGTGGTAGCGCCACGCTCAGGTGTTGGGTGGGTATTGTTCCGCCTGCATCAAATTCGAAGGTGCCCGCTTCCTTTTCGTCCCGAGCGCCGTTCAGGGTTAGCCACTGTAACTCCCGCTCGCGTTGGCGCGCCGCGTAGTGCACAGTGACATCGGTGAGGGTGACTCCCTGGGCACCCGCTGGCCAGTTGATACGCAGATATCGTGCCGGTTCCCCGTCCATTTCGATGCGATCTTCGGCAATTGCGTAGTCTCCGTGCTGCAGACGAGCGAGCGTTGCCGTGCGTGTGATAGTTTGCCAGTGGTCGAGATCGTCACTGGCCTCTACCCGTACCGTTGTCACAAAGCTTGCCGGCGCACCTTCCCATTGCAACTGCAGATGCTCGATGCCGCGCGATTCGCGACTGGTATCCAGGATGTAGGCGTGCACTTGTTGTTGAGGATTAGCACCGTCGTCGCTGCTTACTTCGACAATGGCGCCTCCGGCGTCGACCCGGATATGCAAATCGCCACCGTTTGTATTGGTTTGGGTGTAAAGAGGAAAAATTGGCGCCTGCCCAGTAACTGTGTCGATTATTGGAGCCGCCTCACGCAATGCATGCGGAGCAACCGTCCCGGCCGCGTTGAAGATGCGCAAGTCGCCCAGGTCGGCGCGTTTGGCGGTCTGATAGACGTGGGTGGGAACGACGATTTCGTACAGTGGAGCTTCGCCATCCGTTGTAATGGGTACGCCATAGGCGTAATCGTGCATGCGGTCGGGCGCCGCATGCGCGTTTATGCTCAGCAACACGCTAAGCAGAATTGCCTGACGCATCATCATTACCCTCGAGTGAATCGCGCGGCGGGGCCGGGGCGAGATACCCGATCACCAACATGAGTACGCCCGCGCCCAGAAACGAGACAATCCTCGCAATAGTGCCGCTACCCGCCAGATCAATGAGAAACAGTTTGGCGACCAGCAATATCAATAAGCCCAGCCCGATGAACCATACTCGGCGATTGCCGCTGCGGTTGGCAAAGACCATAAGACTCAGTGCAACCAGACTCCATAACATCGCAATGCTGGTTTGCAGCGTAGCCGAGCGATACAGTGGTTCAAACCGATAACTTACGCCATCGAAGAAATGTACGGCGCGGGCAATTGCGACGTTAGCCCACACAAATGCAGCTGCCGCCACGCCAAGTGAAAGCATGCCTGGCGGTAACGGAGTCTCGGCATCGCTGCGGTGCGACCAGCCAAAGCTTACGAGAAGCACGAACATCGCTGTTACATCCAGTGGATTGAGCAGTGGCACGTAGGGCAGCGGATATGGATCACCGGCGAGCCTGCTGACAGCGAGCGTCCAGCCGAGCGCGACGAGGATCAACGGCAATAGACCCGGACCCACGTAGGGTCTTGGAAAGACCGCAACCGGCCACCGTAGGGCGTGACCTTTTCGGTGCAGAAGCAGAACCACACCGGCTGGGATCACAGCCCACGCGACCACTGGCCAGGTGGGCCCGCTGAGATAGCGGCCGAGCAGCCAATAAACCGACCAACTCAACAGCGCGACGACCAGCCAGAGACTGCCGGCATGCCAGAATTCCACCAAATCGGTGCGCCAGCGGGTTTCTACGTGATGCAGCACGCGATAATTTATCAACAACGCCAGCGGCCATGCCAGCCAGCCCAGGTTCTCAATCGGTCCGCTTTGGCGTTGATCAACAAATAGGGTAAACGCGATATAGGCGAGTGCGGGCAACAGGTACAGTAGCGGCCACTGCATCTTTTGCCACGCCATCCGCTGATTCAACTGCCGCATGAGTTCCGCGCTGACCGCAAAGAACATCACGAACGCCGCGCCTTGGAGCAGGCGCGGAACGTGATCGTTGATTTCGTTCATGCCCGCCCCGAACCACCAAAGCAATCCCCAGATGAGCGTCACGTTATCCAACTTGTGCTCCCAGCTCTGCAACTGAGGCTCGGAGCGGCTGTAACAAAAGCTTGAAAATAAGGCACCCACGCTGATGAAAATGCTACCCAGCAGGGCGGTATTGAATACAGGATGGGCGTCGTGCGCGCCTTGTGCGGCAAACAAGAACAAGCTTGCTGCGCCCACGTGCAGTAGTAGGCCAAAGATGCGTGGAGTTATGCGTTGCTGGCGCAGTCCGACCCAAATCAATCCGGCGCCTTCCAGCGACCACGCTGCCGCGGTCCAATGGCCGTCGATCGCAAAAGGAATAGCGAGGCTGGCGAAGATCACACCTAGCGCTAGAAACGCCTCGACCAGCATGCGCATGCCGGCGATCTGCTTATTCCACAGCCAGCGAGCCAACAGCAGATATAACGCGCCCATGGCGAGCGCGCTGTAAGCGCGGCCGAACGCAAACTCGTCTACCAGCGCACTTTGTAAACCAAATACGACCAGCGGCAGACCAAACACCAGCGTGCCGTCGACGTAACCGCGTAGTTTCGGTGGTTGCCGATGGGCGAACAGAACTGCGATGACTAGATAAAACACAAAGAACAGAACCAAGAATGGCTCGGTAGTCGCAAAATGGCGGGAGCGATAAAACTGCACCCCCCAAACCCCGCCGATCACGAAAGTAAAGCCGAAGCCGATCAAGTTCAGATATCGCCACGCCTTGAACCAGGCGATGCCAAGGATCCCGGCATTCAGCAGCGCGTAATATGAAAATAAAACAACATGGCTGCCGCCACCCGAGGATGTCAGCACCGGCGCCAGGAAGCCGCCGGCACTACCCAAAGCGGCGAGCACGTGTGCATTCTGGACAATGGCGAGAAACCCGGAGCATGCGACCAGGACGAGCATGAGCAACATTGCCAGCCCCAGAGGCACGACGCCATAGAGCTTGGCGGCGGCGTAAACAGTCAGGAACAATACGCCGACCGCTCCCCCTTGTAGGGACAGTGCAAAGGTGCGTCGCAAGACCCGCTGCCGATAACCAATTACGAGCATCGTGATGCCGCCTAAAGTGATCCCGATGAGGCGCAATTCGATCGGTAACACATTGCGGTCGGCCGCGTATTTCAACAGCAACGCCACGCCAAAGAACAAAACAATAATGCCGACTTTGACAACGACGTTGCCGCTTGTGAAGAACCTGTGGATCCGCTGCGTAACGGCGCCTATAGCGCGTTCGAACCTACTCGGTTGAGGGACAGACCTCGGTATTTCTGGCGCGTACTGAACTGGGTGAGCAGGTGGGGCGGCACCAGGTTGGTCTGCCGCGGGATCCGGTTCCGAGCGAGTCTCTGCTGGTGCGGGTGCCTGTACCGGTGGTGATATTGGCACCGGCACGGGTGCTATGTTTTCCCGCGGCTGAGATTCCGGCACCGGCGGCGGGTCGCTTTGAGCTCGAGACTCCAAAGCGCGCAGCCGGCGCTCGATCGCATCGAACCGCTCGCTTGCGCCGTGTTGGGACGCTAACAAAAGACCGACGGCCAAACCAAGCAGCGCTCCGGCGAGGCCGGCGAAGGTCGCGCCGAGATACGCACCGAGTATGGCCAGAACAATTCTCAAGTTATTACGTATCTCGTTGGAATGTAAATAGTTATGTTATCGTGAAATGGATGGCAATAGCGCATTCTCAAACTGCGGCGCAGGAATGTCGCAGCAGTCTCTGCAACGCGTTGGATTTAGTATGTTTTTTTGTGATGAAATTTACTGCTGACGGGCTGCCAACAACGCTCTTCTCATTCGCCCCGATCTCAGTGTAGATTCACGCCCTGGGTGTGCACGCAATGCGGACATACGAGCACGCTAAACAATAATGCTGCTGGCGCTTGCGCCGGCGGCGCGAGACGCTGGGACGTATTAATGGCCGATGATCCAACACTCATAAAGATGCGCGTCATGCTGCAATTGCAGGACGAGATGAATAAGCGCATCGATCCCGACTGGATAACCCTTGGGCGTGAGTGGCATCGCGCGATCTGGATTGAGTGCGGGGAGTTAATGGATCATTACGGTGGCTGGAAGTGGTGGAAACATTCCGAGCGCAATGTCGATCAGGTGTTACTCGAGATTGTCGATATCTGGCATTTCGGTTTGAGTTCCCGCATCTCCGCCGACCGCGATTTCGACGCCGCTGCTGCGGAGCTTGCCGCCGACTGGAATCGGCCCAGTGAGTCGCAAGGATTCCTCATGGACGTAGAGGACATGGCCTGTGTGGCGCTGGTCGAGGAAAAATTTGAAGCATCTGTAATTCCTCTATTGCTGAAGCAAATCGATAAAAGCCTGGATGATCTGTACAGCAATTATGTTGGTAAGAATATTTTAAACGGGTTCCGCCAAGATCATGGCTACAAGGACGGTAGCTACCAAAAACAATGGAACGGGCGCGAAGACAACGAACATCTGAGCGAGATTACCGCGGCGCTGGACGCCAACAGCGCCAGCTTTCGGGACGACATTTACGGTGCGCTGAGAGAACGCTACAAAGCGGCCGGCGGTAGCTGAACGATACGCTTACAGTATGAAGGGAAGAATCATTGCTGCGACCAATAGCATGAATGGTAAGGCGTACCACACGATTCGGGTGAACTTTCCAGTGTTCGACACGGACGGCCAACCAGGATCCATAAAGCCGAAAATCACGCCTCGACCGGCGACGTTTTCCAGACTCCAGAATAATCCGGCCGATACGTACAGCACTGAGGAAGCAAATATATTGGGCAGCCAGGTGTGCGGATAGTAGCCATCTCTGATCACCAGATACAAGTCATATGACCAACTTGCCGAGAACATCCAAACACATGCAGCGATATAAGCGTGCGCCAAGGGCCGCTTGCCGCGAATGGTGAGATAAAGTGTTCCGACGGCCCATGATGCCGTGGCATAGGTCAATACCGACATAAAGGTCGCATCAACGTAATCCCAGGTTGGATCTCCGGTATAGGGTGCGATCACAACCAGGCCGACGGTCGCAATCAAAAAGGTGAGAATTTTCCAGCCCTGGAATAGAGCCAGCCAGTAGGATCTTTGGAATAGGTCCAAGTGCGCACGGAAGCGGACCATCATTGCTACCGCGACCACACAGGCCACCCCCCACAAAGCCATGTAGGTCACGAAGAAGCTCGACATGGCTAATTACCTCGGTGAAAACTGGCGGTTAGGCACTTCATTAGAAACTCCACTTTTTATGAGATTTAAGGATTGTATCCACTACGCGGATCCGCTCTTTTAAATTGCCCGTTAATAGATGATAGGGAATGTTGAGGCTAGCCAACAACTCCAGCGTCTTTGTTTGCAGCATTTCCCGATTCGCAGCGCCAGAACGATCGGACGTGTCGTCGTAAGGAATGTCAGCACCGCAGACAAATACGAGGTCATAGCGTAGACCCGCTTGAACACACAGATGCCTGAGCTCAGGCGCTACAATTCCGTGATAATAGTCTGAAAAAACTGAAGTTGTGATTGCGTTTGTATCGGTGAATAGGTAGCGATCGCACTGTACGAGCAACGCCATCTCTCGTTCGATGTGTCCGTCGGCCAGCTCGACCAATTGCGTGGGAGATAGACGGCGGTCCTTTTGGTTCTTGTGCCAAAACTCCCGTCCGTACTCTGGCATCCAGTGGGTGCCCAAGTGAGATGCGAGTGCACGTGCAATAGTGGTTTTACCGGTAGAAGGTCCGCCGAGAAAGACCACGTTGGTGATCAAGTCCGAGTACACCCTCGGGTGTAGGAAATGACGATGTTCGTATGGTTCGGCCCTGATGGCGCTTCCGGATATTGGGTGTTTTCTGCGCAAACTGTCGATGTTTCTGTTTTCCGCGTTAAGCGCACGGCTGACGTGCTGGCCGTAGCGCTCGCTGGAATAAAAATGACTGATCCGGGTGCCGTCGAGCACCCCCAATATGCATTTCTCGTGCATTGCTTTTAGCGCTCTCGTGTAACCGACTTCGCGGGGTCCATTCCAGACCTCGATTACTTCAGTAGCCGGATACAGGGACCGCAGCCATTCGGAGCGTACCCGCAAAGGTATCGGGGTGACCTCGGGGGCGTCATAGATCAGGACTATGAGTTCATCCATCTCACGCAGTGCGGTCTCGATGACGTATTGGTGACCCTTATGCAGTGGCGCGAACTTGCCAAGTGTCAGTCCACGAGTGTGTAGCGGTTTTGAAACCTCCAGGCTCACGGGTAAACGAAAAATTATTTTGCTAGGCCAGATTCGTACACTACAGGATTAATGGTGTTTCCAATTTTCAGCGTCTACGGAATCACCAGGGGATAGACCTAGAAATTCCCCATCGGTATTGATGCCTAACCCTAAAACCGTGCGATTTGCGTAGGCAAAGTAGGCGCTCACCTGATTGATCTCCAGGATCTCACCGTCGGACCAGCCATTTTCGCGCAGGCTGTTTATATCGGCATCGGTGACCTGTGCCGGGTTTTCGGTCAGCTTACGAACGTACTGCAGTGCCCCCTGTGTCAGGATAGATGTCGCCTTTATTAGAGAGAGAAAAACAAGGGGGCGAGAGAGATTGGTCAATGAAACATTCACAGGAATTGAGAGAGAGGGTAACGAGGAAAGTGTTGGAAGGAACGAGGTCACAGGGGTTGGTCGCGGAGGAATTTGGAATTGGTCGTTCGACGATCCAGAATTGGTTACGTCAAGATCGAAGAGCGGGAGTGAGCGAGGTGGTGAAACAAGAGAGGCGCCCTGAGGACTGGACAGCGCAGGAGCGACTGAACGCGCTGATTGAGAGCAGTGCATTATCGGACGATGCTCTGGGCGCGTGGTGTCGCGGTCAAGGGTTGCACACGCATCATCTTGAGCGTTGGCGCCGGGAGATAATTGAAGGACAGGACCGGGGCAAGGGGTCGCAGAGCACGCTGCGCGCGTTACGCGAAGAGACCCGGTCATTGAAGAAGGAACTACGTCGCAAGGAGAAGGCGCTGGCGGAGACGGCGGCGTTGCTGGTGCTGAAAAAAAAAGCGGCCGCGATTTGGGGGGAGCCCGAGGACGATTGATTGGCGAGCCACAGCGAGTACAGGCAGTGGTGTTAATCGATGAAGCGGTGCAACAAGGGTGTCGTAAAGTGAAGGCATGTGAAACGCTGGGGCTGTCGCTACGCACGGTGCAACGGTGGCAGCGCATAGGGTCGGCGGACCGGCGCAAAGGGTCACGGGCGATGCCGGCGAATCGGCTGAGCCAGAGCGAGGTTGCGCGGGTGGTGGCGGTACTCAATGCGCCTGAGCACGCTGCCAAGAGCCCCAACCAGGTCGTCGCGATGCTGGCGGACCGTGGGGAGTATATCGCTTCGGAATCAACGATGTATCGGATCCTGCGCGAGGAGAGATTATTGCACCACCGCCAGGCCAGCGCACCGGCGCGCCGCCATGAGCCCACCGCGCGGGTGGCCAGCGGGCCAAACCAGGTATGGAGTTGGGATATCACGTGGCTGGCGAGCCCGGTGCGGGGAATGTATTTCTATCTGTACCTGATTATGGACATCTACTCTCGCAAGATCGTGACCTGGCAGGTGCATGAGCGTGAATGCGCCGAGTACGCTGCGGCGTTGGCGCATGAGGCCTGTTATGTGGAGGGAGTCGATGCACGGGAAGTGGTTTTGCACGCCGACAATGGCTCGCCGATGAAAGGGGCGACGATGCTCGCCACGCTCGAGCGCCTGGGCGTCATCCCTTCATTTTCGCGCCCGGCGGTGAGCGATGACAATCCGTTTTCGGAAAGCTTGTTTCGAACCCTCAAATACCGTCCGGAGTATCCGGAGCAAGCCTTTGAAAACATCACTCACGCGCGTGCCTGGGTGGAGCGGTTCGTACGCTGGTACAACCATGAACATCGCCACAGTGCGATCCGGTTCGTGACACCGCACGAGCGTCATAGCGGGCAGGAGCGGGAGATATTACAACGCCGACATGCGCTCTATCAGCAGGCCCGGCGAGGTCACCCTGAGCGCTGGAGTGGTGAGACGCGAAACTGGACACCTGCAGGTACGACATCCCTAACAGGCTATCGACCAAAAGTTAAGAAAGCCGAAAACTCACAAGTTATGAAGGCAGCATAAATCTTAGGCGACAACTTGCTTGACATTTACCGCAGTGCAGCTGCTTCTTTAGTCGAAAAAATCGATTCGCAGTCGCCGGATAACAGTGCTGCGTGGATAGTCTCAGCGCGCGCATCGTCGTTAAGCAACCGACGCATGCCTCGACGGTGATGCTCAATACAGTATTGGCAGCGGTTGAGTATGCTCGTATAGACGCCCATGGCTTCCATGAACCACTTAGCTACCGTATTGCGCGGATGGTGCAGTACATACTCATATAGACTCATGTGGCCTTCAAGCGTGTGCGGCCGCAGAGAGTGGGCGAGCATAATATTATCGACGTTGCCGCCCGGGCCCTTTATGCGATCGTAGAGCTTCAGCAACGTACCGCTGGCGGCATCGTAAGCAATCGTCGTAATCCATGTCATAGCAATACTCCGCTGTCCGTGATTGCTGGCGGGGACTATTCACGCGTTTGGCGGCGGCTTAGTAACGGCTATCGCTGGTCGTTGAGCACCCCGCTCGAGCCAACTTGATAGCTTTGGGTGTGCCGTTCGCCACTGAAACTCGGGTATTCGAGCTGTGAACTCCAGCGCACAAATGAGTGTGATTTGCACCATATTTAGTTTGCCCTGCAGACAGGGGTGTTCGATTTGACCTGCCCTAAGAGCTGTTGGGGCACGGGTTTGAGCCACAATGAACTCAATTCGCTGCTCCATCGCCTTCTCCAGCACTACAATCCGAACAATGCGAGCGTAGGGAGAACTATCGGTAATGTAGAGCTTCATGCTGCGCCTTCATGCATGATCCGGGCTAGTCAGGCTCCACGGCCTGAAAGCCAAGCTGGGGCCAGGCGATTGGCGCGCTGGCCTCATCGATCCTGGCATCACGCGCGAGACTCGCGTCCCAACGCACGGCGAGGAAGCGCAGGCCATTGATGCCGTGCGCATCATCGGAGCACAGCCAGACAATTGGCTCACTCATAATCTCCGGCTGAATAAGCGCCGCCCGATCGACGCCGCTGGCCTGGGGGATCATCCGTGTGTTTACTGGCCCGCCCGGTATCAGGATGTTGACGCTCACGCCAGTACCCTCAAGATCATGCGCCATAATCCGCGAATGCGCCTCCAGAGCCGCCTTCGCCGGGCCATAGGCACCGGCCCCGGCGCGGTACATCGTATTCAAGCTTGTCGTGATGTTGATGATCCGACCATACCCGGCCTCAACCAGCGTGGGTGTTACTGTCCGCGCCATCAGTTGCGGACCAAAAACATTTACGTTGAGCATTTGCTGGAACAATCCGTCGTCGAGTTCCCAGAATTTTGGTGGCTGCGTAAAGAAATTCTCCCCGAGGCCCTCCGGGCCGACAACGGCGTTGTTGACGAGAACATCGAGCCGGCCGAACCGGGTCAGCACCGACTCCAGCGCCGCGTGAGCGGCGTGCGCGCTGGTCACGTCGCACGATAGCTGCAATACACAGCCCGGTCCGCCGGCCGTTTCGACATCGGCTTTGGCTGCAGCCAGCACATCGTTATCGATGTCAATCAGCGCGACTCTCGCCCCAGCTTTGGCAAGCGCGATGGACATGGTGCGGCCCATGCCACGGCCGGCACCCGTCATCATTACTACTTTGTCTTCGAGGACGCGCTCCGCCATTGTTTCACCGTGGTTCAATTTAGCCCGGCGGCATCGTTACGCCGCGTTCGATGATGGTCAATTCGAACTATTTTGTCGCATCCGCTGGCTGGTGGAATTCAATCACGTTCTCATCGGGATCTCTGACGAATAGGAATGTCGCCCCGTTTGGTATGGTGATCGGTCCGCCGCTGAGCGGGATCTGTTTCGCCCGCAACTCTTGCTGCACTGAATCCAGGTCGGTTACTTCCAATGCAATATGCGTGAAGCCGGTATGTTTATCAGGTGCATCCAGAAGAACGTTTATCGCGGATGCTGACGAGGCATTGAGTATGAAATTTATATTAATTCCAGTTGGATGTTCCATGACTACGACCGGTTCCGGACCAACGGGACCAACGATAAATATAAAACCCAATTTTTCATAAAACGCCTGTGAGTCCTGCAGACTTTTTACCCGCAGACCGATATGATTAATTCTGGTGATTTGTTTCAATTGTAGGAACCCAGTTCGCAAATTGCACGAAGGCAGCGCGATTGACGGCAGCCCTATTGAAGTGGATTGTGCCCGGCAGACAGTTTCAGAACTCGAGGTGTTTTGGCGTGCGCGGAAACGGGATGACATCTCTTATGTTCGTGATCCCAGTAACCAGCATAAGTAAGCGCTCGAATCCGAGGCCGAATCCGGCGTGTGGGACTGTACCGAATCGACGTGTATCCAGATACCACCAGTAGTCCTCTTTCGAGAAACCCATCAACTCGATTCTGTTCAGCAGTTGGTCGTAGCGTTCTTCACGCTGACTGCCGCCGATGAGTTCGCCGATTGACGGTACCAGCAAATCCATTGCCGCCACTGTTTTCTCGTCATCGTTCATGCGCATGTAAAAAGCTTTTATGTCCTTGGGGTAGTCGTGGACAATCACGGGTTTTTTGAAGTGCTGTTCAGTCAGAAAGCGTTCGTGTTCTGATTGCAGATCCTTACCCCAGGAGACTGCAAATTCGAAGTCTTGACCCGACTTCTGCAGGATTTCAATGGCATCCGTATAGGGCAGTCGCTCAAATTCGCTGGTCGCAATATTTTCCAATCGCGCGAGAAGTTCCTTGTCGACAAATCGCGCGAACACATCGAGATCGTCGGCGCATTTATCGATTACGAAGCGCACCAGGTGACGCACAAAGGTTTCGCCAAGCTCCATATTGTCATGCAGATCCGCAAACGCCATTTCCGGTTCGATCATCCAGAATTCCGCCATGTGGCGACTGGTGTTGGAATTCTCTGAGCGAAACGTCGGTCCAAACGTATAGACATTACCGAGCGCAAGGCAACAGGTCTCCACCGAAAGTTGCCCGGAAACCGTTAACATCGCCGGTTTGCCAAAGAAGTCCTGGGCGTAGTCAATGGCGCCATTGACACGCGGCAGCGCTTCGAGATCCAGCGCTGTGACCTGAAACATCTCGCCCGCGCCCTCACAATCGGATCCGGTCAGAATGGGTGTGTGGATCAAACAAAAGCCGCGATCGTCGAAAAATTGATGGATCGCATGGGTAAGACGCGAGCGGATACGTAACATCGCTCCGTACTTGTTGGTCCGCGGTCGCAGATGGGCGATGCTGCGGAGATATTCGTCGGTATGGCGCTTTTTCTGTAAAGGGTAATCGTCCGGGGATGCTCCAATCACAGACAATTCAGCCGCTCGAACCTCCCACTGCTGGCCGCTGCCAGGCGAGGCTACCAGATCGCCGCGTACTGCCACGGCGGCGCCGGTTTTTGTTGATTTAAGTTGTTCGTAACCGGCACAGCTTGAATCGACAATCGCCTGAATACTCGCCAGGCACGAGCCGTCGTTTAATTCCAGAAACGAAAAATCTTTGGAATCTCGCCGCGTGCGCACCCAGGCTTTAACGGTGACATTGGTCGCTGCCTGACCGGCGGCCAGCAGCTCTACGATGGGAGTTCGTTGCATGTCTTTAAGAATACGGGACAGTTGCCGAAGTAGGAATTAGCCCCCGGCTGACGCGCTTGCGGACAGCTCGGCCACGGCGCCGCTGTCGAAGCAGTAGCCAGTGAGAAATGGGAAATCCTGGAGACGCGCCTCAACGTCGCGACGCAGTTTGCTGCTCCAGGGTACCGCGTGGCGGGCGGGCCGTGATGAGCAATACACGGCATTGCTGCAGTCTTCGAGGTAGCGTGGGTAGGCCGGTAACTCCACGAATCTGCAAAGCTCGCGCAAAGTTTCGCGGGGTGAGGCAATAAACGACTCGTGGCGCACTACGAGCAGTTCATTCGGTTTGACTCTCGTCATCGCATTGCCCAAAGATTGACAGATAGCGAAATAAACCTCCACGCTTTGCGCCAATGTTGTGCGGTGTGAGCGAGCTATGCGGGCGATGTTGTCAAACGGATTACGTACAACGCGTACAACGCACAACGGCACGCCGATGACATCTCGCAGCCGGTCGAGCGCTGTCGGTTGGTGGTGCAGTACGATCGCCGAACCTGCTCCCTTTTTGTCGCCGATCACGTTGAGTCGCTCGTAGCGTCCCTGCCACTGGTTGGGAACTCGGTAGCTAAAGCCCGACGATGTATCTTTCTGGTCAGTGAACCAGCGGTCGCGGCTTAACAATAATGCAAACAGATGGGCTCTACTGGAACCGCGCAGCACGTGAGTAAGCGCGTTCACTTCATGAGCGATCACAGCGTTCTTGTGTGCGTTCAACATCGCGCTAAGCAGCGTCTGGCCGCTGCGCGGGTGTCCGACAAACATGCAGTAGCGTGAAACTTGATCGTAGGCGGACATCGTATTGCCAATCGGGCTCAGCGGCTCCGTTGATTTAGTCACCGGGATCATAACCGAGATTCGGTGCCAACCATTGCTCCATTGTTGGCATCGGAACCTTTTTGCGCCTGGCGTATTCTTCAACCTGATCGCGATTAATCTTACCGACGCCAAAGTAGCGTGCGGCACGATGGCTGAAATACCAGCCGCTAACAGAGGCGGCGGGGGTCATTGCATAGTGCTCGGTGAGCTTGATGCCAATTTGGTGGACGTCGAGCAATTCCCAAAGTAAGGCTTTTTCCGTGTGATCCGGACATGCGGGATAGCCCGGGGCTGGACGAATGCCGCGATATTGTTCGTCGATGAGCTTCGCATTTTCGAAACCTTCGTCTTTAGCATAGCCCCAGATATCTTTACGCACTCGCTCGTGTATGCGTTCGGCCAGTGCTTCGGCCAGGCGATCCGCAAGCGCTTTGAGCATGATCGCGCTGTAATCGTCGTGATCCTGGGCAAAACGCGCGAGCATGGTTTCAATGCCTAAGCCTGCTGTGACTGCAAACGCGCCAATGTGGTCAGCGACATGTGTCTCGAACGGCGCGACAAAATCGGCCAGGGCCATGTTGGTCTGGCCCGGCGGCTTTTTCTGTTGCTGCCTCAAGGTGTGGATGACGCCGCTCACTTCTTGGCGCTCGGCACTGGCGTAAACTTCGATATCATCGTCACCGACGCAGTTTGCCGCAAACATGCCGACAGCGGCTCGCGCCGTCAGCCATTTTTCGTCTATCAGCCGCGACAGCATCGATTGTGCGTCCGCGTAGAGGTGGCGCGCCGCTTCGCCCACCTTTGCGTCTTCCAGAATCCGTGGAAACCGTCCGGCGAGTTCCCATGCGATGAAAAACGGAGTCCAATCGATGTAATCGCGCAACTCTGCGAGCGGATAATCCTGAAAATATTGCACGCCGAGCTGTTGCGGTGCCGGCGCGGCATAATTATTCCAGACACAACCCAGTTTGTTGGCCCGGGCCTGGCCCAAGCTGAGCCATTCAACCTTTTTCTGACGGCTGGCATGGCGTTCACGCAGCGTCTCGTATTCCCCGCGGACCTCGGTAACAAATGCCTGCTTGTGCTCTGTGCTCAATAGTCGCGAGGCTACGCCCACGGCACGTGATGCGTCTTTAACGTGAATCGTCGGCGCGCTGTAGTTCGGTTCGATCTTGACGGCAGTGTGCGCACGAGATGTAGTTGCTCCGCCAATCAGCAGCGGCAGCACGATTCCCTGTCGCTGCATCTCCTTAGCACAGTGCACCATCTCCTCCAAAGACGGCGTGATCAGACCGCTTAGTCCAATCATGTCCGCGTTTTCGTTTTTGGCTGTTTGTATGATGCGCTCGCATGGGACCATTACTCCCAAATCGACGACGTCGAAGTTGTTGCACTGAAGCACCACGCCCACAATGTTCTTGCCGATATCGTGGACGTCGCCCTTGACCGTTGCCATGACAATCTTGGCGTTTTTCCGCTTGCCTGCTGATTTGTCTGCGTCGATGAACGGCAACAGATACGCAACAGCCTTTTTCATCACCCGGGCACTTTTGACGACTTGTGGCAGGAACATTTTGCCGGCGCCAAACAAGTCGCCGACTACGTTCATACCGTCCATCAACGGACCTTCGATTACCTGCAACGGCCGTTCGTAGTTGAGTCGCGCTTCCTCGGTATCTTGCTCGATATGATCAGCAATTCCTTTCACGAGGGCGTGAGTAAGACGCTCTTCGGGGGTCAAACCGCGCCACGCACTTTCCTCGGCTATCGATTTTTTAGTGCCCTCAACGGTAGCGGCTTTGACGACGAGTCGTTCCGTGGCGTCCGTGCGGCGATTCAGCAATACATCCTCGACCAGTTCCAGTAGTTCGGCAGGGATCTGTTCATAGATTGCGAGTTGGCCCGCATTGACGATGGCCATATCCAGACCGGTTTGGATGCCGTGATACAGAAACGCAGAGTGCATGGCCTCGCGGATCGGGTTGTTGCCGCGAAACGAGAATGACACGTTGCTAAGTCCGCCGCTGACGAGCGCATGTGGCAGGTGTTGCTTGATCAGCCGGGTGGCCTCGAAAAATGTGACCGCGTAATTATTATGTTCATCGATGCCGGTCGCGACCGTGAGAATGTTTGGATCGAAAATGATGTCCTGTGCGGGGAACCCCACCGTCTCGGTGAGAATGTCATATGAACGTTTGCAGATTGCGAATTTGCGCTCGGTTGTATCGGCCTGGCCTTGTTCGTCGAAGGCCATGACTACGACGGCGGCGCCGTAGTCGCGAATAATTCTGGCTTGTTCGACAAATTTGGCCTCGCCCTCTTTCAGGCTGATCGAGTTGACCACGCCTTTACCCTGGATCCCCTGTAAGCCGATCTCAATCACCGACCATTTCGAAGAATCAATCATAATAGGCACGCGAGAGATGTCGGGCTCCGATGCGATCAGGGCGAGGAACTGCCGCATCAATTGCTCGGAATCGAGCATGCCTTCATCCATGTTGATGTCGATGATTTGGGCGCCGTTCAAAACCTGCTGACGTGCAACTTCCAAAGCGCTGTCGAGATCGCCTTCTTTTACCAAACGCGCGAATTTCGGTGAGCCCGTTATATTGGTGCGCTCGCCAACGTTGATGAAGTTGGCATCCGCCGAAATCGTCAGCGCTTCCAGGCCGCTCAACCTGCAGCGGGGTGTAATTTGCGGGGGGACGCGGGGTTTTATGCCGGCGATCGCGTCGCCTATTGCACTGATATGCGCCGGTGTGGTCCCGCAACAGCCACCGACTATGTTCACCCAGCCATTCAACGCAAACTCCCTGATTTGTGCCGCGGTGAATTCTGGAGTCTCGTCATACTCGCCAAAGGCATTTGGTAGCCCCGCATTCGGGTAGATCGCGACGTTGCTGTCGGCGATTCTGGCGATCTCCTCAACATAAGGTCGCAATTGCTCTGCACCGAGCGCGCAGTTAAAGCCTATGGATAGGGGCTCGGCATGGGAGACTGAATACCAGAACGCCTCGGGTGTTTGTCCGGTCAGCGTGCGGCCGCTGCTGTCCGTGATCGTGCCTGAAACCATCAGCGGCAGCGGCTCGCCCGATGCCGCGCGATGTTGTCGAACCGCAAATAGGGCAGCCTTGGCGTTTAGCGTATCGAAGATGGTTTCAACGAGAATAAAGTCAGCACCCCCGGCTAGTAAGCCGCTCAGTGCTTCGTCGTAGGCGCTGACCAACTCGCCGAAACTGACGTTTCTAAAACCAGGGTTATTGACGTCCGGCGATATTGACGCGGTACGGTTAGTCGGACCAAGAACCCCGGCCACGTACCGCGGACGCTCTGGATCGCGCTGCTCAAATTCGTCGGCAATAGACCGCGCGAGGCTGGCGCCGGTCTGGTTTAATTCAAAAACCAGGTCCTCCAGACCGTAATCCGATTGCGTGATAGCGGTTGAATTGAACGTGTTAGTGGTGATGACGTCGGCGCCGGCGGCCAGGTAGTCCGCGTGGATCTGGCGTATTTCATCGGCTCGGGTAATACAGGCAAGGTCGTGGTTACCCTTAACGTCGCGGCTATGGTCGGCAAAGCGTGTCCCGCGCAGGTCCGTTTCGTCGAACGCCAGGCCCTGGATCATGGTGCCCATCGCACCGTCCAGCAACAGAATGCGCTGTGTCAGCAGTTCCGGCAGGACCGCCAGCCGCGCCGCGTGTTTTGTCTGGTTGACCATTGTCTCGGACGGGAAAATTGCCTGTATTGTGGGCAGCCGGTGGGAAGATTCCCATTATAATCGATTGTTGCGGTGCAATAATCGAGCTGTGCAGCCGCATAGTCAGCGCAATTGTCCCGAAACTGGTGGAATTTGACGACTCGGCCCTACAATAGTCAGTTAGCCGCATTTTTGCCGACCACTTGAGCCTTGAGGAGCCGTCATGGATACCGGGAGCATTGTTTTTTGGGTCGTATTAGCTATTTTGGTGTTTTACGTTGTCGGCATCTACAACGGGCTGGTGCGGGGGCGCAACGCGTTCAAAAATGCATTTGCTCAAATCGATGTGCAACTTCAACGCCGCTACGATTTGATTCCTAACCTGGTCGAGACTGCCAAGGGCTATTTGAAACACGAGCGCGAGACGCTCGAAGCGGTAATCTCCGCGCGTAATCAAGCCCAGATCGCTGCGCGGTCCGCGGCTGCACACCCGGAGGACGGTGCCGCGATTGGCGCACTTGGTGCGGCGGAGGGCTTACTGGGTTCAGCGATGGGCAGGTTTTTCGCACTCAGTGAGGCATATCCTGATCTGAAAGCGAATCAGACGATGGGGCAACTCATGGAAGAGTTGAGCTCCACTGAGAATAAGATTGCGTTTTCCCGGCAGGCGTTTAACGACGCGGTGATGTCGTATAACAATCAGCGCGAACAATTTCCGAACAATATTGTCGCCGGCCCGTTCAATTTTCAGCAAGCGAAGCTGCTTGAAATCGAAACACCGGAAGCCAAGAAGGCCGTTAAGGTGGATTTCGGCGCGACTTAGTGATTTTTTCTGCGCTTAAACCGCGTCGCAATTGCACCAGCGCTGCGGCCGTGATTGCCAGGGATGGCGGAAATGCAGACAATGAAGGAGCAGTTTGTCGGCCCTTCGTGCAATATCCGGGCTAATGCGCCACCCATGGACTTCTTTCAACGACAGCACCAGGCGCGACGCAAAACCGGTCTGCTGATTCTTTATTTTTTCCTGGCGGTCATCTTTATCATCGTCACTGTCAATGTGGCCTTATTTTTTACCTTGTTGTACGCCGGTTCGTTTACCGGCGGGATCTCAACCTGGCTAGAACAGCCCTATTGGTGGTGGATCGCGATCGCCACGATCACAGTCGTCGCCGGGGGTAGTCTTGTGAGTTACCTCAGGCTGCGGAGCGGTGGCCGCGCCGTTGCCGAAATGGTCGGGGCTCAACGCATCGACATGGCCGATCAGGATCCACTGCTGCGTCGCTTTATCAACGTCGTGGAGGAAATGTCTATCGCCGCCGGTACGCCGGTACCGGAGCTTTATGTGATGGAAGGCGAAAGCGGGATCAATGCTTTCGTAGCCGGATACCGGCCCACTGAAGCCGTAATGGTTGCCACTCGCGGCTCACTCGAGACCTTGAGCAGGGATGAATTGCAAGGCGTCGTCGCGCATGAATACAGTCACATTTTGAACGGCGATATGCGTATAAACGTCCGCCTGATGGCGGCCTTGGCCGGTATTCTCATGCTTGGCCAGATCGGCGGTTTCTTGTTGCGATCGCTACGCTTTTCCGGCCGTAGCCGCAGCAGCAAGAATGGCGGTGGACAGGCGGTGATGGTCATCGTCGCCATTGGCGTGACGCTGTGGGTGGTCGGCTCGGTCGGCGTGCTATTCGGACGGCTGATTAAGGCAGCCATTTCCCGGCAGCGCGAATACCTTGCCGATGCCTCGGCTGTGCAGTTTACGCGTAATCCTGATGGCATCGCGGGCGCGTTGTGGAAAATAAAAGAGCAGGTTGAAGGGTCGTTCCTGCACAGTAGTCATGCTGAGGATATGAGCCACATGTGTTTCGGCGAAAGCCTTGCCTTTAGTTTTGGCGGCATGATGTCGACCCATCCGCCACTGGATCAGCGTATCAAGGCCATCCATCCGCGCTTTGCCGCGCGCAAACTCTCCGAAGGTCAGCGCGACGAAGTTGCCCAGTCCACTGGCGCAGCGACCGCCGCCGATACGCAGGGCACTGCAATGGGATTTGCAGGCGCCGGACCGGTAGCCGTCACGGCCGGCGCTGTCACCGAATCGATTGGTAATCCAACCCCAGAACATATTGCCTATGCAGCGGTTTTGCGCAGCAGCATTGCAGAAACTTTGAGTGCCGCGGCTCACGACGCCACTCACGTGTTTGCGCTGATTTATGCCATGCTGTTGGCACAGGTGGATGGGGATGCGGAACGCGCTAAAGCGCGCGAGCTGGTAGTCGCCGCGGAAAGCGAGGCGGTTGCCGTGGACGCAGACGCTTTGGTGCCGCCGTTGCTCGAACTGCACGTGAAATTGCGTTTGCCGCTAATCGAGATCGCGTTGCCGACGTTGAAATCGCTGGACTTGCAGCGCCGTCGCAGGCTGCTGGAGACCGCCGAACAAATCGTCAAGTCGGATCGCCGTTTTACGCTGTTCGAATTCGTGTTGCTGACGCTGTTGAAACAACAGTTGGGAGCTCATGCGGGGCGAGCGGATAAAGTGCAGTTCTCAAAATACCAACCAGTCCTTGGCGACATTCGAATATTGTTGACGGTGCTTGCGCGAGTCGGCAACTCCGATCCCGACCTAGCGGCAAAGACCTATATGCAGGTCATGCAAAGTTTCGACAAAGGGCCAAGCGTGCCGGCGCCGGCTGCCGAATGTACCGCCAGTCGCTTGACACTTGTGCTGGAAAAACTTGCGGGGCTGTCGCCGTTTTTGAAGAAATCATTGCTCAACGCATGTGCCGACTGTGTATTACACGACGGTCAGATAATGCCCGGTGAAGCTGAATTGTTACGGGCGACTGCTGCCAGCCTGGATTGTCCAATGCCGCCGCTGTTGGGTAGCCCGCATATTGCATGAAGGCGCCGCGATTTATAGGCTGATCGGCTTGTAGCGAATGCGGTGCGGTTGATCCGCGTCAGTGCCTAATCGTCGGCGCCGATCGGCTTCGTAATCCGCGTAATTGCCTTCGAACCATACAACGGTGCTGTCGCCTTCAAAAGCGAGCATATGTGTGGCAATTCTGTCCAGAAACCAGCGGTCATGTGAGATCACAACCGCGCAACCCGGAAATTCCAACAACGCGTTTTCCAACGCCCGCAAGGTCTCCACATCGAGATCGTTAGTAGGTTCGTCCAACAGTAGCACGTTGCCACCGCTGCGCAATACTTTCGCGAGGTGCAGGCGGTTTCGTTCACCACCTGACAGATCGCCGACGCGCTTTTGTTGATCTGTTCCTTTGAAATTGAAGCGCCCGACATAGGCGCGCGATTGCACTTCGTAGCCGCCTACCCGAATCAAATCCTGTCCGTCCGATATTTCTTCCCAGACCGTTTTGGCGCTATCGAGGCTGTCACGCGCTTGATCGACGTAGGCGAATTCGACCGCGTCGCCGATGCGAATCGTTCCTGCATCCGGCGTCTCGCCTCCCACCAGCATGCGGAATAGCGTCGACTTGCCCGCGCCGTTGGGGCCGATGACGCCAACGATGCCACCACGCGGCAAACGGAAATCGAGTTCGTCTATGAGCAATCGCTCGCCATAGCCCTTGCGCAAAGATTGTGCCTCGATGACCAAATCGCCAAGCCGCGGACCGGGCGGGATGTATATCTCGTTGGTTTCCAGCCGTTGCTGATAGTCGGTGGATACCATTTCGTCGAAGCGCTTGAGCCGCGCTTTGCTCTTACTCGTTCGTGCTTTTGGATTACTTCGCACCCACTCCAGCTCGGTTTGAATCGACTTGCGACGGGCCGCTTGTTCGCGTTCTTCCTGGCCCAGGCGTTCATCTTTTTGTTCCAACCACGACGAATAATTGCCTTTCCACGGGATCCCGTGACCACGGTCAAGTTCCAGGATCCACCCGGCCACGTTGTCGAGAAAATAGCGATCATGCGTGACCGCTATGACGGTGCCGGGATATTGTTCCAAAAAGCGCTCCAACCATGCGACCGACTCCGCGTCCAGGTGGTTGGTGGGTTCGTCGAGCAGCAGCATTTCGGGTTCCGCGAGCAGTAATCGGCACAAGGCCACCCGCCGTCGCTCGCCGCCGGACAACGTGGCGACGTCGGCATCCCAGGGGGGAAGACGCAGGGCGTCGGCGGCAATCTCCAGTTTGCGTTCAAGTTCCCAGGCGCCCGCCGCATCGATTTGTTCCTGTAGCTGACCCTGTTTCTCCAGCAGTTGGCTCATCTCCTCATCGCTCATCGGCTCAGCAAACCGGTCGCTGATTTCGTTGAATTGGTCGAGCAGTGCTTTTGTCGCGGCAACACCTTCTTCGACATTGCCGCGCACGTCTTTATCCGCGTCGAGTTCAGGTTCCTGTGGTAGAAATCCGATCCGTAAGCCCTTCAAGGGAATGGCCTCGCCCTCAAAATCTAAATCGATACCGGCCATGATGCGTAGTAGCGACGACTTGCCGGCGCCATTTAATCCAAGCACACCAATCTTTGCGCCGGGGAAGAAACTCAGCGAAATATCACGGAGGATGTGGCGCCTGGGCGGCACCAGCTTCGCAACGCGAAGCATGCTATAAACATATTGAGGCATGGGCGCGTATGTTAAACGATCCGGCTTCACCGCTGCACAGGCAATATTTTGGTCGCGTGCTTGACTTGGAGTGGAGACATGGGAAATCGGCTGTCTAAGATTTACACCCGCACCGGTGACGCGGGCACTACCGGGCTGGGCGATGGTAGCCGCATCGCCAAGGACAGCTTGCGCGTTGCCGCAATGGGCGAACTCGATGAATTGAACTCCATCATTGGCATGTTGATCTGTGAAATCACCGACAACTCACTGATTGCGACTCTTGGCGATGTGCAGCACGATTTGTTTGATCTGGGCGGCCAGCTATCCATTCCGGGTAGCAGTGTTCTCGATGCTAAGCGCAGCACCGTGTTGGAATGCGAACTCGATAAGATCAACGACGACCTGCCACCGCTGACGGAATTCATCCTGCCCGGTGGAAATCGACCGGCCGCGCTGTGTCATTTTGCACGAGTTGCCTGTCGCCGCGCGGAGCGTTCAGTGGTCGCTCTTAACGACACCGAGCCGGTGGGCGAGTCGGCACTTGCCTATGTCAATCGTTTGTCGGATTTGTTATTCGTGATGGCGCGCATGCTGGCGCGGCAGAACGGCGGTCGCGAAGTTTTGTGGCGGCGAGACCGGGGTGAATAAACCAAGCTTACTGTGAGAGTTCGGGGACTTAACGACGTTGTCGTAACTCCATCATGACACCTTCGCGCTGCAGCTCGAGCCGACTAAGAAAGGAATTGCCGAGCAGTATTTCCTGCGGGTAGTCCCCGTCGATGACAGCTGCACCGACATCGCGCAATGTGATGTCCCCCACGCGTACGCGCGCAAGCGTCAGGTAGTAGGCTTTCGCGGTGCCCGAAGCTGTCGATGTCGTCCCCTGGCGCCCTCGAAGTTTGTAGTCTAGCCCCATGCGTCTGGCTTCGTTCCTGTTCATGGCGATCATGGTTGCGCCGGTATCGACGAGAAAACGTACCGAAAACCCGTTGATGTTACCGTCTATCAGATACATGCCCTGCGAGTCAGGCCAGATCTGTGCGCTAGCCTGCGTTTCCCTGCCGCTGAAACTGGCAGCGATATGCTGGCCCAATGTATACCGGTCTTGCTTGCCGTTAACCTCAATGTCTGCGTCATTACTGTTGGCGCGGATGAGTTTTACCCCTTCCGGGCTCGGTTTTCCGACGGAAAGTACCCGGCGCTTGCCGTCGATTTGTGCGATCACTTTATCTTTGAACAGGCCGAGTATAACGATGCGTTCGACGCCGTAGCCGCTCGAAGCGACGCCGAGCAGCAGCAACAAGATCACTGCATTACGTAGTGTGCGGATATGCTTTATTTGCAACATCAGGTTCGCCAATAACCCCTCCATTCCCGTGTCTGACTGTGTCAGGCTGTATAGTATCCCAGGTCTGCAAGTTGTTATCATGCCGGCGTCAAACGGAACGTGCGGAGTTTGCCGCTATGAGTGAAACTCACATCTATCCTCCACCACCACAAATCGCAGCGGCCGCGCATATCGGCGCGGATACCTATGCGGAACTCTACGCACGCTCAATAGCCGATCCGGATGCATTCTGGGCTGAACAGGCGGAGAAGTTCGTTACCTGGTCGCGCAAATGGGACACGGTTCAGGAGTGGGATTACGATACGGCGCGGATCCGCTGGTTTGACGGTGGCAAGCTCAACGTGGCGTACAACTGTCTGGACCGACACCTGGACACGCGTGCAGAGCAGGTCGCTATTATTTGGGAGGGAGACGATCCCGGCGTCGATACGCAGATTACTTACCGGCAATTGCACGAGCAGGTCTGCCGATTCGCCAACGCCTTAAAAACTCGGGGGGTGCAAAAAGGCGATCGTGTTTCCATTTATATGCCTATGGTTCCTGAGGCCGCCGTCGCGATGCTTGCGTGCGCGCGCATCGGCGCGGTTCACTCGGTAGTATTCGGCGGCTTTTCTCCCGAAGCGCTCAAGGACCGAATTCTCGATTCAGATTGTCGGGTGGTCATTACGGCGGATGAGGGCGTGCGCGCCGCGCGCAGCATTCCGCTAAAAGCCAACACGGATGCTGCGCTCGCGTCATGTCCCGATGTGCATGCTGTGTTTGTAGTACAGCGTACCGGTGGCGACATTGTTTGGAACGCCGAACGCGACGTCTGGTACCACGAAGCTGTTGAGGTCGAATCACCGGCTTGCGCTGCTGAACCGATGGCAGCGGAAGATCCCTTATTTATACTTTATACCTCAGGTTCAACCGGCAAGCCGAAAGGCGTATTGCATACGACCGGCGGCTACCTGGTATACGCGGCGATCACGCACAAATACGTTTTCGATTACCACGAAGGTGATATCTACTGGTGTACGGCCGATGTCGGTTGGGTGACAGGCCATACCTATATCCTGTACGGCCCGCTTGCCAATGGCGCAACAACGCTGATGTTCGAGGGCGTGCCTACCTATCCCGACGCCGGCCGCTGCTGGCAGGTAGTCGACAAGCACCGGGTGAATATTTTTTACACGGCGCCGACCGCGCTGCGGGCTCTGATGGGGCAGGGCGATGAACTGGTTCGTCGTTCCAAGCGGTCGAGTCTGCGCATACTCGGCAGTGTTGGTGAGCCCATCAACCCCGAGGCTTGGGAGTGGTACTACCACGTCGTCGGTGATGCTCGCTGCCCGGTAGTGGATACCTGGTGGCAAACGGAAACCGGCGGCATTCTGATTACGCCCTTACCGGGCGCGACGGCCCTGAAACCGGGTTCGGCGACGCTACCCTTTTTTGGGATCGAACCGGCGATCGTCGACGAGCAGGGTAACGAAATCGAGGGCGCGGCCAGCGGGGCGTTGATATTGAAGCGATCCTGGCCCGGCCAGATGCGCACCGTGTATGGCGATCATGAGCGCTTTATCGAGACTTATTTCAAAGCATTTCCGGGTAACTACTTCACCGGTGACGGGGCGCGCCGGGATGAAGATGGCTATTATTGGATCACCGGTCGCATCGACGACGTTATTAACGTCTCCGGCCATCGCATGGGTACCGCAGAGGTTGAAAGCGCGCTGGTGCTACATGACGCAGTTGCCGAGGCTGCAGTCGTTGGTTATCCGCACGACATCAAGGGCCAAGGGATCTACGCTTATGTGACGCTGATGTCCGGGATAGCGCCAAGCGAAGAGTTGCGGGCGGACCTCGTGCAACATGTGCGCAAAGAGATTGGCGCAATCGCGGCACCGGATGTTATCCAATGGGCACCCGGTTTACCGAAAACTCGCTCGGGCAAGATCATGCGACGAATATTGCGCAAGGTCGCCGCCAATGAACTGGATAATCTAGGCGATATCAGCACGCTGGCCGATCCCGCTGTCGTGGATCATCTGGTCCACAATCGAGCGGCTGAGTCTCGCTAGCCCCATATTGCACGAAGGCGGGCTAGAATTATGATCATCATTCTGCATCCAGAGACGGACAAGGAGAGCGAGCAATACCAGTCGTTGCTGAAATACCTCGAGCATCTGCCGAAGGTTGACTACAGCACGCATCAGGTGATCGGCAGACAACGCTCGGTCACCGAAATTTATTTGTTTGGTGATACCAGCAGCCTGGACCAAACCGAGATCGAAGGATTCGAGATCGTTGAGCGAGCCGTGCGGGTTTCGCGTGAATACCGCGTCCTGGGGCGTCATGCAGGCGACAACCGGCCGAGCAGTTTTACGTACAACGGCGTCACTTTCAGTCAGGATGACCTTCACGTATTCGCGGGATTGTGCGCGGTCAGTACCCGTGAGCACGTTGAAGCAACGATGCGCGTACTGCGCGACGCCGACCAGGTATGTACGCGCATGGGAGCCTACAAACCGCGAACCAGCCCCTATTCATTTCAAGGCCACGGCGAACAATGTCTGCCGTACGTATTCGAACTTGCGGGTAAGTACGGTATCAAGGTAATCGCCATGGAGGTGACTCACGATTTGCATATCGATGAGATCCGTACCGCGCTTGAGCAGGCCGGGAATCCAACCGGAGTAATACTGCAGATAGGCACACGCAACACCCAGAATTTTGAATTATTGAAAGCCGCGGGCCGACAGCAGGAGTTTCCGGTGTTGTTGAAACGGGGCTTCGGCATCACTTTGGAGGAATCGCTGAACGCTGCGGAATATCTGGCCACCGGGGGCAATCACCAGATTATTTTCTGCTTGCGCGGCATGAAGACGAATATGGGCGATCCGCATCGCAATCTCGTCGACTTCGCGCACATTCCCGTGATCAAACGTCTGACCCGTATGCCGGTGTGCATCGATCCTTCGCATTCGGTGGGTTCTCGCAACCGGGCGCCTGACGGTATCTACGATTTAATGCACGCGACCGCGCAAGGTGTTATAGCCGGCGCCAATATGGTGTTGGTCGATATTCATCCGGAGCCTATGCAGGCCCTGGTTGATGGACCACAGGCATTGACGACCGATGAATTACAGTGGTTTCTGGACGATATAGGGATTGCTCGTGATGCATGTACGCAACGGCAATTATTGGCCGAGCGCCACGGATCAGCGCCGGACGGTTAATGACTTTACTCGCTGTACCTGTGACAGCTTCCAATGTTCGATCGCCCAATCGAGGATTGATTGAATCTTCATCCTTGCAAGCTCCGCAGGGGGCGCCTGACCGAGAAACCCTAGTGCCGCAACCAGTACATCTGCGGCACGCTGTGTGTCGATTGCGACGGCCCCGGTCTGTTTGCTCAATTTGTGGCCGTCGGCATCGACTGCTACCGGCAAATGCGCGTAACGTGGGGTCGGTAGCGCGAGCAATTTTTGCAGATAAATGTGGCGCGCCGTGGCATCAATGAGATCCGCGCCGCGCACGACATCGGTGATGTTCTGCCAGGCATCATCCATGACCACCGCTAGATGGTAGGCAACTAAACCGTCCCCGCGTCGGAGCACGAAATCGCCATAGCTAGCTTCGATATTCTCATCGATCTCACCTTGAATGCGATCAATGAACTTGATCTTCTGCTGATTCGTGATGACCCGCAGGGAGCGTTCGCGTTGCCCGGGTTTTAGACCGGTTCGACACGTTCCAGGGTAGCTCCGGTCCCGCGTTTGACGACGTGAGCAAGCACACGGATAAACCAGGCCTTGTGCGCGCAACTGGGACAAGGTCTCGCGATAGTCAGCCAAACGGTGACTTTGAAAGCGTATTTGCTCGTCCGCTTCCAGGCCCAAAGCACCTAATTGCTTGATGATTAATTGTGCGGCGCCATCCGACTCGCGTGGCGGGTCGATGTCTTCCACGCGTACCACCCAAGTGCCGTTGTGTGCACGGGCATCAAGAAAACTGCCCAAGGCAGCAACGACTGAGCCGAAGTGCAACGGGCCGGTTGGTGAAGGGGCGAATCGTCCCCGGTATGGGTGCTCTGAGCGCCGCGCGTCGATAATAGTCACGCGCCTTTATGCAATATATGCGCTCTTCAGTTCCCTTGTTTTTCTCGAATTTCATCGAGCGTCTTGCAGTCGATGCACAATGTCGCGGTCGGGCGCGCTTGCAGGCGTTGCACGCCGATCTCCACGCCACAGACTTCGCAATATCCGTAGTCGCCGGTATCCAAATCGCTAAGCGATTCGTTTATTTTCTTGATCAGCTTGCGTTCGCGGTCGCGGGTGCGCAGTTCCAACGCGAATTCCTCTTCCTGCGTCGCGCGGTCATTGGGATCAGGAAAGTTGCTCGCATCATCCTGCATGTGATGCACCGTCCGATCGACTTCTTCCATCAATTCGATGCGCCAAGAAACGAGCAACTGCCGAAAATTCTCGGCTTGCTTGGGGTTCATGTACTCGTCGCCCCGTTTGGACGCGGACTTGCGTGCGGCTTTGGGCTTGATTACGGCCGCTGCCTTTGTCTTTGCCGGAGTTTTCTTTTTAGCGCTGCTTTTGGCGGCCGTTTTCTTTCGTGTTCCCACCTTCGCGCGGGTAGCGCTTGTCTTCTTTTTAGTCGCCGCTTTGTGTGCAGATCTCTTCTTCTTAGCAGCTACCGGCTTCTTCTTAGCAGCTGCCGGCTTCTTCTTAGCAGCTACCGGTTTCTTCTTAGCAGCTGCCGGCTTCTTCTTAGCAGCTGCCGGCTTCTTCTTAGCAGCTACCTTTTTGCCGGCTACAGTTTTCTTCTTGGCGGCCGACTTTTTCGGTCGTGCCGCTACTTTCTTCTTGGAAACGGATGTCGTTGCTGCCCTCGCCATGACGGTCGTGGCCTCAGCCCAAATTTGAGGGCGGCTGTTGTACCAGAAAAAATCTAGGGGCGCAATAAAGGTCGTGTCTAGTTATTCGCTGAAATGTTCCAAACACATGATTGTGGCGCCTGCTACTGCTGCCGGCATTGCCAGAAAATTCACAATCGGAATCAAGGTCATCAGCATTACACCGGCACCAAACCCCATCACCAGGCGACGATTCTGCGCCAATCGCGCTCGTTGTTCCGCAAAGGTATGCCCCCGATTGTCTAACGGATAATCTGCGTATTCGTGCGCCAGCGCCCAGGCACAATAGCCGAACCAAAAAAACGGAGCCAACGGCGGTATCAGCAGAAATAGCAGTAGAAACGGGATGGACCGTCCCGCAAAAAAGCAAAGCTTACGGATCTCTGCGCCCATTGCGGCTGCGATCTCACGCGGCATCGCAGTCCACGGCGTCGGGCGTTGCGGTGATCTTTCAACCAAAACCGCTTCCACTGCGGCCGAGAGCAGACCGTTGAACGGCGCTCCAAGCAAATTGGCAAGCAGGACAAATCCGAAGAATACGGTGCCCAGGGCGAGCAACCCAAACAAAGGCCAGATTACCCATTTAAGCCAATCCAATCCATCCGGTAGCCACGCCTGCAACAGCTGATCAATGACTGCAAATGCATAAACTATCCCGACTGTGAACAGCACCGCATTAATAAAAAACGGCACGATGACATACAGTCTAATCCGTGGTCGCGACAATAGTTTGAGGCCGCGTAGTACATAGCTCGAACCCCGAAAAAAACCGCCGTTCACCGGCGCCGCAACTGTCACGGCAATGTCAAAGCTGGAGGCGGGATCCAGCCCGGGGCGCGGTGCTCAGCGACGATAGTAGGATATGTTCCTCCGCGCACGTTGAATCGGGCTTCCAATTTAGCGTAATACGGCGCGCACGCGACTATGACGTCGTCCAGGATCTTGTTGGTGACGGCCTCGTGAAATGCGCCCTGGTCGCGATAGGACCAGATGTAGAGCTTCAGGGACTTGAGTTCAACGCAGCGGCGATTCGGTACGTATTTCAAGTTCAGTTGCGCAAAGTCGGGTTGGCCCGTGAGTGGACACACGCAGGTAAACTCGGGCATGTCGATAGAGATCGTGTAATCGCGCCCGGTCACTGGGTTTTCAAAGGTATCGAGCGTTTGTTGGGGCTGTGTCGGCATAGGTAACCTCCTTGGCTTCACTGTGCTTCAGCACTATATGTTGGGGCAGGGGTTCAACACCTCTACTGTATGTCGGGTTGTCGGCCAAGCAGAAGCTTGTCTCGCCTTGAACGGATCGGCTATTCTACCCAGGCATGCGTATCAGCAGGGTCAAGATCGCCGGATTTAAGTCTTTCGTAGACCCAACTACGCTTGTGCTGTCTGGCAATCTTACCGGCGTTATTGGTCCCAACGGTTGCGGTAAATCCAACATCATCGACGCCGTTAACTGGGTCATGGGCGAAAGCTCGGCCAAGCATCTGCGCGGCGATTCCATGGCCGACGTAATATTCAACGGTTCCAAGACACGCAAACCGGTAGGCCAGGCTTCGGTGGAGATTATCTTCGACAATTCCGATGGATCCGTGGGCGGCCAGTACGCCGGCTATGCCGAGATTGCAATAAAGCGCCAGCTCAGCCGTGATGGCGTATCGGTGTATATGTTGAACGGCAGCCGTTGCCGGCGCAAAGATATCACCGACTTGTTTCTTGGAACAGGCTTGGGTGCGCGCAGTTACTCCGTAATCGAGCAGGGCATGATCACGCGCGTCGTCGAAGCTAAGCCCGAAGAGTTGCGCATATTTCTCGAAGAAGCCGCGGGAATTTCCAAATACAAAGAAAGACGGCGGGAAACGGAAAATCGTATCCGCAACACCAATGACAATTTGAGTCGACTTAATGATATTCGCGAGGAGTTGGACAATCAGCTATCGCATCTACGTCGTCAGGCCAAAGCAGCTGAACGTTTCAAGACGCTGAAGGAGGGTGAGCGTCGTCTAAGCGGTGAATTGTTGGCGCTGCGCTGGCGTAAAGTTCAGGCCGAGGGGCATGAGTTCGAACGCGTTCTGAGGCAATGCGAGACGTCAGTCGAAGCGGCGATGTCGGAGCAGCGGCTCGTCGAGCGACACAATACGCAGCTGCGCGAACAGCAAGCCGCAGCGAACGTAAGCTTCAACAAAATCCAGAGTGACTATTACGCCGTTGGCGCGGACATTTCGCGTTTTGAACAAGGGATCAAGCACGGCCAGGAACGTCGCGAAGCGCTGGAAACCGATCTGACCCACACTTTGTCGAGTCTCAAGGACGCGCAGGAGCAGGTGAGCGCCGACGAGGCCCAGATTGCGGTGATCCGTAATGAACTGGCCAGCGCCGAGCCGCAATTCGCTGAATTCGAGCTGCGCGAGGGTAGCGCTTATGAGGGACTGACCAAGTGCGAACACCGGATCCGGAGCTGGCAGGAAGCCTGGGATGCTTTCAATGATCGCGCAGCGGCTGTGTCTCGAACAGAAGATATAGAACAAACGCGGCTGGAACACATTGGTGGAAATCTCGCCTCGACGGCCGGCCGCTTGGAGAAGCTTGCGCATGAGCGTGACAAGATGTCCTCCGGGGATGCGGCCACGGAACTGCGCGGGCTGCAGTATAAATTTGAGCGTGCCAACGAAAACCACGTCAAACTAACCGCGGAGTACCAACGACGCGTACGTAAAGGCCGCGAGTTGCGTGATTTAATCGATACGCTGGTCGTTGAGATGGACGCGGCTCGGCAGCAGCAGCAGACCATGGTGGCACGCCTCGCTTCACTGGAGGCATTGCAAAAAGCAGCCCTGGGGACGGATCAAAAGCCGTTGGCCGATTGGTTGCGGGAACATCAACTCGACGAACGGCCACGTCTGCTGCAACAGTTGGTAATCGAGACGGGTTGGGAGCTGGCGCTTGAGACCGTGATCCGAGTTCCGCTGGAATCTATCAGCGTCGAATCGTTAAATGAAGTAATCGAAAAGGCGTCGACTCTCAGCGCCGGCGCCCTGAATCTGGTGCAACGCGAGCAATTGAGTCAGGCCAGTTCACACTATGCCCAGGCCGTATTGTTGCGCGATAAAATACGCGGCGAGTGGCCGCTCGATGCGCTGTTAGGGAGAGTCTACGCAGCGGATGACCTGGCGTCGGCCGTTGCGTTGTGGAAGCGTCTGGGGTCGGACGAGTCGGTCGTTACACGTGACGGAGTCTGGTTGGGTCCGGGTTGGCTGCGAATAAACCGACCGTCAGCCGATGCTGGCAATCTGTTGTCGCGTGCCGAAGGCATCAGGTCGCTAAAGCAGGCGGAAACATCGTTAGGCGCTCGCATTGACGAGCTGGTCAGGCGTTTGCAGAACACCCGTGGCGAACTGCAGGCCTTGGAACAGGACGATAACGCAGCAACCATACTTGAAGCTTCGCGCGAACGCGTTGCGTCTTTGCGCACCCAACTGGCAGCCAAGGAAACAGCGTTTACGCACATACGCGATCGTCTCGCCCAACTCACCGACGAGCTTAAATCTCTCGACGATGCCCAGGTTCTCGATCAGGACGAAGCGGAAACGGCGCAGCGGCGACTGGAGAATGCCCGCGCAGATTCTCAATCGCTCACGCAAGAACGCTTGAAACTAAATGAGCAGCGCACCGCCATGCAGGACGAGCTGGCGCGTACGCGTGAACACTGGCGTAGCGTGCGCGATGAACTACATGCACTGACGGTGCATCTGGAGACCCAACGCTCGCAGCAAAAGTCCTTGGATCAGACGCTGCAGCGCTATCGCGACATTATCGAGCAGACGCGTGCGCGCGCAGATGAACTACGCAGTGCGCTGGACGTCGCCGATACCCCCATAGAGCAGATGCGCGAACAACTTGCGGCTAAGCTCGAACAACGTATTGAGATTGAAACCAAACTGAGCGTCGCGCGCAAGGCCCTGGAACAGATCGATAGCGACTTGCGCGATGGGGAGCAACAGCGCTCGGAGCGCGAGCAGCGTGTGCAAACGCAGCGCGATGCACTCGAGCAGGCGCGCGTTGAGGAGCGTGCACTCGAGGTACGTATGCAAAGTGTTGCGGAACAGCTCGACGGTGCTGGCCACAAATTGCAGGAAATCCTCGAAACACTAAGTGAGGAGCGTGACGAGGAGACTTGTGCGGCCGACATCGAGGCGGTCGAACGGCGCATTGCGCGTCTGGGCCCAATCAACCTGGCAGCTATTGACGAATATGAACAGCTGGCCGAGCGCAAGGCATACCTTGACAAGCAGCATGAGGATGTTGCTGAGGCACTGGCTACGCTGCAAGAAGCGATACGCAAGATAGACCGCGAAACACGTACGCGCTTCAAAGAGACCTACGACAAAGTAAATTCGGGATTGCAGGATAAATTCCCCGTTCTTTTTGGCGGCGGACATGCATATCTGGAACTTACCGGTGAGGATTTGTTGGAGACCGGCGTTACCGTGATGGCGCGCCCGCCGGGTAAGCGCAACAGTAATATCCATCTGCTTTCCGGTGGCGAGAAGGCGCTGACGGCAGCAGCACTGATATTCGCTATATTCGAGCTCAATCCGGCGCCTTTCTGTTTGCTGGACGAAGTCGATGCGCCGCTTGATGACGCTAATATCTATCGGTTTTGCGACTTGCTGCGGTCCATGGCGGGTCAGGTACAATTCGTATTTATTACGCACAACAAGATTACGATGGAGATTGCAGATCAGCTGGTCGGTGTCACTATGCAGGAAGCCGGGGTGTCACGCTTCGTCGCCGTGGACATGGACGAAGCTGTGGAAATGGCCGCAATCGCCTGACCTTTGCGCCGCGCGCGCCGGAATTCTATAGCTCGATGCCGAGCCTCCGCGTCACCCTGCTGGTAATTGGCCTCGGTATTATTGCCGGTATTTACTTGTGGGGCGTGGCGCAGAGTCGTCGTCGGTTTCCCCTTGGCCGCCCGAATCCCAATGCGCATGCGGCGCGCCGTCCGGAATTGACTTTCGATGGGCTGGATCACCTTGATCAGGTGGACGCGCTCGCCCAATTTGGTGATGCCGCTGATGCAACGGATGCGGTCACGGAATCATTGCCGGTAATTGGCGCCGCCGTAACCTCCGATGAGCCCGAACAACAACTCGGTGATCCGCAACTCGACCTGGGATTCACCGCGACCGTGCCGAGCATGCCGGCGCGTCCTGTTGCACAACGTATCATCGTTTTGTTTGTAACTACCGCGGAGCAGGAACAAATTCGCGGCGAAGCGTTACTCGATGCGATGCGGGAATTCGGCTTGCGCCACGGCGATATGCGTATCTTCCATCATTATGGTGTCGGCACAATTCACTCCGAGCAGCCTCTATTTAGCGTCGCCAATATGTATGAGCCCGGTGAATTCGAGCTTTCTCAGATGGAGATGATGCATACGCGTGGCTTGGCTATGTTTATGCGTCTACCGGTGGAAATCGACGGACTGGTTGCCTTCGAGCTGATGCTCAACACGGCGCAACGCATTGCTGAACGCTTTTCCGGCACGGTGTTGGACGATGATCATCAACCCCTGGAACCCCAGGCCATTGATCAGATCCGCGAGACCATTACGCTGTTCGAACATGAGCGGGTCTAACGCGGCCGCCGCGCGCGCCATTGAGCTTCGCGAGGAAATTAACTGGCACAATTACCGTTACTATGTATTGGACGACCCAAGCGTTACGGATGCCCATTACGATCGCCTGCTTCGCGAACTGGCGCAAATCGAGAGTAATAACCCAGAACTGAGAGTCGCCGAGTCTCCTACTCAGCGAGTCGGTGCAGCGCCCTCGACGGCGTTTTCGCAAGTGCGTCACGAACTGCCGATGTTGTCGCTAGGCAACGCCTTGGACGAGGCGGAAATGCGTGGTTTTGATCAGCGCCTGTGCGACCGCCTGGAGGTCGAGCGTATCGAATACACGGCCGAGACAAAATTGGATGGATTGGCCATCAGCTTGCGTTACGAACACGGTGTGCTGGTGCAGGCGGCGACCCGGGGCGATGGCACCCAAGGTGAGGATGTGACCAGCAACGTGCGAACCATCCGCAGCATTCCGCTGAGCTTGCTGCAGGCTAAAACGGAGGTGTTCGAAGCACGCGGCGAAATAGTCATGACTCGCGAAGGTTTTCGGGTATTGAATAAACAACAGGAACGCGCGGGCGAGAAGATTTTTGCGAATCCGCGCAATGCCGCGGCAGGAAGCTTACGCCAGCTCGATCCTCGGATAACGGCTACTCGGCCGCTTCGAGTCTATTGCTATGGCATGGGCGCTATGCGCGGACTCGAAATGCCGGATCGACACAGCGAAGTACTTGCTCTGCTGCGTACCTTAGGGCTGCCTGTAGCGGCGGAAAGCACTGTCGTCACGGGTATTGACGGTTGTCTGGACTATTACCGCCGGATTGGCGAGCTGCGCAACGAATTGCCCTACGAGATTGACGGTGTGGTGTTCAAAGTTAACTCTCATAGTCAGCAGCAGACGCTGGGTTTTGTGGCCCGAGCGCCGCGCTGGGCTGTGGCGCACAAATTTCCTCCCGAGGAGGAGCAAACCCGCGTGCTCGATATTGACGTGCAGGTTGGTCGAACCGGTACCTTAACACCGGTAGCACGCTTACAGCCCATCTTCGTAGGCGGCGTGACAGTCACCAACGCCACCCTGCATAACGCGGACGAGGTTTTGCGAAAAGACGTGCGAGTAGGCGACACCGTCGTCGTGAGGCGCGCCGGGGATGTGATACCGGCAGTGGTCAGAGTCGTGGAGCAGGAACGTGCTGAGGGAACACAGGCCTTTGTAATGCCGGATCGTTGCCCTGAATGCGGTTCGCAGGTTGTGCGCAGCGAAGGCGAGGCGGCGTACCGGTGTTCGGGCGGGCTGGTTTGCCCAGCACAACGCATCCAGGCGATTTTGCATTTCGCATCGCGCCGGGCCCTGGACATCGATGGCCTCGGCGAGAAACTCGTTGAGCAGCTCGTGGCGGCTGGACAAATTCGGGATTTGGCGGATATCTACGAGCTCTCGCACGAGCAACTGGTTGATTTACAACGTATGGGCGAAAAATCCGCCGCGAATTTGGTTGCAGCGCTTGAACGCAGCAAAACAACCACACTAGCCCGGTTTCTGTACGCTCTGGGGATCCGCGACGTAGGCGAAGCCACGGCGCAAGCGCTGGCGAACTATTTTGCCAGTCTCGACTCTGTGATGGCCGCGAGCGAAGAGCTGCTGCTTGAAGTCGAAGACGTCGGCCCGGTCGTTGCCGCGCGTATCGCGGGATTTTTTGCAATTGGCGCGAACCGCGAGGTTGTCGCGCGTTTAATCAAGGCCGGCGCCCACTGGCCTGCCGCGACCAGCAGTGTCCGGGCGACGCCGTTGGCTGGGCGCACGTTCGTGCTCACCGGTACGCTCGTGTCCTTAACCCGCGATCAGGCGCGCAGGACTCTCATTCAATTGGGTGCCAAGGTTGCCGGGAGCGTATCGCGTAAAACGGACTACGTGGTGGTGGGCGCTGAACCTGGTAGCAAAGCGCAAAAGGCGGAACAGCTGGCGATACCCATACTTGACGAAGACGCCTTCGTGGAATTGCTGCGGCAACAGCAAGACCTGGCTTAAATTTCGTTTCTTTCAGGCGGCGTAGGATTCGACACGGTTACGCCCGTGCTGCTTTGCGCGATACAGGGCCTGGTCTGCTTTGTCGAGCAGATCGATAGTGCCTTCATCTGGCGCCAGTGTCGAAACGCCAGCACTGACAGTTATCGACATGCGCGAATCTTCATGAATAAAGTCGGTCTGCTCAATAGCCTCGCGTATCCGGCCAGCCAACAAGGTCGCGCCGTCGACGTCGGTGTTGCTGAGTATTACGACGAATTCCTCGCCACCAAAGCGGAAGATGACATCGCTGCAGCGGACGCATTCAATGATCGTGTCCGCCATTGATTTCAAAACGAAATCGCCGATTATGTGACCATAGTTGTCATTTACCTGTTTGAATCGATCGACATCCAGCATAATCAGTGAGAGTTGATATTGGTGGCGTTGAGCCAGTTCCACTTCGCGCTCCAGAACGGCATCCATCGCGGCACGATTATTCAGTTGCGTCACCGGATCTTTCAACGCGGTTTGCAAGGCTCGACGATACAAAATAGCGTTGCGTAGCGGATAGACCAGTGCGCATAACATCGCTTCGACGAAGTCAGTTTCCTGTAGCGCGAACGGGTGCTCGCGCCACAAGGCGACACTGCCGAGCGGTCTTTCAAGCAAAACCATACGGTAGTCACATGAGTGCGGAGCCGTTTGTCCTCGCGTAACTTCAATCCCCTCGTCTAGATATTCGTAGCGTAAACCCTCGTGCGGCACTAACTCGGCAAGTTCGTGCGCAAATAATTCGATGAGTTTGCCGATATCGAGCGTGCTTTGCAGAATGTTAGCCATCTGCAAAGTGTGGTGTTCGATATGCGCTTTGTCATCAGCCATAACTTTCGATTTAGCCGCCAACACGCGTCCATCGCTGGCGGGTCCGTGCTCATTGTTGGCGAAGCTAATAGATGCGGCCATGTAATCGCTTGAACCTGGGAAATGTCGCTTGTGTTGCCAGATCCGTGCCAATTGACTCATCACGACCCAAAACTCGTAATGGATAAGCTATATCGCTATCAATTGGGTACTCGCCGAGTCTTGCCGCCGCACATGCAGGCGGTAGTTTGCCGGTTTGTGAGGATAGTGTTTGCCGCTACTTGGGTTAGGCACTCAGCGTTTGACCATGTACGTCAGCGCTGTCCGGCCCGATTAAGTACAGATAGGCATTAACCACGCTGGCGGCTACCGGGATCTGCAACGGATCCTCGGCTGGAAAAGCGGTTGCCCGCAGCGCGGTTCGTACCGGGCCCGGATCCAGCGAATTGACGCGCGGTGAGCGGCGCTGGGTACATTCTTCTGCCAGCAGCTGCATCATGCCTTCTGTGCCGAATTTTGATACGGCGTATGCGCCCCAATAGGCCCGAGCCTTGCGCCCGACGCTGTCTGAGGAAAATATAATGGACGCATCGGGGGCTCGCTCCATTAGCGGGAGACAAGTCTGCGTCAACATGAAAGGCGCGTGTAGATTCGTTTGAAACACTCTCGCCCAAGTCGTCGGGTTGTAGTTGCGTACGGGCGACAGATCTCCGATCGAGGCCGCATTATGAATTAAACCATCGAGGCGACCGAACGCGTCGGTGATTGATACCGCGAGCTGTTCGTAATCCTGATAACCGGCGCTCTCGAGATTGAGCGGATAAAGCGCAGGAGCCAGTAGATCCTGCGCACAGATCTCGTCGTGTAGCGATTCCAGCGCTCGCACGTCCCGGTCGAGCACGATGACTTGTGCCCCATAGCGGCTAAGCGCTAATGCGACTTCGCGTCCGATACCAGAAGCCGAGCCCGTGACGAGGATGACCCGTTCGTTCAGCAGCCCAATGCTAGGCTGGTAAGACGCCAGTGGCTGCGGTGATTGGTTAGACATCACACTGTGGTTGAGCTAACGTGCAGGCGCGTTGATTGGTCAGCCGAAAAGGTGGCACGCAAAAGTCTTGCGACTGGCAATACGTTCGAAATATCAGTGTAAGATCAGTCGTTTGCTGCATTGGTCACGCTCAGCGAATGGCGCCGCACAATTGGATCTTAAGCAATTGCTCAAATGAACCAAATAAGCAATTGATGGTCTACGCCTTTAGACCGCTACTGACGCCGTTGGAATGATACAAGGAGACAGACCCAATGGGCGACAATGGCGCGGACAAGCCGCTGGTCGAAAGGGTTCAACAGGGTGACAAAGGCGCATTCGACTTACTCGTTCTCAAGTATCAGAACCGTATTGTCAAGGTCGTATCCCGATATGTCCGGGATCCGGGCGATGCTATGGATGTGTCACAGGAGGCTTTTCTAAAGGCCTATCGCGCGCTACCGAATTTTAGAGGAGACAGTGCTTTTTATACCTGGTTGTACCGGATTGCGATTAACACCGCCAAGAATTACCTGGTCATGGTTGCGAGACGACCCGTGGAACTGGATGCTGATAGCGGTGATGCCAACGAGCGGTCGGATATAGAGGCGTTGCAACATGATATTGATACGCCGGAGGCGTTGCTGCTGACCGATGAGATACGCCAAACAATACTGAGTGCGATAGATGAGTTGCCCGAAGACCTGCGTACGGCTATAAACCTACGCGAGGTCGATGGAATGAGTTATGAGGAAATTGCGAATGCGATGGACTGTCCGATCGGGACTGTTCGATCCCGTATATTCAGGGCACGCGACGCAATTGATATGCAATTACGACCTTTATTAGAGTGAATACCGCTATGGAGTCAAAAGTACTGGACGAGGGAGTTCTGGACGAGGGAGTACTGGAAGAGATATCGGCTGCTATGGACGGCGAGAGCCCGGCGCAGCAGGCGGGCACCTTGCTTGGAAAAGTTGCAAGCGATGCCAAACTTAGTGAGGCCTGGTATCGCTACCATCTGCTCGGTGATGCGATGCGCGGACAGGTTCCCGACCATATCGATCTGCATATGCGCCACAAAACCCGTGAATCCCTCGTCGCTGAGCCGACCGTGCTGGCGCCGACAAAACGTCTCGCGTCGTTGCTCAAACCGGTCGCGGGCTTGGCTATAGCGGCTTCTGTTGCTGCACTGGCTGTCATTGGAGCACGGCAATTGTTGCAGCTCGATAGCGTGGAACCGGTGCCTGGCATTGTTCAGCAGCGCCCGGCCGGCGTCGAGCGGCCGCCTGTTGCGGTGGTCAGCTGGCAGCCGCAAACGCAGGCGGCTACGCGGTTGAATAGTTATCTGGTGAATTACAGCGAACACCGTTCGAACGCAGCGGTCCCCGCAACGCTGCCTTATGTTCGTATCGTCGGTCGTGAAACTGACGATACGTCGCAATAGCGTGCTTCGTCGGTCATCCATCGCTGTTACTGCGCTCTTCTTGGGTTTCGTTCTCCAGGCTACGGCGGCGGATGAACCTGCTACCGCAGAACAACTCATCAGCCGGATGTCCATCGCGGCCAAACAGCTTAACTACGATGGCGTATTTGTTTACCAGCGCGGCGAGCATACCGACAGCATGCGGATCATTCACCGCACAAAAAACGGACGCAGCTTGGAGCGTCTCGTATCGTTGTCGGGAGCAGCGCGCGAGGTGTTGCGCGATGGCGAGCGGGTTATCTGCATATTCCCGGAGAACCAGGCGGTTCTGGTCGAGGAGAGCCGGCCCAAGCAAATATTGCCGACTGAATTTTCACAGCCGATTGAAGCCATGGCTGAACACTATGATTTTCGTCTGCTTGGCGCTGACCGCATCGCCGGTCGTCAGACGCGGGTCGTTGCGATCGAGCCGAAAGGGCAGTTTCGCTATGGTTATCGACTCTGGATAGATGATGCCAGCGGCTTATTATTGAAATCGAACATCGTGGATTCCGCGGGCACTGCACTTGAGCAGATCCAGTTTACGCATATTGAAACGCCGCAGTCGATCGCGGACGAATTGCTGGAACCGGACATCTCGGGGCGTGGCTACAGTTGGGTTACCTATGAGGAAACTGATGTCCAGAACGCTAAACAGAGCGACCGATGGACCGTGGAATGGTTGCCGGCGGGATTCCGTATGAGTGAACAACAAATGCAGGCGATGTCAGCCAGTCACAGCCCGGTTAACCACATGGTTTACACCGACGGCCTGGCGATGGTGTCGATTTTCGTCGATAAACTCGAGCAACAAGACGAACGATTACGCGGGTTTTCTTCGATGGGCGCGGTAAACGCTTACAGTACCATGTTCCAGGAATATCAGATTACAGTTGTAGGCGAGGTTCCGTCGGCCACTGTCAGTAAAATTGCAGCGTCCGTGGTCATGGTGACCGCTCCTTGATTTTTAGATGCTCGAAATTGCACAATCACTGCAGCCAAGCCCATTGAGGAGTTCGTTAATGCAAAAGTCGCGTGAGGTCGCTTTGTCATCAATCGCCATAATGCTGGTGTGTTGGTCGTTGACGGGAGCGGCCCGCGGTTTGCCTGATTTCACGAAACTGGCTGAGTCTGCCGCGCCGGCCGTCGTCAATATCGGTACCAGCATCAAGCCTGACACGAGGCGTCGCCGACCTCATGGTCTTCCGGAAATTCCGGGAGATAGTCCCTTGAATGAATTTTTCCGCCGATTTTTCGGCGAAGAGGGCGCACCTAATACGATGGTCCCGCGCTCATCTCTGGGGTCGGGTTTTATTATTTCCAAGGATGGTTACGTAATCTCCAATTATCATGTTGTCGAAAATGCAGATGAGATTGTGGTCCGGCTAAGTGATCGCCGGGAATTTGTCGCTGAGTTGGTTGGTTCTGACGAGCGAAGTGATCTGGCCGTGCTTAAAATAGACGCTACGGATCTGCCTGTGTTGAAGCTTGGAGATTCGCGCAAACTGAAAGTCGGCGAATGGGTCGTCGCCATTGGTGCACCGTTCGGATTTGACCACTCGGTAACGGCCGGCATTGTCAGTGCCATGGGACGCAGCCTCCCTAATGAGAATTACGTGCCGTTCATTCAAACCGATGTTGCGATAAACCCGGGTAACTCAGGTGGGCCTTTGTTTAACCTCGATGGTGAAGTGGTCGGTGTGAATTCGCAGATTTTCAGCCGTACTGGCGGCTTTATGGGACTGTCTTTTGCGATTCCCATGGACGTAGTCGCCAACGTGTATCAACAGATCCGTGATAGCGGTAGCGTAACGCGAGGTTGGCTCGGGGTGTTAATACAGGACGTGACCCGGGAGCTGGCGGAATCATTCAATATGTCGAAACCGCACGGCGCCCTGGTGTCGAAAGTTCTACCGGACAGCCCCGCTGCGGCAGCGGGTATGAAGGCGGGCGACATCGTCATGAAGTTCGCCGGCACCGAGGTAAATACCTCAGCGGATCTGCCCCCGGTTGTGGGTAATACTCGGGTCGGCGTCAAAGTGCCCGTGGAGGTGCTGCGCGAAGGTACGACTCGGAATCTCGAGGTCGTCATTGGCAAATTGCCAGCCGAAGACGACCAGCTATTGTCGTCAACAGCTTCGCCGGCGGAAAAAACCGATAATCGGCTCAGCCTCACGGTTAAAGACCCTAGCGCAGAACAACGTAAGGCATTCGATCTCGCCGGTCACGGCGTCATCGTCGAAGACGTCGGCGAAGGCCCCGGCGCTACCGCTGGTGTTCGAAAAAATGACATATTGCTGTTGGTAGACAACAAACAGGTTCGCGATGCAGAGCATTTTGCCGAGCTTGTTAAAGAACTTCCAAGTGGGAAATCGGTACCGATCCTGATCCAGCGGCGCGGTGGCCCGTTATTTCTCGCGATGAAGGTGCCTGAAAAGGTGCCTGAATAGGCAGAACCCGAATTAACCAACAAGTCCGCTCTGCCGCTGCGCGGCCGCCCGCGCGCGTCCCATTTACGCTATCATTGCGTCCTTTCGAGCGTTGTCGGGGAGGATCAGTGATTTCGGTGCGCGCGCCGCCAGGCAGCTTTTCGCTTTGACCATGCAGTACATTCGCAACTTCTCCATCATCGCGCACATTGACCACGGTAAGTCGACGCTGGCCGATCGCTTTATTCAACAGTGCGGCGGCCTGAGCGAGCGGGAGATGTCGGAGCAGGTTCTTGATTCCATGGATCTGGAACGTGAACGGGGCATTACTATCAAGGCTCAATGCGTCACGCTCAACTATCGCGCGGCAGACGGTGCCGTATACAATTTGAATTTCATCGATACGCCCGGACACGTCGATTTTTCCTACGAGGTATCGCGCTCATTAGCTGCGTGTGAAGGCGCCCTGCTGGTCGTTGACGCGGCGCAGGGTGTCGAGGCGCAATCGGTGGCAAATTGCGCTACGGCGGTTGCGCAGGGATTGGATGTGCTGCCGGTATTGAACAAAATCGATCTTCCCGCCGCGGATCCGCAACGTGTAGGGCGCGAAATAGAGGAACTGATCGGCGTCGATGCATCGGATGTCATGTGCATCAGCGCAAAAACCGGTGCTGGAATTCCAGCGCTTCTGGAACAACTCGTTGCCAAGATACCGCCGCCGGTAGGCGACGCTCAGGCAGTACTCAAAGCACTAATCATCGATTCGTGGTTCGACAAGTATCTGGGAGTGGTTTCGCTGGTACGCGTTGTGGATGGGCGGCTGCGGGTGGGCGAGAAGATCCGCATTATGTCGACGAATCGTGAACACGTGGTGGACGAAGTTGGCGTATTTACGCCAAAACGTTTGGTCCGCGATGAGCTTGTGCCGGGCGAAGTTGGATTTCTTATTGCGGGGATTAAGGACATAGACGGCGCGCCCGTGGGTGACACAGTCACCTCGGCACAACACCCTGCCAGCGCGCCCTTGCCCGGTTTCAAGAAGATACAGCCGAATGTGTTCGCGGGTATGTTTCCGGTTGAATCGACCGATTATCAGGCATTTCGTACTGCCCTGAGTAAACTTCGTCTCAACGATTCATCGCTATACTTTGAGCCGGAAACCTCAGAGGCATTGGGATTCGGGTTCCGCTGCGGATTCCTCGGCATGTTGCACATGGAGATTGTGCAGGAACGTCTGGAGCGCGAATATCAAATCGACCTAATCACGACAGCACCAACGGTTGTTTACGAAGTTCTGGGCACTAATGGATCAGTGCAGCTTGTTGATAATCCGGCCAGGTTACCGCCGCTCGCATCGATTGCGGAAATTCGCGAGCCGATCGTTCGAGTGGATATTCTCGTTCCGCAGGACTATGTCGGCAATGTGATGACCCTGTGTACCGAACGTCGTGGCGTGCAAAAGCAAATATTGTATGGCGGCGGACAGGTCTCGATTGGCTTCGATTTGCCGATGAGCGAGATAGTGTTTGATTTTTTCGACCGATTGAAATCGGTGACCCGCGGCTATGCGTCGATGGACTATAGCCTGGTAGGGTATCAGACCGGCGAGTTGCTACGCCTGGACCTTCTGATTAATGGCGATCGCGTAGACGCGCTGTCGGTCATTGTCCATAAAGCTGATGCTCGGCGGGAGGGGCGAGCTCTCGCTGCAAAGATGCGAGAGATTATTCCGCGGCAGATGTTCGACGTCGTTATTCAGTCCGCGATCGGATCGAACATAATATCTCGTGAGAACGTAAAAGCGCTGCGTAAGAATGTTACCGCGAAGCTTTACGGTGGCGACGTGACCCGCAAACGAAAATTGTTGGACAAGCAAAAAGCAGGGAAAAAGCGTATGAAGCAATTGGGCACGGTGACGATACCCCAAGAAGCGTTCATGGCCGTATTAACCGTTGGCAAACCAAGATGAGCGACTTTTATTGGGATTTTGCCGCTGTCCTGGTTTTGTTGACATTTATTAGTGGCGCCATCTGGGCGATTGATGCGATATTTTTCGCCAAAACCCGCCGCGCCCGACTTATGGCAGAAGCGGCGGGGGATGACGGTGAATCGTTCATCGATCAACCACCGCTGTTGGTGGATTATGCAAGATCATTTTTCCCAATTTTTCTTATCGTACTGTTATTGCGTTCGTTCCTCGTTGAGCCGTTCCGGATCCCGTCGGGATCAATGTTGCCGACTTTGTTGATCGGCGATTTCATCCTGGTCAATAAATACGACTACGGGATCCGGCTACCAGTGCTCAATGAGAAAATACTGGAACTAGGCGAACCGCAGCGCGGCGATGTTGTGGTCTTTCGCTATCCGGTCGACCCATCTACGCCGTTTATCAAGCGAATTGTCGGCGTTCCTGGCGACACGATAAGCTACAAGGATAAACGCCTGTATGTAAACGAACATCCGGCTGTCTATCAACCCAAGGGCAACTACATCATAGCCGGCCCCAATGGTTCATCGACAGTTGCTCAGCGTCTGGAGGAGGACTTGGTTGGCGTCAAACACGACATTCTGGTCGTGCAGCGACGCATGTCGCAGCGGCTGAAATTTGTCGTTCCACCTGGCCAATATTTTGTGTTCGGGGATAATCGTGATAATAGTAAGGACAGTCGGTACTGGGGCACCGTTCCCGACGAGAACCTGATCGGACGCGCCTTTATGATATGGATGAACTGGGACGGGGGGCCCGTGTGGCGGCGCATTGGCACTCGCATTAAATGATCAATTAAGAGGGACAAGTTATGAAGACGGCCTATAGTCAACGCGGAATCTCACTGTCTGGTCTCATTATGGCCAGTATGCTGCTGATATTTGCATTGTTAACCCTCATGAAGTTGTTTCCGCTGTATAACCAGTCTTTCAAGATCTCGGCGGCCATGAAATCGGTGGCCAACCAGCCGGCGTCCGCGAGGCGTTCGACCACCGACGTTAACAGGATCCTGCTGCGCAATTTTGAAGTCACGGATCTGGATTTTTTCACGCCACAGAATATCAAGAAGTTCGCAAAAATCGAGAAGGTGAAAGGTAGTAAGGATAGAAAGCTGAAGTTCATCTACGAGGCACGTGGACCGCTGTTTGGTGCACTCGACGCGGTATTGAAGATCAATCAGGAGGTAATTCTCACCGCGGCCGGTTCGCCTGATTCTTGATACGGTGCGCTGATACTTATATGTCTGAGCAAGCGCGCGACGAATTGTGTCGCCGCATTGACTACCAATTCGCCGACGCGAGCCTGCTGGATGACGCCTTGACGCATCGCAGTGCTTCGCGAACAAACAACGAACGTCTCGAGTTTCTTGGTGATTCACTGCTCGGCCTGATAGTCGCCGACTCATTGTTTCGCAATTATCCTGCGGCAGATGAAGGCCAGCTGACCCGTGAGCGAGCGCGATTAGTGAGACGTGAAACACTGGCGTCGATTTCCAGAGAACTGCAATTGGGGCCACTGTTGCGTCTGGGCGAAGGCGAACTCAAGAGCGGCGGGTGGCGCCGTGAATCGATTTTGGCAAATGCCTTGGAGGCGCTTGTCGCTGCCATTTACCTCGACGGCGGAATGGCCGCTTGCGAGCGCAGCGTCGTCGCTATCTATCACGTTCGATTAAGCGATGCGTCGCCGCAAGCCGGCATTAAGGATCCGAAAACACGCCTGCAAGAGCATTTGCAGGCCAGCAGGTTACCACTTCCTGAATATGCGACTGTGGATGTTAGTGGACAGCCGCACGAATACGAATTCACAATTCGCTGCAGCGTTACTGGCCTGGACTGTGAGCCGGCAACGGCGACCGGCAGCAGCCGCCGGCGTGCGGAACAAGCCGCCGCGGAGGCATTTTTGGTGAAACTGGGGCTCGACGAATCAAGCTGATGGATGAGCTGCAACAGCCAATAGAGCGATGCGGTCTGGTTGCGATCGTCGGTCGTCCCAACGTCGGAAAATCCACGTATCTCAACTCGGTACTTGGCCAAAAACTCAGCATCACCTCACGCAAGCCGCAGACGACCCGTTATCGTCTGCTCGGCGTAAAAACTATCGGCTCGACGCAGCTTGTGTTTATCGACACGCCTGGACTGCAATTGCGTCCGGGCAATGCACTACGTCGGACCATGAACGCAGAGGTTCATCGGGCGTTACAAGACGTCGACGCAGTAGTGCTGCTGGTAGAAGCGTTACGGTTTACGGATGAGGACAAAAACGTCGTACGACAGTTACGCGCGATAACAAGCCCATTGCTGGTTGCGGTCAACAAGACCGACACGGTGGAAGACAAACGCTTGCTATTACCGTTTCTTCAGCAGGTGCAGGACGCCACCGGCGCCAGCTCAATCGTCCCGGTGTCGGCGCTGACCGGGGATAACTTGCCCGTGATGGAACGCACGCTGATTGACTGGGTACCGGCCGGGCCGGCGTTGTTTCCTAATGATCAGGTTACAGACAAGACGGAGCGGTTTCTGGTCGGTGAGATACTGCGCGAGAAATTGATGCGCAGCCTCGGTGCGGAGGTTCCCTACAGCGTCGGCGTCGTCATCGAAGACTTCGATGTCGGCGATGGACTGGTATCGATCAGTGCTGTTGTTTGGGTGGAGCGGGAATCGCAAAAACCCATCGTCATCGGCAACCATGGCAAGCGGCTGAAGGAGATTGGGACACAAGCTCGTAGAGATATGGAGCGCCTGCTCGAGCAGCGGGTATTTTTAAAGACCTGGGTCAAAGTCAAGGACGGTTGGGCGAATAACCACCTTGCATTGCGCGAATTGGATTTCGATGTTTGAGCTCTTTTAGCAACGTTGCCCCTGTTATGCGCGTTCCGCTACACCTCGCCTACGTTTTGCATCAACGTCCGTATCGAGAGACTAGTCGCTTGTTGGAATTATTGTCGCTCGATCACGGGCGCGTCGGTGTTGTTGCCAAAGGTGCGCGTCGGCGCTGGCGCCAGGAGATCCAGCTTTTCCGCTTGTTGCAGGTAGCCTGGAGCGGCCGGGGTGAGTTGGGCACGTTGACGGCGGTCGAACCGGAAGCGGAAGCGATCGTTTTTCCGCCAGCGGCCTTGCCAAGCGCGTTTTATGTAAATGAGCTGTTAATGCGGCTACTGCAACGACACGATCCGGCGCAAGAGCTATTCACCTGTTATCGTTCTACGTTACAAGGCTTGGCCGCACAAACCGAGCCGCAAGAGACCCTGCGGCGCTTCGAGAAACAACTACTGGAAACGCTGGGATACGGACTGGTTGCGGATTGCGACACAGACACTGGCAGCGCAATCATTGCGGATGAGTTGTATTACTACGCGCTTGAGCGTGGTCCAAGCAGGGCGGAACCCGTGGCGGAGTCCACGGTCGCGGTTCACGGCGCCACCTTACATTGTTTGGCGCAGGGCTTGTTCATGGACGCGTTAACATTGCAGGAAGCAAAACGTCTTATGCGTTTTTTGCTGAAGCCGCTGCTCGGCGACAAACCCTTGGCAAGCCGCAAAATGATTCCTCCTGTTGGTATCGGTAACGATCGCGACCCGTTAGAATAGCGCGCCTTCCATGACCCGTGGGCTGGGACGTTTGTATGATATTCGGCGTAGGCGTCGATGTTTGCCAGATCTCACGAATCGAGCGAGCGCTGGATCGATTCGGTGAGCGCTTTGCAAAACGCATACTCGACGAGCAGGAATTGGCTGACTTTCGGCACACAAAACGGCCAGTACGGTTTTTGGCCATGCGCTTCGCCGCCAAGGAGGCGCTGTCGAAGGCGCTGGGGACAGGCTTTAAGCAAGGAGTCGCTCCTCGGCAAATAGGCGTTCGCCACGAATCCAGCGGCAAGCCGTCGTTGATATGCCACGGCACAGCCAGGCAACGGCTGGAAAGCCTCGATATCTGTGCAGCTCACATCAGTTTGTCGGATGATGGCGATGTGGTAGTTGCTTTCGTGGTACTCGAACAAGCGGCGAGTGCCTGAATAGTGATGGTGCACGATGGCTGACAACACGTCCCAACTCGTCGAGGAGGCTGCTAGGCGGCGCACGTTTGCCATTATTTCCCATCCAGACGCCGGTAAAACGACGTTAACCGAGAAGCTGTTATTGCTGGGCGGGGCAATTCAAGTCGCAGGTACCGTCAAGGCGCGCAAAGCCGCACGCTACGCGACCTCAGACTGGATGGAAATCGAGAAACAGCGCGGTATCTCGGTTACCTCTTCGGTCATGCAGTTTGCTTACAACGGCTGCGTCGTAAACTTGCTCGATACGCCCGGTCATGGTGATTTTTCCGAAGATACCTATCGAACCCTGACGGCTGTGGATTCGGCATTGATGGTCATCGATGCTGCCAAGGGAGTGGAAGAGCGGACTATAAAACTCATGGAAGTCTGTCGCTTGCGCAACACGCCGATCATGACTTTTGTTAACAAGCTGGACCGGGAAACTCGAGATCCCCTCGATATCATGGACGAGATAGAGCGAGTACTGAACATTAAATGTGCGCCTGTAACCTGGCCTATAGGAACCGGCCAGGGATTTCGCGGGATCTACCATCGACTCAATGATCAAGTACGCTTGTATAAATCTCGTAGTGATGCCAAGGCGTCCGCGGGCGAGTTACATGTAGGGGTCGATAGTAAGGCCGTGCGGGAGGCGCTTGGGACGCAGGCGTCCCAGCTCATCGATGAGATCGAATTGGTAGCGGGTGCAGGTCATGAGTTCGAGGCGTCGGCGTACCTGAAGGGAGATTTGACGCCTGTTTTTTTTGGTTCTGCGCTGAATAATTTCGGCGTGCATGAACTGCTCGATCACTTCGTCGGTTTTGCGCCGCCGCCGCAGCCGCGCGACGGCACCCTACGGGATGTTGACCCGCACGAGTCAGCGTTCACGGGTTTTGTGTTCAAGATCCAGGCAAATATGGATCCGGCCCATCATGACCGTATTGCGTTTTTGCGGATATGTTCGGGTTGTTACCAAACGGGTATGAAATTACGTCATGTGCGGATCGGGCGTAATGTGCAGATTGCGACAGCCTTGAGCTTTCTCGCCGGTGATCGGGAGCACACCGATCGCGCGTGGCCTGGAGACATTATTGGTCTGCACAATCACGGCACTATTCAGATTGGTGACACATTCAGCTCCGGTGAAGCGCTAAACTATACGGGCATTCCCTATTTCGCGCCCGAGTTGTTTCGCCGCGTAGTGTTGGCTGATCCCCTCAAGGCGAAAGCACTGACAAAAGGCTTGCTGCAGTTAAGCGAGGAAGGCGCCACGCAGGTGTTTCGTCCGCTACAGAGCAACACGTTAATTCTGGGGGCGGTTGGCAGTCTGCAATTCGATGTCGTCGCCTGGCGGCTGAAGAACGAGTACGCTGTCGATTGTCGATTCGAGTCGCTGAATCTTGCCGCGGCACGCTGGGTCAGCGGCGACGATCCGGCAAAAATCCGCGAGTTCAGGGACAAGGCGGCGGATCATCTGGCGTTGGATGGCCACGACAATCTGACGTATTTAGCGCCATCGCGGGTAAATCTGAGTTTGGCCATTGAGCGCTGGCCCGGCATCGTTTTCAGTGCGTCCCGCGAGCACGGAACATGACATGCGCCACATGTCACGTGACGATAATTTAGATTAATAAATAATTTTAAATTATTGAATAATATATTTAAATTAACCCAATAAATTAGTTGAAGGCAACAACCGGCGGGCCATTTCGCAGCATACGATTAAAGGGCCGGCGTATTCGCATCTTTCTCGGCGACGGCATCGCCGCTGGCTTCGGCTGGTGCCGGCGCGTCTGACGTTGGATTGGTAAAACTAGCAGCAGCGTTGTCCTGCTCCGTTTGCGTTACTGCTGCCTGCGCCTGTGACTTGATTGCGGCAGCGCGCGGATTTATCTGCGTAATATCTTCCGAGTCAATATCCGGCGTTGCATTCGTGGGTGTCGGCTCTGGGGCAGCAGCATTGAGATTTGGGCTGACGGGTTCTGATTGCGGCGGTGGTGCCGTCGCAGGTTTGGTTACGGTGGTGTCTTCGGGGCCAACCATCAAATTAGGATTGAGTTGGGTGATATCTTCCGTTTCGGTAGATTCACTGGTGGCGGCGCTAGCGCCAGCGTCAACCGGGTTGGCCGATTTGGACTGCACATCCCTACGTGTGCGCTCCGAATCACCGCGCCCGCGTCGACCTCGGCGGCGTGCGCCCCGCGAGTTTCCCGACGTGTCGGCTCGGCTCGAATTTTGGTGGTCACCGCCACTCGCCTTTTCAGGCGTATCCTCAGCGCCTGCCTGATCCCCGGATTTTCTGCCGCGCGTCTGCCCAGACCGCCTGCCGTCGTTGCGCGAGCGCTGACCGTCAGCGTTGCGTTCACCACCGCGCGAACGTCGCCGATGATTACTTCGTTTTACGTTTGTTTGTTTATCAGCGACCGGCGTTTTGGCCGATGAGCCGCCGTCGAACAGACTGCTGAGGAGACGTTTGAAAAGACCGGGATTAACGGGTGGTTTGGGGCGATCCGGCACCACGTTTTTAACCGCGGCCTCTTCGCTGGGCCGGCGATCCAGCAGCGGCGTTTCGAGCGAATCTTCCCGCACTTCCTTGATCAATTCGTAACTGTTTTGACTGGCGTCGCCCTCGCCCCCATCTTGTTCGCGGATACGTTGTATTTCGTAATGGGGTGTTTCCAGATTTGCGTTCGGAATTATGACCAGCTCCACCTCTTGCCGCGTCTCAATACTGCGAAGGTCCTCGCGTTTTTCGTTTAACAGGAATGTCGCGGCGTCGATCGGTAGTTGCGCTTCGATACGCGTGGTCGACTCCTTCATCGCTTCTTCTTCTAGAATTCGCAGTATCGACAGCGACAGAGATTCGACACCTCGGATAACGCCCTGGCCATCGCAACGCGGACACACAATGTGGCTGAATTCAACCAATGACGGCCGCAATCGTTGCCGCGACATTTCTAGCAGTCCGAATCGTGATATCCGACCGACCTGGACCCGCGCGCGGTCTAGTTTCACGGCGTCCCGCACCCGATTTTCAACCAGGCGTTGGTTACGCGGGTTCATCATGTCGATGAAATCGATGACGATAAGCCCGCCAAGGTCTCTTATTCTGAGCTGCCTAGCGATCTCGTCAGCGGCTTCTAGATTGGTCGTTAGCGCGGTCTCTTCGATGTCGCCGCCTTTGGTCGCTTTGGCGGAGTTGATATCAATGGTGATCAAGGCTTCCGTCGGTTCCACGACTATCGAACCACCGGAGCTAAGTCTTACCTCGCGGTTGAAGGCCGACTCTATCTGGCTCTCGATCTGATAGCGGGTAAATAGAGGGACGCTGTCGGTGTAATGTTTGAGTTTATTGCGATTCTGCGGCATGACCTGTTCCATAAATTCGCAGGCCTGCTCGAATACCGGCAAGTCATCGACGAGGATTTCGCCGATGTCGTTGCGTAAGTAGTCTCGAATTGAGCGGATAATTACGTTGCGGTCCTGATAGATCAGGAATGGGGCGGACCTTGCACGCGCGGATTCGTCGATTGCGTTCCACAGTTGCAACAAATAATCCAGATCCCATTGCAGCTCTTCCGTGGCTTTGCCGACGCCGGCAGTACGCAGGATTACCCCCATCCCGGATGGAATTTCCAACGCACTCATACTCTCCCGAGCCTCGTCGCGGTCACTGCCTTCAATCTGTCGCGACACGCCGCCGGCACGCGGGTTGTTGGGCATGGCCACGAGATAGCGGCCCGCAAGGCTGATGAAGGTCGTTAACGCAGCACCTTTGTTGCCCCGTTCTTCCTTTTCGACCTGTACAACGAGATCCTGGCCTTCGCGTAGCGCCGCCTGAATATTGGGTTTGCCGCCGTTCTCGCCGCTATCGTGAAAATAAGAGCGGGAGACCTCTTTGAGGGGCAAGAATCCGTGACGTTCCGCGCCGTAATCCACAAAGGCCGCTTCGAGGCTGGGCTCGATGCGTACGATCCTGGCTTTATATACGTTGGATTTTTTCTGCTCGCGGCCCGTGGACTCAATGTCCAGGTCATACATCAGTTGACCGTCCACAAGCGCTACCCGCAACTCCTCTGGCTGAGTTGCGTTAATCAGCATTCTTTTCATTGTAAGAAACCCTTGTGCTCCACTGCGGCCAGCTCGGCTGCACACCGTGCGATGCGATTCATGGCGGCGTCATCCACCGCGGGAGCACTTACATCCGCTACGTTTATGGCGTACCGGATAAAATCCTAAAACTCTCTAAACCCTTATGTCGGACCTTGCGAGCTACGTGTGCGCGATGCTCGTATATTTAGTGTGGTTGCTGTGCCACACACGTTTGCGGCGGACCGACATAAACCTGACCGTCCAAGCTGTACGGGTAATCAGGTCAACGAAATCTTCACTCGGCCGAACTTCGGAAAGCCAGCATTTTTGCGCTAACATACTGAAACTAAACATTTTCTTGCCTAGCTGCCGGACGCTGGTCCGCTAAATGCGTATTAACCCGAGGCGCGAGAACTATAACAGCGATGTAATATTGCGACAAACCTAACTGTTTTGGCAACGATGGTCCCAGGCAACGACAAAGACCCCGCGCGCTATGTGGTGATTGGCCATGAACATAGCGGTAGGCGCATTGATAATTATTTAATGGGTGTTTGCGGCAATGTGCCGCGAAGCCGGGTATACCGCATGGTGCGCACGGGTGAGGTGCGGGTGAATGGTGGCAGGGTACGCCCGGATCGGCGACTCGACGAAGGCGATCGAGTACGCATTCCGCCGCTGCGCCTGACTAAGCGGGAAACGCTGGCCCCCCAGCCTTTCCCAGCGCCGATACTTTTCGAAGACGATCGACTGCTGATCGTAGATAAGCCGGCGGGACTTGCCGTGCACGCAGGAAGTGGGATTAATCATGGTCTGATTGAACGTGCCAGAGCCTCGCGCCCAGACGCTGACTACCTCGAACTCGTGCACCGTCTCGACCGCGAGACATCCGGTTGTCTGATGCTTGCGAAAGATCCAGTGTTGTTACGCGAATTACACCTGATGTTACGCGGTCGGCAAATTGCTAAACATTACCTGACATTGGTTCGGGGCCGATGGACACAAGCACGTGTCGTCGACAAAGCTTTACTCAGACGTCACGATAAAACGGCAAAAGTGGATATCGACCCGCGTGGCAAGCAGGCTAGAACGCGGTTCGATGTTGGCGAGGTGTTTGCTCTCGCAACGTTGATGGAAGTCGAATTATTGTCCGGTCGCACCCACCAAATTCGGGCACATGCCGCCGGGGAAGGGCACCCAATCGCTGGCGATCAGCGCTATGGCGAGCGCCAGTTCAACAAGCAGCTGCGCGCACGTGGTCTTTCGCGATTGTTCCTGCATGCCAATGCGGTTGCGCTGCCTTATGGTCGGAAAGCCGAGCGCTTACGCATCTCCAGTGAATTGCCAGCGGATTTGACAGCGGTCTTGAAAACTTTTGAGAACGGCGACTAACCCCCCAATGGCGCATTCATGCAATATGCGCACGCCTCGACTAATGACAAGCACCAGCGCAGAATCTCATCAATCCAAAAAGTTCTACAAATACTATGAGCCCAACTGAATCTGATTCAAATTCGCAGACTCCTCAGTCAGCAGCTGCCGTGGAACAGAAAATTGTCCGAGAGTTTGCCTTCGAAGCCCTGCGTGAACAGCGCTTGGCACGGCGTTGGGGGATTTTCTTTAAGAGCCTCGCATTCTTGTATCTAATTGTACTGGTGGTTGTCGCTATGCCTCCCGGCGCTTGGACGGGTCGCCTGTCGGCTGAGCAGCATACCGCGCTCATCGAGATCAATGGGGTCATTGGGCCAGATTCCCCAGCCAGCGCGGATAGCGTGGTGACCGGTTTACGCAAAGCCTTCGAGGATGAGAATACCGCCGGAATCATATTGCGCATCAACAGTCCCGGTGGCAGTCCGGTACAGTCGGGTTATATCAACGACGAGATTGCCCGCTTGCGCGAAGCGCACCCCGATGTGCCGGTGATTGCCGTCATCTCCGATATTTGTGCATCGGGCGGCTATTACATAGCCGCCGCTGCCGACGAGATCTATGCGGACAAGGCGAGCATAGTCGGTTCCATTGGTGTTCGCATGGACGGCTTCGGTTTTGTCGATGCCATGGAGAAGCTGGGAGTTGAACGACGCTTATTGACGGCCGGAAAAAACAAAGGCTTTCTCGACCCGTTTCAACCTCTGCAGGCGGAGCACGTAGCACATGTACGCGAATTGCTTGGCACTGTGCACGAACAGTTCATCAACACAGTCAAGCGTGGGCGTGGCGATCGACTCAGCGATGATGAGAGACTGTTCAGCGGCCTGCTGTGGACGGGAGAAGAGAGTTTGGAGCTCGGTCTTGTGGACGCGCTGGGCAGCGCAAGCTACGTGGCCCGCGAGGTCATCGGCGCGGAGACTATTGTCGACTTCACCGCCCGCGGCGATCTGGTGACCCGGTTGAGCCGGCGTTTCGGTGCCGCCGTGGTCGAATCGACAATTGCCAAGCTCGGGTTCTGGTAAAGCCGCAGTATTGGCGGTCCCTTCAGGCAGGTGGGCCAGGTAGTTGATAGCCCTCGGCACGCAACAATTTGCATAACGCAATCAAGGGCAATCCAATCAACGCCGTTGGATCATCACCTTGGAGTCTTTCGAACAAACTGCTGCCCAGCCCTTCGCTTTTTATGGCGCCCGCGCAATCCAACGGCTGCTCGGCAAGCAAATAAGCCTCGATTTCAACCACACTGAGAGCTCGAAAGTACACTGCGTACGGAACCAGCGCGGATTGTGTTGTACCGGTTACGGTGTTTATGAGGCACACTGCGGTAAAGAAATCGGCGCGTTTCCCGCTCACGGCCGTAAGGTGCTGTTTCGCCGTAGCCAGGTTGCCCGGCTTTTCCAGCAGGCGGTTGCCAGAGCTTGCAACCTGATCGCAGCCAACGACCAGCGCGGCTGGAAATCGCGCTGCGACGGCCGCAGCCTTCGATCGCGCCAGGCGTTGCGCCCGAGCTGACGCCGTCTCGCCGGCCGTAATTGTTTCGGTAAGCTGCGGGTCACAGATCTCGAAGGTCAGTCCCAGACGCCGCAATAAAGTGGCCCTGTAGGGCGAGGTTGAGGCGAGAATCAGCTTGGGTAGTGTGCTGGGCATGGATCCGGATATGTAGGGTATTTGTCTGTCGAATACTGGCAGTTTTTCTACAGCGATGGAATTCACTATAATTGGCGGCCCGCTATGACTGCTCCCTTGCCCGAATACGTCGAGCCCGTTCGGTTGGCGCGAGCAGGTACGCTGATTGAAGGAACACTATCGATCGCGAGCCTGCCGCGACTGACTGCGGATGTTGGCCAGCAGGAGGGGCTGATACTGGTGCGTTTGCAGTTTGCACTCGACGCAAAAGCTTACGTGTGCATAACGGGGACTGTAAAAGTCGGATTGGCGCTTACATGCAACCGCTGTTTACAACGGATGCAAATGCCGGTCCGCGCAAAAGTGCGGCTCGGCATTATCGGTTCAGAGGGGCAATCCAGCGACCTGCCCCCGAGCTATGAGCCGCTGGTGCTCTCCGACGATACCGTGTCGTTGATAGAATTGGTGGAGGACGAACTCATTTTGGCGATGCCCATCGTACCGGCACATGCGCCTGGACAGTGCCGGTCAGCGCCGAACACAGCTGCCGACGAGGAACCGAACGAGCATCCGTTCGCGGTGTTGGCTTCGCTTAACGAAAAATAGACGTTTCACATTTTCCCTTAAATTAGCAATTGCTTTTAATTAGCAGGAGTGAGTCATGGCAGTTCAGAAGAGCAAGAAATCGCCGTCAAAACGCGATATGCGGCGATCACACGATGCGCTAACGGCCGAAGCGTTATCGACCGAACCGACAACGGGAGAAACCCATCGGCGCCATCACGTCAGCCCTGACGGGTATTACAAGGGTCGTAAAGTCGTCGAAGGCAAAGATTCCAGCTAGCGTGTGGCGCGCGGCCTAAACGCGCTCGACGCTCTGTCGAACTACACAGCACTGAAATCTATTCCGGAACTGCGGATTTGGACGTTACGATCGCACTCGACGCAATGGGCGGTGATCGCGGCGTGGAAGTTACCGTACCTTCGGCTCTACATATACTCGAACGCCATCCGGCACTGCATTTGATCCTGGTTGGTCAGAGCGAGGTCATAAGGCCATTGCTATCCGACAAATCGGTCGCTTCTAACAGACTACGAATAGAACACGCATCCGAAATTGTGACGATGGACGAGCGACCGTCGAGTGCGCTGCGCAACAAAAAAGATTCGTCGATGCGGGTTGCTCTAAATCTCGTCAAGGACGGCTCAGCTGCGGCCTGCGTCAGCGCCGGTAATACGGGCGCCTTAATGGCGACTTCGCGATATGTTCTGAAAATGCTCCCGGGTATCGATCGACCGGCCATCTGCGGCGCTATGCCAGGTCTAAACGGTGAATCACTGGTTCTGGATCTGGGTGCTAACGTGGATTCCAGTTCTGAGGAGCTGTTTCAGTTCGCCGTCATGGGCGCGGTGCTGGCTATGGCAATCGAGAGCAAAGAAAATCCCAGCGTAGCGTTGCTGAACGTCGGTGAAGAGGAACTCAAGGGCAACGATCGGGTTAAGCAAACCGCAATATTGTTGTCACAGAGTGCGTTGAACTATGTGGGATTTGTAGAGGGAAACGATCTGTACAAAGGTAAGGTCGACGTCATCGTCTGTGACGGGTTTGTCGGTAATGTAGCGTTGAAGGCGAGCGAGGGGGTAGCCCAGATGATGATGCATTTCGCGAAGCAAGAATATTCCAGCAGTTTTTACTCGAAACTTGCCGCGTTCGTTTCCACGCCCGTACTAAATGCTGTGCGGCGGCGGGTAGACCCACGTCGATATAACGGCGCGACGCTACTAGGTCTGCGGGGGATTGTTGTAAAGAGCCACGGTGATGCAGATGAACTTTCTTTCGGGCGCGCGATTGAACAGGCGGTGCTGGAAGTGGAAAAAGCTGTGCCCGAACAAATCAGCGCGCATCTCGAATCCCTATTGTCGCAGCGACAGGTGAACTGATGGTCGGTATGCACACGAACGTGCTTGCCGATGCATGTTGGCGTAGATGAATCTCGCCTGCGTGTTCCCGGGCCAAGGCTCGCAGTCGGTGGGTATGTTGGCTGAGATGGCCGCTGTCTACCCTGAGGTCGAGCAAGTGTTTGCCGAGGCTGGCGAGGCGTTAGGCACGGACCTGTGGAAGCTTTCGCAAAGCGGCCCAGAGGAAGCGTTGAGCAAGACCGAAACGACGCAACCGCTGATGCTGACTGCCGGCGTAGCTGTGTGGCGTGTATGGCAGGCGCAAAGCGGTGGCGTGCCGCTGGTTGCTGCCGGACACAGTCTGGGCGAATACACGGCACTAGTGGCTGCCGGAGTGCTGGATTTTGTCGAGGCAGTTCGACTGGTTGCGGCCCGCGGCAGGTTCATGCAGGAGGCGGTTGCGCAAGGTGAGGGGGCGATGGCGGCGGTATTGGGACTGCCCGAGGCGACTCTGGCAGATGTATGTGAACAGGCCACTGAGTCGGAGAATAGCGTGGTTAGCTGCGCAAATTTCAACGCCCCGGGACAGATCGTGATAGCCGGTCATAGCGACGCGGTGGGTCGTGCTATAGAGCTGGCGAGCAAGGCAGGGGCAAAGCGCGCAGTGACGCTGCCAGTCAGTGCTCCGTTTCATTGCGCGTTAATGCGACCTGCCGCGGAACGATTACGCGCGATGTTGCAGACATGCAAAGTAGAGGTGCCCGCCTTCCCTATCATTCATAATTTCGATGTGACCACGAGGACCGAAGCGGCAGAGATCCGGGAATCGCTGCTGAGCCAGGTTGATGCCCCGGTACAGTGGACTGCAACCGTCGAAGGCTTAGTGGCCCACGGCGCGCGGCACATATTCGAATTGGGCCCGGGTAGGGTTTTGACCGGTCTGTCAAAGCGGATCGCCAAGGGGCAAGCGTGCATGGCGGTGAATAGCCCCAGCACGCTTGCATCTGCACTAAACGGGGTAGGTAATGTTGTTGCTCAATAAGCGGGTTGCACTGGTCACCGGCGCCAGCCGAGGGATTGGAAAAGCCATTGCATTGGAACTAGGCAAACAGGGTGCGCATGTTATCGGCACCGCGACGCAGCGACCCGGCTTGGACAAAATAGAGGAGCTGCTGCGCGAGGCTGGGATTCACGGTCGTGCAGTGCAACTCGACGTAAACGACAGTGGTTCCCGAGAGCAGTTGAGCAAAAGCTTATCGGACGCGCAATTGGTCCCGGAAATTCTCGTCAACAACGCAGGGATCACGCGCGACGGCCTTTTGATGCGTATGAAGGACGAAGACTGGGACGTTATTATCGAAACGGATTTAAGTGCGGTGTTTAGACTGAGCAAGTTATTTCTGCGCGGAATGCTGAAGTTGCGCCGCGGGCGTATAATCAACATAACCTCGGTGGTCGGTCAGACCGGTAATCCGGGTCAATCAAATTACGCGGCGGCCAAAGCAGGAATTGTAGGTTTCTCGAAGGCTCTGGCCCGCGAAATTGGGCAACGCGGGATCACTGTAAACGCGGTTGCGCCTGGATTTATAGACACCGATATGACACGGGATTTGAACGACGAACAACGCGCCCAGTTGCTCGCGACGATACCGCTGGGACGCCTGGGCGAGGCGAGTGAAGTTGCCGCGGTTGTGGCATTCCTGGCCTCGGATGCAGCGGCTTATGTTACCGGTGAGACAGTCAATGTTAATGGTGGCATGTACATGAATTAACGGCCGCTTCTGGTTGCTAATGACTTGGACCACAATTGACGCACCAATATAGGCTGCCTCAGACGATAGTCGATTTAGGAAAATCGTTTGCCCAGTAAGCGACTAGAAACAAAATTAGATATTGGCTTCAAACAGTTCTTAATTAGACAATTTTTATGTAGAGAATGTGCTTGCTTGCAAGTTAAGGAGTTTTCACTAAACTAGATGCGCCGCCGGCCCGGTAGCGCACTCCGTGGGAGGAAAAATAGACCATGAGTAGCATCGACGAACGGGTTAAAAAGATCGTTGTAGAGCAGCTTGGTGTCAAGGAAGAAGAGGTAAATAACGAAGCGTCTTTTGTAGACGATCTCGGTGCGGATTCGTTGGACACGGTAGAATTAGTAATGGCCTTAGAGGAAGAATTCAAGACTGAGATTCCTGACGAAGAAGCCGAAAAAATTACCACGGTACAGCAAGCGATCGATTATGTAGAAGGCCACATGGAGTAGCGCGCTTGGTGAACGGATTTCACAAAGCCGCGCCGAAGGCGCGGCTTTTTTTGTGGGTGATTCAGCGAAACCTTCGTTGGGCGGGGACCTTATCGTGACAAGAAGGCGAGTAGTTGTGACCGGGTTGGGATTGGTATCGCCGGTTGGAAATAACGTCGCGGATTCGTGGCAAGCGATAGTGGCGGGCAAAAGTGGTATCGGGCCGATAACTCATTTTGATGTATCGCGTTACGCTACGCGCTTCGGTGGCTCAATAAGAGACTTTGATGTGTCGCAATATATACCCGTCAAGGATGCCCGAAGAATGGATCCCTTCATTCACTATGGAATTGCCGCCGGCACCGAGGCGATTGAAGATGCCGGCCTGGAAATCGACGAGAACAATGCAGAGCGCATTGGCGTAATTATTGGTTCCGGGATCGGTGGTTTGCCTGGGATTGAAAAAGGTTATCAGTCCTACATGGACGGCGGGCCGCGAAAGATATCTCCGTTTTTCGTACCCAGTAACATCATCAACATGGTCTCGGGCGATCTGTCGATAAAATTCGGGCTGCAAGGTCCGAACTATTCGATTGTCAGTGCGTGCTCGTCCGGCGCTCACAGCATCGGCGATGCAGCCCGATTAATTGAACGTGGTGACGTCGACGCAATGGTTGCCGGGGGCGCGGAGATGGCCACGTCGGTGACTGGTTTGGGTGGTTTTTCGTCGGCGAAAGCCTTGTCCACTCGTAACGACGATCCGGAACGCGCGAGTCGTCCGTGGGACGCTGAGCGTGACGGCTTCGTGCTCAGCGACGGTGCGGGTGTTGTCGTGTTGGAGGAGTACGAAACCGCGAAACGTCGCGGTGCGCGTATCTACGCGGAGTTGCTCGGCTTTGGCATGAACAGCGATGCATTCCACATCACCGCGCCTACACCCGATGGTACAGGAGCGGCAAAATGCATGTCGTTGGCATTGAAAGATGCACGGGTGGCGCCCGATAGCATCAATTACGTTAACGCACATGGTACTTCCACGCCCGCCGGGGACATCGCTGAGACTAAAGCGGTAAAACTTGCATTTGCCCATCATGCGGGAAAACTCGCCGTGAGTTCGACTAAATCCATGGTGGGACACATGCTAGGCGCGGCCGGTGGGGCCGAAGCCGTCTTCAGCATTCTCGCGCTGCGGGATCAAATCGCGCCGCCGACGATAAATCTAGAGAATCCGGATCCGGATTGCGATCTTGATTACGTGCCGAACGAAGCGCGCCAGATGAAAATCGACTTCGTTCTGTCCAATTCGTTCGGTTTCGGCGGTACCAACGGTAGTCTGGTATTCGGAAAACTGCCGTAGCGTTACTCAGCTCTAGTGTTAGTCGGGATTTTGCACGAAGGCGCGTGGGGCTGTACTTGTACGCCTAATCTTTATGTGGAAGTGGATCGTTACAGGCACGTTGACGGTTGTGGTATTGACCGGTGCTTGCCTGCTGTGGCTTTGGCAGGACATGGAAGCATCCCTGCTGGCGCCGCTGTCCATACATAACGAAGTATTAATCGACATGCGCCCGGGTATGACGGTCAGTAGCCTCGCGCGGGACCTGGCCGATCGGGAAATTCTGCATCATCCCGAATACCTAATTTTCGAAGCGCGGCGCAAGAAACTTGCACATCGAATGCAGCGCGGAGAATATCGACTGACGCCCGGCATGAATGCTCGCGATCTCCTCGCGCTGTTAGTCACCGGCAGGGTTACCCAATATCGCATTACCTTCATAGAAGGTTGGAGCTTCAATCGCATTTTGGCCGAGTTGGCGAGTCACGACAAAATCGTGCAAAAACTCGATGGTCGTGACGACGACGAGATTATGGCGATGCTGGGTTATCCCGATACGCATCCAGAGGGTCGATTCTTCCCCGACACCTACACATTTACATCTGGCACGCTGGACACAAACCTTTTGCGACGTGCCCACGTAAAGATGCAACGAGTGCTCGCAGAGCAATGGCGGGATCGGTCTGGCGACTTGCCCTACGAATCACCTTACGATGCCCTTATCATGGCATCGATCATCGAGAAGGAGACCGGGCTGGCAGCAGAGCGTGAATTGATTGCCGCAGTGTTTGTAGAACGCTTGCGCAAGGGGATGCGCTTACAGACGGATCCAACGGTCATCTATGGTTTGGGGCCGATGTTCGACGGAAATCTGCGACGTGCCGATCTGCAGAACGATACACCGTATAACACCTATACCCGCCACGGTTTGCCACCCACGCCGATTGCCATGCCCGGTGTTGATTCCATTCGTGCCGCGTTGCATCCGGACAATCGTGGGTTTTTGTATTTCGTCGCAAAAGGCGACGGCAGTCATCATTTTTCTGCGTCGATTACGCAGCACAATAGAGCTGTGGCTCGCTACCAACTCGGACGCGGCTCGCGTTAACGGCGCAGGCCTGTTCCATGTTTATAACGCTGGAAGGCATTGAGGGTGTCGGTAAGACGACCCAGGTTCAATTTGTCGCCGCATCCCTGCGCCGTTATGGCCACGAAGTGGTGGTTACCCGCGAACCCGGCGGGACTGCGCTGGGCGAGTCGATCCGCGGTGTATTACTTGCCGGTCGCCCCGTTGATATTGACTCAGTTAGCGAGCTTTTATTGATGTTCGCTGCGCGTGCGGCACATCTGCACAGCGTTGTCCGTCCATCGCTGAGTGCCGGCAAGAGCGTGGTCTGTGATCGGTTCACGGATGCGAGCTACGCCTATCAAGGTGGCGGGCGCAGCGTCGCCGAAGAAAAAATCGCGGTGCTGGAGGATCTGGTACAGGCGGGTTTGCAACCTGATCTGACCTTATTGCTCGATGCTCCTGTTGCACTAGCGCTGGCCCGAACCCGACAACGGGGTGAAGCGCCGGATCGTTTCGAGTCTGAGCAGAGTGAGTTTTTCGAGCGGGTTCGCCACGCATACCAGAGCCGCGCTCAGCGAGAGCCGCAGCGAATTCAGATCATTGATGCCAGTAAAGACATCGCTGAGGTCAGTGCCCAGATCGAGCATGTGATAAGCACCCACTTGGGGTCAGCCCACCCATGATCTACCCGTGGCAGCAGGGTCCCTGGAAGCGGCTGATGCAGGCACAGTCGGCGGGGCGATTCCCCCACGCATTGTTGCTTACCGGACCACCCGGTAGTGGCAAAACTACGTTCGCCACGGCGTTGAGCAAGGCGCTTATGTGCGCTGAGCCTGCCCTGGACGGCGGCGCTTGTGAAGAATGTCGAAGTTGCGTGTTGTTCGACGCAGGCAATCATCCGGATTTCATCGAGGTAATTCCGGAAGAAGAAGGCAAGGCGATTAAAATTGACCAACTCAGACAGGCCAGCGTTGCGGTGACATTGCATGGCCACTTTGGCACCGCCAAGCCTGTCCTTGTGAATCCAGCCGAGCACATGAACCGAAACGCGGCCAACAGTTTGTTAAAGACCTTGGAAGAGCCACCCGCGCAAACGGTATTCTTGTTAGTTAGCCATCAGCCTGGTTTGTTGCCAGTGACTGTTCGCAGCCGCTGTCAACGCGTCGATTTGAATGCCCGCGGCGATTCGGTCGATACCTGGATGCGCTCGCACACCAGCGAGGACGAAAATATTGACGTGTTACTGCGGCTGGCCGACGGTGCACCCTTGGCAGCACTGGAATTAGCGCAGACGGGTGCGCACGCGTTGCGCACGCAAATCGCAGCCGATCTTGATGCGATAAGCTGCAAACGTAGTTCGGCAGTGGTGGTCGCGGAGCAATGGAGCGCGCACGGCGCTGCTCAGATCTTCCAATGGCTACTTAAATTGATCGCGGATCTGGTGTTGTTGCGCACTACTAATAATCCGCAATTGCTTGTGAATACGGATCTGGCGGAGTTGTTGCACGGTATCGCAAAACGTATAGACTTACGTGAGTTATTTGCGGTATATCAGAATCTGCTTGAATTCAGGCAGTATCTGATGGGATCTTCGGGATTGCGTGAACGCGAATTGCTGGAAGATTTCACAGTCAAATGGGCAGAGGTTAGTCAGCTATGAGCGCACAAGGCCGCAATCCGCGACAAGGTATCTTGTCCTTAACCATTCGCGACAAAAGTTCTTTGTACGCCGCCTACATGCCATTCATCAAGAACGGTGGTCTGTTCATTCCGACCAACAAAGCCTACAAAATCGGTGACGAAGTGTTTATGTTACTGACGCTCACTGACAGCAAGGAAAAGCTACCAGTTGCGGGGCGGATTGTGTGGATTACGCCCAAAGGCTCGCAGGGAAACCGCACGGCAGGTATCGGCGTGCAGTTCAGTGAGTTGGACAACGGTGCGACCCGTAACAAAATTGAAACGCAACTTGCCGGCGCCCTGAAGTCGGATCGTCCAACCCATACGATGTAACCACCAACCTGGCGGTTGCCGCCGGTTCGGATCCTTGTGATTACGCTGGTTGATTCCCACTGTCATTTGCCATTGCTGGAAACGACTGAGGACTTTCCCGCGGTAGACGACGTTCTGAGCAATGCCCGAGAACTGGGCGTCACCCATATATTGTGCGTATCGGTCGATTTCGAAAGTTACCCGCGTATACGCGCCTTAACCGACGCAAATGCGCAGGTGTTTGGTTCAGTCGGTGTCCATCCCAACTCTCAAGATGGAGAGGAAGCCGCGATTGATCGATTGGTCAAGGAGGCGCACAACGATGGCGTCGTCGCAATTGGCGAAACCGGACTTGATTATTTTCGCAGTAGCGGCGATCTGGAATGGCAGCGTGAGCGATTTCGAGTGCATATCCGCGCTGCACGCGAAAGCCGTAAACCGCTGATTATCCATAGTCGAGACTCGGCTGCCGATGTTATACGTCTATTGCGCGAGGAACACGCCGATGAAGTCGGCGGGGTTATGCACTGCTTTGTTGATGATTGGGAAACTGCCGTCGCAGCGATGGAAATGAATTTTTTCATCTCGTTTTCCGGTATTGTGACTTTCAAGAATGCGCGCCAAGTGCAGGAGGTTGCCCGCAAGGTTCCGTTGCAACGATTATTGGTAGAGACGGACTCACCGTACCTGGCGCCGGTACCGTATCGCGGCAAAACCAATCAGCCGGCGTATGTACGTTACGTGGCGGAGTATCTGGCCGAACTACGTGGCATTAGCCTGGAGACGCTTGCGGCCGCGACCACCGACAATTTTTTCAAGCTTTTCAGTGCTGCGCAGCGTTGAAGGTGCGCGGGCCAGTGAGGGCCAGGATAGCCGCGCGATGCAGTGAACCTTGGGCCGCAATCAAAGCAAGTCGGTCAGGATAGCGACGGCTCGCTCGAGCTTGTCGCGCGAGGTATAAAAGTGCGGAGCCCAGCGGATCCCCCCACCGCGCATCGCACACACGACTTCACGCTCTCGCAGGGCCTTATGCAGTTCCGCCATCGAGCGTTGCGTGGGGCGGAAGCTTACGATGCCGGATCGATATTTCTCATGCTGACTGGTCAACAAGACTAACCCGGGCAGCTGCGCCAGTTGCTCAAGCAGATATCCGCTGTTTGCCAGTACCGTTGTTTCGATCGCTTTCAATCCCACTTCCAGCAATAACGATAGACTCGCCGACAACACTTGCACACCCAGCATATTGGGACTTCCGCACTCGAAACGACGCGCGCTTGGGGCTGGTTTCCAATCTATTTTGTCGAAATTTGCCGGCTCGCTGGTCATATGCCAACCAAACTCGTTGAGGCGCAGTTCCTCGAGTCGTTTCTTGCGAACATAAAATAACGCCAGGCCCTCCGGTCCCAACATCCATTTGTGACCGTCGGCGACAACGAAATCGGCGTTATATTCCTGCACATCGAACTGCAGGGCGCCCAGGCTTTGGATGGCGTCGATGCAGAACAAGATATTGCGATCACGGCAAAATGCGCCCACACGTCGTAAATCTACCCGCGTGCCGCAGATATATTGCACCGAACTGATCGATATCAGCCGCGTTGCTTCGCTGCACGCAGCGCATAAGCGGTCTTCGATTGACACCGTTGCGTCGGTATCCAGGGGCACCTGTATCAACTCAACGCCGCGTCTCGACAGCGTTTCCCAGGGCATTCTGTTAGAAGGGAATTCATTGGCGAAGGTGACTATTTGATCGCCCGCGCGCCAGTCTATTCCAGTGGCAATGAACGACAAGGCCTCTGAGGTACTCTTGGCAAGCGCGATTTCATCCGGGGAATTAGCATTGATTAACTGGGCGAGTTGTTGCCGCAGAATGGTTTCCTGAGCTTCCCATGTCCGATAGTTAATCGGCCCGAACGCGGCATTTTCTGCGCTAAATTGCTGTAATGCGTGGGCACTGCGCGTGGGCCATGGCGCGACTGCCGCATGGTTGAGAAATATAAGACTGTCGGGAAGTTGAAATTCCTTACGAATTGTCTCTTCAGCGATTGCAGCCATAGCGCGTGATGTCCTTGGGCACGATCCTCTCAGTATACCGAAACGCCCACCCGCAACTGCGCATTCAGGGCCGATTCACTTTCGTGATGGCATAGTGCGCGCAGTAACGCTCGGCAGGTGCTTTGAAGTGTCCGCAGCTTTCGCTAAGTGTTCATTGTGCTTGAAAAAAAACGCACGTTCTATAAAATAACGCAGTTTTTCGGGGGGGTATATGAGTTTAGCAGCACGTCGAGAACGTGAGCGTTTCGAGGTTCGCGAAAAGATTTTAGATGCGACCCGAACGCTGGTCGCGACGCACGGTTACGATGGCGTCACGATGCGAAAGATTGCCGAAGCGATCGAGTATTCGCCGACGGTGATCTATTCCCACTTTAAAGATAAACAGGCCTTAATTACCGCGCTATTCGAGCAAGATTACGCCGCTTTAGGTAAGCAGTTGCAGACGTTGATGGAGGAATCCGATCCATTAATGCGCCTGCGCAAACTGGCCGAGCGGTTTACCGCATTCGCACTACAGCACCCCGATCACTACCGCATTATCGCGATGACCACCGTACCCGGGACCAAGTATCCGCGCCTGGTAACGGTCGATGAAAGGAAAATGTCCAGCGATCCTTACGAATTGCTATTGCTGACCGTCAGCGAGGCCATACGGCAAGGTTGCTTGCGCGCAGAGCTGGACGATCCGGAACTGGTAACCCAGACATTCATATCCGGTATTCACGGCGTGGTATCCATCTACATCACCAGCGTAGAAGATCATTTGAACCGCTGGCGGCCAATTCAGCTTCGCGTTTCGCTGATGATCGATGCCTTGCTCGTCGGCTTGGCTGAACCGGGAAGGGAAATAGCTGGTTAGCCAGCGGAGCCGGAATATGAAAGAGGCGGGGGTTGGAATTTCAACACTTACAGGTGAATTAGAAGCCAGTGTGCTGCGCGAGCAACCTGTACGGCCGCTGGAGCCGTTGGTGGATGAGCTTCGGCAGACAATTAGTCAATGCGGTGAGGCGCTGTTGAATCGTCAGGACAGTGTCGGTTTTTGGCGTTTCGATCTGGAAGCCGATACGACTATCCCGGCAGAGTATCTGCTGCTTCAGTACTTCCTCGGTAGCGTCGATCGCGATCGAGAGCAAAAGATGTGTAATTACATCCGTAAGCGTCAGCTGGAAAACGGCGCATGGCCCCTGTATGAAGGTGGGCCTGGCAATATCAGCGCTACGGTGAAAGCTTACTTTGTGCTTAAACTGGCTGCTGAAGCTCCGAATTCCCCAATGATGATGCGAGCCCGCGAGTGGGTTCATGGCCATGGCGGGGCTGAAAATGTAAACGTTTTTACGCGTATCTGTCTCGCAGTATTTGGTCAGCTGCCGTGGCGTACTGTGCCTGCAATGCCGGTGGAAATGCTGTTTTTACCCCGGTGGTTTTATTTCAACCCGAGTAAGGTATCGTATTGGTCGCGCTGTGTAATTGTTCCGCTACTGATTCTTTTTGCCAAGCGCCCGGTGCACCAATTCACGGCCGAGCAGGGCGTTGCGGAGTTGTTTCTGACACCGCCGGAGCAACTCAAGCACATCGATAAGTTTGCACCGGGCAAACACGTGCGAAACGCCTTTATAGCGTTGGACCGCCTACTGAAGCTGTTGGAACCGTTGACCCCACATAGTGTACGTGCCCGGGCGCTAGGTCGCGCCGAACGGTGGATGCGCGATCACATGCAAGGTGAGGGAGGCATCGGTGCGATTTATCCGGCGATGGCCAACGCAGTAATGGCGCTTAAGGTTTTGGGTTGTTCACCCGAGGATCGCGATTACGTCAGGGGTATCGACGCGATTGAGGCGCTTGTGCTTGAGGGCGCCGATGAAAGTTACTGTCAGCCCTGTGTGTCACCGATCTGGGGCACTTGTTTGAGCATTAACGCTTTGTGTGAAGCGGGATTGGCCTTTGATGATCCGCGCATCGTCGCCGGCGTCAGCTGGTTGTTCGAAAAACAGATATTGGTACGTGGAGATTGGAGCGAAGCGGTTCCTACGCTTGAATCGGGTGGCTGGGCATTTCAGTTTGAAAACGCGCTGTACCCCGATGTCGATGATACCAGCATGGTGTTGATGTCTCTGTTGCGAGCCAACGCGCAACGCCATCCCGAGCAGAGGCGCCGCATCGGGCAGGCTGTCAATTGGATGCTGGGAATGCAAAACAGCGATGGTGGTTGGGGCGCATTCGACGTCGACAATTACCGCGAATACCTAAATAACATTCCGTTCGCCGATCATGGTGCGCTAGTCGATCCGAGTACTTCGGACGTAACCGCGCGTTGTGTCGAGGCCTTGGCAATGCTGGGCTATGCGCGCAGCAGTGCGCCGGTTGCGCGCGGACTCCAGTTTTTACGCGATGAGCAGGAACAACATGGTGGTTGGTACGGCCGGTGGGGCGTCAATTATCTTTACGGCACCTGGAGTGTGTTGGCCTGCCTCGGCGCGCTTGGCGAGGATCCGGCGCAACCGTACATACGCAAAGCAGTCGAATGGCTGAAGGATCGCCAGAACGAAGATGGTGGCTGGGGCGAGAACTGCAACACCTATGATGATCCCGATCTGGCCGGGCGCGGCGAAAGCACCGCGTCGCAGACCGCCTGGGCGTTACTTGGTTTAATGGCCGTTGGCGAGGCGCACACCGATGCGACACGCCACGGCATCGATTATCTGCTGCGTACCCGTAATGGTAGCGGTAGTTGGGACGAATTGACCTACAGCGGCACTGGTTTTCCGCGCGTGTTTTACTTGCGCTATCACGGCTACAGTCACTATTTCCCGGTATGGGCCTTGGGTGTGTATCACCGTTTGCAAGCCGGTGTGCCGACCGCTCAAGCGCGTGCGCGCGAAGCCGGCCCCGGTGCGCTCGGACCGTTGCCAATGTTGAGCAACCTGACCTACGCTTGAACGCTGGCGGATATTCCTGATTGGATCTGATTCAATCCTGCGCAGCTAACAAATCGATTACTTGCGTGTGCGTGCGCAGGTCGCCGGCCGCGATCACGCGGCTGGCTCCCACCGCGCTGTTACCTTCCCAATCGGTGATTACGCCACCGGACGCCTCTATTATTGGTATCAACGGCAGCACGTCGTAGATTTTTAGATCGGCCTCCACGACGAGATCTACCTGGCCGAGCGCTAATGCACAGTAGCCATAGCAATCCGTACCAAAGCGCGTGTCCCGGGCTGCAGCGGCAACCCGCGCGAACGCGGCCGCTTCCTCACCGTCGCTAAACATGCGTGGATGGGTAGCACATAGCAGTGCGGTCTTCAGCGACGCGCAGGGGCGCGTCGTCAGCCGCCGTTTACCGGCGCCGTCGCTTAAGTAAGCGCCAAGCGCACTGCCTGTGTACCGCTCTCCGGTGTAAGGTTGGTTCATCATACCGAGCAGTGGCTGCTCGTTCGCACAGAAGCCGATCAGTGTTCCCCAGGTCGGTAAGCCCGCGATAAAGCCCCGCGTGCCGTCGATCGGATCGATCACCCAGGTATATGCCGTGTCAGCCGTTTGTACGCCGAACTCTTCACCCACTATGCCGTGTTTGGGATAACGCTCCGCGATTGCCTGCCGCACGACTTGTTCTGCATCGCGATCGGCCACGGTTACCGGATCAAATCCGGAGTCCGTCGCTTTATTCTCGACGGTGCCCGCGCTGCGAAACACGGGCAGGATTTTCGCCGCGCTCAGTGCCGCGAGTTCATCCAGGAAATCCAATAACACCCGCAGTTCGGCGTCGTCAAAGTTGCTACTCACCGGCGTCGGGACAGCGCCCAGGAAAGCGATAACATGATCAACATTGTAAGAGCATACGGGCGCGCAGTCCCATCGTGAAATACGGTAACGCTGGTTGCGGCCAGGCTCGCTGTCAACATCTCGATCGATCCGATCAACGCAGCCGCAGCGCCGGCGCCACCGCGCGTGGCGGCGAGCGCCAGCACCGGGGCGACGGCAAACATTGGACCCATGCCAAAAAATGCAGCGGCCGTGGCTAGTGTCAGGGTAACCGGTGTTAGGTAACCGGCGTAGACAATTACAGTGAGCAGCATGCACGCTATTACTGAGATCAGCAGTCCGATCGCCAATAAAGCCTCGGCTGTGAGCTTAGACGCGAGCTGCCGGGCAAACAGGCTGCCGGCGACGTAAGTCAAGACTATGACGGCGTGATAAATACCGAAGCGCTCGGTTGCGACACCGAGTTGGGAGATGAGTATGAACGGTCCAGCCGTGATGTAGGCAAAAATACCACCCAGAGCCGTGCCGGTTATAAACGCGTAACGCATGAAATCCGCGTTTTTGAGCAATTCCATGTAGGCCTCGGCAATGCTGCGCAGACGCGGCAACTGCTTCGGAACCGTGTGGGTTTCCGGCAGTAATCGCCAAACCAGGATTGCCGTTATTGCCCCGACCATCGTCACTATTACGAAATTCATGCGCCAGCCGAACGCGACATGAACGTAGCCTCCAAGCAGGGGTCCGAAGGCAGGCGTTAACGACATGGAAATACCGAATAAAGCCATCGCTTTTACCCGATCGCGTTCGTCGAATACGTCATAAATAATCGCCAGACCAACGACGGCTTCCGCCGAAGCCGTGAATCCTTGAAGCACACGCGCGACGATCAATTGGTCGATGGACTGTGCGCCCACGCATGCGAGGCTACACAGGGTAAACGCGACCACGCCCCAGGCTAATACCGGGCGACGCCCAACGCGATCCGATAAGGGCCCGAAAACCAATTGAGCAAAGGCGTAGGCGAGCAGGTTCAAACTCATAGTGAGTTTTACCATCTCGGCGGAGGTGTCGAAGTAGTCGGCAAGATGCGGCAGGCTGGGGGCATACAGATCCGTGGACAGGATGCTGCCCGAACTGGCGAGTACCAGCAGCGCGAGAATAAGGCGGGGGTTACCCCTCGAAGCTGTCGGCGGCAAGTTGGTTGTCGTTTTGCTGTTGGGCACTGTTGTTGTAGGAATCGCCAGGCGGCGGGCCCGTATCATATAGGTTAGCGATGTTTTTTCAAATGAAACAACGGGATAGAAATTCTCCTGCGCATGTTGTTTAAACAGCATCGAGATAGTACTGTTGACGCCGAATCTGAAAGTCGATGCCAAACTAATCTCGTTGAGGTGATGTCCATGAGCGAGTCGGCCACCGTAGCCCCGCTGAACACCCCGCAGCTACCCGACCTCGAGTCGTACTTCATGCCGTTTACATCCAACCGGGCATTCAAGAAGAATCCGCGTCTGTTCACCGCTGCCAAAGGCATGTACTACACGACCTTCGATGGGCGCCAGATCCTGGACGGTCTGGCGGGATTGTGGTGTTGCAACGCAGGCCACTGCCACCCGAAGATTGTGGAGGCGGTGCAAGCGCAAGTCGCGATCTTGGATTACGCCACTGCCTTCCAGATGGGGCATCCCAAGCAATTCGAACTGGCGAGCAAAGTCGCCGATATGACGCCGCAGGGTCTGGACAGAATTTTTTTCGTTAATTCCGGTTCGGAGGCGGTCGATACGGCGCTCAAGATCGCCTTGGCCTATCACCGATTGAACGGTGAAAGCCATCGAACGCGACTCATCGGCCGGGAAAAGGGTTATCACGGCGTTGGTTTCGGTGGTATTTCGGTTGGCGGCGTAACGGCTAACCGTAAGCTGTTCGCCGCGGCAATGCTGCCCGGTGTGGATCACCTGCCTCACACCCACAACTTGTCGGAAATGGCGTTCAGTCGTGGCCAGCCGCAATGGGGCGGACATCTGGCAGATGAACTGGAACGCATTGTGGCGCTGCACGATCCTTCGACCATTGCGGCAGTAATCGTTGAGCCGGTGCAAGGATCGGCGGGCGTGATCGTTCCGCCGGTGGGCTACCTGCAAAAACTCCGCGAAATTTGCGACCGCCACGGCATATTGTTGATTTTCGACGAAGTGATCACCGGATTTGGTCGGATGGGCGCCGGTTTCGCTGCCGAGCGTTTCGCGGTCACCCCGGATCTATTGACCATGGCAAAGGGTATTACCAGCGGCGTCGTGCCACTGGGCGGGGTCGCCATGCGCACTGCCATCCACGATACCTTTATGCAGGGTCCGGATTACGCCATCGAATTCGCCCATGGCTATACGTATTCGGGTCATCCGCTCGCTGCCGCGGCCGGTTTGGCAACACTCGATGTTTACCAGCAGGAAGGACTTTTCGAGCGCGCCCGCGCATTGGAACCGGTGCTGGAAGACGCTGTACATTCGCTGCGCGGCCTGCCAAATGTTGTCGACTGCCGCAACCTGGGTTTGGCGGCTGCGGTCGAATTGCAACCGCTGGAAGGGCAAGCAACGGTGCGGGCCACGAACGTTTTTCAACATTGTTACGATAACGGCGTGTTCGTAAGGGTAACCGGGGAAATCATCGCCGTCGCGCCGTCGCTGGTCGTGAGCGAGGATGAAATTCAGCGCATTTTCGAAACCATCAATAACGCTATTTCCGCCGTTGACTGATCCGATATCCGTCGCCTTCCCCCAAAATAACTAACAGCAGCCGTTGCCACGGCGATGCGCGGCCATTGGTCACGGTTTGCCTGCACAGCCGGGCAAACCGATCGCTTCTGCTATGATCCTTTTGGCGATTTAGTAGGGAGAAAATTGTGTTTCTCGATGCACTCGATCACAAATTGACGGCTCGTCGACTTGCAAATTGCAACAACATCTGGGATTTGCGTCGCCTGGCGAAACGTCGTGTGCCACGCGGTCCATTCGACTATCTGGATGGCGGCGCGGAAGACGAGATTACCTATGCGCGTAATACCAGCGCATTTAGTCGCTATAACCTGCGACCACGCGCACTGGTGGATATAGAAAACATAGATTTGTCGACCACGGTGCAAGGTCAACACATCGATCTGCCGTTGATATTTTCCCCGGTCGGTATGCCACGTTTGTTTCACCAAGACGGTGAGCGAGCGACGTCGCGAGTCGCGGCGCGAGCCGGCACTATTTTCAGTCTTTCTACGGTCTCGTCCGTATCTATAGAAGAAGTCGCACAGGTGTGTGATGGTCCAAAGTGGTTTCAAATCTACGTGTTTCGAGATCGGGATATCGTCAAAGAACTCATCGAACGGTGCCGTGCCTGCGGTTACCAAGCGCTATGTCTTACCGTCGACGTTCCTGTCGCGGGCAATCGCGAGCGTGACATCCGAAATGGTTTCACAGTGCCGCCACGGTTGCGTCTCAGTACCATTCTGGAAGCTGCGTTGCATCTGGAATGGTCGTTACATTACCTCACGGGAGAGCGGATTACCTTTGCAAACGTCGCCGATCGGGTCGGGTCTGACGACCTCACGATTTTGACCCAATACATTAACAGCCAGTTCGATCAATCGGTAACCTGGGAAGACGCCGCCTGGATGATCGAGCAATGGGGCGGCCCGTTTCTGATTAAGGGCATCGTGCGTGATGACGATGCGCGGCGTGCGGTTGAGATTGGAGCGAGCGGTATCATTGTTTCCAACCACGGCGGCCGGCAACTGGAACACTCTACAACCGCGATCGAGGCACTGCCGGCAATTGTGGAAGCAGTCGGTGATAAGGCCGAGGTGATTCTCGACGGCGGTGTACGGCGCGGTACCGACGTCGCCAAAGCCTTGGCGCTCGGTGCGCGCGCGTGCATGACCGGACGGAGCTTTCATTACGGCCTGGGCGCGGGTGGCGAAGCGGGCGTACAGCGAGCGATGGACATATTGCGTACTGAGTTACACCGTAATTTCCAATTACTCGGCTGCCGCTCTGTGGCAGAGTTGGATAGCTCGCACATCGAAGAACGGCGGTAGAGCGCAGAGCCTAGACTCGCGTCAGCAGGCGACCTCGGGTCGACGCTGCGCATAACCGGTAGCCTGCTCAAATGCATGGGCGAGTTGCAGAACTTCGAAGTCGTGATGGTGGCGGCCGACGATTTGCATACCGATAGGCAGGCCCGAGTCGGTGAATCCACAGGGCACGGAAATCGCCGGTAAACCGGTGATTGTAATGACGTAGCACACGGCCATCCAATCGATGTAACTTTCCAACGGTGTCCCGTTTATTTCACTGATCCACGGGATATTGATATCAAACGGTGCAACTTGCGCGGCAGGCAATAATAAGTATTCGTAGTCTTCGAGAAATTCTCGGACGCGATGGTAGATTGCGGTGCGGGTAGCCTCAGCGCGGGCCACGTCCGTGCCGGTGAGTTCTAAGCCACGCTCGATATTCCAAACGACGGTGTCCTTGATGAGCGCCCGGTTCGCCTCATAGTCCGCGCGTAAGCCGGTGGCGACGCCCCAGGCGCGCAGGATCTGGAAGACCTCATCTGCACCGCTGACATCAGGTTCCGTCGCCGTTACCTCACACCCCAGTTCCTCGAATATCGGCAAGGCGCTCGAACACACCTCAATGACTTCAGGTGCAACGGGATATTTACCCAGGTCGGGCGTCCAGGCGATATGCGTGCCCTTAAACGTCCGTTCCAGTGGTCGCACAAATTTCTCGCCCGGTTCATCGATACTGATGGGCGATCGGGGATCTGGACCGGCCATTACGGAAAGCAGCAGTGCGGCATCGGCAACATTGCGGGCCATCGGTCCGAGTACCGGTAGAGAATTCCAGCCGAGCACGTTCGGCCAGGTTGGGACCCGGCCCGGCGAGGTGCGAAATCCAACGACGTTGCAAAAGCTTGCCGGGTTACGTAACGAACCGCCGAGATCGCTACCGTCGGCGAGCGCGACCATGCCGCAGGCCAGTGCTGTCGCCGCGCCGCCGCTGCTGCCGCCGCAGGTTCGATCCAGCGCGTGCGGATTGCGGGTAGCGCCGAACACCTCGTTAAAAGTCTGTGAGCCCGCGCCGAACTCGGGTGTGTTGGTCTTGCCAATAATGATCGCGCCGGCCTCTCGCAAGCGCGCTACAAAGAGCTCGTCCTGCTCGGGCACAAAATCCTTATGTATGGGGGAACCGAAGGTCGTGCGGATCCCCCGGGTCAGCACCAGATCCTTGATCGCCATGGGTAGTCCAAATAATGCACCGGGTGGCTCGCCCGCAAGCAGGCGCTCATCTGCGTGCTCAGCTGCTCCCAGAGCTTGGTCGCGAACCAGCGTGCAGATCGCATTGACCTGGGGATTGACTCGATCGATCTGAGCGAGAACTGCGTGCATCAATTCCGTCACGCCGAGCTCTCGCTCGCGCAATAATTTGGTCAGCGCGCGAGCTGAGAGAAAACAGATTTCGGAGGCAGGTATAGCGGTCATCAGCGGAAAACGCATCTTATCACGTCCCTTCGAAGTCCTTTGCCAGCGAGTTAAGCGCTGATAAGCTCGATGCCATTTTTAGTTCCTCGCGACAGGTGTAACGCATGGCAGTAACCATTAACGATTTGGAATCGATAGTCGGCAGCAAAGCGGTACTAACCGGTGACGCCGTCGCAGCACGTAGTTCCGGCGTGTGGGAATCCGGGCACGTAAAAGCCAGAGCAATTGTCCGGCCGACCTCAACCGACGAAGTCGCCGGTATTCTGAGTGCGTGTAACGCAGCCGGCCAATCGGTGGTCGTGCATGGCGGATTGACCAATCTCGTTCATTCCGCTCAGGCAGCAGATGGCGATGTCGTCATCTCAATGGAACGTATGAATCAGATCGAGGAAATCGATGATATCGGCCGCACCATGACAGTACAGGCGGGTGCCCTGCTGCAGAACATTCACGAGGCCGCTTTAGCCAGCGGATTGATGTTTCCGGTGGATCTCGGCGCGCGCGGATCCTGCCAAATTGGCGGCAATGTCTCTACCAACGCCGGTGGCAATCGGGTAATCCGCTATGGCATGACGCGCGAAAATGTACTCGGTCTCGAAGCAGTGCTGGCGGACGGTACCGTTATTTCGTCCATGAATAAGATGATCAAAAACAATGCAGGTTACGATCTGAAGCAGCTGTTTATTGGAACGGAAGGCACACTCGGGGTGATCACTCGTTTGGTGTTGCGTTTGCGCGAGGCCGCCGCCAGCCAAAACACTGCATTCGTCGCCTGCGATGGATTTGACAAAATCCCAGCCTTTCTCAAATTCATCGATCGCGAACTGGGCGGCAGCCTCAGCGCATTCGAAGTGATGTGGTCAAGCTTCTACAAACTTGTTACCACGCCGCCGGCTAAAACCTCGCCACCGTTGGCGCAGACATTTCCTTATTACATATTGGTTGAATCGTTGGGTGGGGACCAAAATGCGGATGCGCAGCGTTTCCAGACGGCGATGGAGCGAGCTTTTGAGTCCGGGTTGCTTGCCGACGGGGCAATTGCGAAATCCCAGAGCGAGCGTGCCGCGATGTGGGCGATGCGCGACGATGTCGAACAGGTGCATGCGATGACGCCGGTGTTTACCTTTGACGTAAGCGTGGCGATACGTCACATGGAAAGCTATGTAGAACAGATCCGCGTAGAGCTGGACAAGTCTTGGCCGGACAACGCGTTCGTCGTTTTTGGTCATCTGGGCGACGGCAATCTGCATTTCGGGATCAGTGTCGGCGACGAGCAAGCACGGGGCGACGTGGAGCGAATTGTCTACCGCCCCTTGCAGGCGCTTGCCGGCTCGGTTTCCGCCGAGCACGGGATAGGTCTGGAAAAGAAGCCCTACCTGAATTGGTGTCGCACCGATTCTGAAATTCAGCTTATGGCGACCTTGAAACGCAGTCTTGATCCGAACGGCACGCTCAACCCAGGCAAGATATTCGACACCTAACGAGGAATGGACATGCACAAGCTCCACGCTTTCATAGCAATTAGCATTTTGCTTTGGTTGACGGGCGCCCATGCGGAAACGGCGACGCAGCCGTCCCTGGATCCGACCGTGGCGTCACCGGATATGTATCAAGTTCTGTTCGAGAATGAGCACGTTCGCGTGGTGGAATATGAAATCAGCCCGGGACAACGCGACAACTGGCATGCGCACCCGCCGAAAGTGTCCTACGTCGTGACACCCGGGCGATTACAGATTACGACGGCTGAGGGCGAGTCGTTCGAGGTCGGGGAGGACGAGGGAACCGTGCGCTGGCTGGGTGCTGTTGGCAAGCACTACGGTGCGAATGTGGGCGATCAGCTGGTGCGCATCCTATTTGTCGAGGTCAAAGGCGCTGCGGAGGAACGCCAGGATCTCGGAAAATATCTCAGAGAATCTCAAGACAACAACAAGTAACGCATAGATCCTGCGGACCTGAAATTCTCAAGGTTAGCCGCTTTGAGGCGTAGTCACATCCAGTTCGCCCGCACGCAGCAGCCACACCGCTGCCGCGCCGATCAAAAGGGGCATGGAAAGCAGTAAAAAATAGCTCGGCATTGACCAGCCGAAACCGATCAAAAGGCCGCCCGCATACGGCCCGCAGATCGCACCGAAACGACCGATACCTGCGCCCCAGCCGATCCCAGTCGCGCGGATGCTGGTCGGGTACAGGCGCGCCGCTACCGAATACAGGCCGATAAAGCCACCCAGTACGAAGAAGCCGAGGACGGCGGCAAGCGCCAACAGAACATCGGCGGATTGCACATGGGGAAACAGGATCATGCAACCGGTGCCAATCGCCAGAAAACTAACTATGAGCGGTCGCAGTCCGCGACGGGCTGAGAAATGGCCAAGCAGCAGCATCCCCGCGGCGCCGCCGATATTCAAGATAGCGCCAGCGTAGATCGCCTTGTTTAGCGGTAGGCCTGCGTCGACGACAATTTTCGGCGTCCAGCTCAACAAAAAGTACAGCGTGAACATACAACAAAAGAACGCCAACCAAAGCAGTGCGGTCCAAGCTCGCAGCCGCGGTGAAAATAGGGGTGTGACTGCACTTGTCGATGCCATCGATACGTCGGAGCTGGTCTCGGGAAGGCTCTCGAGCGGAGCTTGACCAAGCTTGCGCAGGATCCGATTGAGTTTGTCGAGTGCGCCGACCGGTTGCTTTTCCAGCAGAAACTGCGGTGATTCAGGCAGGAAAAAAATTGCCACCGGAGCCATCAGTGCGGTAACGATGCCGCCGGCAAAGAATACAGCGCGCCAGCCCATTTCAGGAATCAGCCAAGCAGCCAATAGCCCACCGAGCAAGGCACCCACCGGGTAGCCGCCGTGCATAAAACCGATCATAAGATTGCGATGGCGGCTCGGTGAGTATTCGGCGACCAGGGCGGTAAGACTCGCGAACAGCCCGCCGATTCCAAGCCCGGTTAACAAGCGCAACAACATGAGCTCGGTGACTGTGCGTGCCCAGGTGGTTGCCATCATCGCGACCCCAATGACGGCGACGCAAAGCAATACAATCTTCCGCCGACCGATGCGGTCGCAATAGGGTCCGATAAACATCGCGCCCAGCGCCATTCCCAACAGCCCAGCGCTGAACACACCGCCGAGTACCTCGGGACTCAAAGCCCATTCCTCGGTGATGGAATGCGCTGTGTAAGAAATAGCGAGGATGTCGAATCCGTCCAGCATATTGATAAGCCAGCACACGACCACCACGGTGACCTGCAGCGCCGTCAAAGGACCGTCATCTATGCGTTTGTGGAGTTCGGTGCTCATGCCGCGTGGTGGCTTTGAAAATTCAGTCTGGCGCTGACAACGCCGGCAGCGGGCCGGGTGTAACTAAGGGATTAGATCGGCCTGAAGCTTGGCGTTTGGGGAGACACATTGCCATTAGCGTAACATCGCTTCGCCTGAGCTGCAGGTTTGACTCCTAAATTGGTTGCGTGGGCGCTATAATCCGGGCGACTGATTACGGAGTAGGGGATCGCGGCCTGACTGCGACACCTGCCTTAAATAACTTACGACGGGTACGAAAGCATGCTGACGAGACGCGTATTCCTGCAAAACACATTGACCACCGCTGCCACGTTGCCGCTGTTGGGACATGCCGGACAGTTACTTGCGGGAGGCGAAATCGACAATAAAATTCTGATTATATCTGAGGAAAGTTGTACCGATTCGCGTGCGTTTTCACGCGCTCTGCCGGTACGCAACCTGGCAGCGGATCCCTCGCTGCAGTTGCTGGAGCTGAAAGAATCCTTCGCCATGAATGAGTTCGACACCGTATTGGGACTTACCCGGAATTCCAACCAGTTTCTAATTGAACAACTCGCGATTCGCGAAGGTTACACTACCGTCTACAAAGGCCTGCACGATTACCAGCCGGACGGTTTGAGGCACCAACTCCACGGCGATCCGGCACTGATGCTAGCGTTGGCCGAGCATCTTGCGGTGAGTGATGCGCAATGGGCGCCGGCTCTTGCACGCGCGAGCGGTACGCTGTGCGTGAACCGCGAGCTTGCTTGCGTCGAGTCCATTCAGACTGGGGTAACGCGACCGAAAGACAGTCCGGGCTTTCTTGTTTCCTGGGCGTTACGGAACCGCCGCGTATGAATAAACCATTGCCGCAAGGCATAACGCGCGCAGTATTTGACGCGGCAGCTGGCGAACTGCTTGAAGCCCTGGGCGCCGATCGGGTGTATCTCGACGACCAAACGCAACTCACTACGTATTCCGACGCCTACGATACGATCGACGGCAGCACCCGCCTACCCTCTGCTGCAGTTGCGGCGGAGAATGTGGAGGAGATCCAGAAAGTTCTCGCGGTTGCGCGTAAATACAAGCTCCCGTTATGGACCATCTCCACGGGTAAGAACTTCGCCTATGGCGGTGCGGCACCGGGCAAGGCGGGCTATATCATGCTGGACCTCAAGCGCATGAACCGCATCATCGAGGTCAACGAGAAGTATGGGTATGCGGTCGTTGAACCGGGCGTCAGTTATTTCGATCTGTACAACCATTTGCAGCGTATCGGCAGCAAGCTGTGGATCGACGCAGCCGCGCCGGGCTGGGGCGGCGTGATCGGCAATATGCTCGAACATGGTGTGGGCTATACTCCCTACGGTGATCACTTGCTGATGCAATGTGGCATGCAGGTGGTACTCGCCGATGGCACGGTCGTGGATACCGGTATGGACGCGCTGCCAAATGCCCGTGCGGGGCGCTTGCATAAATACGGTAGCGGTCCGTGGGTTGATGGGATGTTTACCCAGAGCAACTTCGGCGTGGTTACGAAAGTGGGTACCTGGCTGATGCACGAGCCGCCCGGCTATCGCCCGTACATGGTCACCTTTCAGAACGACGACGATCTGGATCCGATTACCGAGGCCGTCAGGCCGCTTAAAATCAACATGGTCATTCCCAATGCCGCGAGTACCGTCGGTTTGTTATGGGAAGCCGGTGTATTGACCACCAAACGGCATTACTACACGGGCAAGGGCGCGATTCCGGAAAGCGCACGGCGCAAAATCGCCGCGGACCATGATATTGGAATGTGGAATTTTTACGGCGCGCTGTACGGTCCCGAGCCGCTCATGGACAATAACTGGAAGATGATCGCGGACTCGTTCTCTGCTATTCCCGGCGCTAAATTTTATTTCGAAGGTGATCGACCGAACGATCCGGCGTGGCGTTACCGCGCGGATCTCATGCGCGGAATTCCCAGCATCACTGAATTCAGTATCATGAACTGGGTAGGCAGCGGGGCCCATATCGACTTCTCGCCCATGTCGCCGGTCTCAGGTCCCGACGCCTTGAAGCAATTTCACATGATCCGCGATCGTGCTGCCGAGTACGATTTTGACTATGTCGGAGAATTCGTCGTCGGCTGGCGGGAAATGCATCACATCTTTGCGTTGGTCTTCGACAGCTATGATGAGGTGGAGCGACGTCGCGCGCACGAGTTGTTCGGCGTCCTGATCGATGACGCAACCGCCCACGGATACGGTGAATATCGTACCCATTTGAACTTCATGGATACGATCGCCAATACCTACAATTGGAATGACCATGCTCTGTGGCGGCTGCACGAGCGTATCAAAGATGCGCTCGATCCCGATGGAATTTTGTCGCCCGGGAAAATGGGTATTTGGCCACGTGGCCTCCGTGAGGGTTGAGATGACGCGTCTGCTGCTTGTTGTTGTGTTCTTGTTGAGTGCCTGCTCGGAACAAGCGCCGCCGGCGGACGTGCCTGCGACCACCGCGGCCGTCGAGGCGGCTAGCGGCGCAGTGCCAGCGCCGCCGCCTGTGGCTAGCGTGAATGACGATGTGGATGCTGGCGCGCGGATGTATGAGCACTTGTGCCTGCCTTGTCACGCGGCAGGCGGCGGCTATGCAGGCACGATGCGATTGGGTGAAAGACTGGGCATAGAAAAATCCGTTCTACTTGAACGCAATGACTTAGCGCACGAATATGTGAAAACCGTAGTGCGTCAGGGCCTACAGATGATGCCGCCGTTTCGACCTTCAGAGATTACCGATGCCGAGCTCGATACGCTGGCGGCTTACGTGGTAGCAAACGAAGCGGGGTGAGCGAAAATGGATGCAAAGGCCAGTAAATTATCACCGCAGGCACAGGCGGTCGCCGAGCGCGTCCACGGGCTGCGGGATTTTATCGAATTGTTGCGCGAGCACGGCCAATGCATTACCTGGCCTGAGGCCGTGCTGCCGGAGCCGGATATTCGCGAGATCGTCGTCGCCGCCGGCCGTGATGCCATGAACGGACCGGCGATTTATTTCGACAAATTGCGCGGCTATCCGAACAGGCGACTGGTTGTCGGCGTACATGGCAGTTTCAGCAATCTCGCGTTGCTGCTGGGCTACCCGAAAGGGACTACGATTAAGGAACTCTTTTACGAAATTATCGGCCGTTGGGGAGCAGACCAGCCCTTGCTCACGCGCGTTAAACCCGAACAATCACCGGTACATACCAACCGCGTCGAATCGAACATCAATTTGTATAATCTTTTACCGCTATACCGCATAAATGAGTTTGACGGCGGGTTTTACATTGCCAAAGCAAATGTGGTCTCGCGTGACCCACGCGCGCCGGATGATTTCGGCAAACAGAATGTAGGAATTTATCGCATTCAGGTTCACGGTCCGGATCGCTTTACACTTTTGTCGGTACCCTCGCACGACATGGGTCAACAAATAATGATGGCCGAGCAGGACGGGTCCAAGTTCCGCATAGCCGCCATGCTGGGCAACCACCCGGCGATGGCCATGTTTGCGGCAACGCCGGTTAATTACCACGAATCAGAATTTGCCTATGCCTCGCAGATGATGGGCAGCCCGATCGAGCTAACCGAATCTGGCGACGGCCTGGATATTCTTGCAAATTCAGAAATGGTGATCGAAGCCGAACTCATTAACAATGAGCGCACATTCGAAGGCCCTTTTGGCGAATTTCCCGGCAGTTATAGCGGCGTGCGCCAGGTGCCGGTGTTCAAGGTAACCGCCGTTTCGCACCAAACCGATCCGATTTTCGAAAGTATCTACATCGGTAAGGGTTGGACCGAGCACGATACGCTTATCGGTCTTAACACGAGCGCACCGATTTATGCGCAACTAAAGGAAACTTTCCCGGAAGTGGTCGCGGTCAATGCGCTTTACCAGCACGGATTGACCGGCATCATTTCGGTCAAGAATCGTTTTGCCGGATTCGCCAAGTCGGTAGCGATGCGTGCGCTGGGCACACCGCACGGTCTGATGTATCTCAAGAACCTGATCATGGTCGATGACGATGTCGATCCCTTCGACCTCAATCAAGTCATGTGGGCGATGTCCACGCGCACTCGTGACACCGACATCATCGTCATACCCAATATGCCCATGGTGATTATCGACCCGTCTTCGGAGGTGGCCGGTAAGGGGCACCGACTCATAATCGACGCAACCAGCTTCATGCCGCCGGATAAAGTCGGTGCCGATTCGAAAACGGTGACGCCGCCCAGTGGTGAGCAGATAGATGAACTGGCGAAGCGAATTCAAGCCATGCAGAGCAAGGCGGTGTCCCCATGAGCTGCCCACGCTGCCGCACCGCGCTTGAAGATTGTGTGCAGGAATGCCAGGGCGAAGAGGACGGCGTCGTGATCTGGACGATCTTCCACTGCCCGCGTTGCGCCTTTACCTGGCGTGACAGCGAGCCGGCACGTTCGATTAGTTACGAAGTCCGCGAGGCGTGGTTCAGGGTGGATCCCGCTCAGCCGGATAAGTATCCATACAATATTCCGCCGGCGAATCTGGAAACATGACGGTACGGGTGGAGAAATAATGGCCGACAGCGACGCAATTCTGACTCAGCTACGCAGCATCGTTGGCGATAGCTGGATCTACGAACGAAATTCAGACAGCGCGGCGCCGTATACAGCGCGATACGGAGCTCAGCCCCTGGCGGTGGCACTGCCGGGTACCATCGAAGAGTTACAAGCCGTGGTAGTTGGCGCAACCAACCATGCTTATACCCTGTGGGTAATGCCTAACAGCGCAGGTAATGGCGCGATGATGGGTAACGGTGAGCAAGCGACGGTGCTCATCGATCTCAAACGCTTGAATAGCATCATCGAGGTTAACACCTCCGCGGCTTATGCACTGGTGGAACCGGGCGTCAGTTATCAGCAACTCCACACATATCTGCAGGAAAACAACACCGGATTGTGGGTTGACTGTGATCGCAACGGTATGAACTCGATTGCTGGGAGTATTTGTGATCGGGATCTAGGTTACACGCCCTATGGCGACCACATCATGATGCAATGCGGCATGGAGGTGATGCTGGCCGACGGTGGTCTCGTGCGAACCGGCATGGGCGCCTTACCCAACGCCAATACCTGGCAGTTGTTCAAATACGGATTCGGACCTTATGTCGACGGTTTATTTACGCAATCAAATCTCGGCATTGTCACCAAAATCGGTCTCTGGCTGATGTCCGCGCCGCCTGCGTATCAGCCGTTCATGGTTAGCGTTTCCGATGCCGGCGCTTTGGCGGCAATGGTCGACATAATGCAGCCCTTAAAAGTCAACATGATCATTGGCAATACGGCAGTGGTTAGCCATGCGCTGTTGGATGTTGCGCCCTACGAAAACAGGACCGCCTTCGTGTCCGACGGTAAGGTCGATCTTGCACGTGTGCAGCAGCAGCACGAACTCGGAGTTTGGAATTTGTACGGAGCGTTGTACGGCATACCGGAGAACGTTGAATTGCTCTGGTCAATGATTGAACCTGCGTTCCAAAGCATAGCCGGCGCCCGCATATATCAACAGGCTGATCGTGGCGATGATCCGGTATGGCGCAACCGCGAGAAAATGATGCGGGGTGTGCCCGATCAGGGTTTCGCCGGCGTCGAGAATTGGAACGGTAACACGGAAATTGTGCTAAGTGCGACGGCGGCAATCGATGGTGAGGACGCGCAGCAACTGCACGATCTGGTTGCGAAAAGCGTCGCTCAGCACGGCTTCGACTACTTATGTGAGTACGCTTTAGGCTGGCGCGCGCTGACTAAGCGCATCCACCTGCCTTTCGACCGCGATGATACTGATAGTGCAGCTAGGGCTGAAGCTTGTGCGCGCGAATTGGCAACGGTGCTACCGGCGGCCGGGTTCGGCCTTACTCTCGCGAGTGCTGGCTATTTGCCGCTCGCCATGAGCGCCTATGATCAAGGTGGATTGGGAGAGCTGCGCGGACGGCTCAAAACGGCGCTCGATCCCCACGGCGTGTTTGCCCCGCTGTAGTCACGTCTTCAACCTCCACAGCAGCACTTAGCCGCAGCGGGATACAGGGATCGATCACGCACAATTCAAGTCCCGACTTATCCGGCTGCGGTCAGAACTTCAGGCGCTGGAGGCGACGGGTTCGGTAGCGGCACAACCGGTAGAACTCGATCAATCCCGAGTAGGGCGTTTATCACGCATGGATGCCATGCAGGCACAGGCAATTTCCATAGAAACCAATCGCCGTCGTGAGTTGCAACTGATCCGGATAGAAACGGCGTTAAAGCGCATTGCAGACGACGAGTTTGGTGATTGCGCGCGCTGCGGTGAGCCGATCGAGCTCAAGCGCCTGGAATTCGATCCGGCGTTGTTGCTGTGTATCGAATGTGCCGAAATGGACAGTACATGAGCTGGGTGAGACACGCCCCCGTGTCGAACTAAATTCCGTCTCGAAGGAGCACAAAGTGGCCCAACTTATCGACGGCGATATCCAAACCCGCGAAGTACTTCAGTGGCAAGGTCTGCACCTGCTGCATCACCCCGCATCATCGTGTTCGAAGAAGATCCGCATCTTTTTGAACCTCAAAAACATTGCGTGGGAATCACGCATAGTCGACATCTTCGGAGGGGAGAATTACGGTGAATGGTTTCTGGGTATTAACCCGCGCGGTTTGGTGCCGGTTCTGATAGACGATGGGGCAGTTCACATAGAAAGTAATGACATACTTGTTTATCTGCAGAAGAAATTCCCCGAGCCTAGACTGATCCCGGAGGGTGGCGAGTCGGAAATGTCGGCGCTGCTCAAACTCGAGGATGACTTACATCTGGACCTGCGGACACTGAGTTTTCGCTTTCTGTTTGTCCGTGAGGGGCCGCCAAAGGCCCCCGGCGCGCTCGAACAGTATCGCAATACAGGTTCCGGAACCGTACAGGGTGAACCAGATCCAGAGAAAGCCGTGCAGATCAGTTTCTGGGAAACGGTGACGCGAGACGGAATCACCGACGAAGCGGCGCGCCGCTCCGCAGTAAAATTCCGTGAGGCCTACAACGCGTTGGAACAACGCATTGGTGATAACCCTTACCTGCTGGGCGAGGCCCTGAGCGTGCTCGACATCGCCTGGTACATCTATACCGATCGGCTGCTATTGACGGGCTACCCGATCGCCACTCTACATCCGCGACTCGGCCAATGGTTCGAGCGGCTGAATAGCCGCCCAGAATTCGCTAAAGAAGTTGAAATGCCGCGCGAAGCCCAGGAAATGCTCGCGACCGCCAGACGCGCCCAGGAGGAATCGGGCAAGACCCTGAGGCAGCTTGCCGGCTTCTGAGTCCACGCGAGACCCCGGGTGAGTAAGCTTGGGTCGATACAGATTGTTAATGTCGTTTGACCGCGATTTGCTGTCTGCATATCCGAATCATTGCGCATTTGCGCCTGCGGCATCCCAGTGTTGCTGTATCACAGCGGCGATCTCGTTCGAAGTTTGCAGATTCGATGCTGTCCAAACCCATGATTTTCGATGTTTCTATTCAAGTTTATCCGCAACTTACCGCTAAAAATTCTTGAACCGGAGTAACTCGTGAGTATCGGATCATCAAGATTGCGAGAGGTAAGCGAAGATGCATGGGCTGGAATTCGTAAGCGCGGGTATGGACACGGCGAAAGCCTTACCGAGTAGCTACAATTACTGGCTCGTCGGTTTTTCGTATTTTGTTGCCTGGATCGGTTCATTCGCGGGCCTGAGCGTAACAAGTGCCGCCACCCAGGCGCTCAGCCGACGTTCCAAAAATACCTGGTTGATCGTTGGATCGTTAACGATGGGCTGCGCTATCTGGTCAATGCATTTTGTCGGGATGTTGGCGTTCAATCTACCCGTTCCCATGCATCACAATTTTCTAATCACTGCGTTTTCAATTATCCCGGCAATTCTGGCGAGTGCCGTGGCCTTGTTTGTCTTAACCGGCAGGGATTGCACGAGGACCCACATATTGGTCGGTGGCGTGTTGTTGGGCGCCGGTATTGGAATGATGCACTACATCGGCATGGCCGCCTCTGAAGGCGCATTCAGTTTGCGTTACGAACCCTATACGTTTGCGCTGTCGATTGTTGTGGCAGTCGTGCTGGCGATACTGTCACTGAGCACCAATTTTATTGAAAGCAGAGTCGGAAGTTACGGTGGATTAACAAAAATGTTCATTGCCGCGCCTCTGATGGGCGCCGCAATCACCGGCATGCACTATATGGGAATGCAAGCCGCCTACTTTTTTGAGGCACCCGGTATGGCAGTCTACGGCAACACCATTTCCCATACCAACATGACGATTCTTGTGATCTCAACAACGATAATTCTGTCTATTCTCGCGGTCATATCAACCACTATTAATAAGATGTTCATTGATCTGCGCCGGTCGATCTTAGTTGCCGAAGAAGCTGCGCAGGCAAAATCTGAATTTCTTGCCCGTATGAGTCATGAGATCCGTACCCCCATGAATGCGATTATTGGTATGGCGAGATTGGCGTTGAAAACTGATCTGACGCCAAAGCAGACCGACTATATACAAAAAATCAGATCTGCATCGAATGATTTACTAAATATAATCAATGACATACTGGACTTTTCAAAAATAGAATCCGGTCGCATGGTTCTGGAGTCAATTGAATTCTCCATTGAAGAGATGTTGAGCAGTGTCTCAAATGTGACATCTCTGCGCGCGGTGGAAAAAGGGCTGGAGCTGATATTCGAAATCGATCCGCGCGCACCACGCACGATTGTTGGAGATCCGGTTCGTTTGACTCAAGTGCTGACCAATTTGGCGACCAACGCGGTTAAGTTTACCGACAGTGGAGAAATCCTTATCTCGGTTGGCGTTGTAGATATTGGTAATGAGCAGATAAGGGTCGAATTTTCGGTAAAAGATACGGGCATTGGTTTGTCTGCTCACCAGCAAGCCAAACTGTTTCAACCGTTCACACAAGCTGATGGCACGATTACCAGAAAGTACGGCGGCACAGGCCTCGGCTTAGTGATCTGCCGACAATTGTGCGAGTTGATGGGTGGGGAAATAGGCGTTGAGAGTATCCTGGGTAAAGGCAGCACGTTTCGCCTCACTATTCCGTTTGATCGAGACAGGAAATTACAAAAACCGCGGCGCCTATCACAGGATCTGTGCCAATTGAAGATTCTCGTCATCGATGACAATGAGGCAACTCTTGAAATATTAACCGAGATGCTCACGAGTTTTGGCATGAGTCCGATGGGTGTAAACAACGGCAGAGATGGCATCAGATTGCTCGAACAAGCCGCTAACGCCGACACGCCCTTTGACATCGTGCTTACTGACTGGCGTATGCCCGAGATGGATGGCGTTGAAACCATAAAGAATATTCGTAGCAGCAAGCGAATCAAGAAACAGCCTGCCCTATTGCTGGCGACCGCTTACGGTCGCGATGAACTAAGTTATATCATCGATGAATTGGGGCTTGACGGCTACCTTAATAAGCCAATAGCCCCGAGCGTGCTCTATGATTCGATTGTTAGCATTGTTGGGAGCGATGCAGATAAACCCAGCGCTGAGACGCTACTATCCGAGCGTTCTTACGGCGAGTCGGCGGTATGCAACGACATCGCCGGCGGGAAAATACTCCTGGTTGAGGACAATCTATTTAACCGGCAGATCGCAATGGAAAGTCTCAAAGAGATGCACCTGGAAGTAGACATCGCGGTAGATGGCGCAGAAAGTCTGTTTAAGCTCGAGGAGAACGATTACGATGCGGTGCTCATGGACATACAAATGCCAGTCATGGATGGGTTGACGGCGACGCGGGAAATCCGAAAACGCTGGCCGACCCGGGTGTTGCCGGTAATTGCAATGACCGCCCACGCCATGACGGGTGACAAAGACAAGAGCATAGCTGCTGGCATGAATCAGCATATCACCAAGCCCTTCGATGAGGGCGAGTTGACCGAGGCACTCATTCACTGGATTACGTGGAAAAAAAAGGCTACCGCAAATGCTGGTAACCAGCTTATCCGCAAATCAGACAAATCTAAAAAGGCCGGTGAGCAGATAAATCTGAATGCAGGGGTGGATTTCGAGGTTTTTCGCGAACGCTGCAAAGGGCGCGATGCACAAATAAAAAAATTGCTCTCCAGCTTTATCGATTCGTTTGATCCTGATAAACATGGGGTGAATGATTTGCTCGCTGCCGAGGATTTCCAAGCGGCAAAAATTCTTGTCCATTCCTTGAAATCGTCTGCAGAATACCTGGGCGCAAGCCTGCTTTCGTTTCTGGCGAATCAGTTGGACGTGAAACTGACTAACGGCTCGGTGCAGCTGGGAGATCCGGAGGTCCGCGTCTTCGATGCGGAATTGCGCAATGTCATAAACGAAAGTCGAGAAATTTGGAACAAGCTTGATGCTCACTACTCCTGTGAATCAGGTCGCGAGATAAATAGGGAGAAAGCAGACGAAATCCTACTGCAGTTAGTCCCGCTATTGGAGAATGACGATTTCAGCTCTGAGGACAAGGCTGATGAATTGCTGCAGTATCTGGGAGATAAAACCAAGGATCCGGTCGTTGGTTCGTTTATTACCGCGATCGATGACGCTGAATACGAATTGGCGCTGGGAAAAGTGGATAGTGTTAAAGCGGTATTGAGTTGTTGAGGATGAGCAATACGGATAGAAGCAAAATTCTTGTCGTTGATGATCAAAACATCAACCGTACGATTATCGCGGATCTGCTGGGCGATGATTACAACATCGTTATGGCGAGCAATGGCTCGCAGGGCGTTGGCCCGAGCGAAAAAACATTCACCCGATTTAATCCTGCTGGATATTTTGATGCCGAAGATGTCGGGGTACGACGTGATAAAGGTCTTGAAAGACGATCCTGCGACAGCCCATATCCCAGTGATTTTTCTAACGGCATTATCCGAGGAGAGCGAAGAAGAAAATGGGCTGGCTATGGGCGCGGTTGACTATATAACCAAGCCAATTCGACCAAAGGTTGCGGTTGCTCGAATAAACATCCATATGGAACTGATTCGTCAACGCAGAAAGCTGGAAGAACTTACCAATTTGGATGCACTAACGGGAATTTATAATCGCAGAAAATTCGATGAGACTTTGGCCTATGAATGGAAGCGTTGCCTGCGTAGCCAAACGTCGATTGCGGTGGCCATGGCCGACGTGGATTACTTTAAACCTTATAACGACCACTACGGCCACAGTGCGGGTGACAAGGTATTGCATAGCGTAGCTCGCGCGCTGAGCGAGGAAGTTAAGCGCTCCTCAGACTGTTGCGCCCGTTATGGGGGAGAGGAGTTTGCAGTTATTTTGCCCGAGACACCCCAGGCGGGTGCCGCGGCAATGTTGGAGCGCTGCCGGGCGGCAGTGTTTGATTTGCACTTGCCACATGCTCATTCCAGCGTCTGTGATCGCGTAACCGTGAGCATAGGTGCCGCTTGCACCATACCAACCGAGCAGAGCTCTATCACAGCGCTGCTAAAACAAGCTGATGATCAGCTTTATCGGGCGAAAGATCTCGGCCGCAACCGTGTTTTGTTGAGTCCGGAATTGAACTGAAAACCAACCGCCGAAGTCACATCAAGAGACGCAATTTTTATTTGGCCGTTGGCAACAGCGTTTTTTGAGGCTCGGTGTCGTAATTCGTTCGCGCTTGCACTTGTTAAAACGGTTTCCACAAAATAATCAGTTTCGGCAGCAAGGTCAGTGCGGCCAGTAGCGCGGCGGCCATTGCCAGCGCTGTCAGGAGACCGAAATAGATCGTGGGAATGAAGTTGGACAATACCAGGATGGAAAATCCGACAATGATGGTTGTCGCTGTGTAGAAAACGGCGGTGCCGATATTCGCATGGCAATAATGCATGGTTGCTACATAATCGCCGCGTGCAGGCAGTTCTTCTCTAAAGCGATAGATGTAGTGGATGCTGTTGTCTACCGCGATGCCTATCGTTATAGCCGCAATTGTTATAGTCATCATATCCAGTGGGATCCGGAGCCAGCCCATCAGACCCAGAATTAGTGCCGCCGCGAGTATATTTGGAACAATGCCGATGATAGCGAGCGATGGTGAGCGAAACAGCACAAGCAGCATCACCGCGATCCCCAGCATGACGGCACCCAGGGTCATGATCTGGGAGTGAAACAGGCTCTGCAGCATATTGTTGTACAGAACCAGCAGACCGGATATCTCCAGATTGTCGGGTTCGATGGCAAGACGGGCGATTAGCTCACGTTCAATGCTTTCCAGTAGTTCTTTGCGGCGCAAGTCCTTGAGCGAATCCTTAACCCGAATACTGATCCTGGCCTCGTCATGGTCTATAGAAATGTAGGGATCGATCAGTGCTTCGCGCAGTTCCTCGGGCAGGCGTTTGTAGACGATCGCGAGCTGGAAAGCATCAAGTTTCTCGCCTCGATTAAGATCCTGGGCGACGCGCAAAACCGACGTGAGCGATAGCACCTTGCCAACCGGGGCAAGCCCTTCCAGGTAGTCGTGCGCGGTTTCGATGCGATCCAATTTTTCCGCGGTAAACCAGGTGTCCGATTTGTCGCTCTCAATGTCACCGAACAGGTCGTCAAAATCGTCGCCTTCTTCGGCAAACATACTGTCCGGTTCGTCAGCGGGCTCCGGCTCGAACTTCAATACGATGTCTAGCGGCGTCGTGCCCCCAAGTTTGTCGTCAATGAGTTTCAGACCTTGATAAATTTCCGTTGAGTCGTCGAAATAATTGACGAAGCTGTTTTCAACCTCTAGTCGAGTGATTCCGACCGCGCCCGCGGCGGCGAGTAATACTGCGAGAACCAATATTTTGTTGCCGTGGGTTGCCGTCAGCACAGCGAGTCTGCTTGTGAATTGTCCACGGCCGGCCGCTTTTACCTGTTCGTCCCGGCGCTGCAGCAGCATTAGGAGTGTCGGGAACAGGGTGAAGGATGTGAGAAACGTGACACTGAGACCAATGGTCATCATCCAACCAAAATCGATAACCGGCTTTATGCCACTGACCACCAACGAGGCGAACGCCATGATTGTCGTCAAGGCCGTATACAGACAGGGCCAGACCATCCGTCGCATTGTCTCACCCACGAGCTTGCGCTGATCCCAATCGGGATTGTCCTGGTTGAGTCGGCGGAAGCGCACGATTAAATGCACGTTCATGGACATCGTGATGATTAACATCAGAGAAATAAAATTCGACGAAATTACGGTCACGCGCCAGCCGATCCAGCCCAGCAGCCCGATCATGAGCAGGCCGGCATAGACGCAGCTAGCCAGCGGCAGAGCCACCCAGCGCCCGCGTCGGAATATCACGGTCAACATGATGATCAGAAAGACAAACACGCCGGTACCGAATACCACCAGGTCATTCTTGATATAGGTGATCATGTCGTCGGCGATCATGGTTACGCCGCCAAGGTGCAACTGCCCGGAATCTCTATAGGTATCCATGATCGAGCGAATGTTGATGATTAACTGGTGACTGACGCGATCGGCTTCGATTTTTACCTGTTCGTATTCTCTTAAAACTTGTTGCAGGCGAATTTCTTCATCAGTGCTCAAGCCGTCGGTATCTCGCTGCAGTCGTAGGCGATTTCGTTCCTTTTGAAGTTCCCGGTAGCGTGGTTCCACAGCGAGAAATATCTGCAAGGCGGTGGTTTCGCCATCGGCGCTGACGACCAATTCGCGAAACAGCGGGCTGTCCAGCAACTCCTGTTTCGCCTTTTGTCGATCGACACCCTGGCTTTCCAGCGTTAGATAATTTTTCGCTACATCGCTGAGCGTGCCGCCGGCGATCTTTACTAATGGGACGTCGAGTATCGAGGTTACCGACTCGACGCCGGGGAGCATGCGAAGTTCAGCCCGTAGGCCTTGGATTTCCCTTAACGCTTTCTCAGCGAACAGTTCCGTTTTGGGCGTGTAGGTTACGAACAGGAAATCGCGCGTTTCGTAGCGCTCGTTGAGTTCCCGGAATACGCGCAGATCTTCGTCGGTATCCAGAAGCAGGGAATCTGGCGACGCATCGAGTTTGAAGTCCTGCGCGTGCCATGAGAATACGGCCAGGATCACGGCGAGCAAGAGTAAAACGCTACGCGGTTGTCCCAGTACTGCACGGTCGTAACAGCCCGCGAGATAGTTGGTGATCACGAGGTTTGTCAGCCCTGTTCTAGTTGATTAGCGATGCTGTTGCCAGCCGGCAAAAAAGGCGGCAGGCGGCCGATATTCTAACCCGAAAGTTCGGTGATTCGATTTTCGTAGTATCGTCGCTCGGAACGGGGTCCCGCGATGCTCAATGCCTGCCGATAGGCTTCCAGGGCTTCGGGCGTTCGGCCGGCGCGACGTAACAGATCCGCACGGGCGCCCGGCAGCAAAGAATAGTTCTTGAGTTGGGGCGATCCGGACAGCGCCGCCAGTAACTCCAGTCCCGCATCCGCACCGTCGACCATGGCAATGGCGGCTGCGCGGTTGAGTTCCACCACGGCCGAGGGCTGCATACGCGCCAGCAATCCGTACAGCGCGACAATCTGTGGCCAGTCGGTTTCCTCGGCAGATGCGCTTTGTGCGTGCAACGCGGCAATCGACGCCTGCAACTGGTAGGGACCCACGTGGCCCATACGTAGAGCGCGATTGACCAGTACGGCGCCTGCCTCGATTTGGGTGTGCTGCCACAGCGAGCGATCCTGCTCTTCCAAGGTAATCAATACGCCGTCCTGATCGAACCGGGCCGTCCGCCGTGCATGGTGCAGCAGCATCAAAGCCAGCAATCCAATTATCTCCGGGGATTCAGGCAACAGCTTGTCGAGGATCCGTGTCAGTCTGATGGCCTCCGTGGCAAGGTCCACAACGCTGTTGTCGGGCGGTGTCTGATAGGACTCGTTGAAGATTAGATACAGCACTGACAATACCGCATCGAGGCGACCGCCAAGCTCGTCCAGTTCAGGCGTTCGGTAGGTAACAGCCTCAGATTTGAGTTTTCGTTTGGCCCGTACGATGCGCTGGGCCGCTGTAACTTCCGGAATGACGAAAGCGCTGGCCACCTGCGCCACTGACAACCCGCCTATGGTTTTAAGCGTCAGTGCCACTTGGGCTTCCAGTGGCAACGCCGGATGACAACAGGTGAATATAAGTCGTAGGCGCTCGTCGGGAAACCAATCAGGTTCGGCTTCGCTATGGTTTGCCTCGTGCAGTGCGGCGGCCATCGCCGCTTTCTCGGCAAATCTGGCGTCCCGGCGAAAGCGGTCGATTGCCCGGTTGCGGGCAGTGCGGGCAAGCCAGGCGGCTGGTTTTAGCGGGATACCCTTTACCGGCCAGGTATGCAACGCCGCGGTGCTGGCTTCCTGTAACAGGTCTTCCGCGAGGTCGAGGTCCTGAACCACGGTTACTAGGTAAGCCAACAGGCGGCCCGACTCCTCGCGGTAGACCCGGTCCAACAGGGTTTGGACCGCTTGCATCGCTGTTTAGCTACCTCCACCCATCTCGAGTATCGGCCGTACTTCGATGGTGCCGCTGCGCGCGCTGGGGATGCGCGCCGCGATTGCCTCAGCTTCGGACTGATCCGCGCACTCGACCAGGTAATAGCCGCCCAGTTGTTCCTTGGTTTCTGCGAAAGGACCATCCGTGGTCAACGGTTTGTCGCCTCTGACCCGCACCGACGTGGCCGTCGATGTCGGTTGCAAGGGTGCGCCGCCCTTAAAATGGCCAGACTCGATGATCCCTTGTGTGAATTTTCCGTAGTCCGCGAACATGGCTTTCGACTCGTCTTCGGACATATTGAGCTCTTCTTGCTCGTTGCTGTATATGAGTAGCAGGTATTGCATGTCGGTCTCCTTGGCAGTTGCAGCAAATAGTTTGCTTCTACCTATCTATGACGAACAGCACGGTCCAGGATCGACATTTCGTGATGCCCGGGAGTCGCAATCGTGTTCAAAATCCTCACCCGTGTGTTTGCGCGACGGCTGTTGCGCAAGTTAACGCCAACCGTCGCAGCATTGCATAATAGGCGGACATAAGCACAGGGACGACCAAAATGGCTGAAACGCGTGAGCCGCGACGCTGTCCGTGGGTGGATCTACGTAAATCCGATTATGTGGCCTATCACGATGTTGAGTGGGGCGTTCCTGTGCACGATGATGCAATACTGTTTGAATATTTGACGCTGGAGTCGGCGCAGGCGGGGCTCAGTTGGTACACCGTACTGCGTAAACGCGACAATTATCGGCGGCTATTCGCGAACTTCGATGTGGCGAAGGTCGCCCGATTCACGCCGCGTAAAATCGAGACCTTGCTGCAGGATCCCGGGATTATTCGCAACCGCGCCAAGGTTCACGCCGCAGTCAACAATGCTCAGCGATTTCTTGATGTTCAGGGCGAGTTTGGTAGTTTCGACGCTTATATCTGGCGCTTTGTCGATGGACGCCCGCGAGTCAATAAGTTACGTCGTCTAGAGGATTATCGGGCAACGACCCCAGAATCAGATGCTATGAGCAAGGATCTGAAGCAGCGGGGATTCAAATTTGTTGGTTCCACGATTTGTTATGCACATATGCAGGCTACCGGGATGGTGAATGACCATGCGATCGGTTGTTTTCGCCGCAAGCCGATAATTGACACTTATGATTAAGGACAGGCTGAGAATATGAAAACCTTTTGGAGTTGTTTTTTGGTGTTCCTCGTCTGCACGCCGGCCGCCGCTCATGAGGTCCCGATCACCTACGATAGGATTAACCTGTCAGTGACTGAGCAGGCAGACGTCGACAACGATGTGCTGGTTGCCGTGATGTTTTACCAGCGTGAGGGTCAGCGCGCTGCGGCAGTGTCGAATGAGGTCAACAAGAATGTGAGTTGGGCGCTGGCAAAAGCGCGGGCGGTCGCTGCGGTAAAATCGCAGACCTTGCAATACACCACGTCCCCCGTTTATCGAAACCAAGTTGTTACCGGCTGGCGTGTTCGCCAGGGTGTACGTCTGGAAAGTCGGGATGTCGGGGCCCTGGGTGAATTAATCGCGACTTTGTTGGAGCGCCTTGCCGTGCAGTCTGTCGATTACACGATCTCACCGGAACGACGCGCCGAGGCGGAGGAGGGGCTTGTTCGGCGGGCTCTCGCGGCATTTCGAAGACGTGCGCAGTTGATTACCGGCGAGTTGGGCCGCGATCACTACAATATCGTCCATCTCAATGTGGCCACCCAAGGAGCCCGGCCCTCGCCCATAGCCTTTCGCGGCGCGATGATGGCTGAGAGCGCCGGGGTCGCGGCTCCGGCGCTGGAAGTGGGCATGCAGAAGGTTCAGGTGATCGTGTCGGGCACGATAGAGTTGAAACCACAGCAGGCGCCATGATCGCCATCATCTCATGCTATTATTGCGCTCCCAAAGGGACCACAAGGAGACACCCGGATGAAAATTAGATCTCTACTAGTGTTTTGTGCAGTGATATTGCTGTTGCCAGCCTGTAGTAAAGACGAGGACGCGGCGGCGGTGTCGTCGCCAGCCGCGAAGGTTAGCGAAGAAGCTGTCGCAGCGGTGCAAGAGGCGGCTGAAGAAGTAGCCGAGGTGGTCGAAGAGGAGGCCGAAGAGGAAGGCGGTATGCTCGACAGCGCTATGGATGCAGCGACCGATGTTGCCGGTGATGCGGCGGGGTCGGCAGTGAGCGCCGCACAGGGTGCCCTGCTGGGTGGCGACGATATGACTGCGGCTGCGGGTGACGCAGGCGCCGCGGCTATGGATGCGGCGAAAGAGGCAGTGGGCTCGATGATGGAAAGTGCGCCGGAAGCGGCAACGGGCACGATCATGGACAGTGCGCCGAAAGCGCCAGATGCTATGGGCGCGATCAAAGCAGCGGACTGAATAAGCACTAAAACAAACTTGACGTGGCAGTGAAGCCGCCTGACAGGCGGCTTCTTTTTCTACCGACTGTAGTTTGCAGCAGGATGATTTATGCCAGCGGCACAGGCGCAGGCAACCGGGTGGCATGCAAATCTGAATTTGCGATTCGCCCGACGCCGTGGCCACACGGCGTTAGTCGAGCGTCGCCACAGTGGACCGCTACTCGTGCAGAGTCCTTTTTACCCGGAAGGTGGGGTTTGCCACACTTACGTGTTGCATCCTCCAGGTGGCGTTGCAGGCGGCGATCAGTTATCGATCAAAACACACGTGGGCGACAACAGCCACGCCCTACTCACGACACCCGCTGCCGGCAAATTTTATCGGTGCGCTCAGGGTGTTGCCGCACAATCGGTGGAACTTGTCGTCGAGCGCGGCGCCGCGTTGGAATGGTTGCCGCAGGAAAACATTTTTTTCGCCGGAACCCATGCCTCACTGACGGTCAAAGTCGCACTTGAAGCAGACGCTTCCTTCATCGGGTGGGACATCAGCTGTTTCGGCAGGCCGGCGTGCGAGGAGTCTTTTCACAGTGGCAGCGTCTGCAGTGACTTGCACTTGAACCGGGCCGAGTTACCGATATTAATGGAGCAACTTAATGTCGTGCCTGGCATTCGGAGCATCATTGGACATCATGGATCGCGACGCCCGCACGATGCGTGGAACACGTCCTTTTGTGTTTACCAACCTGAAAACGGGAGAAGGCGTCGACGCAGTGATAGATTTCCTACTCACCGAGGGGATGCTTACGTCGACCGCAGAATAGAGCAGGTAGGAGCGACGTCCGCGTCGCGATTGCCCGGCCTCAGAATCGCCGCGGGGACGTGCAACGTGCCCGTGGGTACGCGGCTCCTACACGCTCTGCCACTAGTTCACGCAGTTACCTCACGCCCACCAGCCTAGAATTGCGATTCGGGCGTGCGTACGACCAGTCCGTCGAGGTCGGCGTTCATCCTGATCTGGCAGCTCAAGCGGCTGTTTTCTTTTGGATCAATCGCGCATTCCAACATGTCTTTTTCCGCGTCGGAAGGTCCGCCGGTACGTTCGAACCAATCCGGGTCAACGTAGACGTGGCAAGTGGCGCAGCTGCAGGCCCCGCCGCATTCGGCGACGATGCCGGTAACATCATTGTTGACCGCGCCTTGCATTACGGTGGTACCTTCGGCGACGTTGACCTCGCTCTCGGTGCCGTCGGTCTGTATGTAGGTTACTTTCCCCATGACTACTCCCAAGTTTGCTAAGAATGAAATTATGCCGCAAGTTCTTTCATCGATATCGATGTGTCCTCGATGCGGGTGGCGTCCAGCCGTGCTCGTGCGGCGATAAGGCGTTTCGACAGCATGAATTCCTGCGGGCGGTTAATGGCGTCGACGGCAAGCAATTCGCCGCCCTGCAAATAAAATACCGAAAACGCCCGATCGGCGGGGTTACCGCGAACCACCACGGCGTCGTGACCCTGTGACAGACCGGCAATCTGCAGTTTCAAGTCGAACTGGTCGGACCAGAACCACGGGATAGCCGCATACTCGGTCGGGTTTCCACATAAAGTCGCAGCCGCGGCCTTGGCCTGATCGACTGCATTCTGCACCGATTCCAAACGGATCCGTGCGCCATATCGTTGACTCGGATGATTCGTACAATCACCGGCCGCGACGATGTCCGGATCAGCCGTTGCCGCATACTGATCGACCACGATGCCGTTGTCGGTCGCAAGCCCGGCTGCGGCGGCAAGCTCACTATTGGGCACGACACCGACGCCGATCACCACGAAATCCGCCGGATAGCTCGTGCCGTCGGTGCAAGTCACGTGCTCCACCTTCTCGCGACCTTCGAAGCCGCTGACCTGCACCGATGTTTTGATGTTCACGCCTGCCTCGCGGTGAACGGTTTCATAGAATTCAGAGACTTGCGGCGCGACGACGCGATTCATGACGCGATCGGCCATCTCCAATACGGTTACGTCGAGACCGTGTTTGGCACAAACCGCTGCAACCTCCAGCCCAATGTATCCGCCGCCGCAAATGACCAGCTTGGCCTCGGCTTGCAGATGTTGGCGGATCCCGTCGACATCGGCGATGTTGCGCAGATAATAGATCCCCGCCAGCTCGCTGCCCGGCAACGACAGACGCCGGACCCGGGAACCGGTAGTCAGCGCGAGTTTTGTGTAGGAGAGTGTGCGGCCGTCGCTGAGCGTAAGCTGTTTGGCGTCTCGGTCGATAACATCAACACGCGTCGCAGTAATCATTTCCGCAGTGGCTTTGTCGTAGAACTCAGCAGGTCGAAAATTCAAGCCCTCGGCATCGAGCTCGCCGGCCAAATAGGCTTTCGACAGCGGCGGTCGCTGATAGGGCAGATGTGGCTCGTCGCCGATCACCTGCAGCGCCCCCTCGTAGCCTTGTTGCCGCAGACTGGCGGTCAGCTGGCCGGCTGCATGGCCCGCGCCTATTATGACGATGGTTTCAGACACTTGAGTAACTCGTTCGAGACATCCGAGACGTGAATGCGGCGTGCATTGTAAACTAATTCGATGTTTCATTGGGCCGATTAACGGGCGACACGAGCCCCGGACCGCTTGTTGGAATGTGGGAGTAGGAGCATGGCAGCCGAGTCGAATATTGCAGGGCATCACGATCTGGGCGGTCAACCCGCCGGGCCAGTTGTGCATGACGAGCACGAGCCCGAATTCTGGGAAAAGCGGGTCGACGCCATGTTGATGGTGTTGGCCGGGAAATACGGACTGCTGCGGGTTGACGAAATGCGACGCGGTATCGAGCAACTTCCGGGCGACGCGTATCGGGATCTCTCTTATTACGAACGCTGGATCGCGTCTTTGGCGTTTAATCTCGTAGACAAAGGTATTCTCCAGCAGCCCGAGATCGACGCCCGCGTTGCGGAGCTGCAGGCACGCAGGTCAGAGACGGCAAAATGACAGACTCATTCGCCGTCGGTGATCGGGTGCGAGTACACAACCGCGACGTGTCCCACCATTGCCGCACACCACACTATATCCGCGGCAAAGTAGGTCAAATCGAACGCGTCTGTGGCGTGTTTCGCAATCCCGAGACCCTGGCTTATGGTCAAGACGGCCTGCCGGAGCGCACTTTGTATCGCGTTCGATTCCGTCAGCGCGATGTCTGGGATGCATATCCAGGACCTGAGCAGGACCAGGTCGAAATCGAGCTGTACGAACATTGGTTGGAGGCGGTGACATGAGTAACGAACACGACCACGCAGCCATCGAACACGCCGATATGCCTATGACCTACCACCAATTCCTCGGCGAGGCGCTACGCGAACTACTGGTAGAAAAAGGCGTTGTCTCGGCAGCCGAGATCCAAGCCGCGATCGAACAGATGGACATTCGCGGACCACACCTGGGCGCTCAAGTCGTGGCAAGAGCCTGGACCGATGCCGATTACAAGTCGCGACTACTCGCCGACGCCAGCGCAGCGGTCGCCGAGCCGACGCGACTCATCGCCGTAGAAAATACCAACACGGTTCACAACATGATCGTGTGCACCCTGTGCTCGTGCTATCCGCGCAATCTCCTGGGCCTTCCACCCGCCTGGTACAAATCCACCGCCTACCGCAGCCGCGCAGTAACAGAGCCACGCGCCGTATTGGCCGAATTCGGGACTGGGGTTCCGGACACCGTCGAACTACGCGTCCACGACAGCACCGCAGACATGCGCTATATCGTCTTACCGCAACAACCGCCCGGCACGCAATCCAAGTCGGAATCGCAATTAACCGAACTGGTCACCCGCGACAGCATGATCGGCGTCGCCTACGCACTCGCAGCAGACACGGAAACTGCAGAATAAAGTTTTTACCCCGTATGGTGTAGCACGAAACAACCAGCATTCGCACTTGATAAAACAGAACTCTTCATTGCGAGCCGTGCAATGCCGCGGCGCGGCCCCCTAAAGGCGCGGCCCCCTAAAGGGGACGTTCCACGCAACCCACCTGTCAGCACGATCCATGACTATGCGCCGGATTGCCTGTCGCGCTGCACCCCGGCAATCGTAGTCACAAATTGCACGTTTCGCTAACGCACTGAATAATAGACTTTATTCACCAATCACAGAGATCGAATCTGAGTTCCCTCCCCGTTCCCCCCAAAACTGGTACTGTTTCACAATAATGCAGAGCTGAATTCGCGCGCCATAGACTATCTTTAATAAGAAGGGATCCTGTGTAGATTCCGAGTCCGACCCAGCCGGGAGCCCTCACCAGTCAGTGAATGGTCATCCACATGTTTGTACCTTCCTGGGCCTTCTCTTCCTTTGCATCGCGGTAACGGAAGCCGACGCCGCGACCCCAGCCGTCTCGGTAGGCAGTGTCCACGGACTGGCCCTAAAATCCGACGGCACCGTCTGGGCGTGGGGTGCAAATGCGGATGGCCAACTCGGTGACGGTACAAACTTACAGCGCATCACTCCGGTACAAGCAATCGGCCTTAGTTCGATCGACGCCATTGATGCGGGGTTCAATCATTCTGTAGCGCTATCGTCCGACGGTACGGTCTGGGTCTGGGGCAGAAACAGCGAAGCGCAACTCGGTGACGGCGCCACCACCGATCGCAATATTGCGTTCCAACTGGCAGCTCTCACCAACGTATCAGCCATAGCCGCCGGCGACTTTCACACCCTCGTATTGAAGAACGATTCCACCGTCTGGTCGTGGGGCACCAACAGCAGTGGCCAACTGGGAGACGGTACTACCACGCAGCGCCTAACCCCGGTTCAGATCACAAGCCTAACGAATGTCGTGGCAATCGCGGCGGGCGATCTGCATTCGCTCGCCGTTAAATCCGACGGCTCCGTATGGGCGTGGGGCTCGAATGGAAACGGCCGACTCGGTGACGGCACGACGACACAGCGCAGCACGCCGGTACAGGTGTTTGCCCTTACCGATGTCGTGTCAATCGGCGCCGGTTCCGAACACAGCGCCGCGGTGACCGCTGACGGCAAGGCTTGGTCGTGGGGTGCCAACAGCGACGGACGCTTGGGCGACGGCTCCAACATTCAAAGCACGACGCCAGCCCGAGTGAGTAATCTGACCGATGCGGTCCATGCCGTTGCCGGCCCGACTCAGACTCTCGTCATACGCGGCAACGGCACTGCACTTGGCTGGGGTGGTAACTCGTTCGGTCAGGTCGGTGATGGGACGAACGCAAGCCACGACACTCCCACTACAGTTTTGAATTTAACCAATGTGGTGTCGATCGCTGCTGGTCTGGAACACTCGGCCGCGGTCACGTCAGACGGCGGGATCTGGGGATGGGGGCGCAACAACCAGGGCCAGTTGGGAGACGGGACATTCGGTAGTCGTTTCAGTGCAGTGCGGGTCGTTGGCGTCGGTGGCATGGGTACGTTTGACGCCGGTGCTGTTCCCAACTCGGCACCAGTGATCTTCACGGATCATTACACGGTCTTCGGCACCACGCCTATCGCTTCGAATCTCCGCGGTGGTGATGCGGACGGTGACGCGGTGACGTACACGTTGGTGGCGTTACCCACGCAGGGGGTGGTGACGTTAGTGGACGCATCCACGGGTGCGTTCGGGTACACGGCGAATATGGGTGCCAGTGGCACGGACACGTTTACGTTCAAGGTGAACGATGGGAGTGTGGACTCAGCGGTGGCGGTGGTGACGGTGCGGTTTGCATCGTTGGGGATAGTCCCGGGGATAGCGGTGGGGGTTAGCCACAGTGTGGCGTTACAGACGGACGGGACGCTGTGGAGTTGGGGGATTAACAGCAACGGTGAGTTAGGGGATGGCTCGTTGGTGCGGCGTTTGACGCCGGTGCGGGTACGGGCGTTTGACGGCACGGTGTTCGATGAGGGGGTGTCGGTGGTGGCGGGGGGTAATCACACGTTGGTGGAGCGTGGCGACGGCACGTGGTGGGGTTGGGGGAGCAACTTATACGGCCAGTTAGGCGATGGGACGACGGTGACGCCGCGGTTGACACCGGTACAGGTATCGGTGGTACCGAGTCTGGCGACGTTGATGGGAGGTGTGATCCACACGGCGGCGTTGAAGACGGACGGCACGGTGTGGGGCTGGGGGCGCAACAACCAGGGTCAGTTAGGAGACGGGACGACGACGCAGCGCAGCACGCCGGTGCAGGTGAGTGGGTTGAGTGGGGTGGTGCAGATAGCGCTGAGTGTGGACGGTTCACACACGGTGGCGTTACGCAATGACGGCACGGTGTGGACATGGGGGTTCAACAGCAATGGACAGTTAGGGGACGGCACGGCGACGAGCCGGAGTTTACCGGTACAGGTACGCAAGGTGGACGGGACGGTACTCGATGGGGTGGTATCGGTGGCGGCGGGGAGTGGGCACACGGTGGCGTTGGGCGGTGACGGTCGGGTGTGGGCGTGGGGTTTGGATAATGCTGGTCAGTTGGGGAACGCGCAGAGCAACAGTACGACACCGGTGTTGGTGTTGCATACCGACGGGACGGTGTTCCAGGGGGTGGTATCGATAGAGGCGTTCGGTTTGACGTCGTTGGCGGTAACGGCGGACGGCACGCGCTGGGGCTGGGGTGGCGGCAGCTCAGGGGAGCTTGGCAACGGCGTGTTTGCGAACAACGCACACCCGGTGGTGTTACCGGCGTTGGTGGACATCGCGGCGCTGGTGCACGGGTCGACTCACACGCTGGCGCGCACGGCGGGGGGAGAGTTGCGCACGTGGGGGATTAACAGCAATGGTCAGTTAGGCGATGGCACGGTGGTGGCTCGGGCGGCAGCGGTGGCAGTGGTGGGTTCGGGGGGTAGTGGGGTGTTGAATCTGGGGGCTGCGGCGGCGGTGAACACGGTGCCGGTGGCGTTCGATGCCGAGCAGGTGGTGTTACCGGGCGGGGCGTTGTCGGGGGTGCTCCGCGGTGGTGATGCGGACGGTGACGCGGTGACGTACACGTTGGTGGCGTTACCCACGCAGGGGGTGGTGACGTTAGTGGACGCATCCACGGGTGCGTTCGGGTACACGGCGAATATGGGTGCCAGTGGCACGGACACGTTTACGTTCAAGGTGAACGATGGGAGTGTGGACTCAGCGGTGGCGGTGGTGACGGTGCGGTTTGCATCGTTGGGGATAGTCCCGGGGATAGCGGTGGGGGTTAGCCACAGTGTGGCGTTACAGACGGACGGGACGCTGTGGAGTTGGGGGATTAACAGCAACGGTGAGTTAGGGGATGGCTCGTTGGTGCGGCGTTTGACGCCGGTGCGGGTACGGGCGTTTGACGGCACGGTGTTCGATGAGGGGGTGTCGGTGGTGGCGGGGGGTAATCACACGTTGGTGGAGCGTGGCGACGGCACGTGGTGGGGTTGGGGGAGCAACTTATACGGCCAGTTAGGCGATGGGACGACGGTGACGCCGCGGTTGACACCGGTACAGGTATCGGTGGTACCGAGTCTGGCGACGTTGATGGGAGGTGTGATCCACACGGCGGCGTTGAAGACGGACGGCACGGTGTGGGGCTGGGGGCGCAACAACCAGGGTCAGTTAGGAGACGGGACGACGACGCAGCGCAGCACGCCGGTGCAGGTGAGTGGGTTGAGTGGGGTGGTGCAGATAGCGCTGAGTGTGGACGGTTCACACACGGTGGCGTTACGCAATGACGGCACGGTGTGGACATGGGGGTTCAACAGCAATGGACAGTTAGGGGACGGCACGGCGACGAGCCGGAGTTTACCGGTACAGGTACGCAAGGTGGACGGGACGGTACTCGATGGGGTGGTATCGGTGGCGGCGGGGAGTGGGCACACGGTGGCGTTGGGCGGTGACGGTCGGGTGTGGGCGTGGGGTTTGGATAATGCTGGTCAGTTGGGGAACGCGCAGAGCAACAGTACGACACCGGTGTTGGTGTTGCATACCGACGGGACGGTGTTCCAGGGGGTGGTATCGATAGAGGCGTTCGGTTTGACGTCGTTGGCGGTAACGGCGGACGGCACGCGCTGGGGCTGGGGTGGCGGCAGCTCAGGGGAGCTTGGCAACGGCGTGTTTGCGAACAACGCACACCCGGTGGTGTTACCGGCGTTGGTGGACATCGCGGCGCTGGTGCACGGGTCGACTCACACGCTGGCGCGCACGGCGGGGGGAGAGTTGCGCACGTGGGGGATTAACAGCAATGGTCAGTTAGGCGATGGCACGGTGGTGGCTCGGGCGGCAGCGGTGGCAGTGGTGGGTTCGGGGGGTAGTGGGGTGTTGAATCTGGGGGCTGCGGCGGCGGTGAACACGGTGCCGGTGGCGTTCGATGCCGAGCAGGTGGTGTTACCGGGCGGGGCGTTGTCGGGGGTGCTCCGCGGTGGTGATGCGGACGGTGACGCGGTGACGTACACGTTGGTGGCGTTACCCACGCAGGGGGTGGTGACGTTAGTGGACGCATCCACGGGTGCGTTCGGGTACACGGCGAATATGGGTGCCAGTGGCACGGACACGTTTACGTTCAAGGTGAACGATGGGAGTGTGGACTCAGCGGTGGCGGTGGTGACGGTGCGGTTTGCATCGTTGGGGATAGTCCCGGGGATAGCGGTGGGGGTTAGCCACAGTGTGGCGTTACAGACGGACGGGACGCTGTGGAGTTGGGGGATTAACAGCAACGGTGAGTTAGGGGATGGCTCGTTGGTGCGGCGTTTGACGCCGGTGCGGGTACGGGCGTTTGACGGCACGGTGTTCGATGAGGGGGTGTCGGTGGTGGCGGGGGGTAATCACACGTTGGTGGAGCGTGGCGACGGCACGTGGTGGGGTTGGGGGAGCAACTTATACGGCCAGTTAGGCGATGGGACGACGGTGACGCCGCGGTTGACACCGGTACAGGTATCGGTGGTACCGAGTCTGGCGACGTTGATGGGAGGTGTGATCCACACGGCGGCGTTGAAGACGGACGGCACGGTGTGGGGCTGGGGGCGCAACAACCAGGGTCAGTTAGGAGACGGGACGACGACGCAGCGCAGCACGCCGGTGCAGGTGAGTGGGTTGAGTGGGGTGGTGCAGATAGCGCTGAGTGTGGACGGTTCACACACGGTGGCGTTACGCAATGACGGCACGGTGTGGACATGGGGGTTCAACAGCAATGGACAGTTAGGGGACGGCACGGCGACGAGCCGGAGTTTACCGGTACAGGTACGCAAGGTGGACGGGACGGTACTCGATGGGGTGGTATCGGTGGCGGCGGGGAGTGGGCACACGGTGGCGTTGGGCGGTGACGGTCGGGTGTGGGCGTGGGGTTTGGATAATGCTGGTCAGTTGGGGAACGCGCAGAGCAACAGTACGACACCGGTGTTGGTGTTGCATACCGACGGGACGGTGTTCCAGGGGGTGGTATCGATAGAGGCGTTCGGTTTGACGTCGTTGGCGGTAACGGCGGACGGCACGCGCTGGGGCTGGGGTGGCGGCAGCTCAGGGGAGCTTGGCAACGGCGTGTTTGCGAACAACGCACACCCGGTGGTGTTACCGGCGTTGGTGGACATCGCGGCGCTGGTGCACGGGTCGACTCACACGCTGGCGCGCACGGCGGGGGGAGAGTTGCGCACGTGGGGGATTAACAGCAATGGTCAGTTAGGCGATGGCACGGTGGTGGCTCGGGCGGCAGCGGTGGCAGTGGTGGATCCGGTAGGGGGTAATCTTGGCGTGATTGCTGGTAACCCCAGACCTTTGGCCAGCGACTTTGATTTTGCGACCAACGACGTCGATACCTATACCGGCGTGCTCGACGTCGTCGATTTCGCTGGCGACCCGCTGACGTTCTCCATCGTCGCCCTAGGGAATAAAGGTGTACCCGCGATCACCAACGCGGCAACCGGTGCGTTCACTTATACCCCGAACGCAAATACCACGGGCGTTGATACGTTCACGTTCAAAGCCAACGACGGCGTACGCGATTCCAACGTTGCCACCGCAACTGTGACGATCATTGATACCGTGCCGCCGCAGGGGGTAATCACGGTGCCGACGAACTTCAGTTCCGTCAGTGAACTGTTCCTGATCGAAGGCACGGCGAGCGACAACGCTTCGGGTGTTGCACTGGTAGAGCTGCAGATCACCGACGGCACGTTTTACGTCAATCCGCAGGGATTTTTCGTGCTCGTACCGACCCTCATTCCGTTGACCGGTACGACGACCTGGTCGTTCAACACCAGCCCGGTCAACTGGACGCCGGGAACGAATTACACGGTCACGGCCTTTATCACCGACGCCGATGGGGCGGTGGGCGTCTCGCCGCCCGCCTCGTTTACCTTCACAGGTGGCGCAACACCGGCGTTCGCGACGCTAGATCTGACGCTATCGACGTCAAGCATTCTGTTCAACGGCATGATTGATGCCTCGGTTAAACTGACCAAGGCTGGGGACCCCGCAGCGAACCTGACGGGTAACCCGGTCGTCATTAAATTCACACATCCGGATGCTGCCGAGACAGCATTAGCACCCGTGCTGACTAACGAGTTCGGCCAGGCAACGTTGCAGGATATCGGTGGTGTGGGCAGCGGGGTGAGCTTCGACAAGAAAGGCACGTGGTCAGCGCGGGCGGAGTTTGCCGGGACGGCAGCGCTGGCACCGGCGAATTCATCGGATGAGTTATTGCTCGTTGGTACTGCCGCCGGCTATGCGGTGCTCGTGCAGGGGCGTCTGGCGAATCAGGAGGGGCTCGCCTCCCACAACAAGACCACCAACCGTATGTACCAGATCCTGAAGGACCGGGGCTTCGCCGATCAAAATATTTTCTACTTCAACTTCGATGCGACCCAGGACGCTAACGGCGATGGAACGCCGGACAATCAGCAGGCAGACATCGGCGTTGACGCCGTGCCATCGAAGGCGGGGATCCAGTCGGCGATTGAGGGTCTGGCCGCGGCGGTGAACGGCAACCCGGCACCGGTGTACGTGATGATGGTGGATCACGGCGGGGATGAGAAGTTCTTCCTCGATGGTGCGGAAACCATTCTGCCCTCGGAGCTGGATGGGTGGCTCGACACGCTTGAAGCCGGACTGACGGGTGCGGCTTTGAACGAGCCACGGGTCGTTATTGTGGGTGCGTGTTACTCAGGTGGGTTCATCGATGACCTGGCGGGGGCGAACCGGCTGGTGATTACCAGTGCGGCGGCGAACGAGGAGTCCTACAAGGGACCGTTGGAGCCCGATGGCATTCGCTCGGGCGAGTTCTTCCTGGAAGAGTTGTTCCAGTCGCTGGGCAAGGGCGACACGTTTGCCGATGCATTCAATCTCGCTACTGACAAGACGGAGGTTTTCACCCGGCGTGGGGGCAGTCGGCGAACACCATCAACGCGTTCTTTGATGAGGCGACTCAGCATCCGCTGCTGGATGACAACGGCGACGGTATTCCGGCCAACTTCCTGGGACCGGAGACAGCGGACGGGGTGATTGCCCGTGACCTGGTGTTAGGCACTGGTCCGAACTTCGACACCAACTCGGCGGACAACCCGGCGGACGTGGTGGCGGTGAACGGGACGCTGTTCGTCCCGGATGGAAACGCGAATGCGGCTTTGTTCCTGACCGCCAACGACAACACCCAGGTGGCGCAGGCGTTCATAGAGATCCGTGAGCCGCTGACAGAGTTACTGCCATCGAACGGCACAGTGCAGTTAGAGGCCAATTTCATTCGCAGGCAATTATTGCCTCCGGGTGACTCGGGGAACCCGCTGCCGACAAGTTTCTTCACTATTTACGACGGCGTGACGACGCCGGGTAAATACGATGTCTTTTATTATGTAGAGGATACTGAGACGCACAACATCTCGCCGTCACAACGTGCGGTGCTCTACAAGAACAAGGGTTCAAATTTAAATCCGAGCGCATTCGCGTTGTCGACGCCGACGAACGGGACGACGGTGAAGACGGTGGCGTTGTTCGACTGGCAGGACGCTATGCCCGAGCCTACGGGTGCAGATCCAACTGACCTGACCGGCGTGACTTATACGCTACGGATCGCCACGGATCCGGCGATGAGCAACGTGATCTACACGCGCGAAGAGATCCAGCAGTCACTATTGGCAGTAGATGACACGGCGGGACTGGATGATCTGACGACCTATTACTGGGATGTGGAAGCCATCGACGGGTTTGGTGGGCGCACGTTGAGCAGTAACGGGCCGTTCCAGTTCGATACGGACAATCAGAATAATGTGCCGGGGGTAATCACGGGTTTGGTACACAGTGATGTGACGTTTGCTCGGCTGTCGGGTGTGCAGTTGACCGCATCGATTGGTGGACCGGATGCCGTCGGTGTAAGTGGACCGGACGGTAGCTTTGCGTTGATCGTGAACTCGGGGCAGACCCAGTTGACGGGGACGCTTGCGGGATTTGATGTGGGAACAGTAACTGCGGTGACGGTGGCACCGGGGCAAACGACCGCGGATGTGCGAGTGGCTCTCGCGCCGCAGGCGAGTGGGCCACAGGCGGATGTCGCGACGACACTGATTGCCGATGTGGCGGGTGTCGCTCCCGGGGGTACGGTGACCTACACCGTAACGGTGACGAACAACGGGCCGAACGCCGCTACCGACGTGGTGGCGACCCAGACGCTGCCGGGGACGGCGACATTTGTTTCCGCGGCCGGGTGTACGGGTCCGGTGACGAATACGTTGACTTGCAGTGTCGGGACGCTAGCTAACGGCGCGAGTCAGGTGTTCACGGTACAGGTTCAACCGCAAGATCTGGGGACGGCGACGACGGAGGTGACCGCGACGGCGAGCGAGTTCGATACGAACACGGGTAACAACACGCGTAGCGTACAGACCCAGGTGGTAGCAGAACCCAGCTTGGACACGGACATGGACGGTGTGCCGGATGTGAGTGATGCGTTTCCGAATGATCCGAATGAGACGGCGGATAATGACGGTGACGGTGTCGGTGACAACGCGGATCTGGATGACGACAACGATGGGATCCCGGATGCTTATGAAATGGCGAATGGGCTCAATCCGTTGGTGGATGATGCGGCGTTGGATGCTGACGGGGACGGGTTTACTAATTTCCGGGAGTTTGAGAAGGGTAGTGATCCGCAAGATCCGGCGTCGAAGCCTATTGTGGATATGTCCTGGCTACTTTTGTTGTTGGAGTAGGTACCGCCGCTGTTAATTGTGGGCGTCTGTAAAGTCTGGCATTGGAGTCGTTGCCCGGTTCCCCGTCATGAGGTGGGTTGCTTCGGCGCGTTGCGCCTCGCAATGACCGAGAAGTTGTATTCGGCGAGATTGCTGTAGTCTCTGGTTATTGCCTGTCCCCTCCTCATGGGGGTGAGGACTACGGGCGAAGCCCGCTGCACGAAGCCCCCTAAAGGGGACGTTTTACGCAACCCACCTGTCAGCAGGTAGCGTGCCTACAGGTAGCGGAATGTGCGGACTCGATGTGCTCATTCAGTACCGGCTTGATCCAACTTCGGTTCGCGCACAAAACTGAAGCGATTTTCTAATTCCTCCATCGCCACCGGTTCGATTGGAAAATCACTTGCCCCCCATCGAAAAAATAACGCCGTCGGCTCTGCGTTGTGCGCTCGAAGTAGGCCTGCTTCCACATCCTCGTCGCTGGCAGATGCTCCGGTGTCAGTAACCAGATAGTCGAGCGCAAGGGCTAAGTCAGCGTCATGGATAATTCCAATGCCGTGTTCGGATTCCAGTAACAAGTCGCCGTCAGCGACAATGTGGGCAGCAGCAATCCGATCGACCGCGCGGCCGGTGTGTGTCTCCAGTAGTGTCTTGTCGTGCAATCGATAAACCCACGGCACGTAATCCAGCTCGACATACACGCGCTGAGGGCCGTTTTGGAAAAACCAGCATCCGCTTGGGTCGCAGGTGTAATTGCGGTTGATGAAATCTATCGCACGGTTATGGCGCAGCACGTCGCCGCCGAGCAGCCAGCGCCCGCGGCGGTCTAGACGCAACCAGCCGTAGCAGTGTGGCACGTTGGGCCACTTTGCCAGCGCCTGCAACACACTTGGGTCGAGCACGGATTGAAGATCAGGTGCGGGCATCTGGGTTAACGTAGCGTTGAAACCTCAAGTTATTGTAATCAACGTGACGGGCGACCGCGATTGGAAAGCGCGCTCACAGTTGATCTGACTTCTCACTGATGCGAAAGTGCTGGCTGGTGCAATGATGAAAACGTCTCTGAATCTCGCAATCTGTGTACTCCTGTCAGCGCTGCTGAACGTTGCTGCGTTCGCGGAGTCGGACACAGTCGGTACCGTCGAACAATTGCCGGCAGCCCCGGGTAAGCACTGGTTGTGGGTTTACGATGCCGTGTTGAATTTCATGATCGCGGGCCGCGCATCCCTGATCGATGCCGATACCGGGCGTTTCCTGGGCATGGTCAACACCGGTTACTCCTTTACCCAGCTAACGCTACCGGCGGATCATCACGCTATTTATTCCGCTGAGACCTATTACAGTCGATATACCCGGGGCAAACGGACGGACGTAGTCACCATTTATGATCCGCAGACTCTGAGTCCGCTACGCGAGATCGAAATCCCGCCCAAGCGTGGCGCGACCATTCCCATGCTGCACAGCGCGGTGCTCACCGACGACGAGCGTTACATGGTCGTGTTCAATATCACACCGGGTTCCTCGGTGACCATTGTCGATGTCGTCAACGCGCGGGTAGTGGGTGAGATAGAAACGCCGGGGTGTAGTTTGGTTTACCCAGCAGGCGTAAGACGATTTTTCATGCTTTGCACCGACGGCTCGGCGCTGACGGTCACGCTTGATGAGGATGGTAAGCAGCAAGCCAAAACGCGTAGTAAACCGTTCTTTAATCCGGAAGTTGATCCTTTGAGCGAACGCAGCACGCGCTTGGGCGATACCTGGCTGTTTGCGTCATTCGATGGCTATCTGTACAGCGTAGACGTTGCCGGCGAGCAGCTCAGTTTCGGGCAACGCTGGTCTTTGTTTAGCGACGATGAGCGCAGCGATGCATGGCGCATGGGTGGGTTTCAGCACCTCGCGGTGCATCAACCCAGCGGGCTGCTCTATTCAATCATGCATCAAGGCGGCAAAAATACGCGAAAGGATCCGGGCAAGGACGTGTGGGTTTACGACGTTGCCGGTCGGCGCAAGGTGCGTGAGATAATCATGCGCAACACGACCGGTCTAATCGAGCTTACCCAGGACGAAGAGCCACTGTTGATCACGGCATTTACGCCGGTAAACAGCGTTGACGTTTACGATGCACGTAGCGGCAACTATCTTCGCACGATTGAGGAACTCGGTTACACGCCGAGCGGATTACAAGCGCCGTGGCGACCAACGAGCGACGATGCTGCCGCGCCAGGCAAACAGGAAACTAAGCAATGAACTGGCTGGACAAATGGTACGAGACCTCGGCGCGCAAAGTTGCACGCGCCAGCTCGCGACGCAGCTTTCTGTGCCGGTTGGGCACCGTGTTGGTGGGAGCCGCGGGCATACCGGTTCTGCCGGTAGCGCGTGCCGCATCACTGGGTCAAGCGGGCGCACCTGATGATATGGAGCTGGCTGGACCCGTCGGCGATCCAAGCAGTTGCGATTACTGGCGCCACTGTGCGATGGACGGTTACCTGTGCAGCTGTTGCGGTGGTAGCCACACAACTTGCCCACCCGGTACTGAGATGGCACCGATCACCTGGATCGGGACGTGTCGTAATCCGGGCGACGGCAAGGATTACATCATTTCCTACAACGACTGCTGCGGCAAACTGAATTGCGCCCGCTGTATGTGTGGTCGTAACGAAGGCGACAAGGCAATTTATTATCCGGCTAAAAGTAACGATATCGTCTGGTGCTTTGGCACCGAAAATAATCTGTACCACTGCACCACTGCATTAGTCGTCGGCGTTGCCCTGGACGGTTGACCCCGCTAGTTGCCGACATTATCCCGCGCAATGCGCGCCTTTCGGGCGAGCGCGCGGCGGTCGTTTTTGGTGAACGCTGCATCACCTTCGCAGAACATGCCGAGCGTGTTTACCGGCTTAGCAATGCACTGAGCAGTCGCGGCGTCCAGCGCCAGGATCGGATCTGCGTGCTTGCGCAGAATTGTCCCGAATACTTTGAAGTCTATGGCGCCTGCGAGATCAGCGCCTTCATTGCTGCGCCGGTGAATTTTCGCTTCGCGCCGGCTGAAATCGAGGCGGTGATCACAAACGTCGCGGCACACGTGCTGTTTTTCGAGTATGAGTATGCGCAGACGGTGGCCGCACTGCGCGAAAATCTAGCGAGCGTCCGACATTTCGTACAACTTGATCGTAGCGATACAGTTCCCCGATTGGGCGCTCAGCTACGAGGAAGTGCTGCAGCAGGCTGCGCCAACGCCCCCATCTCATGCAATCGGCGCCGACGACACCGCCTATATCATTCACACCAGCGGCACTACCGGCCGTCCCAAGGGCGCTATGCTCGGTCAGGCGGCGCAGCACGCAACTGCGGAGGTGATCAGCGCCGAAGGGGAGATTACCCCCCTTGATCGTGGCCTGATCGCGCAGCCGTTATTTCATGTAGGCGCAAAATTTCTGCAACTGGCCCACCACGTATGCGGCGCGACGATTTACCTGCACCGACGTTTTGAGCCGGATGACGTCTGGAATGCTCTGGAAACGCAGGCAATAACGACGCTGCAATTAGCGCCAACGATGATCGATCGCTTACTGGCGGAAGATGGAGCAGGGGAGCGGGATCCGGGCGCATTGCGGACTATTTTCTATTCCACCGCACCGATACGCGAATCGCTGTTACGTCGAGGATTGCAGAAGTTCGGTCCCGTGTTCCTACAACAGTACGGCGCGACCGAGTCTGGACCGGTCACGGCGTTGCTAAAGGACCAACACGTGCTCGATGGCAGCTTGCAGCAACAATCCTGGCTGCGCTCCGCCGGCTGCGCCAGTGTCGGTGTCGAGTTGAAGATTGTCGATTCGGCTGACCAACCGGTGGCGGCTGGAGTCTCCGGCGAGATCCTTGTGCGCAACGCCTATGCCACGCGCGGTTACTGGGCAGACGCGGATGGGACCAAGGCGGCGTTCCTTGATGGCTGGCTGCGCATGGGCGACATCGGGTATCTCGATGAAGACGGATTTCTCTTCATCGTGGACCGCAAGAAAGACATGATTGTCTCGGGCGGGGAGAACATATATCCGCGAGAGGTCGAACTCGCTTTGCTTGAGCACCCGGGCGTCGATGATGTGGCTGTCTTTGGCATTCCGGACGATGTCTGGGGTGAATCGGTTCGTGCCGCCGTTGTTTTACGCTCTGGCGCGAAGATTGCCGAAGCCGAACTGATCGAGTATTGTCGCACCCGCATCGCGAGCTACAAGAAACCAAAACATGTCGATTTCCACACAGAGTTGCCGCGTTTGAGCACCGGGAAGATCGATAAACCGAAACTGCGTGCACCCTACTGGGCGGATCGTGACCGACAGGTGATCTGACTAACTCGAGCCGATGCGATTGACTAAAACTTTACAAAGGATGGAATAAATGCGTTTGTTGGTCATGGCTGTATTGCTCTGCACCTCGCTGATACTCAGTGCTGAGGGAGATGCACAGGTCGGAAAAGGACTCTACGGCGTTTGCGCGGCCTGCCACGGGATGAACGGCGAAGGCGTCAGCGCGCTTAACGGGCCGCGCCTGGCCAATCAGGAAGACTGGTATCTGCGCCGCCAAATTCAGAATTACAAAGCGGGTATCCGCGGCACGCACCCACAGGACACCTATGGCCAACAGATGGCACCCATGGCCATGATACTGGCCGATGACGCAGCGATAGATAACGTCATCGCCTATATCCAGTCGCGCAGCGCGGACTTGCAGGCGAATACAGTAGAAGGCGATGCCGAACGCGGCAAGGGGTTGTACGCAGTGTGTGCAGTGTGTCACGGCGCCAAGGCGGAGGGCATGCTGGCCCTGAACTCACCACGCTTGACCGGCCAGAACGACTGGTATCTGGTACGCCAATTAAAGAATTTCAAAGCAGGGATCCGTGGGACTCACGCGGATGACCTTTATGGCCAGCAAATGTATCCCATGTCGCTGACCCTTACGGATGATCAGGCTATCAACGACGTCGTTGCCTATATCAATACGCTCACTGCGCAATAGAATCTGCGCGGCCGCCGGTGCCCTGGTTTGGCCTGAACTCAACGCGTATTCGGATCGCGGTCTGCCCGGTCGGTTAGCTTGACCAACACGGCCGGAAATTCACGCGTTGTAACCCCCGGATGGTGGGTAGTATTGGCATCAACATTCGGCTTGATGGTTTGTAACGGCCCCGTCGTTTTCACTTTTACAGTTTTTATCCCTCCCTTGATTGAGGAATTCGGCTGGGGTCGGGGCGATTTGTCTTTGTCGCTCTCGTTTCACACGGTCGCAAACGCGATTGCCATGCCCATAGCCGGAATTTTGGTTGACCGCTATGGCGCCCGCCGAATATTGGCTCCCGCAATTGCCTTATGGGGTGCCGGCGTCGCCCTGCTGTATCTCATACCGGGAAGCCTTTGGGCTTTTTACGGCGCGTTCGCAATCCTCGGCATTGTCGCGTCTGGATCAACACCACTGCCCTACGGCCGTGCTATTTCCAGTTGGTTTGATAAACGACGTGGTCTCGCGCTGGGTATTGCGACTTCGGGCACTGGAATCGGTACTTTGCTCATGCCGATTTTCGCCAATCGATTGATAGAGACTGCCGGGTGGCGTGCAGCGTTCGGTGGCATCGGCGCGCTCATACTGGCGGTCGGGTTATGTATCGTTTTGCCGTTGTTCCGTGATTCGCCCCCTGTAGTGCAGCGCTCCGCGGACGACATTACAGCGCGCGCGGCCGTCGTTGTCCCAGAGGGGTTGACGTGGTCCGAGGCGTTGCGCGATCGCAACTTCTTATTAATGATTGCGGCGTTTTTCATTATGGCCATCACGGTCTTTGGGACTGCTGCGCACCTGGTGCCGATGATGATGGATGCCGGCCTAGAACCGGCGACGGCCGTAATGGCGGTTTCGACGCTCGGGATTTCTCTTCTGGGCGGGCGGATCTGGGCGGGCTATCTGTTGGATCACTATTTCGCGCCGTACGTCGCGATCGCGTTTTTTTGTGGCCCAATTATCGGTTGCTTGATTTTCGCCAGTGGAGTGGGGGGCTGGGTTACGTTTGCAGGTGCTGCCGCGATAGGCGTGGGTATCGGCGCCGAAGTCGACATGATCGCGTATTTCCTCGGTCGTTATTTGGGTCTGCGGGCCTTTGGCGTTCTCTACGGTGTGCTGTTCGGAGCCTATTTGGTGGGTGGCGGCGTTGGCCCGCCGCTGATGGGCTACGGATACGATGTATTGGGTTCATATGCGAACGTGCTTTATGGCTTCGCCATATCTACGGCATTCGCTTGCGTACTGTTATCGAGAATGGGCGCTTACCCAACGTCCTTCAACTCGGCCGAGCTTACTCCAGCCACGACATGAAGAAGCACCTGCGCTGGTTACTGCGCGAGCCGTCCCTGCCAACGTGTTCGTAACAGCCACAGCACCAGGATTAGATGTGCAGAGGCCACCAGCAGCGAGAATCCTGGTTGCGCCATGACCGGTGGTAATACCAGCTTTGCCAGAATTTGTAAGTCGAGCAGCCGTAGTAGTCCCGGCACCAACCAGTACAGCAGTGCGAGATAAACAAGCATGGCAAGTTCAGGCCGACGCGCATCCGCCGAGAAAGCGAAATAGTGGAGCAAGGCAACATCGCGGGCTGTTAAAACAATAAGCGGCAGGGCGAAAGTCCCGAGGTAAACCGATTGCTGCTCTGCAACCGGAACCTGTTCTGCGCTAATCAACAAAGCAATAGCGATGAGCACGGCAATAGTGAGACTGACCGACCAGGCGGGCAGCTCTTCAGCCACGCGTCGCCAATTGCGGCGTTGCACGAGCAATTTAATCTGTCTGAAGACAAGCAGGTTTTTGGGATCCCAGAACACGGCCACATAAGTAAGCGTCAATGCGGTGCCGAAACATACGCTCAAGACAATGCTTGCAGGCTCCAGCGTGCTACTGGGCTTGGCAAATCCGGCGGCGTACGCGCCCATGAAGACGGTGAAGCCCGCCCATACCGATGGCGCCGTGCGCACTTGCAGTTCCGAGCACATCAGGCGGTAGGCGCCGACGGTCGTCCACAACGCGAAAACAAAAATGGAATACAGCAGAAAATCCGGGAATGCGTATTGTTTGTCATACCACAGGATGTTCTCGCTGAGCGCCTGCCCATTGACCAGCAAGGTAGCGATGGCGACGAGCGACACGAACGTAACGAAATTTCCGGTTGCAGATTTATTAGCGCCAGGCCGTCTGATCGACAGCAATGCCGACAGCAGCGTTGAACTGTGGGCGAGCACCGCGGCGCACAAACAGATCGCGGCAATCGTCATACGGCCTGGCAAGTCACCTGGGGAGGCGATGAAAACCAACAAACAGATAGCCCCGCCGTACCAGCCATAAATAGTGGCGCCTAAAAGCTTACCCCAGGTCATCATCCAGGGGCCCAGCGAGGAAAGCTTTTGAATGTCCCAGGTGTTTTCGCGGACTTCTTCAAAAATAGATTCCCCAGCCAGGCGAGCTGCCCAAATTACCGTGACTACGAGAAATATCGACAACGCAACGATTTGTATAGCGGTCGCCGAGTGATCGCTCACCGCATAAACCATCAGCAGTCCTGCCCCCAATATCAAGGGCATGCTGATGAGCTTGTGGGGTGTGATCTCCAACCACAAATTACGACGAAACTCAGGATTGAGAATCACTTTTCTAGCTCGCTGCTACGCATGGTGGCAAGGTAGGAATCCTGCAAATTGCGCTGCTCGGGACCGAAGTCGCATACGGATATGCCGGCATTAAGTAGTGAACGAAGTAGCAGGTGCCGGGTATCAGGATCATCCTCGAGCAGAAATCTGACCTCGTGGCCGCTTGCCTCGATAGCGTCGACGCTGGGTTGTGCTTTAAGTAGCTCGACAATATCTGCATGTTCGCGCACCGTGCGCAGCCGCATGCGTAGCTTGCTGTCGGCTGCCGCTGTGAGGCTGCTGTGTTCGACCAGTTTGCCGTCACGTAACACCAGCATGGCCGATGAATATTGTTCCAGTTCGGCGAGTATGTGTGACGATATGAGCAACGTCATGCCTTGCTCACGCAGGCTGACGAACAACTGCGCAAGTGACGCACGTGCCTCGGGGTCCAGGCCCGACGCAGGCTCGTCGAGGATCACGACTTTGGGCGCATGAATAATCGCCTGCGCAATGGCGACCCGCTGGCGCTGCCCGCGCGATAGTTCGCCGGCCGGTTTATCGAGTAAATGCGTAACCGAGAGATTGTCCGCTGCCCGCTCAACGGCGGTAGCTAATTCTGTCTCCGCTACCCAGTGCGCGGCGCCGGCGTAATACAAGCCCTGGCGAACGGTAAGTCGTGTATACAGACCGAAGAAATCAGAAAGGTAGCCGACGCGGCTGTGACAGGCGCGCGGTTGCTCAACGACATCAATTCCATCGATATGGACGCTGCCCGCGAGCGGTCGTTCCAGCGCGGCCAGGCAGCGTAGCAGGGTGGTCTTACCGGCGCCGTTCGGCCCAACCAATGCGGTGATGGACTCCGCGGGGATCTCGAAATTTACGCAGTCCAGTGCTCGAATGCCGGGGTATTCGAAGGTCAGATCCTGGACGGTGATCACGATGTTCGAACTATGCGTCGCGCGGACAAGCATGAGCGTGTTTGCAGGTGCTCATGCCGATATCGAGATAATTCCAAACAGTAGATTATTTGTTTGATCCCCAGACCTGTCGGGCAACCTGCCCGACCAATTCGAGTTTATCGAACTGCTGCATTTCATCCATTGGCGCGCCGCCAACGGTTGTGCCGAATCCGCATTGCGGGCTGAGTGCGAGTTGATCCAGCGACAGGAATCGGCTGGCGTCATCGATGCGGCGACCTACCGCATCGGCAGCTTCCAACTCGGGCGATTTCGAGCTTATCAGACCCAGCACGACTGCTTTGGACGATGGCACGAACCGCAACGGTGAAAAATCGCCGGCCCGGTCCGAATCGAATTCGAGCAGGAAGACATCAACTTCAGTCTCTTGAAACAGACGCTCCGCGACTGGTTCGTATCCACCCGTGCCAATCCAGTGTCCGCGAAAATTACCCCGGCATAAATGCATCGCCACGGTCATATTGTCAGGACGCGATTCTAATGCGCCGTTAACGGCAGCTATGTAACGCTCTAGCAGCGCCTGCCAATCCCACCCCCAATCTGCAATTCGTTCGCGGATGACAGGATCGCACAGTAACGCCATCGGCACTTCATCAAGTTGCAGATAGGTGCAACCAAGCTTCGCCAGCGCGGCGATTTCCTGCTTGTATACCGCCAACAGATCTGACCAGAACTGTTCGATGTCAGGGTACACTTCCGCGTTTATGCCTTCCTGTCCCCGAAAGAAATGCATCACCGGCGGTGCCGGCAAGGTGATCTTCACGGGCCGCTCGGTAATGTCGCGCATGAAATCAAACTCGTCGGTGCAAATGCCCGAACTGCGGTGGATTATCGCCTCGGCATGGGGGACCGGTACCGATATGTTTGCATCATCACCTTCAACAAACTTGAATGAGGTGTCCTTGTGGGTCAATCCGTCGACGGCATCGACGAAACCCGCAAACCAGGAGCGACGGCGAAACTCTCCATCGGTTACCGCACCAAGTCCCGCGGATTCCTGTCTCTGCACAACCTCGCTAATCGCCGTATCCTGCGCCGCGCGAAATTGGGCATCATCGATCTTGCCGCTGGAAAACTCACGATAGGCATTTCTCAGCGCCGCGGGCCGTAACAGACTACCAACGTGATCGGCGCGGCAAACCGGATGACCAGGCGATGACATGCGCGCGATACCTCCAGAGAACTTTGCAGCGGCGAGTATAGCGCGGAAATTGCGCGTCGATCGGGGACCTGGTCACAAACATTTGCACTAACGAAAAACGCCGGTCTTGCTGCCAAGACCGGCGTTTAACTGGAACGTCAAAAACTCAGTAGCGCAAGGCGATGGTGCCGCCCCACCAGCGGGGTTTGCCGATGGCCAATTGATTCAGGCCGAAGTTGCCGGTGAAATCGAACGTGTAGGTCACATACTCTTCGTCGGCGATGTTGTTGACGAAGGTTGCGAGCGTCAAGTGATCGCCAGGACTGGTCCATTGCAGGCGCGCGTTGCCGACGATGAAACTGTCGGCTTTGGAGATCTCGTAATTCTGGATATCGTAGAACGTGTCGTCCTGATAATTAAAGCTCGCCACCGCCGCCATCGTGCCCTGCAAGCCGAATGGAGTCGCGAATTCGTAACGCGCCATGCCGCTCAGGGTCAGGTCAGGCGAGGCTACCGTGGTCCGGTCGCGGCGGATGCCGGTTGCGGCCCCGGGAACATCCTTGGCGGTAGAGTCGAGCACGGCTGCGTTCAGCATGAAGTCCCAGCGCTCCCACGGACTGGTGAATAGCTCGATTTCAGCCCCGTACATCTCCGCATCAGTGTTGAAGATAATCGTATTCAACAGTTCGAAACGCAGGGTCTGATAATCGGTAAAATCATAATAAAAACCGCTGGCGTTGAGCCGCGTCGTGCCGTTGAACATTTCCGCCTTGAAGCCCAGCTCGTAGGCATGCAAGGTCTCCTCGCTGAACGGAATCAAGCGATCGGGCGGTCGCAGAAATCCAGTTTCATCAACGAAGGTCGCATTAAATCCAGCCGATTTCGCGCCGCGTGAGAATTTCGCATACACCAACCAGTCGTCATTGGGTCGCCAGTCGAGTTCGATTTGGCCAGTGACGTTAGTCTTGTCATGTTTAGCGATGTCGCCAACGTTACTGGTGTTGAATACGAACGCGGCATCGGGCGTCGGTCGGGTCGGTGTGATAGGTAGTATTCCCAGACCTGTGAGGCGGGAGAAAAGTCCCGCCGTCTCAAAGTTCTGGTAGGCCAGCTCTTTGGTTTCTTCGGTATAACGCAGACCGACAATTGCCGTCCAATTAGGCGTGATGTCATATTCGACCTGTCCGAACAGTGCCCAGGATTCGGTATCGACATTGCTGTCTACGTTAAAAAATATGGCGCCCGGTATGTCCAGAAAATAATCGCCGTTGACCGCCCAGTCGAAATAGTAAAATCCGCCGGTCCAGCGCATTCGTTCGGTGTCACCGTTGACGCGCAGCTCCTGCGTAAACTGATCCGTGTTTGCATTAAATGTCGGGAAGGCGATTGGGTTGGGCCCGGCGTCGGTATCCTCTTCCTGAAATCGTTCGACGTGATCGTAAGCCGTGATGGAAGTCAGGGTTACGCCGGCAACGTCCCAGATCACCTTGGCAGTCGCTCCGTGTGTTTTGACGAAGACCCTACCGTCGCGATCGTATTCCCCGGCGTGCGGATCACCGTCGGTATCGCGATAGCCGAATACATCGCAGCCAGGACAGGTACCGTAGGCATCCACCGTTGGCGACAACACCAGCCGGTCGTCACCGCTTGCGTCGAATACTGTGGCTTGGTGCTGCCATGCACCGACCTGGGCTTCGTTTTCAGCACCATGCACGGTACCCAGGATCTCGAAGTCCTCGCGGGGGCGCCACAACAACTGGAATCGTCCCGCCACTGCGTCGGACTCGTTGTAGTCATCGACACCCGGGAATCGATTCTCGGTGTAGCCGTCGTGCATATTGATAGATGCTGACAGACGGGCGAGCAAGTCCTTGTTTTTGGTCAGCGCGCCGCTCACGGCGCCTTCGAATTTAACCTGGTCATAACGAGCAAATGTCACGTCCGCATAAGCCTCGAACTCGTCGGTCGGTTTGTTGCTGATGAAGTGAACGAGTCCGCCAGTAGTGTTACGGCCGTACAGAGTGCCTTGTGGCCCCCGAAGCACCTCGGTGCGTTCCATGTCAAACATCTGAAAATGCAGGCCGCCTATAGCGCCTCGATAGACGTCATCGACGATCACGCCGACAGGGTTCTCGTTCGCGTCGCCCGCTTCATTTAAGCCCGAGCCACGGATGAAGAAATTTATTTGACTGGCCTCGGCATTCGGGACGGTATATTGCAATCCTGGGGTCATCGACACGAGGTCAACGCTGTCGGTAAAGCCGAACTCTTTGATTTGTTCACCCGAAAACGCAGTCACGGAAATACCGACGTCAGACAGTTGCTGTTCGCGTTTCTGCGCGGTGACGATGACCTCCTCGAGAATCGCGGCATTGACGGGAACAATCAATGCTCCCAGGAGAACCGCGGCAGTGGCAAAGCGCTGGCGGTTGTGGCCAAACTGGTAATGGTAAATCCTCATATCACCCCCCCCCCCCCCCCCCCCCGGGACGGGCGTCCCGTGTGGACGTCACGCATTTCGTGCTGCATTGCACCATTGCAAGTAACCAGAAAGTGCCGGTGATTAAACCACATTTGGGCGGTAATGTTAAATTTTTTGTTCAATAAAACATATTTCTTTTAAACAGTTAACTGGGTTATTTAAAGCAAACTTACATCGTCAGTAAGACGCGGGGATCAGACTGCCGCCGTGTTATCGTGCGCGCGTCAACACTATGAATCCGCTCACACCACCCTCCGTTATATTGCTGGACTGGCATGCGACGCTGGTAAGCACGTATGGCGCTATGTATCGCGCTGTCGAGGATATGCTCGCTCAAATCGAGGCTCTCAGCCTGATCGACCAGCTGGTAGGCCCGGCCGCCGGCCGCAGCGTCGACGATGCCAAGCTGGTGCAGTATGTGAAACAGCACCGGCGGCTCCCTTCCTTCCAGGCTCAAGCAACAACGGCGTGTCTCCCGTACGGATATCTTCGAGGTGTTGTTTGGAGACAACGATAGCGCCAAAGCCGCGGCGCACGCTGCCTATAACACCTGTTATCGGCAGCATTACGGCGTCGTGTCACCGACCGAAGAAGGCATTAGCGAAGTCGTTGAGAGGCTCAAAAACAGAGGTTTACCGGTCCGGGTGGCAACCAACCGAAACCGGGAATTCTTCTTGAATGAATTGGATTCACTCGAAGAGGGCGATTGGGATGGATTATTTGACGCTGTCAGCTGCGGCGACGATGTGAAGTGGCCTAAACCGAATCCTGAGGTTTTGATCAATGCCTTGGAGCAGTTGGACAAGAGTCCGGGACCCGACATTTGGTATGTAGGAGACAGCATGTCGGACACGGCGGCAGCGAAAAAGGCGGGAATTACGAGCGTATTTTACAACGGCGCACACTGGGACGACGCCTGGATCCGGCAAATTTTTCCAGGAAACCCGGATTATCCGCACCAGCCCGACGCTGTGGTTGACGACTTCTCGGAACTCGAGTCCATGGTTGAGTGCTGTCTGGAGAAAGCGGCCAATACCAAATCCTGCAATACACGTGCGGAGCAAATTTTCTCGCGATTTTCCAAATCGTGGACCAACAGCGAACATCTTGCTCCGCCAACGATAATTCTGTTCGATTGGCACGCGACCTTGGTCGATACCTTGGGCGCGATGTACCGGGCAATCGACGACGTTTTACCGCAGTTGGGCAAACTCGGTCTGGTGGAGCGCCTCATAGAGCCGGCGCAAAGTAAAACGGTGGAAGATGCCAAACTGGTCGAGTATGTGCGGGATCGGCAACGCCTGCATCCCAAGATAAAGGCCGACCGCAAGATATCTAGAATCGATATCTTCGAAATCTTATTTGGCGACGACATCGAAGCTAAATTGATTGCGCATGAATCGTTCAATCAGTGTTATGAACGGCATTGCGGCGAGGTGCAGCCGTTTGAACCCGGTGCCCGCGCGATGCTGGCGCAGTTGCGACACATGCGGATCCTGATTGGCGTGCTGAGTAATCGCGACCGCGAATTTCTCGACTACGAGCTGCAACTCATCGAAGAGGGTAGCTGGAGTTGGTTGTTCGATACCGTGGTGGGGGGCGACGACGCCAAGTGGCGCAAACCGGCACCCGATCCCGTGCTCAAGGCGCTGGAAAATCTGGAGGAGTCGGCCAGCGCGGCGTGTTGGTACGTGGGCGACAGTACCACCGACACAATCTCGGCGAAGCTGGCCGGAGTTACCAGCGTTTTTTACAACGGTGCCAATTGGCAGCCGCACTGGTTGATGAAGATATTCCCGGGTTCTGAACAACATCCGCATCAACCGGATGCCGTCGTCGATAATTTCGCGGAATTGCTGACTTTGGTGCAAAAGGCCGGCACCTGACACACTTATTGGCATGTATGGTGCTGTTTTGGTACGCGTTGCATGGTTGCCGGTAATCGGCGCCTTCATGCAATATGCGAGCTAGATGACATCCAGACGTAGATTTATCCGCAATTTAGGCGCGGCGAGCATGACTGGCCTGCTACCGCACGCTTTCGCTGCGGACGCGCCCGCCACGCGCACCTTCGGCACGCTGAGTTCTCCACATGTTGCCTGGGGCGACACGGATTACGAGGTGTGGCGCCAGAGCATGGTCTGGCATCTGTCCAAACCGGGCCGCTATCCGGCCCTCATCGTACAGGCCCATACGGACCAAGACGTTATTGCCGCGGTGAACTATGCCCGCAGGCATGGGCTCAAAGTGACCGTTCGTGGCGGCGGCCATAGCTCCTGTGCCGCGTCGCTCAGGGACGGCGGCATGCTCATCAACGTGGCGGCCATGCGAGACGTTGTCATTGACCGTGAGGCGAGAACCGTAGCGGTGCAGCCCGCCATTGGTGGTCGGGATTTTGCGAGGGCGTTGGCAACACAGGGCCTGGCGTTCCCTGTCGCGCACTGCGGCATGGTGCCATTGAGCGGTTACCTACTGGGCGGCGGCATGGGCTGGAATGGCGAGACCTGGGACCAGATTGCCTGTTTTTCCGTGATGGGGGCTGACGTTGTGACTGCCAGCGGTGAACTGATTACCGCCAATGCCAGCCAGCATCAAGATCTTTACTGGGCATTGCGCGGCGCAGGCCCCGGATTCTTTGGTGTCGTAACGCGCTATTCCCTGCAAGCCTACCCACTGCCCAAAGCAATAGTTGCGAGCAGCTACATTCACCCACTTTCAGCCACCGAGCGCGTTGCAGAGACGCTCGAAAAACTGATGGCTGACGGCCGCGCCAACGTCGATGCTTATTTGTTTCTTATGCCTGATGAAGACGCAATCGCGGGCGCGACCGCAACGGTGTGTGCCGTTCGTGTGGTTGCCTATGCGGATTCGCGATTGCAGGCCGAGACCATGCTTGCGCCTTTTGCCGCGAGTGGCTTGGCAAGTGACGTGTTGCGTAAAACCGAAGCACGTGCGACGTCTTTCGAAGCATTAATGGCGCCGGAGAATATCGCGTCGACGCTGGCACGCACGGTCGCCGACAACTTGTGGACCGACTCGCCGCGCGCGGCGATGGCAGAACTGGCGCGCTACTTTGCCGACAATCCATCGGCGGACGCACATGCACTTGCGTCGTTTACGGCAGGCCGCTCATTGGAACAGGACGCGGCTTTTTCGAAAATGGCTGCTGGCTATATCGTCTGCGACCTGGAATGGCAGGACCCGGCTCGCGACGCCGACAATCGCACCTGGCTGAACGGTGCCGTGGAACGGTTGCGGCCATTTAAGCAAGGCCACTATGTCAACGAAATGGACCACGTCAGCAATCCGGAGCAGGTGCATCAGGCATTCTCGCCTGAGGCCTGGCAACGCCTGCAAGTTCTCAGGAACAGCTACGACCCCACGCGGGTATTCCACAACTATTTTGGTCACGAAACATGAAATTCGGAATTCCACGCACCATTTACACCGCTGAGCATGAGTTGTTTCGGCGCACCGTCGCGACATTCTTGGAAAGCGAAGTGGTACCGCATTACGAACAATGGGAAGAGGCTGGACGCACGCCTCGTGATATATGGCTACGGGCCGGCGAGTTGGGCATTCTGGGCACCAGCATTCCCGAAGCTTACGGTGGCGCCGACGCCGGCTTTTACTACGACGCGATCGTGTTGGAAGAACTGGGCCGGTACGGCATTGCAGCGCCGGCGTGGGATATGCACGCCTATATTGTTGCGCCGTTCCTGGTTACCTTCGGGACACCCGAGCAAAAACAGCGCTGGCTTCCGGCCATGGTTGCCGGCGAATTGATCTCGTCCATTGGCCTGACGGAGCCCGGTGGCGGCAGTGATCTAAAGGAACTGCAAACCCGAGCGGTGCTCGATGGCGACAATTACATTGTTGATGGCGCCAAGACCTTTATTACCAACGGCCATATTGCGGATTACACCTTACTGGCGACCAGGACCGATAGCGGCGAGGATGATCCCAGGGGTATTACTCTGCTTTGGGTCGATCTGAATACGCCGGGCGTCAGTCGCGGCCGCAATCTGAAGAAAATTGGTAACAAAGCGCAGGACACGGTCGAGTTGTTCTTCGGTAACGTCAAGGTGCCCGTCGCGAATGTTATAGGAGAAGCCAACCAGGGGTGGCAGGTCCTGACCCATGGTCTCGTTCAGGAACGATTGGTCGTCGCGGTACGCTCTGCGGTTATTGCCGAAGCTGCACTCGATCAGACTATTGAGTACGTCAAGCAGCGGCGCGCCTTCGGACGTGCCGTCATGGAGTTTCAGAATACCCAGTTCAAACTGGCGGAAATGGCCGCCGACGTGGAGGTTGCACGCCCATTCGTGGATCGTTGTATTGAGTTGCATGCCATTGGGTCACTGAGTATGGATGTCGCGGCCAAGGCGAAGCTGTGGACCACCGAGTTGGCGGATCGTGTGCTCGACGAGTGCCTGCAGTTGCATGGCGGTTACGGTTATATGTGGGAGTTTCCGATAGCCCGGGCATGGGCTGACGCCCGCGTGCACCGGATCTACGCCGGTACTAACGAGATAATGAAACACATCATTGCGCGCAATCTCTAAAGCGCGAGCGTTCCGGCGCCCTCACGCTATCGTAAAAAATCGGGCCACTGTGGTTGTTGTGCTGTCAGTTTGCCGCTGTCCGAGGTAGGATTGCCAACAAATTCATCCGCTAGAACCGAAGTCCTATGAATGGACACAAAGCTGGTGATACGTTGAAACGCATCCTCGCTGCTTGCTTCATCGTCTGCCTCTCGCATGTGGTGTTAGCGCAACAAGAACCGCCAGATATTGAATTCACGGTCGACCGGTTCGTGGTCGAAGGCGATAACCCGCTAGACACGGCTGTAACGACGGCTGCTCTCGCACCATTCAGGGGTAATTACCAGGGACTGGACGGCCTGCTGGCGGCCGGTGATGCGCTTGAGCGTGAACTGCAACTCCAAGGTCACACCTTTCATCGGGTCGTACTCCCACCGCAGACCTTGGATGCCGGTACCGTCGTCCTGCGTGTGGTCCAATTCACGCTGGCTGAAGTAAACATCAGCGGTAACGAGCACTTTCCTGATGCCAACGTCCAGCGCAGTCTGCGCGACTTGCGACGTGGCGAAGTGCCGAATACGCGCAGATTGTCACGGGTTTTGAGTGTCGCCAATCAACATCCGTCTAAGCACCTACGCCTGAATTTCGCGCAAAGCGAAACCGAAGTTGACGCACTGGATGCCAACATTTCCGTGCAGGATCGCCGTCCCTGGCAGCTTTTCGCGGCTTTCAACAACATTGGTACCGACGAAAGCGGCAATACCCGGCTTTCCCTAGCAGTCTGTCGGACTTAGCGTTGAACTATTCATGCTTGCATCGATCAGATCAATAGTCCTGGATCCAATGAGTAAGCGCACATGAACCACTTCCGTCAATGCGATCGTGACACAGCCTTTCTGCTGCCGCCCTCGGTCGACGAATGGCTGCCTGAGGACCATCTGGCGCGCTTCGTGGTAGACATCGTGGATCAACTGGACCTCTCGGGGTTGACCCGCCAGTACCGCGGCGCAGGCTCGGCGGCGTATCATCCGTCGATGCTGGTGGCGCTGCTGCTCTACGGCTATGCCACGGGCACCTATTCCAGCCGGCGCATCGAGCAGGCGAGCTACGAGTCGCTGGCGTTTCGCTACATCGCCGCCAACACGCATCCCGATCACGACACGCTGTGCACGTTCCGCAAGCGTTTTCTCAAGGAAATCGAGGCGCTGTTTGTGCAGGTGCTCAGCATAGCCCAGGAGATGAAGCTGGTGAAGCTGGGGACGGTGGCCCTGGATGGGACGAAGGTGCATGCCAACGCCTCGCGCCACAGCGCGCTGTCCTATGGGCATGCCGAGAAGCTCGAGGCGCAGTTGCAAGCGGAGGTGAAGGAGTTGCTGGCGCGTGCCGAAGCGGCCGATGCCGAGCCGCTGCTTGAGGGGTTGAATATCCCCGAGGAGCTGGCGCGCCGCGAAGCGCGGTTGCAGGCGATAAAGGACGCCAAAGCCGAGATTGAGGCGCGTGCGGCCGAGCGGTTCGCGCATGAGCAGGCCGAGTACGAGGCCAAGGTCAAAGCGCGCAAGGACAAGCAAAAGCGCACCGGAAAGAAGCCGCGGGGCAAGCCCCCGACACCGCCCGTGTCCGGTCCGAGCACCAAGGATCAGGTCAATCTCACCGACGCGGACTCACGCATCATGCCGACGCCGGGCGGGGGCTTTGAGCAGAGCTACAATGCCCAAGCGGCGGTGGACACCAATACGATGCTCGTCATCGCGCCCGCGATCACTCAAGCCGCCAACGATAAGCAGCAGCTCGCCCCGATGCTCGACGCCCTGAGCGAGCTGCCCGACGACCTCGGGTCGGTCACGCAGCTGCTCGCCGACGCCGGCTACTTCAGTGAGGCGAACGTCACCGCCTGCATCGATGCGGCCATCGACCCGCTGTTGGCCATGGGGCGCGAGTCGCATCATCTGCCTTGGCAAGAACGCTTCGGTGAACCGCCGCCGCTGGCCGAGCCGGCCGACGCGGTGGCGCACATGAAGCATCGACTGAAGACCCGGTGCCGGGCGTGCGGTGTATGGGCTGCGCAAGCAGACCGTGGAACCGGTGTTCGGTATCATCAAGGCCCGGATGGGGTTCCGGCAGTTTCTCCCTGCGTGGGCTTGAAGCAGTAAGCGGAGAATGGTCGCTGGTGACGATGGCGTGGAACATTCGCCGGATGGCGGTATTGAGGGGATAAGAAACGGACGCGGAGCGCTGTATCCCGTCATGATCTTGCGACTCCGACACGCATCATGAGTACTCGAACGGTGATCCCGTCGGCTCAGACCCGCTCCACGGCCGCTGGATTCATCCTAAGTCCGACAGACTGCTAGGCGCCCAATATGCCAACCTGTTTCGCCGTGATCACGTGTTCACGGGGACGTTTACCACTTCCCCGGATAATTCCGATGATGTGACGCAGTTGGGGTTTAACTATCAGATTCCGATTTATGCTTGGAACGGTTGGCTGTCCGGATTTTACGTGCGATCGGACGTCGATATTGGCCAAGTGCAGGATTTCTTTGACATTAGTGGCGCGGGTGACTTTGGCGGGATCAGCTTCAGGCACGAGTTACTGAGATTTGGGACTTACCGGCATGGCGTAACCCTGGGAATTCAGGATCGAAATTTCGATACGGCTATTTTCAATGCGGGCACAGGCTTACAAATTAACGCAATCAGTACCCAGGTGCGCAGTCGCCCGATATCCATTCGCTACGACGGTAGCTATGCGTGGACGCGCACTGGGGTGAATTTCTTCATCGAGTATGTGCACAACATTGCTTTTGGTGGTCATAACCGCGATCTGGACTACGAACGCGTGCGACCCGGGGCGGATGCAGATTGGAAATTAGTTCGGTTTGCGGTATCGGCTTCTCGGCAATTGCCCAAGGGTTTTTCGCGATTGCCAACATGTCGGGACAATACGCGAACGTGCGACTCATCCCTGGTGAACAATTCGGTCTGGGTGGCTCGCGTTCGGTGCGCGGCTTCGAAGAGCGAACCGTAATCCGGCGATGACGCATTGCAACTCAATTTCGAGCTATGGTCACCGCCCGTGCGAATGCTTAAGGGAACGAGTTTCCTTGCGTTTGCCGATGTCGGACACAAGCACGTTGAGGATTTCGTCGAACCGCAGCGACGTTCCGACACCTTGTCCAGCGTGGGCATTGGTGCGCGTTGGCAATGGCCGCGACAAGTTCATGCTGGTTCTGGGATTACGGGAAAACCCTGGCCGAAGCCGACGGCGAGGCGGCTGATCGCGGTAACGTCAAATGGCATCTCGATATGCAGTACCGTTTCTGATGCGCATGTTCCATTACAAGCTGCTTGCGATTGTCATGCTGTGGCGCCGCTGTGCAAGGGGTTTTGGCGGCACCGACCCGCCGGTGAAGTGCTGTTGGCTCGCGGCGCGGCGACCGCGCAACAGGCCGGTGAGAGCGGGCGTTTACTCGGCAAAGGTTCGACGATTTTTGAGGGTGACGTCGTGACCACCGGTTTGCGCAGCGTTGCTGTGTTGCAACTGCTGGATGGAACGCGCATTACTCTGCGACCCGGCACGAAATTCCAAATTGAATCGTTCAGTGTCGAAGTTGGTAAGGAAAGCGCGGTCATGAGCCTGTTTAAAGGAGGATTGGCGCGCGGTCACCGGGTTCCTCAGTAAACGCAATCGCAAAGCAGTCAGGTTGCGTACGGCCGTTGCAACAATCGGGATCCGCGGCACTGAGTTCGATGCGCGCCTGTGCAGCACCGATTGCGCGGACGAGGCAAAGCAGCGCCCGGGTCCCGCGGGGCGTGCCGGTTTTGTTCGCGGCAGTGTTGTTGCGAGTGCTGGCGGCGGCGCACGATCCAGAAGTCTGGTAGCGGGTGACTCCGTCTACAACGGCGATCGTATTGTCACAGGCGAAGGTGCCTACGCGGTATTGGCATTTCGTGACAAGAGCCGAGTAACCGTGCTGCCTAACACTGAATTTCACGTCGAGAACTTCGAATATAACGCGGCACAACCGGAACGTGGCCGTAGCGGCGTTCGCGCTGTTACGCGGTGGCCTGCGGGCGGTATCTGGCTTGATTGGCAAACGCAATCGCCGCAACTACTCAATGCGCACCCCCGTTGCCACCATTGGCATCCGCGGTTCGGGATTTGACCTGGTCTGCCAAGGTACCTGCGTCAATCCTGGCGGACCGCAAGACCCGTCTGGTGATGGTTTATTCGCGGATGTATGGGATGGCGTTATTGATTTCGATGGACAGCATCCCACCAGTGCCGGCAACACCGTTTTTCTGGCTAATCTAGCGCAGGCGCCAATCACCGTGCCGGCGCTGCCGCAGCTTCTTACCGTGCCACGTCCGAACGAAGTAGATATTCCCGACACGCTGCCGCCCGCATCCTCGACGGCGCCCGCGGAAGGTTTATACGTAAGTTGTTACACCGGTAACTGCGGGGTTGAGACGGCGGAAAATGTCGTCGACTTAGCGGCCGGCGAGGCGAGTTATGTTGGCACGGCCGGCGGCGCAGCGGAACCGTTGCAGGAGATCCCGGCGTTCCAGGCCGAGGATCCCGTACTGCGTGCGGTGGAATTCGGGGAGGTCGTCAATTCATTGGATAAATCGTTGGATGGTGGAGTATTACAATGCAGCGTTCGATAAAGCGGTGTACGACACTCCTGTTGGCAACAGTTTGGGGAGCCCTCGCCGGCACTGCGGCATTCGCCAATCCCCAGGGTGCCAACGTGGTATCGGGCAATGTAAGTTTTGGCCACTCCGACAGCAGCACGCTCAACGTTACAAATTCGCCAGGCAGCATTATCAATTGGCAAGCGTTCAATATCGGTGCGCACGAAACGACGCGCTTCATTCAGCAGAGCGCGGCCAGCGCGGTTTTGAACCGGGTTACCGGCGGTGCTACATCGGAGTTACTCGGCAGCCTGCTGTCGAATGGTCGCGTGTTCCTGATCAATCCTCAGGGGATCCTTGTCGGTCGCGACGCGGTGGTGGATACGGCCGGACTGGTGTTGTCGACGTTGGACATGAGCGACGATGACTTTCGTGCTGGTCGTTTGCACTTCGCAAGTGATGCCGACAGTGGCGATATCGTCAACCACGGCTATATCAAAAGCGCGCCGGGCGGTGCCGTCGTGTTGCTGGCGCCGCGGATTGTCAACGCACCGCAAGAGGGTAATGAGCAAAGTGGACTGATCCAAACCGAAGACGGTCAACTGATCTTGGCCGCCGGCCAGTCCATCACCATAACCAGTCTCGATGACGGCGATATCACGTTTGACGTCCAGGCACCCGAGCATGAAGTCGTCAATCTCGGCCAACTGTTGGCGCAGGGCGGAATGATCAGCGTCCTCGCCGGCACTATCCGCCATTCCGGCGAAATCAATGCCGATACGTTGGGCGTTGATGCGTCGGGGCGCATTGTATTGAGTGCTTCGGCGTCGTTGCAGACCAGCGCGGATAGCGTGATTACGGCAAACAGTGGCGAAGACGGTGTAGTCGCCGGTCAAATTGCTTTGTCCGGAAACTCGGTAGCACTGGCGCCCGGGGCGACGTTGACGGCGACTAATAAAGCGGGCGTGGGTGGCAACATTGACGTCACCGCGGTTGAGACCGTCGAAGTGGGCGCGTCTTTGGATGCTACCGGCGCATCGGCCGGTGGGACAATCAACATCACGGGTGACGACGTACAGCTCGCGGGCGCGCGCCTGGTCGCGAACGCCGAAAACGGTGATGGCGGTACCGTAAATGTGGGTGGCGAGTTGCAGGGTGGTGGTGATTTAGCGACTGCAGCTACGGTCGTCGTCGATGACGCGAGTTGGATAGAAGCGAGCGCGATTGAGGCCGGTGAAGGCGGCCGGGTGGTCGTGTGGTCGGACGATCATACGCTCTTCGAGGGTACCGCGGCGGCGCGTGGCGGTCTTGATAGTGGCGATGGCGGGTTGGTAGAGGTTTCGGGTAAACAAAGGCTCGATTTTGTTGGCGCAGTTGATGTAGGCGCGCCGGGTGGACGCGCCGGCACCTTGCTGCTCGACCCACAGAACATCACCATCATTCAGGGCGGTGCCGGCGACGAAATCGCCGACGACATACCCGCCGCGGGTGATCGGTTCGGTAGTAGTTTCTCGGTGCTGGGCAACGGCAACATCCTAGTCATGAGTCAGGACGCGGATACAGGCGGGCTCATCGATGCGGGCGAGATCCACCTGTTCGATCCCACCGGTGAGTTGCTCAACGTCATTGCCGGCAATGCTGCCGGTGAAAAATTGGGTAGCCTGTTTTTTCGGACAGTGACCGGCGGCAACCTGGTGTTCCGTAGCCCGGATGCCAACAATGGCGCTCTTACGCAGGCCGGCGCGGTGCTGCTGGTAAATGTCGACACTGGATTAGAGATTGGGCGCTCCAGCGGCCTCAGCAGCGCCGAGCGCTTCGGCGCGACGGTGGATTTCTTTGGCGTACCCACAGGTACCTATCTGGTACGGTCCCCGAACGCGGATCCGGGTGGGGTGATGGATGCCGGGCGAATAGTGCTGGTTGACAACGCTACCGGACTTGCCCTCGGTGAGACTGCCGGGAGCAATGTCGGCGATATGCTCGGGAGCAGCGGCTGGACCAGCCGCGGCAGCGGCAATTTCGTCTTGCGCAATCCGACCGCAGATCCGGGCGGCATCCTGGACGCGGGTTCCGTGTACCTGATCAACGGGACCAACGGTACCGCGATCGGGCGCATTAATGGTAACAGCGCGAGCGAACGCCTCGGTGAGGTTATCGATTTCTTTACCTTCGGCAGCAACGATTTTCTCATCCGCAGCCGCTTTAACGATGTCGGTGGCAACGTCGATGCCGGTACTATTATTCTGGCTGCTGACGTCGCCGTCGGACCGGGATTCGAACGCGGGCGTGTATCCGGCAGCAGCGCCAACGAACTTCTAGGCGCCTCATCCCCCCAGCGGCTGTCTCCCAGCAATGACTATGTCATCAGAAGCACCAGTGCCGATATTGGCGGCAATGTCGATGCCGGCAGTGTCATCCTTGTCGATCGCGCCACCGGTACTGAAAAGGGACGCGTCGACGGTACCAGCGCCGGTGAGTTCCTCGGTAATTTCGGCATCAACGTGCGCGCCAGCGGCAATTACGTGATCCGCTCCACCAGCGCCGATCCGGGTGGAATTGTGAATGCTGGCAGCGTTATCTTGGCTAGCGGCACCACCGGTAACGAGATTGGTCGCTTTGACGGCGATACCGCCAATGAGCAGTTTGGCGGCACCATCGATCTCTTCAGCCTTGGCAACGCAGATTTTCTGGTGCGCGACGCCCAGCATGGCGGCGGCGCCGGGATCGTTGCGCAGATCGCCGATGTCGATCTCGGCGGCGGCAACATCCGTCGCGGCGGTGTCGACGGCGTAGTTGCCGGCGACAATGTCGGTAACTTAAATCCGAGGTTCCTGCCGTCTCGTAACTACATTGTGCCCGCGCGGAATATGATGGTGTCTACTATCGCGGGCGCAGGCTCTGTATTCGTGGTCGACAACACAACGGGAAATGTGCTGACCCGGGTCGACGGCGACAGCGTGAACGAATTGTTGGGTAACAATCTCGATACCTTCACGCTCGGGGGTGACAACTTCGCTATCTTGAGCCGGAATCACGCGGCTGGCGGGGGAGCCGTGTTCTTTGTCGATGGCAGCGACAGCGGCAGCGTCCTGGGTTCGTTCACCGGTTCCATCGATGGGCTGGGTGGCAATAACGATCAGGTCGGTCAATTATCCATCCGCAGCGTGGCGGGCGGTATCCTCGTGCCCGTGCAGTTCGCGGATCCGGGCGGCATTCGGGACGCCGGTTCGGTGTTTCTGGTAGATACCGCTGGTACGGTCTTGGGCCAGTCCGATGGCGTCTCGATTGACGAATTTTTTGGCGGCACATCGCCTATCTTTCTCAGCTCGGGCAATTATGTGATCCGCAGTCGCAATCGGGACGTTGGTATGAACGTTGATGCGGGCAGCGTCGTCCTTGCATCGGGCACTACCGGCAACGAGTTGGGTCGCATCGACGGCACCAGCGCCAACGAAACCCTGGGTAGCTTGAGTCTCCAACAACTTTCGAGTGGCGATTACATCGTTCGTAGCGCGAATGCCGACATTGGTATGAATGTCGATGCTGGCAGCGTGATCCTCGCGTCGGGCACAACCGGTATGCAGCTAGGCCGCGTTGACGGCATCAGCGCTAGTGAGCGTCTCGGTAGTTCGAGTGTCACAGCGCTGTCCAGCGGCAATTATATCGTCACCAGTACGGGAGCCGACATCGGTATGAACGTCGATGCGGGCAGCGTCATCCTGGCCTCGGGAACGACGGGCAATCGCATTGGCAGTACCGATGGGGTCAGTGCCGGCGAATTCCTGGGTAGCTTCGGCATCACCGAGCGCGCGAGCGGTAATTATGTGATCCGTTCACGCAATGCCGACCCCGGCGGCATCGTCGATGCGGGTAGCATAATTTTGGCGAGTGGCACCACCGGTAGCGAGATTGGTCGCGTCGATGGGGACACCGCGTCCGAACGTTTCGGCAACAACGTCAACTTCTTCAGCCTCGGGTCGAGCGACTTCCTGGTTTTCGATCCGGAACACGGCGGCGGTGCCGGCATTGTCGCCCAGATTGCGGATGTGGATCTTGGCGGCGGCAACATCCTGCGCGGCAGTATTACCGGCGCCAACCCAGGTGATCAGGTCGGCAATAGTTTCGGTATCAGCACCACCGTGTCTTCCGGGGCGAACTACGTGATCGCGGCGCGAAACGTTGCTGTTGGCGGTAACGCGAACGCGGGATCCGTATTTATCGTCGATCGAGTGACCGCGAACGTCGTCGGACGTGTCGATGGCAGCAGCGCCGGTGAGTTGTTCGGCAGCATTCGCCTCCGTGAACGCAGTAACGGCAATCTGGTCTTCCAGTCGCCTAATGCTGATCCGGGCGGCGTGGCCGACGCTGGTTCGCTGCTGCTGACCGATCCGACCGGCACGCTCATTGGACAGCTCGACGGCAATAACATGAATGAACGGCTGGGAAGCTCGGTCAACTTTTTCTCGCTTGGTAGTGACATGCTGGTGCAAGCCCCGTTGCACAGCAACGGTTCGATGACGGGTGCCGGCGGTATATTCGTCGTCGCCGATACGGATCTGGGCGGCGGCAATATCCTGCGTGGCAGCACGCTAGGAACCAGCATGGATGAGGGCTTTGGCAGTATCTCACCGAGCATCTTCTCCACAACGATACTCGTTCGTAGCCCCAACGCGGACGTTGCCGGCAATGTCGACGCAGGCGCCGTGGTATTGCTGAACCGGGCAGATGGGACCGAGCTCGGCCGCACTAGTGGCATCAGCGCCGGTGAGCTTTTTGGCAATAACACCCCGAGCCTGGTGTCCGGCGGCAATTATTTCGTGCGCAGTCCGAATGCAGATGCCGGTGGCCTGGTAGATGCCGGATCTATAGCGATGATTGACGGCACGACCGGCAATTTACTAGGGCGCACGAACGGCGGCAGTGCCGGCGAAAACTTCGGATCAGTTTTTCCGCGGTTCATCAGTGGCCACATTTTGGTGCGTAGTCCGAATGCTGACGTCAGCGGTCTGGCGGATGCCGGTTCACTCGTGCAGATCAGTAATACGACCGGATTGGCCGTGCAGGTGGTATCCGGGATCAGCGCGAATGAGAGGTTCGGTGCCACGACAGGTCAGACGCTCGTGGATGGCAGGATTTTGTTCACCAGCCCCGATGCGGACATTAACGGTGTTGTAGATGCCGGCCGCATGGTCTTTTTCGACCCAACCAAGACGGGCGCAGATGCGTTTTCCTTCGCCAATCTACCTGCCGATCAGTTCACCCTCACCAATCAAACGGTCCAAAATTTCATGTTGGGCGGCGGCACCCTGATATTGCAGGCCAATAGCGATATCAACATCGATGCGGCAACGGTGCTGACCTCGGCGAGCGGCAGTCTCACTTTGCAGGCCGGCCGCTCGATCAATATCGACGGTATCGTTAACGTCGCGAACCTTACCTTGATCGCCAATGAGGTAGACGGGGTGCAGACCGGTTTTCGGGGCGGTGGCACGGGTGATATTACGATCACCGGTGAGGTGATTGCAGGCAACGCTGTGCTCAATGGCGATACCATCATCATACAAAGTGCTTCACCGTCGTTCGTGCTGTCCAACGGCACCCTGGAAGTTAACGCTACCACCAACGTCAAACTGCTTGGTGGTGTGGGCGAAGGCTCGATTGCGGCTTTGATAGCGCAGGAGACCTTGACGATCAATTCACCGCGACTGGAATTGTTTTCCGGTTCTGCCCCGGAGTCGACGTTGGGCGGCAAACTTGCGTCTGAAATTTTTGACGGTGCAATTCCCGACATCACCACATTGCCTGGAATCGCGTTTACATTTGCAGGCACCGAGTCAAACATCAATGTCGACAGCATTTTCCTGCAGGCCGGCAGTACTGCGGATTCGTTTGTGGCCTTGGTTTCCAATGGCCAGTTCAATGTTGCTGCCGGTAATATCCAACTGGTGCCGGGCACCGAGTTGAACACCGATGCGGTGTTTCTCGCACTTGGTGGCGCCGCTGAGATCACGTTCACCGACTGCATAGGCTGCGAGGATTTATTCGCCGATCCGCTGGTTGATCCTCTACCCGATGCCGGTATCTATATCGCCGGCCTGTTCCGAAACCCGGCGGTGGAAGCCATTCTGGCGTTGGTTTCGGAAGAGGCGGAGGCCACGGAAGAAGCAACCGGCGAAGCCGGTGCTGAAGGTGTCGAGGAAGACGAAGAGGCAGGCGAGGACGAGTCGACGTCCGCAGAATGTAATTAACCTGTCATTTAGCAGCGATCTGGAAGCGGGTCCCGATTGCGACCCCTGCGCATCACACCTATGATGCTTGCCATCGATTGAGGGCCAGGGGGAGTGTGATGAACAATCTGATCCGCGCGGTGTTGACGGCTATAAGCGGCGTACTGTTAGTTGTGCCTTCGGCCACGCTAGCTGCACAAGCAAAACCCCGCATCGCTGTCGTGTCCGGTCCCGTCGCGACAATCCAGAATTCCGAACCGCTGGTTACCAGCAACAAAGCCAGATCCAAATATGGTCTGACGCCGCTGGCGGACGAAGGCGGAGCGCCGCTGAAATACGATCACCTGGCCCCGCAACGGCTGGCTGCGCCGGTCGAGGTTCTGATTGAGCAGTTCAGCGGCCACCCACTGGAACGCGATGCCGCCGAACTCTACGGACCACCTGACGGTTATGTAGATGCCGCTGGAAACTTTAACACTGAGCGTCAGGGAGCCGCAGATAAAGCCGTCTACAAAGTAACTCTGGATCCCGACGACGGCCTCTACATGCTGCCGTACATGGCGCGCCAGGTGGACGGTCGTGCCTGGGATGGCGATTGCGCCCGGCCCTGGGCCCCGGCCAACCAATGCCGACAACCGTTTTTTCCCGATGGTGCGCGAATATTCGAAGAGATTGATCGCGGAATTTGGGGTGTCAGTGAACGCGGGCTAGGCAACATGCTTGCTTCCAAGGCCGAGTTCGACTTCTACCGAGGGGTACCCGCAGGCGGTTACAAACGCGGTTTGTCTGCTGCGATGCGGACCGACGTTGGTGACGGCGATATCCTTCCTGAAACGATGGGCGAAGATTTTTTTGTGTACAAACCCGTGCACTTGCGCACCTCCACTCGTTACCTCGAACTGGCAAAGGCTGCCAATTCGGTGCAAAACGCGGTTAACGCCGCCGATTATCTTGGGCTCATTTGGCTCGAAGGTAGTCCGACGGTGGAGGAAACTATTTATTGGTTGAATCTAATGGTCGATACGCGAGTGCCGATAGTCGCCAACGCGGCGCAACGGCCAAACCGCAGCCTGTCGGCGGACGGTCCGCGAAATATTGTCGATTCGGTCGACTACATTGTGTCGCGGGTCTGGTCAGACGCGCAGGGTAATAACGAACTCGGCGCGGTCATGGTCCAGGACGAGCAGATATTCGCGGCACGACAGGTACAGAAATCCGATGCCAGGCCGGGTGGATATGTTGCGGCGGGTGGCCATGGAGGGATCCTCGGCACCATGGGTGTGCCAGGGAGAGTGCACATTTATTTCAAACCGCACACCCGCCATACCTGGCGCTCAGAAGTGCGTTTGACGGTGCTCCCGGACAACGTAACGGGAGTCGAACGTCGCCGCGGTAAGCTGCGAACGCTCGAAATACGCACTAGAGATGCGCAGGGCGAGCTGATCGCTGAGGCTATACCCAGAGTCACGATCATCAAAGCGGGGACTTACCACGAAGACGCCGCGACACCCAGCGCCGCGACGGAAGTCGGTATTCTTGCTCACATAAAAAAGAATCTGGACAGCAGCCCGCTCGCAGGCTTTGTCGGCGAGGGACTTGCACCTTATGGATTTTTACCGCGTTCTCCGGAAATAGCGCTTGAACGCGCGGCCTTCAGCGGTATGCCTACCGTTTACGTGGGGCGAGGTAACGCCGGCGGATTGGCCGCAAGTTATCCTAATAATCTCTCGGTTGAGGGCAATAACCTAACGGCGACGAAAGCGCGTTATTTGCTCACGGCCTGTCTGCTGAAATTTGGCAGCCTGCCGCCGGCGAAGGACCCGGAAAACCCAACGCCTGACGAGCGCAAAGCAGTCGTTGCAAAGCTGGCGCAGTACCAAGCTATTTTCGACACTCACTAAACAGCTACGCTCGGGGAGGCGCTGCTATGGATCTCAATCTAGCTGGACGCAAGGTGCTGGTCACCGGTGCATCGAAAGGCATCGGTCGGTCGATCGGCGCCTATCTCGCGGACGAGGGCTGTCATCTTTATCTCGCGGCTCGAACAGACTCAGAATTGCAGAGTTTGAAGGCGGAGATAAACGCTAAACATGATGTCGAGGTAACGACTTTCGCCATGGATCTGAGTGTCAGCGCTAATATGCAGGCGTTGGCGCAAGCGTGCGCCGACGCAGACGTGCTGGTGAATAACGCAGGTGCAATTCCGGGTGGGCGACTCGATGAGATCGACGAACAACGCTGGCGAGAAGCGTGGGACCTCAAGGTGTTCGGTTACATCAATTTGACCCGCAGTATGTATGCCTACATGAAAGCCCGCGGTGCGGGGGTGATCATCAACGTTATTGGAAATGGTGGTGAGCGGCCTGCCGCGAGTTACATTGCAGGATCGTCCGGCAATGCCGCATTAATGGCATTCACGCGAGGGTTGGGTGGTGACAGCCCGGAAGATGGCATTCGTGTTGTTGCAGTAAATCCGGGTCCGATACTCACGGAACGCCTGGAAGGCTTGCTGCAAAAATCGGCAAACGATCAGTTTGGCGATGCGGACCGATGGCAGGAGTTGCTTGAGCCAATGCCTTTCGGCCGTGCAGGGACCGTCGATGAAATCGCCACCATGGTTGCCTATCTGGCATCAGATCTGTCTGCCTATACATCAGGAACGGTCGTAACCATCGACGCCGGATGGGTCTATCGCGGCCGCCTTGTATAGCGTCCTTAATTTAGCGACATGAAGATTGGTGTCGACGTAGGCGGTACGTTTACCGATTTTTTGCTGCTCGATGCTGAGGGCGCATCTCGTACCTGCAAAGTCCTGTCGACGCCCGACGATCCATCTCGCGCCGTATTTGCCGGCTTTGTGCAACTGGCTGAGCAGTGCGATCGCACGCTTGACGCTTTTCTCAACGAAGTAGAAATAATTGTCCATGGCACCACGGTGACCACCAATGCGGTGTTAACCGGAAAAATCGCGCCGGTCGGATTGCTTACCACCCATGGTTTTCGCGATGCCTTACAGATGCGTCGCGGTATGCGCGAGGTACAGTATGACAATAAGTACCCGGCGCCCGAGCCGTTGGTGCCGCGCCGTTTGCGCCGTCCGATCGTCGAGCGCATCAATGCCGAAGGCGAGGTTCTGCAACCGATCATGTTGGACGGTGTTGACGATGCGCTGGAACGATTCAAAGCGGCGGGCGTCGAGGCTGTCGCTGTCTGTTTCATGCATGCCTACCGTAACGACGTAAACGAGCAAGCCGCGGCGCAACGAGTTGCTGAACAAATGCCGGATACCTACTTGTCCGTATCCAGCCGCGTGCTGCCGCAGGTGAGGTTTTACGAACGTGTGAGCACTACGGTATTGAGTGCCGGTGTCGGTCCAATCTTGAGTCGCTATCTGCAACGCCTGGTCGAGCGCCTCGATGCGGCGGTGTTTGGCGGTGTGTTACTCATCATGCAATCGAATGGTGGAGTGACTGGACCCAAAAAAGCAGCGGCGCTTGCGGCCAGCACACTGTTGTCAGGTCCCGCAGCAGCACCGATTGCCGGACTGGCCTACGCGGGTGTCCACGAAATACGCGATCTCATCACCGTAGACATGGGGGGCACGAGTTTCGATGCGGCGTTGGTCAAAGACGGTGCGCCGAGTCTGACGTCGGCCAGTCGGGTTAACCGACACGCACTGGGCCTGGAAACCATGGACATCAACACCGTCGGCGCCGGCGGCGGTTCTATCGCATGGATCGATGACGGTGGCATGTTACGCATGGGACCAGACAGCGCCGGCGCCCATCCCGGTCCAGTCTGCTATGGACTTGGCGGCGAACTGCCGACCTGCACAGACGCCAATCTGATACTTGGCTACCTCAGCCCGGACTATTTCGCCGGGGGTAGCATGCCACTGAATTCGGAGTCTGCCCGCAGCGCGATTGAAGAAAAGATCGCCGGCCCATTGGGCTTGCCGGTCGTCGATGCCGCCTACGGCATGTTCCAACTGATCAACTCCAACATGGCGTCTGCAATTCGTGAAATCTCCGTGCAAAAGGGCTACGATCCGCGAGATTTCCTCCTCATCTGCGCCGGCGGGGCAGGTCCGATTCATGCGGCGCAAATTGCCAACGAGCTTGAGATCCGCAACATTCTTATTCCGCGACAGTCGTCTATATTCTGCGCAGCGGGCATGCTGCATTCAGATCTGAAACACGATTTCGTGCGTAGTTACAGCACGGAGTTTGCAGATGAGCGCGTCAACCATGGCAGATTTCGCGCCTTGATCAAGGAACTCGGCCAGCAGGGTAGAACGATTTTGTCCGAAGAGTTGATTCCCGAGGAGCGCCAACGTTTCAGTTTTGCGCTGGATCTGCGTTACGCGGGGCAGTACCACGAAGTGAAAATTCCGGTAATGGACACCGAACTTGACCCCATCGACTTTGCCGCAATTGGCGGGCGGTTTCATGAAACTCATGATCGTCTCTACGGTTATGCCACCGAACAAACGCCGATTACCTTGGTAAACCTGCGTATGAGCGCCATTGGCGTTACCGACAAACCGACTATGGTGAACCAGCCGCGGCAGACGCTGGACGTTACCGCGAAACACAAAGGACAGCGCGCGATCTTCCTGTCGGAAACTTCAAGTTTTGAACAGGTAGATGTTTACGATGGTGACGCCATGGGCTACGGCGATGAATTTGTCGGTCCGGCGATCGTCGAACAGCGCAATACAACAGTCCTGGTACCGCCCGGAATTAAACTGGAGTGTGATCCCCTGGATAGTTTCCTGTTAACCCATGTCCAATAAAATAGATCCTATCCTGCTCGCCGTTCTGCAACGGCGGTTCAAGTCCATTACCGAAGAGATGGGGCGCACGCTCTTGCGCACTACCCGCTCGCCCATCTTGAGTGAAGCGCGTGACTTCGTTACCGGCCTCTATGACGCCAAAGGCCGGATGCTGGAGCAGACCGAATACATTCCGGTGTTGGCGTTCGCGGTTCAGCCGGTGTGCGAATACATCATCGAATACTTTGGCTCGGACATTGCCGAGGGCGACGTCATTCTACACAACGATGTCTTCAGCCGCGGCAATCAGAACGCCGACGTTGCAGCGTTCAAGCCGATATTTCATGCGGGCGAGTTGGTCGCGTGGGCGGCGTGTAAGGGACATCAGGCCGATATCGGCGGTGCGGTTGCAGGCGGCTATAACCCGGATGCACGTGAGGTCTGGCAGGAAGCGCTGCGGATCCCACCGGTCAAAGTCTATGCGGCAGGAAAATTACGCAAGGATGTTTGGGATTTGATTTTTGCGAATGTTCGCTACGACATCGTCCAGGAGGACATCAAAGCTGAGATTGGTGGTTGTGTCGTGGGTGAGCGCGGGATCAAGGCGCTATTCGAGCGCTATGGGAGTGACACGATTCTGCAGCACGTAGACGAGTTGTTTTCCCGTACGGAACGCATGGTGCGGAGCGAAATTCGGGCGATGCCGGATGGGGTTTATGCAGGAGAGAGTTGGGCATTTTACGATGGCGTGACGGATGGTTCGCGGATGAAAATTAATCTGCGCGTAACCATCGCCGGCGATTCGGTCAGTTTTGATTTTGCCGGTACGTCGGCACAGACACCGGGATTCGTTAACGCACCCTATTCATCGACCGCGTCAGCCGTGATGCTGAGTTTCTTGATGCTGATTAACCCGGATATCCCGCATAACGACGGAATGCTGCGGCCGCTGCGCATCGACATCCCGGAAGGCTCTTTCTTGAACGCCAAATACCCGGCAGCGACGACCTTCGGGAATTCATTGTGCGGACCGACCTCAGAAGCGATCTTCCGCGCGTTCTCCGGTGCGCTGCCGAAAATGGTGTGTGCTGCATGGAATCGCATGCAGGCGGTCGCGGTGACCGGGCGTGACCCACGCACGGACAAGCGTTATGTCGATATATTGTTTATCGGTATCAAAGGTGGTTCCGGCGCGACCTTCGGCGCAGACGGTTACGATCACATTGGACTGATCAATTGTGCCGGCGGGCTGTTAGCACAGGATTATGAGATGTTCGAAATCTATGATCCGCATCTGCTCATCAAGCACGAATACGATACCGACTCCGCCGGTGCCGGCGAATGGCGGGGCGGCTTGGGTACGCAAACGGAGTTCGTCTTTCAGGGCGAAGAAACTAGAGGCGTGTCGTTCGGCGATGGATTGGAAGAGGAGGCGCGCGCTTTTGGTCTGTTTGGTGGCCTGGCGGGTGGGCGTAACGAGCTATATTTCGAATACCCGAACGGCGAAATATACCAACCTAAAGCCAAGGAGGTGCTGCACTCAATACCTACTGGCACTCGCTATTTTCAACGCGCCGGTGGGGGTGGGGGCTACGGCGATCCGAAACTCCGACCGATCGCCGCCGTTGTCGATGATGTTCGCAATGAAATGATTTCCATCGAACGCGCGAAGACGGACTATGGCGTCGTCGTTGATGCGGTCAGTCTGGAAGTTAACGAGCGGGAAACAGCGACACTGCGTGCTAAGACCGAGTCGTCGTAACGGCAAACGTCCCTGCTTGAATTACCCCTCATCCTGTCCTTCTCCCGCAACGGGAGAAGGACAGGATGAGGGGTAATTATAATAAATTCAGGTCCCCTTGAATTCAGCAACCAACGCCGAAACGCTGGCTTTGGCGTCACCGAACAGCATGCGAGTGTTCTCACCGAAAAACAGCGGATTATCCACGCCCGCGAAGCCTGCTTTAAGACTTCGTTTCAACACAATGCAGGTTTTTGCATTATCAACGTCGATAATCGGCATGCCATAAAGAGGGCTGCCTTCATCCGAGCGTGCTGCCGGATTGACGACATCATTGGCGCCAATAACCACCGAGACGTCCATGGAAGCCATCATCGGATTAACGTCTTCTGGCACAACCAATTGTTCGTAAGGCACGTTGGCTTCGGCGAGCAACACGTTCATATGACCGGGCATGCGTCCGGCCACGGGATGAATCGCGAATTGGACTTCGGCGCCATTGGCTTCCAGCAGATCAGCTAGTTCGCGCACCACGTGCTGAGCCTGCGCAACCGCCATGCCGTACCCGGGAACGAACACCACCGAGCTTGCGGCCTCGAGTATGTAGTAAGCATCGCCAGCGGAGACCGGATTGGCCTCGCCATGGTAGCTGGCGCCGCTAGAGGAGGTAGCCCCGACGCCGGCAAACATGACATTTGCGAGCGAGCGATTCATCGCCTTACACATGATGGTGGTCAGAATGAGTCCACTGGCGCCAACCAGAGCACCGGCGACGATGAGCACGTTATTGAGGATCACGAAGCCGGCCGCACAGGCCGCGAGACCGGAATAACTATTGAGCAAGGCAATCATCACCGGCATGTCGGCACCGCCGATTGGGATCACCAGGAGAACGCCGAAAATTACGGCCGCAGTGACGATGCCGATGAACAGCGGATAATTGCTGGCCGGATCCATGCTGTAGACGACGCCTGCGCTAATCATTCCCAGCAGAAACAACCCTGTGACAATCTTCTGTCCGGGAAACAGTACGGGTTTGCCGCCCATTTTCTCGGACAATTTGCCCCAGGCGATGAGGCTGCCGGAAAATGTCATACCGCCGATAACGACGGCGATGAAAATGGCGGCAATCGTAAAAGTCGGACTTTCGGGACGCGCGTGATACTCATACCACCCAACCAGCAGGCTTGCGATTCCTCCAAAGCCATTGAACAACGCCACCATTTCAGGCATCGACGTCATTTTGACTAGGCGCGCGCAGGTAACGCCGATGAGCCCGCCGATTGCCACACCTACCAGGATCCACTGAAACGAGACAACTTGATGGTTAAGCAGCGTTGCGACGATGGCGAGCAGCATGCCGCAAGAGGAAAGCATGTTGCCGCGCCGCGCCGTGGTTTGGGAACTCAGCATCTTCAGTCCATAGATAAACAGGACTGAGGCAACGAGGTAACTGAAATTTATTGCTGCAGTGGGGATCACTACTCGGCTCCTTCTTCTTTCTTCTTAAACATCCCGAGCATGCGATCCGTGACGAGGTAGCCGCCGACGACGTTGATGGTAGCGAAGACGACTGCTAGCGTGCCCAATATCAGCGCGGCGGTATCCGTTTGTTGAGCGCCAGCGGCAAGCAACGCACCAACAATCGTAATACCTGAAATGGCGTTCGAGCCGGACATTAGCGGGGTATGCAACTGCGAAGGTACTTTCGAGATCAACTCGAATCCCAGGAAAATTGCGAGAACGAATACGAACAGCAGTAGACTCATGCCTTGTCACTCCATGTGTCGCGTAACAGCTAAGGGCTCACCTAGTAATTGGCAGTAGCAGGGTCCTGAAAAGTCTCAGGCGAGTGCAAGACAAGGCAAAATCGGCGAAAAAGTGCAATGTACACGCAAGTACACGAGCATTATGAGCCGGTTTCAACGCAGTATTGTGCCGCATGAGAGTTTTTCAGGACCCTGCTAACGCTTTAATTGTCTCGTTGACGATTTCGCCGCCATGCGTAATCAGGCAGCCTTTTATAATTTCGTCCTCGAAATTGGGTTTGAATATTTTCTCTTCCTTGTCCCAAAAGTGCTCCAGAAAACTTCCGAGATTGCTGGAATACATTTGACTGGCCGGTACCGGTACCTGTCCGGGGTAATTGCTCAAGCCGATGATCGTTACACCGTTTACGTCCACCGCCTCGTCCACCTTTGAACCGGCGACGTTGCCGCCGGTCGCGACTGCCAAATCGACGATGACGCTGCCTGGTTTCATAGCGGCAACCATATCCTCGGTGACAATTAGGGGCGCTCTGCGGCCGAATACCTGCGCCGTAGTGATGACGATATCTGCGTTGCCGCAGGCCTTCTTCATCGCTTCACGTTGCAGTTGTAACTGATCTTCGGTGAGTTCCTTCGCGTAACCATCCTTGGTTTGACCGGTTTCACCCAGATCGACCTTAAGAAACTTCGCTCCCAGCGACTGTACTTGTTCTTCTACAACGGGCCGGGTATCAAACGCTTCGACCCTGGCGCCGAGGCGTTTAGCCGTCGCGATTGCCTGCAATCCAGCGACGCCGGCGCCTATGATGAATACCCTTGCCGGCGTGATCGTCCCGGACGGCGTCATCATCATGGGAAAGATTTTGGCCGAACTCTGGGCTGCTTGGACGACGGCAACGTAGCCGGCGAGATTAGCCTGTGAACTTATTGCGTCCATTTTTTGGGCGATGGTGGTGCGTGGGATCATCTCCATGCTGAACGCGCTCACTTTCGCGGCCGCACAGCTGCGCACCAGCTCCAATTCGTTAAACGGGTCCAGGTAGCTGATCTGGATGGCGCCGGCTTTCAGCCGCTTGGCCTCGTCAATTGTGGGTACGTTCAGGCGCAGAACGATATCGGCGGTACTTTGCGAGGCGCCGGGATCTGTACTGATTGTGGCGCCCGCCGCCGTGTAGTCCTCATCCTTGAGGTTGATTGTGTAACCCAGACCCGATTCCACTTCGATGTTCGCGCCGAGCTTGACCAGTTTGCCGATGGTTTCCGGCACAACCGCAACGCGAGTTTCCCCGGCGGCAGTTTCTTTCGGTACAAATAGTTTCATTCCTCTCCCCAAACGAGGTTTCCTAAACAGCGAAGGAGGGTGCTGCCACGCCTTGCCGGTGTTTCACCCAACTGCGGGCCCGATGATACAAAAAACGCAGAGTCCCGGCCGGCGTGCAGCATATCAGGAACGGTCGGACCGTCAAGGTAAGCGTGCTTGTTTGAAACGGCTGCGATCGGGGTAGCGGCGCTCATTTGATCATTTATACTTCGGTCTTCGAATAACAGCGTGGTTGCTGTGTCAGCGCCCATATTTAACACCAACAAACTCAAACTTGGCATCTTTGCCGCGAATTGCTCCGGTGGTCATTCACCAACTGCGATTGCGGAGCGGTGGGACGGTAGTTGGGAGAGCAATCTGGCCATTGCCCAGATGGCAGATGACGCAGGATTGGAGTTCCTGTTGCCGATTGCGCGCTGGATCGGCTATGGCGGTCAGACCGATTTTCAGGGCGAGGTATTGGAGACGATTACGTGGGCGACCGCTTTGCTCGCCCGCACCCGGCAAATCAACGTATTCACCACCGCTCATACGGCCTTCCATCACCCCATCGTGATTGCCAAACAAATCGCGACGATGGATCAGATCGGCGCGGGCCGGGTCGGCTTGAACATCGTTTGTGGCTGGAATAAACCGGAATATGCGGTGTTCGGCGTGCCACTGGCTGATGATCACGTGACACGATACGAATATGGGCAGGAATGGTTCGATATCGTCACGAAATTGTGGACCAGCGACGAGGCGTTCGACTGGAAAGGCAAGTATTTCAATCTGGCCGGCGTACGCGGAAGACCCAAGCCTTTGAGCGGCGTGCCGCCGATCTTCAACGCCGCGGGTTCCCAGGAAGGCAGGGATTTCGCCACCCGCAACGCCAATTTTCTCTTTACGCCGACAATCGAGTTGCAACGCTCGAAAACGGAGGTTGCCGCGCTAAAAGCACAAGCGAACACCCACGGGAGATCCGTAGAGGTCCTAACTTTCGCGCAGGTGGTATGTCGGCCCACAATTAAGGAAGCGCAGGAATATTTGCATTGGTACGCCGAAGAGAACGCGGACGAAGAGGCAGTCGATAACTTAATGCGCTTAATGTTCTCACACGCGGAATCCTTTCCGCACGACGTGCAAAAACTGATACGCCATCGCATGGCGGCCGGCCACGGCGGTTACCCCCTGACCGGGGATCCCGACACGGTTGCTGCAGGTCTCGAACAGATCCACGCGGCGGGATTTGCCGGGACCACATTATCGTTCGTCGATTACGTCGCCGAGTTCCCTTATTTTCATGACGAGGTCTTGCCGCGCCTTGAACAGTCCGGTCTACGTCAGGCCGTGTCGTAAATTTGGGATCCGTCGTGAACCGGCTGTGTTATCTTTATCGGCCCGGATCCGGGCGAGTGCCGAAATGCATTATTGAGGAGGCTGTAAATGAGTGACCAAGTGAACGTCGAAGAAGTACTTTCTCACGTAGACAAAGAACAACTTATTCAAGACGTCATGGATATGACCAACATCTTGAGCCCGACCGGTTCCGAGGGCGAGATGGGTGATTTCATGGAAAACAAGTACAAAGACATGGGCCTGGAGGTGATCCGGCAGGAAGTCGAGCCCGGACGTCCAAACGTGTTCGGGATCCTGCGCGGCACAGGAGGCGGCGCGATGCTCCAATTTGATGGGCATCTGGATATTTCCTTCACCGGCAAAGAGGATTTCATGCGCGGCGGTGCCTCGAGCGGCTTTGCGCGACTGGGAGAGGCCGACGGCGAACAATGGATTTTCGGTGCGGGCAGCTACAACATGAAGGCAGCGCATGGCGCCTATATCGCCGCGACCAACGCCATAATGAAGGCCGGCGTGCAGCTAAAAGGCGACATCATGTTGTCGGCGACATCGGGTGAGATAGAGTGCGCGCAAATCGATGATTTCCAGGGCGCATTCTTTCGCGGTGGTGGTTCCGGCGCGTCGCACGCCGCCTCCCACGGCATCGTCCCTGATTTCGCTGTTTTGGGCGAACCTACTGAACTCAATCTCATGATCGGGCACTTCGGGTCCTTTTGGACCAAAGTCACCGTTGGCGGCGGTACGGTCATGCACACGGCCTTCACCCGCGGAATCGACAACGTCATCGAGAAAATGCCGGCCGTCATTGAACGGTTTACGCGATTCAAACAAGAGTTTGCCGAGAAAACCGAATACAAGGGCTATCAAGGATTGGTGAATATAGCTTCGATTCAAGGCGGACGTCCGTGGAAGACCTCGCGCAGTCCCGATTCGGCAAGCCTATACATGGATATCCGGTTCCCGCCGGGCTGGACGCCACTTAAGGTCAAGGCGGAGGTCGATAAAGTTCTCCAGGAGCTGAGCGCGCAACACGAAGATCTGCAACTCAAGCAGCAACCCTTTGCCAGCAATCCGCCGACCGAAATCGACGACGATGATTACGTCGTCGGCGCGATCCAACGTGCGCATAAGCAGATCTTCGGCAACGACACCAAAACGATTTACAACCTGTGGTATTCCAATGCACCGCCACTGAATTCCATGGGCGGCATGGCGCTCAATTATGGATCAGCCGGGAGTCGTCGCATCAAAGGTCTGACGCTCTCCGATAAAGATCGCGAGTACGTACATGTCGGAGACCTCTATGACTGCGCGAAAGTGTATACGCTGACAGCGCTCGACATTTGCTCCAAAACACGAGCAGAAGTTCGCCCGATCTGGCATAAGTCTTAACGCGTAGCCATTAACAGTCTGTGCAAAATAGATAGAAATCCCATGAATGGTTCCTCAACGTTGACTGCCGAAGCGCTGCGTGCGCTCGTGCGCCCGACCCACGTACATCGACGGGTTTACACCGATCCGGAGCTGTTCGAGGCTGAAATGGACAGCATTTTTGGTGCCGCCTGGTTGTACGTTACCCACGATAGTCGCTTACGCGAGGAGGGGGACTTTGTCCGCACCCATATGGGGCGTCATGAAGTTCTGGCGATCCGCGGTAAGGATGCCGCGATAAATGTACTTGTAAACAGCTGCGCGCACCGCGGCACGCGTTTGTGTACCGACGCCGAGGGCAATCGCAAGGCCATCGTCTGCCCATATCATGGCTGGACCTATCGCCCCGATGGATCTCTGGTTTCAGTGCCTCATCCGGGCAGCTATGGGTCGCAGTTGGATATCAGCGATCGCGCCAACGGATTGAAACGTGCCCCGCGCGTGGAAAGCTATCGTGGATTCGTATTCGCCAGTTGGGCGCCTAACGGCCCGGGACTCGTTGAATTTCTCGGAGCGATGACATCGGCCATCGATAATCTTGTTGATCGGGCCCCGGATGGCGAAATTGAAGAAGCGGGGGGCACATTTTCGTCGATTTACCCGGGCAACTGGAAACTCCATATGGAGAATGCTAATGACACCGTGCACCCGAGTTTTGTCCACGCCTCATCGGTGGCCAGTGCCCGTACTCACCCGGAGGCTATCGAATTTGACGGTGGGATAACCTGGCAGCAGTTTGCTTCCAACGCTTTTACCGAGCGCGAATGGAATCAGTTGGAACTGCATGGCTTCGCCAACGGCCATTCCTACATGGGCGGTTTTTACAAGAACGGCGTACTTGCGGTGGACGACGATGATCCCGTCACACAGCAATATCGCGCGGCGATGGTTGCCAGCTATGGAGAGAGCCGTGCCGCAGAGATAGTTGGCCTGGACCGTTTCCAAAACCTGATCTATCCGAACATTGCGCTGAATGCGCAACACCATCAAATTCGCGTAATTTACCCGCTCGCGGCCGATCGAACCTTGATTCGGAGCAACTGCTTCCGGCTTAAGGGTGCACCGGAGCCTATTTTCGCGCGCGCCGTTCGGTTCCTGAACAATATAAGTTCACCCGCATCGGTAATTTTCGGCGATGATATTGAGATTTTTGCGCGCTGCCAGGACGCGCTCACCCGTAACGGTACCGAGTGGCTAAATGTTCAGCGCGGTGTCACCACCGATATTCATGGCGACGACGGTACAGTGGACTCGCCGGGCGCCAGTGAGCTGAATGTGCGCTCGCAATTTTCCGCCTGGCTGCGCTACATGACGCAGGATCGCGCATGAGCAGTGCGCTCGCCCTGAAGCACGACGTGGAGCAGCTTCTGTTCCATGAAGCCTGGCTGCTCGACACGAACCGCTTCGATGACTGGCTTAAGTTGTTCGCTGATGACGGTATCTATTGGGTACCCAGCCAACCGCAGCAAACCGATCCAACTGAAACGGCCTCGATCGTCTACGAGGACGTGAGCCTGTTGCGTATGCGCGTTGAACGCCTGGTGCATCCGCGCGCGCACGCACTCGCGCCCGCGCCGCGCACCCTGCACACGATCGGCAACGTCGCGGTCACAACTGACTCGGACAATAATGTGGTCGCCCGTTCAACGTTGACCGTAGTCGAGTATCGCGAAGGTGTGCAAAAGGTCTATGCGGGTCGTGTGCAACACGACCTAAACCGCCTCAATGAGCAACTCACAATCCAACGCAAGCGTGTCGATCTCATCGACTGCGACGGCGTGCACACGGTGATTTCCATCTTGCTGTAAAAATGGAGCCAAATTAAATTGGGGTCAGATACACATTTTTGCAGGTTGCCGCGTCGTCCGAACGCACGCAGTTAAAAATGTGTATCTGACCCCAATTTATTTTAGTAGCAGGTCGCTGAACAGCGCGTACATCTCCGGTTTTGCCTCGATACCCACGCCTGGGGTTTCTCCCAGATAAATCTTGCCCTCACGCAGTTGGGCGTCGTTTGCGAAGCCGCCGAACGGGAGATCCGTATCAATCGTTGTCTCATGTGCGCCGAGTCCCAGGCCGGCGACGGTATGCAGTGCCAGCAAATGTCCGGCATGCGGCAGGCATCTTTTGCGTGACCATCCGGCTGCTTCCAGCGTTGCGATCATCCGCAGGTATTCTGGGATTCCGTAGCTGAGAGAGATGTCCATTTGCAGATAGTCAGTGTCTGAGCGTAAACCAGCGTAGCGCAGTAAGTTGTTCAAATCGGCCAGCGAGAAAAGATTCTCTCCCGTGGCGATCGCGCCGGGATTTTCGCGCGCAATCTCTGCATATAGGGGGTAGTCCAGCGGGTCCGCGGGCTCTTCGATCCAGGCGAGGTCATAGGGACGTAACACCTGCAGGTACTCCAGCGCGGTCTGCCGGTCGAAGATGCCGTTTGCGTCGACGGCCAGGGTGGAACTGTCTTGCACAACCTGCATCGCCGCGTCCAAGCGCCGGCGGTCAACGTCCGTCGTGGCACCTCCGACCTTGATTTTGAAGCGTTGATAGCCGGCATCGCGGGCGGCGCGCAGTTCGTCCTGGAGACCACGCAAGTCATCGTTATCACGGTAGTGTCCGCCTGTTGCATACACCGCCGCCTCGCCCACATGGTCTGGGAAAAAGCGTTCACCCAACACACGCCATAAAGGTTTACCCGCCGCCTTGGCAGCCAGATCCCAGAGCGCCGCATCCAACACGCCGACTGCACCTGCGCGGTCGCCATGACCGCCGGGTTTCTCGTCACGCATGACGATATCCCACGCTCTCAGTGGGTCGACGTTATCGCCGTCTTGGGCCGCGTAGTCGTCAGGCCTTGCTGCGAGCAAACGCGGAATGAATCGCTCCCGCAATAAGCCCCCGTGTCCATAGCGCCCAATGGAATCAAATCCCAGCCCTATCAGCGGCTGACCGTCGCGGTGGATATCGCTGATGACCGCTACCGCACTGGCGGTCATGGTGTCGTAGCCGATATCGGCATTTCGGATCGGTGCGCCGACTGGCACCGTGGTTTCGCGAATTTCGAGGATCTTCATAGACTAAAACACGCAGACAAATCAGGGCAGCCTGGCTTGTTTCCAGTCGTGTTCCGAGACATCAAAAACTACGCCATTGGGATCTTTGAACTTGGTCTCAGCATCCACACCTTCGTAGGTGGGCAGTTCCATAAAAAACACACCGCCGTTTTGCTCCACGCGCTTGGTGGCCTGTTCTTTATCGTCGACGACAAATCCGAAGTGATGTAAGCCGGCCCAGTCGGCGCCATTGATCCCCCCTTTGGTGCCTTCCGGGAATTGCAACAGCGTGAGGTTCATCATGCCGTCCGATAAAGAAATTGCGTTGCCGACCGGACTTTCCGCCTGGCCCACCCGGATCATTTCGAAAGTCTGCTCATAGAACTGCGCCGCTTTTTCCAGATCCGGTACCTGCATTGCGATGTGTCGAAGCTTCGCCATAGCGACCTCATACCTTAAACCTTGAACCGGTCGCCAGTTTAATCGCGTTATGCACGCGCATACCAGTGACTGAATGGCGGGCTGAGCAAAACGGACATGTTAAGATGCCGCGCTCAAGAATCGGACTGTCGGGTAACTGAAGGAGTTTGGAATGGTTATTGATGTGAGCGCGGTTGGTGATGCCGTCGGAAAATCCTCCCCGCGGCTGGAAGCTCGCGAAAAAGTCCTTGGTCGTGCGACCTATACTGATGACATGACCCTGCCAGGCATGTTGTTTGGCGCTGTGCTTGGCAGCCCCTATCCGCATGCGCGCATTGTGTCCATCGATACCGCGGAAGCGGCAGCATTTCCGGGTGTGAAGGCGGTGATAACGGCCGCCGACATTCCTGACACGCGGATTGGTTCGGCCCTCAAAGACGAACCCATTCTGGCGCGACACAAAGTACGTTGTGTAGGCGAGCCGGTGGCGGCAGTTGCCGCGGTCGATCTGGAAACCGCGAAACTGGCTGCACGCATGATTGCGGTGGAATACGAGGAACTCGAGGCCGTATTCGACGCGGACGCGGCGATCAAGGATGGTGCACCGGTGTTACACGAGGAACGCGCCTCTTATGAGTCGATTTTCGAGGTGCCGGAAGGCCATCCCAACATCCTTTCTTATAGCCGGTACCAGGAAGGCGAACCCGACAGCGCGTGGGCGCAGTGTGACGCGATTGTGGAAGACACTTACACCACCGCAGCACAAGAACACATGTATCTGGAACCGTGCTCAACGCTGGTCGATGTCGACGCCGATGGTCGCGTCATTATGTGGTCCTCAACGCAAAGTGTATCTCGTACACAGCAAATGACGGCAGCGGCGCTAGCACTGCCGATGTCCAAGGTGCGGGTGATCGCACCACGCATCGGCGGTGGCTTTGGCGGTAAGACCGGACTCACCAATCAGCCGCTCAATGCGGCGTTGGCGTTAGCGGCGAATGCGCCGGTCAAAATGACGTTATCGCGCGAAGACGACATGATGACCATGAAAAATCGTCACTCGAGCAAGGTCTATATGCGCACCGGCGCGCTCAAAGATGGCACGCTGGTTGCGCGTGAAGCCCGGATCTATTTGGATACTGGTGCATACTCTGACGAGGGTCCTGAAGTTGGCTCGGTCGCGGCGAATTTCGCACGCGGACCGTATCGGATCCCGCACGTCAATTCACAAGCGTGGACGGTTTACACCAATCGTTTGAAGTCCGGCGCATTTCGGGGCTTCGGCAACCCGCAAGTCACGTTCGCGGGCGAGCAGCAAATTGACATGCTGGCGGAGAAACTGGGTCTCGATCCCATTGATATTCGCATCAAAAATGCGCTGCAAGCCGGTGACACGTGGCTCGGCGGACAATCTGTGGAGACCAGCGCATTCAAGGAATGTCTGGAAGCGGCGCGCGATGCCAGTAACTGGCAGCAGCGGCGTGAAGGGGGCGCGGCGATCCCGGGCAAGCGTCGCGGCATTGGCATTGCCGCGGTCGGACATTTATCAGCGATGCTCAGTGCGGGTGCGAGAGTCAGCCTCAATGAAGACGGTACAGTAACCGTTAATACCGGCGCTGTGGATATCGGCGAAGGCGCCGATACCGTGATGGCGCAGATTGCAGCCGGCGCCCTGGGTTTGAGCTTGGATCAGGTCAGGTATGGGAATCCAGACACCGATCATTCGCCGTACAATTTTCAGACCTCAGCCAGTCGGGTGACTTACACGGTAGGGCAGGCAGTGGCACAAGCTGCCGGAATGGTAAAAGAACAAATTTTCAACCAGGTTTCGGAAATCCTCGAATGCGCGCAGGAGGATCTGGAATTGCGCCCGGGCGGATTGGTCGGTATCAAGGGCGTTGCGGATGCGCAGTTGCCGTTCGCCGCTGCCGCCGGCCGTGCGTTATACGCTTCCCACGGGCCAATCGTCGGTGATTACAACTGGCGCTTTCCAGGCGAACCGTTCGATCCCAAACGCACGCTATTGAAAGGCCTAACCCTGGACGGTGGAGGGATATTTACATTTGGCGCCCAGGTCGTGGAAGTGGAGATAGACGAGGTAACCGGCCAGGTAGAACTGGTGGAAGCCTGGTGTGCACACGACGTCGGACGTGCGTTAAACCCCGCTTCAGTTGAAGGGCAGATCCATGGTGGTTTCGTTCAAGGTATAGGTTACGCCTTGAGCGAACAGCTGTTGTGGGAAGACGGACGGCTGACCAATCCGACCATGATGGACTACAAAGTCCCAGGCGCCGCCGACGTTCCTTACCGAATTAACCCTATCATTATCGAAAAACCGGCCTTGTCGGGCCCGTTTGGCGCCAAAGCCATCGGCGAACACTCGCTGGTGCCTGTCGCCCCGGCAATCTGTAACGCAATACACCACGCAACAGGCGCGCGAATTACGGCGATCCCGGCAACCAGCGAGAGAGTACTCGAGCAGCTACTGGCGATCGCCTAGCAGGTTGTTGAAAAACCCTTAGCCGGCGCAATACGGCGTTAAAACCGGCTCAAAATGCGGGGCCGGGAAGCGGCAAACTGCGTGTACACTGCGCTTTTTCGCCAATTTTGCCTTGTCTTGCACTCGCCTGAGGCTTTTTCAACAGCCTGCTAGCCCGCCTATTGCACGAAGGCGCCGTCATTGCCGAATCGCGGCGCAGGACGTTGTATTCTCCGTCACCTACCCGCTTGACGGGCAGGTGGGTTAGATCGGCTTTCGAAATTTCAGCGTCATACGGTCGCTTTCACCAATGGCGGCATAGCGCGCTCGATCTTTATCGCCCTCACGCAATACCGGGGGCAGCGTCCACACACCTTTTTCGTAATCTTTGCTGTCTTTGGGATTTGCGTTGATTTCGCTACGGCCGACCAATTCGAACCCCGCACTTTCGGCTAGTTCAATGGTTCTGGCTTCGGTCACATAGCCTTTTTTCGCCCATTCGTCTCCGCTCATGTCGTCGTTGCCGCGGTGGGCGACAACGCCGAGTATGCCGCCGGGTTTCAGAGCGGTGAACATTGCAGCAAAGGGTTGCTCGGGAGCGCCGTTACGCATGAAGTTGTGCACGCTGCGAAAGGTCAGCACCATATCGGCGCTGTTAGCCGGCGCAATCGTCATCTTTTCCGGGGGCATGAGTTCGCTAATCTGTACCTTATCGTAGACATCCGCTCTGGCAGTGAGTTTATCCGCGAACTTTTTTACATTTTTGGCGAAGTAAGAGTCCGGAGGTCCCGCGTAATTCGCCGCATACAACGTCCCTCGATCACGAAGATACGGAGCGAGTACCTCTGTATACCAACCGCCGCCGCCCGGCCAGATCTCGACCACGCTCATGTCGTCGCGGATCCCTAGCCAGGTTAGTGTTGCGACCGGATGCCGGTAGACATTGCGCGCGATGTTCTCGCTTGAACGATGGTCGCCGTTGGCGGCACTTTCCAGTGCGGTTGTGTTGGCGTCATCTGCAGCGACCAAGGCACTCACTAAAAAAAGTGTCAGGGTCGCAAAATACAAGGTGATTCGTTTCATAAAGGTCTCCGGGCTAGCAAGTTGATAGATCGAGTAACCACTGTCAGTGAATGGTATCACCGCGGTCATCGAGGTGTTTGGCAAAAAAGGTCTCCAGTTTCCTAAAAAATACGGTGCGGTCCGAATAATTGCTCAGATGGTGATCGGCACGGTCAAGCTTCAAAAACTCAAAACCCGTATTGGTACGGCTTAAGCCACTTTGCATGCGTCGCGCATGCTGAAAGTTTACCTGCGCATCGCGTCGTCCATGTGCGATTAGCACTGGTATTGTAATTTGCTCGACCAGTTCTGCGGGCGAGGTCGCGGTCAATCGTTCCCGATCTTTCCAAATGTCGCCAAGGCTGAGTTGCCAAAGTTCTTGATTCATCAATTCGCGTTGACGCCTGAGAAACAGGCGCAGGTCGGTAACCCCGGCGAAACTCGCCGCGCACTGAAACAATTCCGGGGTCCTTACCGCGCCCATGAGCGCTGCATAGCCGCCATAGCTGGCGCCGAGTATACAGATTCGCTGCGGATCACTAATACCTCGTTCTACGAGTTCGTCTACGCCGTCGGTTAAATCGTCCTGCATTCGCAACCCCCATTGTTTGAAGCCTGCGCGCATAAAAGCATAGCCATAGCCGGTCGAGCCCCGGAAATTGGGCTGAAAGACGACGTAGCCTCGACTGGCGAGAAATTCGGCCCAATAATCGAACGAGCCGGTGTCCTGGGAGCGTGGCCCACCGTGGGGCAACACGATCGTCGGCAGGTATCGGCGTTTGCCTCCATAGGGCTGGGTGATGAACGCTTCAATCGTCTTACCGTCGCGGGTCTGGTATTCGAACCCGATTTTGCCGGTCAAGGAGCCGGTATCCAGCTCGGGATACGTCTTGCCAATCATGCGCAAGGCATCGCGGTCGCCGAGATAATACCGACCGGGTACCTTTGAATTGGCGGCGTAGACAATAAAGCGCCGATTATTGTGACTGAGGCTGGAAATGTAGTTGTACGTGGCTGATAGTTCGACATCGACTTTGCGTTGTAACGCGGCGACTTTCTTGTCGAAAAAAATGTTTTTATTGGATCCCGCCAGATAGATCCCGGCAAGGCGATGCTGGTCCGGCGACCAGAGGATGTGCGGTGCCAAGTCATACTTGGGCGATGCCATCACTAATGTCATCTTCGGCGGCACACTATTCATGTCGGCACGAAATAGCGCCGTTCGTCCCTGGTGCTGGGCGGTCACGTACATCAGCTGCGGCGTATTGTGAAAACTGATCGGTGTGACACCCTCGCCGTCGGCGAGATCGTACTCCCAGGCGATGCGCCAGTCAGACTCCAATGTTCGGCGATACAAAACCTTGACGCGCGTACCCGTGATGCCGAAGCCCGCGCGTACGTGGCCGTATTGGTCTGTCAGCCAATGCCCAACCGGGCGTTGGTGCTTGACGATCTTGTTGCGAACACCGGTATTGACGTTGACTCGGTACACCGACGGGTAGCCGGGTTCGTCAAGATCGGCGGCCAGCAAGATATGCGCCGGATCGAAACGTAATGGATCGAGTACGGTATCGCGAACGTTGGAACGATGCTCGATTGAACCTCTTCCGTGGCGTGGGCTGAGTAGCGATATTTGGTCGCTGCCATCGCTGTTTATAGCGATAATTTTCCGTTCGGAATACCAGTTTTTGTGCCTGCGGTATTTCCGGGTACTGACCAATAAACGCGTATCGTTTGCCCAACGAACCCAGTTGAAATGAAAGCGGCTGTTGTCGGTGCTGAGCAGCGCGGCGTCGTGATTGGTTTCGACATCGCGCACGATCACGTCACTACGCACGCCGTCGTTACGCACGAAAGCCAGATAGTCGCCACCGGGCGATAATTGCACGTGCTCGGTATGCGGCAAGCGGGTGAATGCTTCCAGGGGTAATGCTGGTTGCTGGTCTAAGTCCGGCGCGAGTTCCTCGGGGTGTTTGGAGTGACACGGCGAGCTCAACACGACGGCGAACGCGAGTGCCAGGCAGCGCAGCACCACACTTATCGCGGCCGCGCTCATTATCGCCTTACCGTTGTTTCCGGGCGCTCTTTTTTGCGCGCTTTTTTCGCGGCGCCGGCAGTACACGGTTGACCCGAAAAACATTACCTTCCGGGTCTAGTAATACAACCTGGTAAAAGTTGTAGTAGGTGATGTAAGGGGCTTTTATCAAGCGTCCGCCTTTGCTCAGCGCTTTAGCGGTGATTGCTTCCAGTTCGCGTTTGGAACCTGCCTCAACGTTAATGAATACTTTGATGCCGCGCGCGTTGCGATAGCGTTTCATGTCCAGTAATTCGTAGGCTTGCGGTGCGTTAAAACCTAACGCGGCTTTGCCTGCATCCAAACAACGGAATATGGGTGAACGGTGCTTGCGGATTTCCGAAAATCCGAACACTTGTTGATAAAACCGGGACAGGCTGATGATGTCCTCAGCAAAGATGTTGACGAGATTTACGCTAGCCACTTTGATGCTCCGCGAATGTGGTCTGTTTTACGAAGTTCGAAAGCAGATGATCGCCCGACGTGATCGGCTCGTATTTTGGCGGGTTGTCGGGACCTGCGCACGTTGGGATGCATTCAGCCAGGGCGTCGTAATTGGGCTGATGAAAAAACACCAGCGACAGGCGGCTGGTCATTGCCTCTTCGCGCGGCGGGTTCACGACGCGGTGCTCAGTCGAACGCCATTTATCGTTGGTCCAGCGCATCATTAAGTCGCCAAGATTTACAACCAGTGCATCCTCGACGAATGGCACGTCTGTCCATTGGTTGTCTGCGTTTCTCACTTGCAGGCCACCGGGTGCCTGTTCGGTGCGCAGCACGGTAAGGCTGCCGTAATCGCAGTGTGCGCCGGCGCGCAATTGGCCCGGGGCCGGCACAGTGTGCTGTTCGGGATAGTTCATGGCCCGTAACACTGTGATGTGTTTGTCGATTTTGTCATCGAAAAAATATTCGTCTATGTTCAGGCCTAATGCAAAGACGCGCATCAACTGCAGTGACAGGGTATCCATTGCCCGGTAGTAAGGCGGCCAAAGTTCGCGGATCTCGCTTGGCTGCTGTGGCCACAGATTGGGTGCGAAATGGGGTCCGGCCTGCGTGCCGACGTAGTAGGGATCATCTGGCGGAACGTCGAGGGGGCCTATGTCTAATGGCTCCTTCAAATCCCCCGGTGTCATCGTGCCGGAGCTGCCGTAGGACACACTCTCGCCGGCAATCGGGCTATAGCCGCGCGGCGTATTAGGCGGGCGCGCCACCTTCATCTTCTCTTCCAGCGGTAGCCGGAAAAATGCTTTGGCAGCAGCGCTGACGCGCTCGCCCAACTGCAGCGAAACGCCATGGTTTATTAGAATAATAAAGCCAATGTCAGTGCAGGCCTGAGCGATCTGGCTTGCAACGGTGTTCTTGCCGGCCGGCGTACCCTGCAGATAAGGTCCAAAATCGATGGTGGGTACGTATGACAGTGCCATCGCAAGGACGCGTAGATGATGGGCTTAAGCGGTGGCGGCCAATGAAGTCTGGCTGTCACCGGCCAGTAACGATCCGGCGCCCGGCACGGTGGTCGCTAAATTCAGCGCTTTGAGTATTTGGTACGTCGTGCTCACGGCGGTGGATATAACGGGTTTGCCGGAACGCGCTTCGGCCGGTCCGATTGCAGCCAATGAGGGCATCTGCACGCAAGCCGACAAAACCACGACATCCGCGTCGGCGTAATCGAGTCGATCCAAATCACCGACCAGCGCCATGGGATCGCGCTCTCCCACTTGGAGATTATTGGCAATCTCCAAGGCGATGCTGTCCAGCACCCGGATACCCTCTGATTCGATGTAGCTGACGACAAGATCTGTCAATGGTCGCATATAAGGCGTGATCACTGCGGTGGTCTTGGCACCCATCTGCTGCAGCGTATCCACCAATGCCCCGGCACTGGTAATGACCGACGCGTTGCAGCCGGCTTCGCGCGCAGCCGCGCCCAGTTTGTTTTCGGATTCGCGGTGGTAGCCCATGCCCATGGACATGATCGCGACCAGACAGGCGTACCCCATGACATCAACCTGCGCGTCAGCCAGTTCGACCGCGCAGCGCAGCGATTGTTCATCCATGGTCTCCAGTTCCTGCTTGGTGACGTTCTTCATACGCATGCGACTGGAGTGAAACGTGAAGCGTTCCGGCAGTATTGCTTCCCGGGCTTTGAGCATTGCCGGGATCTCCGTTTCCATAGTGATATTGGAGCTGGGTACTATCTGGCCGATGCGAAATGGACGTCGCACATGGGTCTCCTCAAATGGCAGCGAAAGTTAGCCGCTACGATACCCCAGTTGCCCCCGCGATCAAGTCCGCCGAGGCGAAGAGTGCTATTGGCCTGTGCCGCGCTAACTGTCTAAACGCAATAAACTTTATGCAGCGATGGTGCGCGCTGCGCGTTAGGCATATGATCTGCCCTTGGCCATCGGTTTGACGAGGTGTAGCTATGGGTGAAACAACGGTATTACGGGGCGGTCGAGTCATTGATCCGGCACAGGGGATCGACAAAATTACGGACGTCACGATCCGGGACGGAAAAATCGCTGCGGTCGGTGACGCTCAGGATCTCGAGGGCGCCGAAGTAATCGATGTCACCGGCCAGGTCGTTTCACCGGGATTAATCGATCTTCACGTACATGCCTACGGCGATCTTGGATTCGCCTATCCAGACTACATCGGCATCTATCAGGGCGTAACCTCATTTGTTGAGGCCGGCGGTCCCGGACTCGGAACGCTGCCTGAGTACCGTGCGTTGATGGACAATACGACGATCGCGGATCTCTATTGCGGCTGCTATGTTCGGCCGATGGGCATTATCAGCGTTTCGTATATCGAGGGTGATGTCAGATCCCTGGGAACCTGGGATGTGGCCGAATGGTTGGACGTCGTTAACGACAATCGTGACGTGCTCAAATACCTCAAGCTCGGCGCGTTTGGCGATCATGATAGCGGGCCGCTGCGCATGGGCAAGGGCTTGGCCGAAATCCTCGAGTTGCCGACTTACACCCACATCGGCGAATTTCAGGTTAAACCCCGCCGCGATACAACCGGACCTGCGTTCGAGGTGGCCGAGCGCGGCGACATGATTACGCATATTTATCACGAGAATGCGGGCTCCATATTCGGAGACGATGGCAAGGTTCGCCCGGAAGTTCGGGCCGCGCAGCAGCGCGGCGTGCTGTTCGATATCGGATTCGGCCAGACCAACTTCTCCTTTGATATTGCCGAGCGTGGCATGGCCCACGGCATTGTGGCGCATACCATCAGTTCCGACCTTCAACAGTACAACGTGCTGGGACCGGTATTTTCATTCGCGAATGTGATGTCCTGCATGCTCACTGTGGGCATGCCGCTGGAAAACATCATCGAAGCGTGCACAATCGCGCCCGCACGCGCGCTAAGCATTGATGAAAAGGCGGGCAGTCTGGGCGTAGGTATGCCAGCCGATGTCACCGTCATCAAAGTCGAAAACGGTGACTTTGAATACGTTGACTGTTTTCAGCACACGCGTAAGGGACAGCAGCAAATTGTCCCCGTGATGGCATTCAAGAATGGTCGTCGCTATGACTGTAATCTGGAACTGGCTCGCGACGAACGTAACTGGCTGCCGATTGTGCGTGAAGACGCGGTGCCTGATGGTGCGGCGACGCTGGATGCCCAGCAAAAAGCGTTCCTGCGGGCATTGATTGCACCGCTGCACAACGCTGAATGGGATCCGGCACGGGTCAATCTGGATGCTGCGACCCGTGTGCAGAACATCTTTCGCCGCGTACAAGAGGAACAGGGCTTACCGCTCAGAGAGGCGTTGTTGGCGACTTACAAGTGTTTCTGGGACGAGCCGTTTACCCATCAGATTGGATTGTTCTTGACGCGCCTGGACAGCGACTTTGCTGTGAAACGCTTCCACGAGGTTGCCGATCTGCCGTTGGCCGCGGTCAGTTAATCCGGGACTGCACGGTCGAGTCGTCGCAGATCGTGGGGGCCAGGCAGTAGGTTCGACAGCTAAGCGCTAACTAAGCCTTCAGAAGCGGCGCTTCCATCCAGGAAGCGCCGTTTGTTTTGTTTCTAACGCGCGCAAGCGGTGACGCAGGCGCGGGATCCCTTTTACTTGACGTCTTGCGGTAATGCCTTTGTCGGCTTTTTCAGGATCTCGATGTTCTCCGATTGTTCGATGTGGCGAACGAATCGATATTTATTTTCAACGCCATCAAGGCTCGAATACGAAACTCGTCGTGTTGAAATGGTGACTTTTGCGGTAATGAAACTCGCGTCCTCGGCTTTATAGGCCGCCTCGACGGCGTATTCGAAAGCGTCCAGCTCGTTCACGCTACAGGTGTTTGTTACGCCCGCTGCCCTGGCCATCTCAGATAGATTGGTTTCCCCGGCAGTCATGGTGGGCGGTCCACCGGTGGCCTCGTAGCATTCATTGTCCATGACGATGACGATCAGATTGCCCGGGTTCTGTGCAGCTATGACGGGCAATACGGTTAGACCCATCAGCATACTGCCGTCGCCGTCCAGAGCGATTACGCGTCGATGTGGCAGTGCGAGGGCGAGACCCAAAGCAATCGGCGTGGGAAATCCCATGTACGGTCGATAAAGGTTTCCGTCGCGATCGTTGAGGTGCTGCCATTCCCGGGCGACGCCACCGAGATTGGTTATGACCAGCTCGTCGGTGATTCTCGCCGACAGGCATTGCAGGCAATCGTAACTATCCATCGTGGGTCACCACGTGTCGGTTGCCGTCATCAGGATTGCCGTGGGTTTACGCGCTGCCTCTGCCGTGCGTTGCGCCCGCGCTATCTCATGCTCCATGCGAGATGGGTCGGCGATTTCGGTGTATGCGATCCCCAAACCGTCCAGCACCACAGGAGCCATCTCGCCCGCGCCGAAATACCAGTAACCGCCACCGTCACCAAAGCTGCCGCGATGATCGACCAGCAGCACCAGCGGCATGCCGCCGTACATACCGTCGAGACCGGTTAGTGCGTAGGTCCCCGTCAGGATCCCGGTGTTCTCGATGAGTAGGGCCGGACGTTTTCCGCCCAGCCAGGCGCCGGCGCAGATCACCACGCCGTCACCTTCGTTAGCGACCGGAACATGTTTGAAACCCGGCTCCGCGGCGATGGCGGGCAGCAGCGGTGCCGTTACCGTACACGGCAGCGTCGCGATGAAATCGATGCCCGCGGTTTTCAGCCCGGTAACAATCGAGTTGATAGTGCTAGCTTGCATGTGTTGCTACAGGTTAATTGTTAGCGCAGCATATCCGAGCGCACGCGGTATGAATATCCCCGCCGTACAGCAAGTCTGATATCAGTTCTTGACACCTTCGGGTGTCGTTGTTATTCAGTAGCGCCCAATCCAGGAGTCCGATATGGCAGTGGACAAGGCAGTTGCTGTATCCGCGCTACCAGCGGACATCGTCGATGCGTTCATTGCGCAACTGCGCGGGCCTGTTATTCGACCTGCTGATCCCGAATACGACAACGCCCGGGCGGTGTGGAATGGCTGGATCGACAAGCGGCCCGGATTGATCGTGCGCTGTTCAGGCGTCGGTGATGTGATCAGTTGCGTCAATTTTGGTCGTGAGCACGGCTTGCGCGTATCCGTGCGCGGTGGCAGCCACGGTGTACACGGGCCGGCGGTGTGTGACCACGGCTTGGTCATCGATTTAACGACTATGCGTGGCGTGCATGTGGATCCGGAACGACGTATTGTGCACGTCCAGGGCGGTGCCTTGCAGGGCGATCTGGATCACGAGACGCAGGCTTTCGGTCTGGTCGTGACTGGCGGGCAGATATCCACGACCGGCGTGGGTGGATTAACGCTGGGCGGTGGGCTTGGATGGCTTATGCGTCATCACGGTCTGGCAATCGACAGTCTCGTGTCTGTGGATATAGTCACTGCAGATGGACGCCTGCGGCGCGCCAGTGCCAGCGAGAATTCCGATCTTTTCTGGGGCGTGCGCGGCGGGGGAGGAAATTTCGGCGTTGTTACACGATTTGAATTCCGCCTGCAGCCTCTGGGCACCATTCTCGCAGGATCGATGCTTTACCCGATGGAACAGGCCCGGGACGTTATACATTTCTACAGAGAACTCTGTGAATCCGCGCCGGATGAATTGACCATTATGGCGTTATTTTTGCCGGCCCCGCCGCAGCCGTTCATTCCGGTCGAATTGCATGGCAAATCCATCGTCGCCATTGGTGTCTGTTACTCCGGCGCACTAGAGGAGGGCGAACGACTGGTTAAACCCATCAGAGAATTTGGCACCCCCAGTGCGGATCTCATCCGGCCAATGCCTTATACGTTGTTGCAAAAAATGTTCGACGACGGATCCAAAGCAGGGGTCAAGGAATTGATGTTGTCCGAGTACCTGCGCGATCTTTCGGACGAAACATTGGACGTTATCCTCGAGCACGTTGCTCGGCTGAACTCCGAACATTCTCAGGTGCTGCTCACGAACATGGGCGGTGCTATGAGCAAAGTGCCGGAGGGTGACACCGCGTTCCCGAACCGCGATGCGCCGTTTGTTCTGGAGATTCTCGCGAAATGGGTCGGCGAGGAGGACCCGGCGGCTTATTTGGTCTGGGCAGAGGAATTCTGGCAGGCCGTGCGGCCGATGTCTGCAGGTGCTTACATCAACTTCATGGGCGACGAGGGCGATGCCCGAGTTCGAGAAGCCTATGGCGAGGCGATATACGGACGTTTAGCCGAGGTAAAGCGCAAGTACGATCCGGAGAACATTTTTCGTTTGAATCACAATATTGAACCAGCGGCGGGCTAACCGCGCGGCTTCATGAGCTGTTACCGGTTCCAGTGTATCGGCTGAGTTCGACGCCCTGGCCGATGGGCAGCAATACCGAATCCATGTCCGCATGTTCGCGCAACCGTTGCAGGTAGGCTTCGCCGTGATGCTTGAGTTCAGGAGGTAACAGGATATTGTCCGCGGCGATGAATGCACCGGCATTCAACTTTGGATAGAGAGCATCGAAACACGCAACGTAAAACTCTTTCCAGATATCGAGTAGCACGAAATCGAAACGCTCGGGGGCCTGCGCAATGGCCTCGATAGCGTCCCCGGCACGAAATTCCACGAAATCAATCAGTCCGGCGCGGCTGAGTGCCCGTGCGGCTTCACGCTGCTTGTCGCCATCATAATCGAGACTGATGACCTTGCCGCCGGTATCGCGCGCCGCTTCTGCCAGCCAGATGGTTGAGTAACCGCGTGAGGTGCCAACCTCGAGGATAGTCTTGGCGCTGGCTCCCTTGACCAGCAGATTCAGGATGGTTCCGACGTCGGGACCTACCGGGAACAGAAATTCATCGCGCCTGGGCTGGATCTTCTCGTGCCCGAGTTCGCGCAGTAATTTTCCCTCGGCGGCGGTGCGTGCATGAAAATCGTCAAGTACCGTTTGTACGTCGACATCCATGAGAACAACCTGTTAGGTAACTAGCCTTGCATAGTAGCGGATCGGTGCCCGGATGTGAGTACCCGCAGAGTACCTGGCAATGTTGAGAATATTCCGCAGAAGCAGACACACGGGTAGCGCGTGATAACATTTGGTGATGGGAACAAGTGAAGAACGAATATTAACGACGCACGTTGGCAGCCTGGTGCGTCCCGATGATTTAGTCGCATTTTTGAAGGCGCGTGAGGATGGCGTACGAGTGGACCAGGTCGCTTTCGACGCGTGCGTGCAACATTCAGTTACCGATGTGGTGCGTCGGCAGAGCGAGCTTGGAATTGATATCGTCAACGATGGCGAATATGGCAAAAGTATCAGTTGGTCGCGCTACATTGTCGAACGCTTGAGTGGCTTCGAGCAGCGCGATTATAAACCAGGCGATACCAGTATGGCGCGCGCGACATTCGGCCGGGATCGCCGCGAGTTCGCCGACTTTTACAAAGACTACGACCCCAAACAAGGTCTGACGCGTATGACAGGTTGGGCCGTGACCGCACCCATCAGCTATCAGGGACAGGCGGCAATCCATGCGGATATCAGCAACCTGAAGAAGGCGATGGATGGTATAGCCGTGGAAGACGTCTTTATGCCCGCGGTAGCGCCCGCCAGCGTCGTACCCGATCGTATGGACGAATACTACGAAAGCGATGAAGACTATGTCTTCGCCATCGCGGACGCTCTGCATGAGGAATACAAAGCAATCGTCGATGCGGGATTCATCCTGCAGATCGATGATGCTTATATGGCCAGTTACTACGACGTCATTGTGCCCCCCGGGACAATGGCCGATTATCACGCATGGGCCGAGGTACGGGTAGAGGCACTGAATCGCGCACTCAAAGATATTCCCGAAGAACGGACGCGCTACCACGTGTGTTGGGGCAGTTGGAATGGTCCGCATGTTTACGATGTTGAACTCAAGAACATCATTGACCTGGTAATGAAGGTCAGAGTTGGTGGCTACTCGCTGGAAATGGCTAATCCCCGACACGAACATGAATGGCAGGTATTCAAAGACGTAAAGCTCCCGCCGGGGCGTGCGGTGCTACCGGGGGTGATCAGTCATTCGACTAACGTTGTCGAGCATCCCGAACTGGTCGCAGAGCGCATCACTCGTCTGGCGCGTCTGGTCGGCCGCGAAAATGTTATTGCCTGCACCGACTGTGGCTTTGCCCAGGGCCCTTTTGTCCGGCGCGTTCATCCGTCCATCATGTGGGCGAAATTGCAATCGCTGGTTGCCGGCGCACGAATTTCCTCAACGGAGCTTTGGGGGTAAGACGGGACCAAGCGGCTCTATACAGCGATGCTCGCACGGCTGGAAAATCTCAGCAGCCAATTCTTTAGTCGGATTTTTCATCAAACAAATGGGAAAACTCCGTGCCACTGTCGATACTCTTCAGATAGTCGATTGCGATTTGCTTACGCTCAGCATTGGTCATCGATTGAGCATGCGTATTAAGTTCGCTCATACGGTCTCCCGGTTTTAATCAACTTGCTTTTTTGCTTTACTCATCCTCAAGCAAAATATTGAGGATCGGCATAATAATTTTGCCTTCGTCTACCGTTGGGTTACGACCCGCCGCCACCTCATCACCGTCGTTCACGCCGTCGCCGTCTGAGTCTGGATTTAGCGGATCGGCTCCCAGCAAAGCTTCGTCGGCGTCGGAAAGACCATCGTTGTCGTCATCGGTATCAGCGTTGTTGCCGGTTCCGTCCCCATCGGTGTCGACGGTTTCGTTGGGGTCCAATGGAAACATATCGTCTACGTCTGCAACGCCGTCGTTATCGTCGTCCGAATCGCATAGATCACCCAGCGCATCGCCGTCACCATTCTCCTGTCCAGCGTTAGCAACGTTTGGGCAGTTATCCGCTGCGTCGCCGACACCATCGTTGTCGGCATCGGTATCGATAGCGGTAAAGACGAAATGCTCTGTCTGGACCGGGCCGGTTCCCGAATAATTGATCAAGGGGAGCTCTCTGAAGGGCGCGGTGCCAGTATCCCAAATCATAAGGGCTGCAATCGCGTCAACAATCTGCATCCCATTGCCTTGCACCTGACCGAAAACGGTAAAACCGCCGTTGTCCGTGTCCAGCGTTGCTGCGTTATCGCCAAGATTAATGAACCACTGACTGGTCGCGCTGTTCGGATCGCCGCCCAACTTCGCCATCGCAATGGTGCCGCGAGTATTGGAGCGATTGAATTCGTTGATAATTGGCGGATCGGTCGGTACTGAAGCCGTCGGTTCGCCGTCGATGAAAATAAAACCACCACCTTGAATGACGAACATTGGCACACTGCGGTGCACAAAAGAATTAGTGTAGTCGCCGTCGCTCACGTACTTCAGGAAGTTATTAACAGTAATCGGCGCATCATTATCAAACAGCTCAATTTCGAAATTACCTAACGGAGTTTGCACAATAACCCTCGTCGCCATGGCAACGTTTGGCAGCAAAGAAAATCCAAGCGCAAAGGACACGCACAAGAGCAGTTGTTTGCAGCGCATTGTCAAAGGTTGCGATAAAAAGTCGGGCAGGATCGCCAATCAACACATAGTAACGCAATAAACCATCCGTAATCGCACGGTTACCCAGTAGTAGCAAAAAGCCCAGGAATTGAACCGCGTATACTTTCGGCGACGACAGACAAAAGCGCTGTACAGTACAAGGAGTTACTCATGAGTATCGAAGGGTTACGCCAGCGCCTCGGTAAACTTAGCAAGCAACCCAACAGGACGGGCGCGCGGCGTCGGTTTCTGCAACGTGTGTTGGCCGCCTTTGGCGCGACTGCACTGATGCCTCAGTTGGGTTATGGCGCACAAAAAACGCCGATCACCTCGGCTACGATTGCTTCCGGGAACCTAGCCTCAATGCGGCCGGACCTGCTTCTATATAACGCCAAGGTCATTACTCTGGATCGCAGTTCGACCATCAGCGAAGCGGTGGCGATCCGAGGCTCAAAGATTGTTGCCGTTGGCGAAACTGCGGCTTTGGAGGCGAACACCCCGCCGCAGATCCGCCGTATTAATTTGCAAGGCAATTCGCTGCTGCCCGGTTTGTTCGACACGCATCCGCATATGGACCGGGAGGGGTTGAAGACCCTCGGCGGTGAGTCACTGGTCGGAGCGAATTCTGTTTCTGCGATTATCGATCGAGTCGCTCAGGTGGCAAAAAAAGCCAAGCCCGGAGAGTGGATTGTCTTCATGCCCATGGGCAAGCCGCCTTTTGACTATGTGAATGACGCAAAAATGCTCAAGGAGGGACGCTTCCCCAATCGCCACGATTTAGACAATGTCGCGCCAGACAACCCGGTTTACATCCGCAGTGTCTGGGGCTGGTGGAGTCGCCCGCCTTATCCGGCGGTCGCCAACAGCGCCGCACTCAAGCGTGCCGGTATCACCGCTGCCACGCCCGATCCCTACAACATTCAGATCGTACGTGACCGCAAAGGCAATCCGACGGGCCTTTTTCTGGAAACCAATCGCACCTCGTTGCTCGAGTACACATTGTTCCGCTCACTGCCGCGCTTCACTTACGCGGATCGGTTGGAGTCGGTGCGCCGCGGGTCGAAAATCTACAGCGCTCTGGGTACTACTTCGGGGTATGAGACGCACGGGCTTACCCCCGCGTTGCTTCGTGCGTATCGCGAAATCGATGAACAAGGCGAACTGACGGTCCGCATGTCTGCGCCCTTGAGTGTTCCATCCTCGGCGATGAACCACGAACAACTCCGCGAGTTGTTTCACCAGTGGGCACCATCGGCCGGCGGCCGCGGCACCTCGAGTGGAAATTTTCGCATCTCCGGTATCACGCTGGATCATGGCAACCCGAATGTTGCTGCTCCGATTGCGCGGGAGTATCCCTACGAACAATGGGCTGGAAAATTCGCGCAAGGAATAACGAATTCAGAATTCGTCGAGATCGGCATCGAAGCGGCAAAGCACAAACTGCGTTTACACGTTGTGATCGCTACGAATCCGCCTACCCACAGTGTCGATAGTACTTTAGATATGCTCGAACAGATCGACAAGGTAGCGTCCATTCGTGATTTGCGCTGTGTTGGCTTCCATTTGACCCGGGTAACGTCACAGCAACTTCGCCGGATCCGTGAGCTTGGTCTGATCATCACACTTACGCCGTCGTTCATCTATTCACAGGCGGCTGAACTGCACCTCGTTAAGCTTGGCCAGGATGCGGTGCCTATACGCGAGGTTCTCGACGCCGGTATTCCCGTGGCACTGGGCACGGATAACGTACCGCCGCCGATGTTGTTCACTGCCTGGGTGGCACTCGCGCGCTGGGATGAAGTAGGGCAACAGCAACTCGGTGAAAGCCGCCTGAATCGCGAGGAGGTATTGCGTATCTGCTGCCAGACGCCCCATTACATGAATTGGGAAGAAGATCAGCGCGGCACGGTTGTGGAAGGGATGGCGGCTGAACTCGTCGCGTTCGATGGTGATCCTTTAACTTGCGATCTTGATCGCTTAGCTCAATTAAAACCGCAATTGAGTATCGTGGACGGTCGGATCGTCCACAACACACTGCAATCTTAACGCGTCTGGCATTCGTGCAAATTCTAGAAATTGGATCTTAGGTTTTGTTTAAGGACAAATAATTTAAGCTTGAGTGAAGTAGAGCTGATTTCCATGCATATGGAGTGCAAGCGCGGCAGAAATGTCTAATTAGTTGTGAATTAGCAACAAAGTGCGGTTTCCTCCACCCGCAACCTGGTTTATAATTCCGCCGATAGTTTTATGACGCCATTCTTGGGGAGGCAGTCTATGTATCAGTCATTAAATCGATCGAGCAACCGGCTTAAAAGTTTACCCACGATTTTCGCAGGGCTGGCAGGTCTGCTAACGGTGGCCGCCGTCCAGGCGCAAGCTGTCATTGAGGAAGTCATCGTAACGGCGACCAAACGTGGCGCGGTGTCGGTTCAGGACCTCGCGGGCGGCATCCAGGCCATCGGCGGCGACACCATCGACGACTATGATTTCCGCAGTGTCGAAGAGTTCGCACGCTTGTCGCCCTCTTTAAACTTTGCCACCCAAGGGCGCGGCGACAGTCAACTCGTCATTCGCGGCATTTCGTCGCCCGGCTCATCAACGGTCGGTTTATATTACGACGAAGCGGTCATCACCGGTGCCAACTTCCAGGACGGCGGTGGACGCACTCCGGATATCGGCGCCTACGACGTCGAACGCATCGAGATCCTCAAAGGCCCGCAAGGCACGTTATTCGGCGCCAGTTCCATGAGCGGCACGGTGCGCATCATCACCAACAAACCTGATGCGAGCGAGATGGACTTCAACGCAACAGTCTCGGGCCTGACCATCGAGCACGGCGGTGAGGGCTACCACGCCAGCGGCATGGTCAATATTCCCATCATCAAAGACGTACTCGCCGTGCGCGCCGTGGGCTGGCAGGAGGATGAGGACGGTTACATCGATCAGTTCTTCGGCTTTCACCGCGTCGGCGCAGCGACCTCGCCGGGTTTCGAGAAAGACGTCAATTCAATCGAGAAGACCGGCGGCCGGGTTGCTTTTCGCTGGACCCCGAACGATCGCATAACCGTTGACGCGTTCGGCCTCGCTCAGGACACGGATATCGGTGGGCGGGACGGGTTCTTTCCGGAGCCGGCATCCGTGCTGTTGCCGATCACGCCGGTGATCGGCATACCCGTTGTCGAACCGGCCTTGCAGGGCGGATCCGGTGACCTCACAGTCACCGGGGCGTCGTTGGAGCCCTGGAAGGACGAACTCCGCCTGTACGGCGCGACCATCGATGTCGATGTCGGTTTCGGTACGGTGACGGGCGCCGCGCACTATTTCGATCGCCAACTCGTCGCTGAAGCGGACACCACGGGTACGTGTTTCACGTTCGGACTCGGGCCCGAAGCCAATCTTTTCTTCGGTGCTCCCCCGGCATTTGGAGTCGGCGAAGCGCCGTGCTGGATCTCCTTCCCGCAGGATCGTTCCATACTGTCGTCCGAGATCCGCTTCGCCTCCGACCTGGACGGACCGCTGAACTTCGTCGCTGGCTGGTATTACCAGGAGGAGTTCACCTATAGCAAAGTGAATGTCATTCTTGCCGATCCAATCACCGGTGTGGCGACGTGCCGGACGCGCGCCGAGTGTCTGGCCAACCAGGACCCGGTGCTGGTTTTTTCCCGTGAAAACGAGATCGATCTGGATTTCTTCCGGATCTTCGGCCATGCCGACTGGGAGATTACCGACCAGATCACCATCGGCGGCGGTGTTGCCTATTATGAATCCGATCAGCGGACCCGGGAGTTCGGGACCCAGAACTTCCAGGGTTCAACGCCCTTTACGATACCGCCGGCATACGGCGGGTCGTTCCAGACCGAAGCCATCCTGCAGAACGACCAGAAGATTAGCCAAGACGAGATAACCTTCGACGCGGTGGGATCCTGGGCGCGCAATGAGGATCAGTTGTTTTACTTTCGCGCCGCGACCGGCTTTCGTCCGGGCAGCGTCAATCCGCCCGGTCTCGGTGCAGGGATTACCGGCATCTTCATTCCGCCGGGCTTCGATCCCGATACCGTGATCAGCTACGAAGGCGGCGCCAAGACCACGTGGTATGACGGTCGGCTGACCTTCAACGTGGCCTATTTCCACATGGACTGGACCGATATCCACGTGCCCGGTGAAGATCCGACCGGCGGCACCGAGTTTATCGCTAACGCCGGGGAGGCCGGCATTGACGGCGTCGAACTGGAGATCTTTGCCCGTCCGACCGAACAATGGTTTATGACGTTCGGCGCCACCTGGATGAACGCTGAGTTGAGCAAAGATCAAACTGTCGAGGACGTGACGGGCGGACAGAGCGCGGCGGACCTTATCGCCGCCGGGAATCCTGTGCCGCCGCTGGGTTTTGAGGGCGACAAAATTCCGAAAGCTCCGGAATGGGCGTTTTCGGGTAGTAGTTGAATATAACGTTCCGTTTGCGCTGCTCTCCAACGTGGACACGTTTCTGCGTACGACGTTCTCCTACACGGACAGCTCAACGACACTTTTCAACGACGATTTTCGGGGTAATTCACCGATCGGCGACTATTTCCTGATGGATATCAGCGCGAGTTTCGTCTACGAGAATTGGGAACTGACGGTGTTCGGCAGGAACATTACCGATGAACGCGCAGTTACGGACATCGACTCCCAGCCCGATGGTCCGGATGTATTTACGGTGCGGCCGCGTACGTTCGGAATCCAGTTAAGCTGGGACTACGGCCAGTAATATAGGGTCCAGAAAGCGGCGCGTTCCTGTCGGGGCGCGCCGCTTTTTTTGTTCGATGGAACTTTTGTATGGCTGAACAATTGATAATTGCGGTATCGGCATTGTCTGAAGACATCGTCACAGGGTTCGTCGAAGGTCTACGCGGTGGCGTGATCCGTCCGGGTGATGCCGATTATGATTCTGCTCGCGCGGTCTGGAATGGCTGGGTAGACAAACGGCCTGGCCTAATCGTGCGCTGCTCGGGCGCTGCCGATGTGATCAGTTGTGTGAATTTCGGCAGAGACCGGGGTCTGCGTGTGGCGGTGCGTGGCGGCAGTCACGGTGTGCATGGACCGGCTGTCTGCGATGAAGGTCTGGTTATCGATCTATCGACGATGCGCGGGGTACAAGTCGATCCGGAAAGGCGTATTGCCCATGTGCAGGGCGGCGCCCTGCGGAGCGGCGCGATGCGAGCGCTCAAATTCCTGGTCATCGCCATGGCCGTCCTGATCGTCGCCGGTCTGGCGCTGGTCGCCTATGGCATCGTCAAACGGGTCGGCGACTCGGCCACGGGGGGCGGCTTCGTCCTTCGGCGATACCGACCTTGCCCTGCCGCCGGGCGCCCGGGTGGTCGACGTGGTGGCGGGCGACGGCCGCCTGGTGCTGCGGATCGAGGCCGTTAACGGCCGGCAATGGCTGTACCTGCTGGACCCGTCGTCCGGGGCGTTACTCGGCACCATCGCGCTCACGTCGGCGCCATGACGCTAGTGTGGGCGACCCCGTGGGCCGGAACCGATTCCACTTGAGCGGAAACAATCTAGCTCACGCGGACCTCGGCTTGGCCGAGTCCGTCGATGACCGTGGCCATCTCGTCGCCCGGATTCAGCCATTTGGTGGCCACGATGCTGCCGGTCAGCACGATGTCGCCGGCCTTGAGCATTTGGCCGCGCCCGGCCAGGTTGTTGGCCAGCCAGGCCAGCGCCTGCAACGGATGGCCCAGGGCGTCGCCGCCGATGCCCTGGCCCACGATCTCGCCGTTGATGATCATGCGTCCGGCGAGCGTGGCGAGGTCGAGACCGCGCCAGTCTGCTACCGGCGAGCCCAGGACGCAGCCGGCGTTCATCGCATTGTCGGCGATGAGTAGGCCCGCGTCGACCTTGGCGACGTCGGCCTCGGCGTTGCGGGTGTCGACGATTTCGATCGCCGCCATGCAGGTCGCGACCGCGTCGCCGACCGACTGGCGATCGTAAGGCGCGTCCTCGGCGGTCAGGTCGCGGGCCATGGCTACCGCGATCTCGGATTCGACGCCGAGGCTGGCGAAATCGGCGTGGGCGAGCGTGGCCGTTTCGTGGTGGGTTCGGTTGGCCAGGATGGCGCCGGCGCACGGCTGGTCGATGCCGACCAGCCGCTGCATCAGCGGCGAGGTCAGCGCGATTTTCCAACCGACCAGTGGTCCGTGGCCGTCGGCAAGGTGATGTTCGTGCAGCCGGTCCTGTATCGCGTAGGCTTCGTCGATGCTGCGTGGGCGCAAGGCCTCGGGCAGGCGGGTGAGGTCTCGCCTGGCCCGGCGTTCTTCCTACATTCGGCGCGCGGCCCGATCGATGCGATTGTCGTCAGTCATGTTCGGCCTCAATTGTTTGCGTCGAGTCGGCGCCCTAAGCCGGTCCGACCTCGACGTTGAACCGGTACGGCGAGTCTGCCGGCGACGACTTCGTTGTCGCCGGTGTCGAGCGGCGCCACGTCCCGCGGCGTACCGCCACCGATCGTGATCCGATTGACCGTGGTTCCCCGGCGACTGCCGCGGTCTCGCACAATGACCCCACTGCCGCCGAGATCGATGAGGAAATGATTGATCGACACCATTTCGCCGGTGTCATCCTCGAGCTCCAGCTCGTTGCAGGCCAACAGCCGCGCTTCCTCGCTCACCGGTTTGCAACCGACGCGGAATTGGAAGCCGGCCAACACGATGCCGTCCTCGGGAAGCGATTTCCTGGTCTCGGATGTCAGCGGTATGACCCGTACCTGGCCGAGGCGGGACGATTGGGGCTCGGGCGCCAGTATCCTCGAGTGATCGTCCCACGATCGCAGATTTGTAACACCGATGATAGCCCAGCCCCGCGCGCAGCACCACGCAGCCGCCGACACCTTGCCTATCCGTTGAATCCATCCAACAACCGGACAGGCCTCGTGCGCTCGACGCCGGAAAACCGTTGCGCGCGCGGCCGTTATCGGAGGACGGCACCCGTTCCGAGCACGATTTCCTGTGCCGCTGCGTCGAGGACGCGATCAAGGCCGGCGCCGGCACCATCAACAAAGGATAGGAAAATGGGGTTCTTGGCCCAAACCGCCGAAAATCTGCACTAGTGTAAGGCGGCCGATTACCGACAGTATCACCTATGATAGTAGCTTTTTGAGGCAACTGTCATGTCGGATCCCATTGATAATAATGGAGATCTTTTTCTACCGCAAAGTGATCGCCTACAGATTCTCTCGTCTGAGGAGTACGAACTGCTCTGGGGTGTACCGCGATTTTCGCAGTACGACCGGGACCTGTTTTTCACTTTAGCGGCGCCGGAACGACACGCGTTGGCACGCCTCAGAACGGTACGCACGAAGGCCCACTTCTTGCTGCAGCTCGGGTACTTTCGTGCCCGGCAGCGGTTTTTCCGAGTTGAGGTGCAGAGCGTCCACGACGATATCGAGTACATCAGCCGCTGCTATCTGGACAACGCCATCGTTGCTGACATCAACGTTTCGGATCACACTCGCAAACGCCATGTGGCACTCATTATCAAGCTGTTCCGCTACCGGCTTTGCGAGAAGACCGAGCGGCTGCGGCTTGAAGAACGAGCGGTGGCCGCGGCTCGGATTTCAAGCCGACCGGTTTACGTCCTGCGCGATCTGGTTGATCACATGCGCCAGACGCGGATTGTTCTGCCCGGTTACACGTATCTGCAGGATCTCGTTCGGCGGGCGCTCACCTTTGAGCGCCCGCCGCATATCGGGTGCTCTGAGTGAGTTGATAAGCGATGACGATACGCAACTGCTGGCCCGCCTGCTCAAGGACAATAAGGGCTTGCACGCCATCACATCGATTAAGCACCAGCCGCGGGATTTCAGTCACAAACAACTTCTGGCCGAGATTCAGCGAGGGCAGCAGATTCGGGATTTGTTTGCGGTTGCCAGGCGCGTAATCGATGCAGCCGGTCTGTCGACCCAGAGCGTGCGTTACTACGCTTCATTGGTCGACTACTACACCGTCTACAAGCTCAAGCGCATGAGCACGGAGATGGTGCATCTTTATCTGCTGTGCTTTATCCACGATCGCTATCAGCGGTTGAACGATAATTTGTTGAGCGCTTTTTGTGCGTTGGTCTCTCGTTACGCTGACGAAGCCACAGCCGCCGCCAAAGAAGCCGTTTATCGGCATCGGGTTGAAGCGAACGACGACCTCACGCAGGGCGCCAAAATACTCAAGCTCTTTCTGGACTCGAGTATTCCCGACGAGACGCCATTTGCCGAGGTGAGACAGCGTGCCAACGGGATGTTGCCATCCGATCGCCTGGCGCGTTTGTGCCAGCATCTTGTCGACGATGCCGGGCTCGATGAGCTTGCCTATGAGTGGCAGGCCATTGATCGTGTGATGGCCAAAGCAAAGCGCAACATTCGACCGCTGCTGCGTTCGATCGTGCTCGAAGGAACCCCGGCGAACGGCATATTATTGAAGGCTTTCCACACAATGTCGCAAGCGTTTCGGGATGGCCTGCAGTTGCCGCTGTCGGATCTTCCAACGACGCTTATCCCGCAACGATCAGCCCGCTATCTGGTGGGCGCCGATGGCACGCTCATCCGCGATCGCTACGAGTTCGTGTTGTACCGGCAGCTGCGAGAGCGCCTCGAAGCCGGCGATCTCTATTGTCCGGACAGCGCACGCTACCGCAGTTTCGAGGATGACCTCGTTGATGAGCATACCTACGGGCAGCGCCACACGCTACTGCCGCAGCTGGGTCTGGTGAACGCTGAAACACCGATACGACAACGGCTCGAGGCACTGAGATCCGAACTCGATGAGCGGCTTGATCACGTCAACCAGAGCATTCGAAACAGCGACAATGCGTTCGTGCGCTGGCGTCAGGGAAAAGCGATATGGGACCACAGCCGACACACTCAGGAGTCGCTGCGTCATGAACCTTTCTTCGACACGATCGAACGCACCGACATCGATAATCTGTTGCTGTACGTGGATCGGCGAACCGACTTTATGGCAGCCTTTGAGCATGTTCTCGGCCGTTACCAGCGCGGCAAGGCGGCAAAGCCCATCACGGTCGCCTGTCTGATGGCATACGCCACCAACATCGGCCTGGGCCGCATGGCAGAGATTTCCAACCTCACTTATCAGCAGCTCTCTACCACCGCCGCTAATTTTATCCGTCTTGAGACACTGTGCGAGGCGAACGAGCGCATTGCCAACGCGACTGCAAGACTCCCCATATTCCGCCATTTTGATATCGGTGAAGCGGTACATTCTAGCAGCGACGGACAGAAGTTCGAGGCGGCTATTCCGACCATCAATGCACGCCACTCGGCCAAGTATTTTGGTCTTAAGAAAGGCGTGGTAGCTTACACCTTGCTGGCCAGCCATGTGCCCCTGAACGCGAGGATCATCGGCGCCAACGAGCACGAAAGTCATTATGTTTTCGACGTCTTGTTCAACAACGCTACCGACATCCTGCCGGATATCCATTCCACCGATACGCACGGCACCAACCAGGTGAACTTCGCCCTGTTGCATCTTTTCGGCTACCGCTTTGCACCCCGGTATCGGGACTTTCGCCGCAAGATCGAGTCAGGCCTCTATAGTTTCAAACACCCCAATCAGTACCGTGGTTGTCCGCTCAAGCCGGTACGCAAAATCAAGGAAAATCTGATCATCGCGGAGTGGCCGAACATTGAGCGTGTTCTGTTGTCGCTGGCATTGAAAACGACCACACAAAGCGTCATCGTTTCAAAACT